>NZ_JBITJQ010000032.1:0-146247 GCF_044460125.1 Nonomuraea sp. NPDC050153
CCCATGAACACCGTCTGGCTCTTGATCTCACCGGTGGTGTTATTGATGAACTCCGCCGTCACGAACATCGGGGCGGAGAAGGTCATGTCCTTGTCCTTGCACTCCTCCACGGAGTACTTCGGCAGCTCGAACCGGTGGTCGCGGAACGACAAGGACATGGTCCCCGAGAAGTCCTCGATCGGACTGATCTCCTCGAAGATCTCTTCGAGGCCCGACTGAGTCGGGACGTCCTTGCGCCCGGCCTGGCGAGCCGCCTCCACCCGGGCCTTCCACTTCTCGTTTCCGAGCAGCCAGTCGAACGGCTCGGTCTGCGGGGCGAGAAGATTGGGAACTTCGAGGGGCTCCTGGATGCGCGAGAATGACACGCGATGGGGACCGGCGGGTACGGAGGGGGCGTTGCGCGAGGCTGCCAACAGATGTCCTTCCGGGAGCTAGCGGCGACGTAACGCGCACATGCCAAACGCCCCGGAAGTCACCAGGACATGAGGCGCCAAAAGGCAGCGCGGAATGGCAGCATAGACGAAGAAGGAAACGGATGACAACACTTATTTAGGCTGTCAACCTTCGCTCCCGCCCCAGGATGCCATAGGCCCGCGCGCATCGTCAACTTTCGCGCGCCGCCGCCCGGTCCGCCGCCATGGGCGCGGCGGGCTCTGGCGCGTACCCGACCATGATGACGCCACGGCCACGTTCACGCACCTCTGACCGGGTCGGCGGCCGGCGGCAGGGTGACAGGCATCGCCCCGGCCCGCGGCAGGAACTCCGCGGAGTTGACGTGGGTCTCGGTCACCTTCACCCCGGCCACGGCGGCGCCGGCGGCCTGCGGCAGGCCGTCCAGCAGGCCCTGCGCGGCCCTGGCCAGCATCACCGCCACCGCCTCGACCGTGGGATAGGGCAGGTCCTTGGCGTACGGGTGCTCCCCGAACAGAAACACCTTGCTGCCGTGGGCCACCAGCAGCGAGGCCAGCGGGTCGTCGATCCCCAGCATGGCGCCATGGTCGAGGTGGTCGTCGACGAAGGCCCGCAGCGCCTTCTTGAACGCGCCGAACTCCACCACGGTGTGCTCGTCACTCAACTGGGCCGCCCGCACCGTGACCTCGGCCCACCACGAGTGGCCGTGCAGGTTCAGGCACTTGCCCGCCAGGTGCGGGAGCCGGTGCGCGGTCTCGAAGTTATGTCGCACACAGATCTGATGCGCCATCACTGGCCTCGCCTTCGTAGACGGTCGGGTCGGGCGCTCCGCTCAGCCTGAAGGCGTCCCTGCGTGACACGCACGCCAGGCACACGCCGCACTGGAGCGGGCCGTCGAGGTAGCAGGTCCAGCTCTTGTCCATCGGCGCGTCCAGGCGCAGGCCGTAGGAGACGACGTCCTCCTTGAGCAGGCCGAGGAAGGGCGTCTCGACGCGGGGCAGGTGGAATCCGCGGGCGCCGAGGCGGATCATCTCGCGGTAGGCGTCGAAGAAGTCGGGCCTGCCGTCGGGCATCGGATAGCCCTCCGAGGTGTGGTGGATGCCGAGCGCCACGACGTCGGCGCGGCGGGCCATCGCGACGGCCACGGCCATGTCGGCGATGAAGGCGTTGCGGTTGGGGATCGTGATGGAGCGCAGGGCGGCGCCGGTGGGCACGAGGGTCGGCACGTCCCGCGCCCGGTCGGTGAGCGAGCAGCCGGTCAGCAGGGGGCCGAGGCCGGTCACCGTGATCGTGTGGTGCTCGGCCTCCAGGTGGGCCGCCACCTCGCGGGCGGCCGCCAGCTCCCGCGGGCCGTGGCGCTGGCCGTAGTCGAACGAGATCAGCAGCAGGCGGTGGGTTGCGCGGTAGTGGGCCGCCAGCACCGTGGAGTCCAGCCCGCCGGAGAAGACCACCACGGCCAGCGGCGGGACGACCTCGGACGCGGAACTCATCGCACTCCTCACCGGCCAGGGAGTATTGCCGAACGTAACGCTATATCACTGTCCGTAAATGACTGGTGAGGTCTGGTTCGAGTCTTCGGCTTGGCGTGAACGAGCCCGGCGAGCAGGGGGTATCGCCTCGCCAGACGTGTCGAACACCGAAGGCGGGCGTGCCCATGTCCATCTCATCGTCCATCTCAACGTCCATCTCATCGCCATCCGATCCGACCATCGACGTCCGGCGGCAGGAGCCGTTCGGCGCGCGGCTGCCGGGCGGCGGCGCGCGCCTCGACGCCCTGCCGCCGGACCGGCTCCTGGACCTGGTCGCCGAGCATCACCTGGTCGTGCTGCGGGGCTTCACGGGGGCCGCGACCGACGAGGAGTTCGAGGAGTTCGCCGGCCGGCTGGGCGAGCCGGTGGCCTGGAAGGGCAGCCGGACGTTCCACGTGGAGGCGCACGCCGAGCCGGAGGATCACCTCTTCGAGACGGGGTTCATGCCCATCCACTGGGACGGCCTCTACATGAACGGCGAGAGCACGCCGGACCTGCAGATCTTCCAGTGCCTGCTGGCCACCGACCCGGCCGTGGGCGGGGCGACGCTGTTCTGCGACACGACGCTGGTCCTGGCCGACGCCGGCCCGGAGACGCGGGCCCTGTGGGAGGGCCTGACGTTCCGCTACGAACGGCCCACGGACGGCGGCGAGGTGGTGACGCGCGAGGTGCCGCTCGTCGTCCCCCATCCGCGCCGCGGCCATCCGACCCTGAGGTTCTCCGAGCCCGTCCCGGAGGGCGTCGTCATCATCAACCCGACCACCACCACCCTGCCGAGCCCGCCGGAGGGGCACGACGCCGCGCGGATCATCGAGGGGATCCGCCGGGCGCTCTACGACCCCCGGCACATGTACGCCCACCGCTGGCAGGCCGGCGACGTCGTGATCGCCGACAACGGGACCCTGCTGCACACCCGCGAGCCGTACCCGCCCGGGGTGCCCAGGAAGCTCCGCCGGGTCACGACGCGGCTGTAGGCACGGAGGCGGCCAGGTCGAGCAGGACCATCGCGTCGTGGTCGGGCGTGCCGGGTTCGGCGTAGTAGGCGACCAGGCGGTGGCCGGAGGTGCCCTCCAGCTGCATGGACTGGTAGCCGAGGGTGAGATCGCCGACGTCCGGGTGGTGGAAGGTCTTGCGGTCGTGGGTGTGCGCCCGCACGTCGTAGCGCTCCCACAGGCGGGCGAACTCCGGGCTCTTGGACAGCAGCTCGTCCACCAGCTCGGCCAGGTCGGGGGCGTCCGGCTCGGTGCCGGCCAGGGCGCGCAGGCGGCCGACGCAGGCCCTGATCTGCTCGTCCCAGTCGTCGAACAGGTCCGGGGCGTCGGGGTGCAGGAAGACGTAACGGACCACGTTCCGCTGCTCGACCGGCCACTTGTCCATCCCGGCGAACAGCCGCCGCCCGCTCGGGTTGCAGGCGAGCACGTCCGTGGTGCGGCTGACCACGTGCGCGGGGTTGGGCCGCAGGCTCTCCAGGAGCAGCCTGATCCCGGGCTGCACCGACCGGCTGGGCGCGGGCGACGGCTCGGGCGCGGGGCGGGCGGCGCACGCGGCGAGGTCGCGCAGGTGCTCGTGCTCGCGCTCGTCCAGCAGGAGCGCGCGGGCGAGCGCGTCGACGACGGACGGGCTGGGGCGGGTCTCCTTGCCGCGCTCCAGGCGCGTGTAGTAGTCGATGCTGACCCCGGCCAGGGTGGCCAGCTCCTCGCGGCGCAGCCCGGGAGTCCGCCGCAGCCCGGGACCGGCCGTGAGACCGGCCTCGGCGGGGGTCACTCGCGCGCGATGGGCCCGCAGGAAACGCCCCAGCTCACTGCCAGTTCTAGGTCCCATATATGCCAGTGTGGCAGGCCCGTCACGGCATTTCGGACACCCCCCTCAGAGCGACAGGTCGGGCAGTCCCAGGTCGAGGTTGGGCCGGTCGATCCCGCCGTCCACCTCGAGCACCTTGCCCGTCACGTACGCGGCGGCCGGGGAGACCAGGTAGAGCACGGCCGCCGCGACGTCCTCCGGCTCGCCGATCCGCCGCAGCGGCGTGGCCTGCTCCATCCGGGTGCGCAGGCCCTCGTCGTTCATGACGATGTCGAGCGCGGAGGTGGCGACGGCGCCGACGGCGACCGCGTTGACCCGGACGGCGGGGGCCAGGTCGAGCGCGGCCAGCCGGGTGTAGTGCGCCAGGGCCGCCTTGGCGGTGCCGTAGGCCAGGTAGCCGCGGCCCGCCACGCGGCCCACGGCGGAGGAGACGTTCACGACCGCGCCGCCACCCGCCTTCAGCAGGTGCGGGACGGCGGCCCTGGTCAGCTCGTGCGCCACACCGACGTTGAACTGGAACGCGTTCTCAAGATGCTTCCGTTTCGTGTCGAGGAAGGCGCGGGGCAGCGCGCCGCCCACGTTGTTGACCACCACGTCCAGGCGGCCGAAGGCGGCCGCGGCCCGCTCCGCGAGGTCCTCGGCGGCCCCCGGGAGGGTCAGGTCGGCGGGGACGGCCAGAACCCGCCTGCCGGCCCGCTCCACCTGCTCGGCGACGGCCCGGAGCTGGTCCTCCGTACGGGCGCAGATCGCGACGTCCGCGCCGGCCTGGGCGAGGGCGACGGCGGTGGCCGCGCCGATGCCCCGGCCCGCGCCGGTCACCACGGCGGCGGCGCCGCCGATCCGGAATCGGTCCAGGATCATGACCTCACCCTAGAAACAAACTGCAACCTGTTTCAATACCGTGGGTGGCCCGCGGCCGGGCGGGGACGGGCCACCCCGGGGTCCCGATCAGACCTCCAGCTTCTCCTCGATGCCCCGGAGCTGGTGCCGGGACAGGGCCAGGTTGGCGCGCGCACGGTCGAGCGCGAGGTAGAGGAACAGCCCCTTCCCCCCGCGCCCCGTGATCGGCCGGATGATGTGGTACTGGCCGCCCAGCGTGATGAGGACGTCCTCGATGCTCTCCTTGAGACCGAGCGAGTCCATCGTGCGGAGCTTGGCCTTGACCACCTCCGTGTTGCCCGCGGCGGCGACTTGGAGGTCCAGGTCTTTGGAGCCGCCGAGGGTGCCGAGGGCCATGCCGCTGCCGTAATCGACGATCGCCGCTCCGATCGCGCCGTCGATCGTCATCATCTCCTTGAGAGAGACGTCCATGCTTGCCATTGCGTCCTTCCTTTCCGTCTAGGACGGTTCAGTGCTTGCGTGCTGCGACGGCGGCCACTCCGGCGGCCGTCTTCCTGCCCTCCAGCCGCAGCAGCCCGACGTTCGCGCCGGGCTTGGCCAGGACTGTGAGGACGATGGTGGGGCCGGCGGCGTAGAAGGCCACGAAGCCGGCGCTGCCCGAGATGAGCGTCTCCTCCAGCGCGCCGTGGCCGGTCATGGTCAACATCCGCCTGCTCATCGCGAGCAGCGCCGCCGACAGCGCCGCGGCCTGCTCGCCGCGGTCTCCTTCGAGGTCACAGGCGATCTGAATGCCGTCCACGGTGCAGGCGACGCTTCCGCTCACGTCCGGCGTGCGCTCGCGCAGGAGCGTCATTTCCTCCAGAACCTCTTTTCGCAGCTCCACCGGTGGCCTCCTCCTGAGTACGGGGAACCTCACGCCAGCTCCTCGAGCGCCTTCTTCAACCGCATCAGCAGTGCCAGATCGGTCGGATCCCCCGTGGTGGGCGGGCCGATCGGCTGGGCCACCGCCCCGGGGTCGTGGGGCGGGGCCCCGTAGGGGTGCCGCGCCCGCTTCGGCAGCCCGGCGGCCTCCTCGGAGGGTTCGGCGGCCTTCTGCCGCTTGTCCCCCGGGGCGGTACGACCGGGACCGGGCAGGGCGGCGCGGGCCGGGCCTGGCGAAGTGGCACGGGCCGCCTCCGGCGGGGTGACCGGGACCAGGTCGGGCGGGACGAGCAGGCCCGCGGCGGCCAGCCTCCTGACCGCGAGCAGCACCGCGTACCCCGACCGGCCGAGCTGCCTGGCCAGCTCCAGCGGCGTGGCCTTGTGGTCGGCCCCGACGATCACCTCCCACTGGACCCGGCTCAGCGTCACCCCCTGTCCCGGCAGCCACGCCGTCGGACGCACCGGCAGCATGTCCACGTCCGCGTACGGCCAGATCTCGGCGAGGTGCGCCCGCCGCCGCGCGCACTCCCGCACCAGCCCCGCCACGTCGAAGAACCACTGCCCGCCCAGCCAGTGCTGCTCCCCCGGCCGGAACTTGGGCCGCGCCCCGCTGATCGGCAGCAGGAAGAAGGCCGCGTCCAGGACCACGCCCAGCACCGCGAACTGCAGCTCGCCGGGCGTGAGCGGCCCCTCCTCCAGGAGCCGCGCGCAGCCGCCGTCCGCCTGGAGCCCGCGCAGCGCCGCCTCCGTCATGCGGCCCCTCGCCGTGAGCAGGCGCTCGACGCCCGGGGTCTGGGCGCACTCCATGTACGTCACGCGCCCGTCATGGAGGAAGATCGTGCCGTTCCTGCCGAGCCGGAGTGCGCCCGTCGAGCGCTCGTGCGCCAGCCCCGCCAGGAGTGCGTCGAGCTTGGTCATGGCTCACGTCGTCAGCTGGCTGGAGACCGACCGCAGGCGGTGGCGGGCGAGGGCCAAGTTGGATCGTTCCAGGTCAAGGCGTACGTAGATGACCAGCGGCCCCTCGAAGACCGTCTCAAGCGGCCTGAGCAGATGATGACCTTTGTCCGTGGTGACGAGCATGTCGTCGATGCGTACGACCTCGCCCGGGCAGACGCGGGTGAGGCCGTCGGTCGTGGCCCGCAGCGCCTCCGTCAGGGCGGCGGCCGACCGGTCGGCGTCCACCCCCGAGGCGCTGCTGAAGGCCACCGCCATGCCGCTGGTGTGGTCGAGCAGCATGGCGTCCAGCGCCCCCGGTATGGACATGACCTCCGCCAGGCAGGTGTCGATTCCGAGCACGAGATCCCCCTCGCCGTAAGTGGAACGGGGACAGCGTAGGGAAGTTATGAATCCCGCTGAAGTGCCGCATAATCCTGCGGTTACGCTTTTATGCGGCCAAGGCGCAGAAAACCAATACTCATGCGCACAGTTCTGATATTTATGAAAATTTCTCGCCCAGGTGGCCCGGGCCGTGACCGACACGGCGGCGAACCTCGCCCGCCCGGTGCCCGTGCTGGTCTGCAGGCCGACGAAGCTGGCGGCGGGGATCAGGGTGGGATCGACGACGGACAGGACGAGCCGGTCGTCGTCGTACAGGTCCAGTCGCGAGCCGTCGAGGGCGAACCGGAGGCGGTGCGGCTCTCCGGCCTTGATGTCGGAGGCGGACCCGACGCCGGCGAGCTTGGTGTTCGCGCCCTTGACCATCACGCCGATGGCGTACTTCTGCCCCCACGACGCGATGCCCGCGTAGTAGTAGCCGTCGCGGCCGGTGGCGCGGGCGAGCAGGACGTTGTCCCGGTCCGCGACCCGTTCGCTGATCGGCGTGATCGAGGCCGAGATCGCGTAGTCCAGGGCGTCGATCCGCACGTTGCCCTGCAACGTCTGCGGGTGCCCCTCCGGGGCGTCGCCCCGCGACATCGCGTACCCGTCGCCGGCCTCGAACGACGCCCCGCCGGGCACGAACCAGGCCTGCGTCATGCACCATTTGGCCGGGTCGACGGCCCGTAGACGCTCGTTCCAGACGGCGAGGTTGATGGTCTCGTTCCAGCCGGGACGGTTGTTCTTGGTGTTGTAGTAGAGGTACTGCCTGCCCTCGTGCTCGACGACGAACTGGCGGTAGATCATCCCGTCCTCGGGGCCTCCGGCGGGGCCGAGGTCGAGCTGCATGGCGTCGCGGTCGAGCCGCCAGGTGACGCCGTCCCGGGAGGTCAGGCGGCCGCCTCTGGACGGATAGTCCGCCTGCCAGCCGACGATGCGCGTCTCGTAGCCGCCGTCGCGGAGCTTGCGGACGTTCGGGCCGCCCACGCCCAGCGACGCCCAGCCGCCGTCGTCCATGGGGCGGATGACGGGGTTTCCCGGGTGCTTCGTCCAGGGACCGGCCGGTGTGCGCGCGGTCGCGTAGCAGATGTACTCGGGTTCGCCGCCCGCGGAGGCGATCTTCCCGGCCGTGTACCACATCTTCCACAGGCGCGCGGTCCGGTCGTACAGGAGGGAGGAGTTGTAGATCCAGCGGTCCTCCCACGGCATGGTCGAGGTCAGCACGACGCCGTGCTTCTCCCACGGCCCGGCCGGGTCCTTCGCCGTGGCGTAGTGGATCTGGCCGTTCCCGTCGCCGGCCACGCCGAAGTACGTCATGTGCCAGACGCCGTCCTTGTGGACGACGCTGGGCTGGTTGAGCGCGTTGCTCTCGGACGGAAGGGTCGGCGTCAGCACGGGCTCGGCGGCCTTGGTCCACCGGCGGCCGTCCTCGCTGGTCGCGTATCCCACGGCGTGCAGCGACCCGTACCACATCTTGAACAGCGGCCCGCCGCCCTCGCCGTAGACCAGGCACGGGTCCTGCAGCAGCGTGCTCTCCCATGGCAGCGACCGGCTCATGATCACGCCCTGCCGCTCCCACCCGGCGATCTCCCCGAAGTCGTCACGCAGCACGGCTCTCTCCCTCGGCTCCTGCGCGGGCGGGGGCCCGGCCTCCGCTCCGAGCGCGGCGCCCGTGAGGGCTCCGGCGCCGCGGACGAGGAGGGCGCGCCTGTTCAGTCCGGTCATTCCGGCCTCCTGACATCGTCACTGCTCGCCGACGGGGATGACGGCGCCCTGCGCGTCCAGCGAGGCGGCGGCCGCCATGACCACTTCGAGGTCCTTCAGCCCTTCGCGTCCGGGCACGCGGGGCTCGGTGCCGTCGCGGACGGCGTCGAGCCAGTCGTCCACGATCGACCTGTGGCTGTCGTAGTAGTTCTCGCCGGCCTGCCGTCGCGGGCCGTCGGGCGTCCAGATCGCGCATCCGCCGTCGTGCCCCTCGTAGTCGACCACCACGTCAAGCCGGCCGCCCGTCGGTGACGACGGCGTCGGGCTCCCGGCCGGTCCCGGCGCCGAGCCGTCCGGTGACCAGGACCCCGACCAGGGCGGCTGCTCAGCATGCTGGCGATCTCCTCGGTGTCATGTGCCGGGTGTCGTCCACGGGGCATCCCACCAAAGCTGTTATATGATGTGTTTAATCACACTTTTTAGGGGTTGTCGATGAGTCCCCGAAGGAGTCGCGGATGACGAGCATCGGAGCACCGGGCGCGCGGCCGGGGGGCCTGCACGCGCAGCTCGTGGACGCGCTCGGGCGCAGGATCGCGCACGGCGACCTCCCCGTGGGCAGCCTCGTCTCCCCCGAACGGGTCGAGTCCGAGTACGAGGTGTCCCGGACGGTCGTGCGCGAGGCTCTGCGCTCGCTGGAGGTGCTCGGCATGGTCCGCCCGCGCCACAAGGTCGGCACCACCGTCCAGCCCCAGGAGAGCTGGGCGCTGCTCAACCCCCAGGTCATCGCCTGGCGGGCGGACGGCCCCGACGCCGACACCCAGCTCGGCGAGCTGCTGACGCTGCGCGAGGCCCTGGAGCCCGCCGCCGCCAGGATCGCGGCGCTGGGCGCCCAGCAGGCCCTCGTGGACACGCTCCGCGAGCACCTGCGGGGCATGCGCGACGCCTACGAACGCCGCAGCCGCTCCGCGTTCGTGTCGGCCGACACCGGCTTCCACCGGACGGTCCTGCGGGGCGCGGACAACGCGGTCCTGAGCCAGCTCGTGCAGACCCTCATCGCCACCCTGCACGCCCGCTACTCCGACCGCCGCGAGTTCTTCACCGCCGACACCGCCGCCTCGCTGGACCGGCACGAGCAGGTGGTCGAGGCCATCGCGGCCATGGACCCGGCGGCGGCGGAGGCCGCGGCCGCCTCGCTCGTCCGCGCCTCACGCGTCGAGGTTCTCGGCTCCGCACCAGCATGGGAGGGATGACGTGCCCGTCCAGACCGCTCCAGGCGTTCCGTCGTTCGACCTGACCGGCAGGCTCGCCCTGGTCACCGGCTCGGGTCGCGGCATCGGGCACGCCATCGCGCGGGGCTACGCGCTGTCGGGGGCGCGCGTCGTGCTCAACGGCCGCGACGCGGCGCGCCTCAACACGGCGGCCGCGGCCCTGCGCGAGGAGCTCGCCCCCGGTCGTCCGCCCGGCGACGTCCAGGTCAGCGTGTTCGACGTGACCGACCCGGCGGAGGTGGAGCAGTCCTGCGAGGACGTCGTCGCCGCGTACGGCTGTCCGGACATCCTCGTCAACAACGCCGGCGTGCAGATCCGCGGCCCCCTGACCGAGATCCCGGTCGACGACTGGAAACGCGTGGTCGACGTCAACCTCACCAGCGGCTTCCTCGTCGGCCGCGCCTTCGCGCGCCACATGCTCCTCCGGGGCAGCGGCAAGATCATCAATGTCTGCTCGGTCCAGAACCACCTGGTGCGCGCCACCACCGCTCCCTACGCGGCCGCGAAGAGCGGGCTCGGCGGGCTCACGCGGGCGATGTGCGCCGAATGGGCGTCCGCCGGCCTCCAGGTCAACGGCCTGGCCCCCGGCTACATCGACACCGACCTGAACGCGTCCCTGGTCGCCGACCCCGGCTTCAGCGGCTGGATCACGCGGCGCACGCCCGCGGCGCGCTGGGGCCACGTCGAGGACGTCGTCGGCCCCGCCGTCTGGCTCGCCTCGACAGCGTCCGACTTCGTCAACGGCCAGGTCATATACGTCGACGGCGGCATGACGGCGGTGATCTGAATGGACGTGAAGACCCTCGTCGTCACCGGCCCCGGGCACCTGACGATCGAAACCCGGACCATCCCGGCGCCGCGACCGCACGAAGCCGTCGTCACGGTCGTCCACGGCGGGATCTGCGGCTCCGACCTCCACTACTACCGGAGCGGCCGGGTGGGCGAGGCTGTCCTCCGCTCCCCCATGGTCCTGGGGCACGAGGTGGTCGGCGTCGTCGCCGAGCCGGCCGCCGACGGATCGGGACCGGCGCCGGGCAGCCGCGTCGCCGTGCACCCGGCCCAGGTGTGCGGCCGCTGCGGCCACTGCCTGCGCGGCGAACAGCACCTTTGCGCGGACCTGCGCTATCTGGGCAGCGCCGCGCGGACGCCGCACACGGACGGCGGCTTCGCCGAGCGTCTCGTCGTGCCCGCGAGCCGCCTCGTGCCGATCCCCGACGGGCTCGCCATGCGGACGGCGGCGCTCGCCGAGCCCGCCTCGGTGGCGCTGCACGGTCTGCGCCGGCTCGGCCGCGGCGTCAAGAGCGGCGTCAAGAGCGGCGTCGAGAGCGGCGTCGAGAGCGGCGTCGAGGGCCGCGACGTCCTCGTGACCGGTGCCGGGCCCATCGGCCTCCTGACCGCCGCGCTGGCCGCCGCCGCGGGCGCGGCCTCGGTCACGGCGACCGACGTCTTCGACGAGCCCCTCCGGCTGGCGCTCCAGGTGGGGGCGACCCACGTCGTCCGGGTGGGCGGGGGCGAGCCCATCCCCGCCGCCGACGTCGCGATCGAGTCCTCCGGCTCCCAGGCCGGGCTCGTCTCGGCCATCGAGGCGCTGCGCCCGGGCGGGACCCTCGTCAGCGTGGGGCACCTGCCCCCGGGCGGGGTCACCGCGCCGCTGCACCTCGCCGTCACCCGCGAGCTGGCCCTGTTGGGGTCGAGCCGCTTCTACCACGAGATGCCGGCCGCGCTGTCGATCATGAGCCGGGGCGCCGAGCGGTTCGCGCCCATCGTCACGTCCGTCTTCGGGCTCGACGCGGCGGTGGCGGCGTTCGAGGAGGCGGCCGACGCCCGGCGGTCGAGCAAGGTCCTGCTCGCGTTCACCTGAACCCCGGTGCCGCCCCGGACGTACCTCCTGTCGACTGTCGGGTCGGGATGGGCGGGCGATGGCGAACGGCACCAAGCATGGCGAGGCGGTGGACAGGCGGACCGGCGACGACCCCCGGCGGATCGGCGGCCACCGCATCCTGCGCCGACTCGGATCGGGCGGGATGGGCATCGTCTACCTCGCGAAGAGCCGGTCGCGACGGCTCGTCGCGATCAAGGTGATCCACCGGCACCTCGCCGGTGACCCGGAGTTCCGGCGGCGCTTCCGCCGCGAGGTGGCGACCATGCAGCGGGTCGCCCCCTTCTCGACGGCCTCCGTGCTCACCGCCGACCTGGACGGCGAGACGGCGTACGTCGTCACCGAGTACGTGCCGGGGCCGACGCTGTTCCGCGCGGTCGTGGAGCAGGGCCCGATGTCGGGCTCGGAGCTCGAAGGACTGGCCATGAGCACGGCGGTAGCGCTGTGGGCCATCCACGCGGCCGGCGTCGTCCACCGCGACCTCAAGCCGTCGAACGTGCTGCTGTCCCCCGTGGGCCCGAAGGTCATCGACTTCGGCCTGGCTTTCGTGGCCGACTCGACGACGCTCTCCGTCACCAGGATGGGCACGCCGGCGTACATGTCGCCCGAGCAGGTGCGCGGGCAGGCGTCACCGGCCTCCGACGTCTTCGCCTGGGGCGGCGTCATGGCCTTCGCCGCGAGCGGGCGGCCGCCGTTCGGCTCGGGGGCGGGTCACGACGTGCTCTACCGGGTGGTCCACGACGAGCCCGTGCTCCCCGAGCTGGGCGGCGTGCTCGGCCAGTTGGTGACGCGGGCGCTGAGCAAGAACCCGGCGGCCCGCCCGACGGCGGCCGAGCTCGTGGACGCGCTCGCCGGGGGCGCGACGATCCGCCTCCCGCCCGATTTCGCCCCCGCAGCACCCCCTGCCGGCCCCCCAGCGCGCGGCCGGTTCCCCTACGAGCACCGGGCGCCGCGCCTGACCGCCACCGCCTCGGGCGACAGCCAGGTTCACGCCATCCCCGAGCAAGGCCACGCCGCCCTCCCGCTCCGGGGCCGCCCAGCCCCGGACCGGAGCGGCACCGCCCCGAACCAGGGCCGCACCGCCCCGGACCGAAGCCGCACCGCCCCGGCGCACAGGGGGCGGACACGGGTCGCGTCCAGGCGCTGGGGGTGGGGCGCCGCCGCGGTGGCCGCCCTCGCCGCGGCGACGGCGGCCGTGTACCTGCTCCCCGGCGTGCCGGCCGTCGATCGAGCCGTGAGCCCCGCCGTCGACCCCGCCGTCGCGAAGGCCGTCACGAAGGAGGCGGGCGCGCTCTGGCGGGAGCTCCCCGGCGAGAACCCGCTGCGCGCGGACGGCGTGCGCTTCTACGTGCAGCCGGACACCGACGCGGCCCGCCAGGCACGCACGTGGTCAGTGCAGGGCAGGACGACCGACGCCGCCCTCATGCGGGCGCTGTCGCAGGTCCCCCAGGCGATATGGCTCGCCGGCGGCTCCACCGCCGACGTCTCCCGCACCGTACGCGAGGCGGTCGCCCAGGCCGAAGGCCGCCGGACCGTCCCGGTGTTCGTCACCAACAACATCCCGGGACGCGACTGCTGGAACGGCGGCGCCCCGGACACCGCGAGCTACCGGGCGTGGATCGACGCGGTGGCCGAGGGCATCGGGAACCGCCCCGCGGTCGTCGCCCTGGAGCCCAGCGGCCTGGCGCGCATGCCCGGCGGCCCGGAGTGCCCGCAGGGCGGGGAGGCCGCCTCCGTCCAGCGGTACGGCGATCTCTCGTACGCCGTGGAGACCCTGACCGGCCTGGCCCGCACCGCCGTGTACCTCGACGGCGGGCTGGCCGGGTGGCCCGGGTTCACGCAGATGGCCGACCGGCTGGTCAACGCGGGGGCGGTCCGCGCCGACGGCTTCTACGTCAACGTCGTCGGCTACCGCCCGACCCAGCGGTCGCTCGCGTACGGGGCGAAGCTCTCCAAATGCGTCTACCTGAGGGCGGCGTCGCCGACCACCTCGTGCGCCGACGCGGCCCTGGCCGCCGTACCGGACGACACGCCCGGCCTGCCGCACTTCGTCGTCGACACCAGCCGGAACGGGACGGGCGAGTGGCAACCGCCCGCCGGCCGCTTCCCGGCACCCGACGAATGGTGCAATCCCCCCGGCAGAGGCGCGGGTGCCCGGCCGTCCGCCGGCACCGGCAAGCCGCTGGCCGACGCGTTCCTCTGGCTCAACAGCCCGGGCTTCTCCAACGGCCAGTGCACCCGGGGCACCTCCGGACCGGCCGACCCGGTGTACGGCATCGTCACCCCGGCCTCCGGCCAGTGGTGGCCCGACCAGGCCCTCGACCGGGCACGCAACGCCGTCCCCCCGCTCACGCCCTGAGCCTCCGGAACGTTCCCCGGATCAGCGGCCTTCCACCGCGTACTTCACCAGCGTGGTGAGCACCTCCTTGACCGACGCGCGGTCGCGGACGTCGCACAGCACGATCGGGATGCTCTCGTTCAGCGCGAGCGCCCGCCGCACCTTGGCCGGGTCGTGGCGGCGGGCCCCGTCGAAGCAGTTCACGGCGACCACGAACGGGACGCCGCGCTGCTCGAAGTAGTCCACCGCGGGGAAGCAGTCGCCGAGCCGGCGCGTGTCGGCGAGCACGACGGCGCCGAGCGCGCCGAGGGCCAGTTCGTCCCACATGAACCAGAAGCGGTCCTGCCCGGGGGTGCCGAACAGGTACAGCCACAGCCCCTCGCGGATGGTGATGCGGCCGAAGTCCAGCGCGACCGTGGTAGTGATCTTGGACTCCACGCCCGAGATGTCGTCCACCCCGATGCCCCGCTCGCTCAGCAGCTCCTCGGTGTGCAGCGGCCGGATCTCGCTGATCGTGCCGACCAGGGTGGTCTTGCCGACTCCGAAGCCGCCCGCGATGAGGATCTTGATGGCCAAGGCCGAGGCGACCGCGGTCGTCCCCGGCTCAGAGGCTGCGTAGTCCATGCAGCACTTCCCTGTAGATGCGTTCGTCGATCGTCTGCGCCGCGGGGCGCGGGCGCTCGATGGTGACAAGGCCCTCGCGCCGCAGATCGCCCAGGATCACCCGGGTGATGTTGATCGGCAGCCTGAGGTGCGCCGCGACGTCCGCCACCGGCGTGGGCTTCCGGCACAGCGACAGCACGGCGCGGTGCTCCGGGAGCAGCTCCGCGGGCTCGTAGGAGCCGGTGACCGTCGTGACGATGGCCACCAGGTCGAACGCCTCGCCCTGCGGACGCGCCCGGCCCCCGGTCAGGCCGAAGAGCCGGAGCAGCGGCCCGGGATCCTCCCCGGTCACGGTCTTGCGCCGTTCCAGGCGGGTGCCGGTGCCGCTCCCCTCGGCTGCGCGGAGAGGTGCTCGCCGACCCGCTTGACCATGAGCGCCATCTCGTACGTGACCATGCCCAGCTCGGCGTCGCCCGTGGCGAGCACGGCCAGCCGGGCGCCCTGGCCGGCCGCGGTGACGAACAGGAAGCCCTCCTCCATCTCGATGATCGTCTGCCGTACGCCGCCCAGGCCGAAGTGGCGGCCGGCGCCCATGGCGAGGCTGTGGCTGCCGGCGGAGATGGCGGACAGGTGCTCGGCGTCCTCCCGGGTCAGGCCCCGGGAGCCGCCCATGGCCAGCCCGTCGGCGGACAGCACGATGGCGTGCCGGATGCCGGGGACGCGCTGGGTGAGGTCGTCCAGCAGCCAGCTCAGTTCACTTCTGGGGTCGGGCATCGGGATGGTCGTCCTTTCGGTTCCACACGTCTTGTCCCTGCTCTGCTTGGCGGCGGCCCTGCTGCCAGCCGCGTTGCATGGACGACATGAGCTGTGCGAGCTCCTCCGGCGAGCGCGCCGAGGCGCTGCGCCGGTCCGCGCGTCTGGCGGAGCGGAGCTGGGGAGCCAGGCTGGCCTGCGGTATCCGCATGGGCAGCCCGTCGAGGTCTTCGTCCGCCTCCTCGGCCGGCACCGTGACGCTCCACTCCGCGGGCGGACCGGGCGGACCGGCGGGGCCTGGGACGAGCGTCGGAATCCGAATCGGCCCGGTGGCAGGCCCGTCCCCGGCCCCAATTCCGGAGTCGCTTCCGAACTCGCTTCCGAACTCGCTTCCGGACTCGCTTCCTGGCCCGTCCGCGAGCCCGCTCGAAGGCCCGTCCGCGAGCACCAGCCCGTCGGATGGCGCGTCCGTGAGTGATGCCCCGTCCATGAGTCCGTTCGCGGACTCGTCCGCGAGCCCGCTCGCGGGTCCGCCGGAAGGCGTGCCCACGAGCCCGTTCGCGGAGCCGTTCGCGGAGCCGTTCACGGAGCCGTTAACGGGCCCCCTCGGAGGTGCGGTCGCCGGTCCGGCCTCGAACCAGGTCGCGCGCTCCGGCTCCGGGGCGCGGGCGGGCGCGTCCGGCCCCGTGGGCGGGAAGGATTCCGTGGGCGGGAGCAGCTCCGTGGACGGGAAGGGGTCCGGAGCCACGGCCACCCCTCGGGAACGGGGCTCGGCGGGCCCGGTGCCGAGGGCGCGCATGGGCCTGCCCACGCGCGTGGCCATGACGCGGTCCCCGGCGGGCACGACGGCCGGCGGCTGGGCGTGAACGAGCAGGGAGACCGGCAGCAGCACGATCGCGGTGGTCCCGTCGTACGGCGAGCGCCGCAGCGAGACCTTGATCCCGTGCCGGGCCGCGAGCCTGGACACCACGAACAGGCCGAGCCGGTCGCTGTCGGCCAGGTCGAACTCCGGCGGCTCGGCCAGCCTGGCGTTGATGTCGTCGAGGGTGGAGTGGTTCAGCCCCAGGCCCCGGTCCTCCACCTCCAGCGCGAACCCGTTGGCCGCCGTCATGCTGCGGATGTGCACGGTCGTGTCGGGCGGCGAGAAGACGGTGGCGTTCTCCACCAGCTCGGCGACCAGGTGGATCACGTCGGTGACGGCGGGGCCGACCAGCAGCGGGGCGTTCGGCATCGGCACGACGGTGACGCGGGTGTAGTCCTCGACCTCCAGCCCCGCCGCGCGTACGACGTCGAACAGCGGCACGGGGTCGCGCCAGCGGCGCGCGGGGGCGGAGTCGGACAGGATGATCAGGTTCTCGGCGTGCCGCCGCATGCGGGTGGTCAGGTGGTCGAGCTTGAACAGGTCCTCCAGGACCTCCGGCTCCTCGACCCGGCGTTCCATGGTGTCGAGCAGCGTGAGCTGGCGGTGGAGCAGCGCCTGGTTGCGCCGGGCCAGGTTGAGGAAGACCAGGCCGACGCCCTTGCGCAGGGTCGCCTGGCCCACCGCCGCCTCGACCGCCGTGCGCCGTACCGCGGAGAAGGCGTGCACCACCCGGTCGACCTCGGCGGTGTCGGCGCGGCCGAGGCCGGGCGCCTCGGTGGCCGGGTCCACGTCGTCGCCACGGCGCAGCCGCTCGACCAGGCGGGGCAGCCGCCTCTCGGCGAGTTCCACGGCCGACTCCTGCAGCCGGCTGAGCTCGGTGATCAGCGAGCGGCCGAACCGGTACGACAGCGCCACCGACGCGACCACCGCGGCCAGGCCCAGGAGCAGGACCAGGCCGATCCGCCAGTACGCCCCGGACTTCTGAGCCTGGGCCTCCTCCGCGGTGCGGGCCAGCTCCGTCTGCGTGTCGCGGCTGATCGCGCCGAAGATGGCGTCGGCGTCCCGCTTCCACACGGTGGGGTCCACGGGCGGCGCGCCGCCGCTGGTGTCCCAGCCGAACAGCAGGTCCTCCGTGTCCACCAGCCGCTTGAACGACGCGCTGGCGACCAGCCGGTCGTAGTTCGCCCGCAGTTCGGGGCCCACGTCGCGCTCGGCGTTGGCGAAGACGAGCCGGCGGCTGGTCATCGCGGAGACGAACGCGGCCCGGTCCCTGGGGGACATCTTGCGGTTCACGATCGTGGTGGTGAGCACGGCATGCTCGCGGGCCAGGTACTCGGCCGCGGCGCTGTAGGCCGCCATGCCGCGCACCGCCCGGTAGGCCGAGACGTCGCTCAGCGCGTCGCGGTCGCTGAACTGCCCGTTCACGACGCTGATCAGGTTGTTGTACGCCTCGATGATGGTCAGCGGCGGGGCCAGCACGCCGCCGTCGGCGGAATCGCGCAGCGACTGCAGCCCGTCGAGCGCCTGCACCAGCGCCCGCACCTCGACCGGGGTCTCCTCGTCCGCCGCCCCGACGTCCACGGCGCCGATGACCTCGCGCAGGCGCTTGGCCTTGCCGTCGGTGACCCGCCGCTGCTCGACCAGCGGCTCGTACGAGGAGGTGCCGCGGACCGCCTCGGCCGACAGCTGGCGTTCGCGCTGTAACTCGACGATCAGCTGCAGCACCGGCGACCCGATGCCCTCCCAGCGGTCCTGCGCCTGGGAGACCGTGACGATCTCCTCAGCGCTGGAGTAGGCGATGAACCCCCACAGGGCGACCATGGAGACCAGCGGAAGCAGGAGAATCCTGAGCAGCTTGGTACGGATCGGCGGGGGCGAGCTCATCCATCATGTCCAATTCCGCGCACCGGATATGCGCCGCTGGGCAGTCGCGAACCGGCACTACCCCGAAGATCGTCCGCCACGACTGGCACGCCTGTGGTGCGTCCACTATGCCGACGGGGCAGATGTACTTCAAGGTACGGATGCGAAGAAACATCACGAATGGCGGGTTGACTCTTTGTCAGCATACGGTTCGTGATCGTAACCGGCCGCCCCCTCACGCAAAGTGACGATCTTGGAACAGGCGAGTACCCACCCCGAACCCCAGCCATGCCCCCAAAAATGTAAATAAGTCAACAAATAGCCTTTCTAGGCCTTTGTCGAGATGGCGCTACAATTAACACGAAAAGGAGGGGGGAGGCTCATGGGAAATGTCGTGGACTATATCGTGGCCGAGTCGCTGGATCGCGAGAGCCAGCACCTGACCCAGGCCGAACTCGACCGGCTCGGCGAACTGCTGTCCGCCACGACCGGCGATGGCAGCCGGTAGGCCGCGTCGATTTCCGAAATCCCCGCGACGGGCGGGGCGGCCGCGCTGCGCGGCCGAACGCGCGGTGCCGGTGGACGAGGCCGGGAGGCGGGCGTCCGCGGCGCTGACCGCGCTCGGCCTGCGGGCTGAGCTCGTGGACACGGGTGACGGCCGCGACCCGACCGCCTGGTGGTGCCGCCTGCTCGGCGGCGCGGCGGACGTCTCGCCGGTCGCGTCCGGGATGGGCAAAGGACATCCGGACGAGGCCCGCGTGGGCGCGCTGTTCGAGGCCGTCGAGCACTACCTCACCGGCCCGGCCGGGTTCGACCCCGCCGCCGTGCGGCCCGCCGCGCCCGCCGCGCTCGCGACGGGGCCGCTGCGCGGGGACGCTTGCGCCCTGCTGCTGACCGGCACGCCCGGACGGCGGATGGCCTGCCTGCGCTACCGCCCTCTCGGCGGGCCGGCCCTCCCCCTCGGCCGAGCCGACGCGCTCGTGCCGCTCTTCCTGTCCGCCCCCTGGTACGTCGAGACCGGCGCCGCGCCGCTGCGCGAGCTGGCCGGGGACGATTGCGACTACGCCCACCTGGTGCGCTACAGCTGCAACAGCGGCTCGGCCGTCGGCGTCACCGCCGCCGAGGCGCTGCTGCACGCCCTCAACGAGGCGATCGAGCGGGACGCCCTGTCCCTGCTCCTCGTACGCGCCTTCCTGGGCGGGGACGGGTTCCGGCCCAGGCTGATCGACCCGCGCACGCTGCCGCACGACCTCGCGCGGGCGTACGCGGCGGCGGAGGAGGTGAGCGGGTCACCGGTGCACCTGCTGGACATCACCAGTGACGTCGGCGTGCCGACGATGCTGGCGTACACGGCTCCCACCGCCCGCCATCCGCACCGGCGCGGCGGCGGGACCTCGCTGGACCCGGCCCACGCCGCCTGGCGCGCCCTCACGGAGCTCGTCCAGAGCGCGCTCGGCGAGGGCACAGGCGAGGGCTCAGGCGGGGGCACAGGCGAGGGCTCAGGCGGGGGCACAGGCGGCGCCGTACGCGGCGATCTGACCGGGCTGGCGGCGCACCCCGCGCTGCACGCCTGCGGCCGGTTCGACCTCACCGGCCCTCTGCGCGAGGCTCGGGTGATCCCCTTCCCGCGGCCCGCCGCCGCGGCCGGGCCGCCCGGCGGCCAGCTGCGGAAGGTGGCCGCGGCACTGGCCGCGCGGGGCCACCCGGCCTACCACCGCGTGGTGCGCGTCCTCCCCTGCGGGGTCACCGCCGTGCACGTGATCGTGCCGGACCTGGAGCGGTTCATGCTGGTCACCGACGGCAACCTCGTCCTGCCCGGCCGCAGGGGGCTGGCCGCCGCGGCCGGAGGGCTTTCCGAATCGATGCCACTCGATTGGCAGCCCCGTCAATGAGGTGAACGGTTTTTCCGGTTTATCGACCTTGCATGGAGAATTATCAGCCTCATTATGCTGTCAAATCCGCACATACTGGATATATGGCTGCACGATATTGGCAGAATCGCCAGGCCAAGATGTCGGTGGTGCTGGGCGTTCTACTCCTTGCCCTGGCCACCGTACTCCTGACCGTGGCCGGCCAATTGCCGAAGAGCTGGGGGATAACGGCCGGGTCCGCTCAGCTCATCGTGGCGGTGACCGGCGCGATCGGGCTGGGCAACGGCCTGGTGCAGTTCCTGTCCTGGTGGCGCAAGCGGGGCGCGACCGCCGCCGCGCCCACGTCCGCCGACGTCGCCACCGCGAAGGACGTCCTCTCCGGGCTGGTGACCCAGCAGTGGCGTGACGAGACGGTCCTGCGCTCCCTGTGCGATCCCGAGCCCATGCCGCTGCCCTGGCACTCGACCGAACGCCGCGAACTCGCCGACCGGCCCGAGATCATCGCCAAGGGCACCGTGGCCTTCCCCGGCCTGGACGTGCACATCGCGGACATGGCGCGCAACTTCCGCGCCCTGCGCTGCCGCCGCCTGGTCATCCTGGGCGGTCCGGGCACCGGGAAGACCACCCTGGCCGTGCAGCTCGTCCTCGAACTGTTGCGCACCCGGGAGCCCGCGGAGCCCGTACCGGTGCTGCTGTCGGCCGCACGCTGGGACGACCGCGTCCACGGACGGCTGCAGGACTGGGTGGCCGACAGCCTGGCGATGGACTATCCGGCGCTGCGCGCCGAGGGCCTCGGCACGGACATGCCGGAGACGCTCGTGGCCCGCGGCGAGGTGCTGCCCGTCATCGACGGGCTGGACGAGCTGCCCGACACCGCCCGCGCCGACATGCTGACCGCGCTGAACCGGTCGCTGTACGAGACCGACCAGCTCATCCTCACCTGCCGCACGGAGCAGTTCGCCGAGTCTGTCGAGGAGATCGGCGACGCCCTCACGGCGGCGGCGGTCATCGAGCCGCAGCCCATGTCCACCGAGGCGGCGGCCGGCTACCTGGAGGCATGCCTGCCTCCCGTGCCTCACTCCGCCTGGCCCCAGGTCCTGGAGGAGCTGCGCGAGGGCACCGCTCCGGCCCTGTCCGAGGTCACCTCGACGTCCATGGGGCTCTGGCTGGTCCGCGCCACCTACATCGCGCCGCGGGTGGACCCGGCGCCGCTGCTGGAGCTCGGGCACGGCAGCGCGGCCGAGCTGCACGACCACCTGTGCGACCAGCTCATCCCCGCCCTGGTGAGCACGCGCACGCCCGCCCCCGGGACGCCCCAGCCGTTCCGTCCGCAGCACGCGTGGACCCCGGAGCAGGTCGACCGCTGGCTCACGTACCTGTCCCGCCAGCTCGCGAGCAACGAGGAGGACCCGCGCGACGTGGCGTGGTGGCACCTGGCCCGCTACACCTCCAGCCGCACGGTCCGGTTCGGGGCCGCCATCGCGATCGGGGTCGCGGTCTGGCTGGCCTTCTGGGCGCTGACACGGGCGCCTTTCGTCAGCGCGATGGCCGGGCTGTTCTCCGCGCTCGTGGCCGAGACCTTGATCGGTTCCTGGTTCACCGAGTCGCCGGGCCACGCCGACTTCCACCTCCGCGGCCGGCTCGCCGAGCTCATGCCCGCCCTCCGCGACGGGCTGATCGTCGGAGCTCTGGGGGCCATCGTCGGCTGGCTCATGGCCTACGCGACAAACCCGCAGTCCGCCCTGAGATCCTCGGTGCAGCTCGGCGTGCTGTCCTTCGTCGGGTTCGTCTCCCTGCTCAGCCTGATCCGCTGGGTCGAGAGCCCCACCGCCGACCTGACGGCGAGATCCCCGCGCTCGACCTGGCAGGCCGACAGGAACCTGACCGTCATCCGGATCCTCGGCGGGCTCGTGGTCGGGCTCGCGGCGGCGGGCGTCCTGCTGTTCTCCGGGCTTCCCTCGACCGTGGCGGTCGTGGTCGGCCTGGCGCTGGGGCTGCTGTTCGGGCTCGTCCTGGGCCGCCACCACGCCTGGCTGGCCTACAAGCTGACGGTCCCCCGCCTGGCCGGCAAGGGGCGGCTGCCGCTGCGGGCGATGGACTTCCTGGACGACGCCCACCGCCTGGGCCTGCTGCGCACGGAGGGGCCGTACTACCAGTTCCGGCACATCGAGCTGCAGCGGCATCTCGCGGACGGGCGGCACACGGCGCCCGTGACCCCGCAGGTCAGGGTCGCTCCGCATAGGGGCGGCCCTGGTGGGCAGCACGGACGCATGTAGTCGCATCGGGGGCGTCATGGTCGGTTCAGGAAGCGTCTTCAGGCGCAAGCCGGTGGAGCTCATCGCCACCGAGCACGAGGGCGAGCTGGCCAGGTCGCTCGGGCTGTGGCAGCTCACCGCCATCGGCGTGGGCGGCATCATCGGCGCGGGCATCTTCGCCCTGGCCGGCGCGGTCGCCAACCAGACCGCGGGGCCTGCCGTGCTCCTGTCGTTCATCATCGCGGGGATCGCCAGCGCCGCCGCCGCGTTCTCGTACGCCGAGTTCGCCGGCCTGATCCCGAAGGCCGGCTCCGCCTACACCTACGGGTACGCGGTCCTCGGGGAGATCGTCGGCTGGTGCATCGGCTGGGACCTGCTGCTGGAGTACACCGCCATCGTCGCGGTCGTGGCCATCGGCATCTCCGGCTACTTCGGCTTCCTCGTGGAGCAGCTCGGCTTCGCGCTGCCCGCGTGGATGCTCGGCGCGCCGGGCACCGGCCCGGGGCACGTGGTGGACCTGTTCGCGGTGGTGCTGTGCCTGCTCATCGCCTTCCTGCTGAACCTGGGGATCCGCGCCGCGGCCAGGTTCGAGACGTCCGTGGTGGCCATCAAGGTCGCCGTCGTGCTGCTGGTCATCGTGGTCGGCTTCTTCTACGTCAACCCGGTCAACTACACCCCGTTCTTCCCGTTCGGAGTCAGCGGGGCGATCACCGGGGCCGCCACCGTGTTCTTCGCGGTGTTCGGCTACGACGCGATGAGCACCGCGGCCGAGGAGTCGCGGGACGCGCAGCGGCACATGCCGAAGGCGATCATCTACTCCCTGGCCATCTCCATGGTCCTGTACGTGCTGGCCACGCTCGTGCTCACCGGCATGCAGAACTACCGGGAGATCGACCCCGAGAGCGGCTTCTCCTCGGCGTTCGCCGCCGTCGGGCTGCCCAGGCTCGCCTCCTTGATCGCGGCCGGGGCCGTGATCGGCATCCTCACGGTCATGTTCACGTTCATGCTCGGCGTCACCCGGGTCTGGTTCTCGATGAGCCGGGACGGGCTGCTGCCGCAGTGGTTCGCCAAGCTTCACCCGGTGCGCCGGGTGCCCACGCGGGTCACCTGGATCGTGGGCGCCGCGTCGGCGGTGATCGCCGGGTTCCTGCCCATCCGGGAGGCGGCCGAGCTGACGAACATCGGGATCCTGCTGGCGTTCGTGGTCGTGTGCGTGGCGGTGATCGTGCTCCGCTACCGGCAACCCGACCTGCCGCGCACGTTCCGCACGCCGTGGATGCCGGTGGTGCCGGGCGTCGGGGCGCTGTTCTCGATCTGGCTGATCACGTTCCTGAGTCCGGCGACCTGGCTGCGCTTCGGCCTGTGGTTCCTGCTCGGGCTGCTCGTCTACTTCGCCTACAGCCGCCGCCACTCGGCGCTGGCGTAGACCGGGCACGGCGCGGAACCGCCGTACCCGGTCACGCGGTCAGAACGGGCAGGTGTCCGTCCACTGGGTCACCAGCGAGGTGTTGTTCCGGTCGGCGTCACGCTGGCTGCCGCACAGGAACGGGGTGAAGCGGGCGTCGTCGCGCAGCCAGCGGCTGAAGAACGACACGATCCACTTGCCCTGCTTCGCCTTGTTGCCGTAGCCGGTCATCGGGCAGAGGTGGTCGCCGGGAACCTCGATGTACAGCTTCTCGGCCTGCGTCATGCTGTTGTACCAGGGCCTGGCGTACGTGCTGCCGGGCGCGGCGACATCGCTCGCGCAGGTCAGGAAGAAGGTCGGCTTGGCGACGCCGGCGAAGCTCCCGCTCGGGTGGTAGGGGGCCAGGGGCACGCCCGCCCTGAACCGGGTGTCATCGCGCAGCGCCACCATCGTGCCGCCGCCGCCCATGGAGTGGCCCGCCGCGCCGAGCACGCCGTTCACCTTGCCCGAGATGGGGTTGCCGGTGGCGTTGCCGAGGTTGACCAGCTGGGTGCCGGCCGCCCTGATCTGCGTGCCCCGCTGGTCGGGGCTGTCGGACAGCGTGTTGGTGTCGACGTTGAGGACGACGAAGCCCCAGGACGCCAGGCGCGGGCCGAGCCAGCTCAGGTTCTGCTGCGTGCCCTGGTAGCCCGGCATCAGCACGATGCCCGGGTACGCGCCGGCGGCCGTCGGGTACGTGATCGTGCCGGCCCGGTAGCCGCTGGGGTTGGGGACGGTGTAGGCCGCGGTGACCAGCGGGCCGGTGGCCGCCTCCAATGACTGGATGGTCGGGGCGGGGATGGTGCCCCCCGGAGGCGGCGTGGTGCCGCCCATCGTGCCGTAGACCTGGAACTCCCACAGCGAGTAGCCGTAGGCCGTGCCGCGGGCGGTGCCGTACATCCGGACGTACCGCCCGTTCCCGGTCACGGCGAGGGTCTGCGTCCCGCCGGTGCCGGTGGCGGTCGCGTCGACGGCGGTCCAGGTCAGGCCGTCGGCGGAGGTCTGGATCTGGAACGCCCTGCCGTACGCGGCCTCCCAGCTGAGCACCACCTGGCTGATGGCGGCGGTGCCGCCGAGGTCGACCCGCAGCCATTGCGGGTCGCCGAAGGCGCTCGACCAGCGGGTGGCGGCGTTGCCGTCCACGGCCGCCGAGGCCGGCGTGCCGGCGTTCTCGACGGAGGACGCGGTGACGGGCTTGCCCTGGGAAAGCAGCGGGTCGGCGACCGCTTGGGCGGCGCCCGCGCCGCCGGACAGCGTGGCGGCCGCGATGGCGGTGACCAGCGCGACGAAAACGAGAGAAGGTCTCATGCACTACCTCTGTGGAACGGGCATGGCTTTCGCCAGCACGCGGACAGAAAGGCCTCGGCTCGGGACCGAGCCGGTAGAGAGCGCTCTCCAACGCCACATCCGTGAAGGGATATCGCGGCGTCCTGAACCATATGCGGCGGTCAACAGCGTTGAAAGCAGCGCAACCGCTGAGCGGAAGATGAATGCGGGAAGTTCCGGCGTGCGCGCCGTGTTGGTGCCGAGCATGGGAGACCGCTTCGCCGACGGCGACGTCATCAAGCGCCTGCTTCACGGGGCGCGGCACTGGGCCTTCGTGGGCCTGAGCGACAACCCGGAGCGCACGGCCTATGACCAGGCCCGGCTGCTCCAGGCACGCGGCAAACGGGTCATTCCCGTGCATCCGGCCGCCGAGACCGTGCTGGGCGAGCCCGGGTACGCGTCGCTGGCCGAGGTGCCGGACCCGCTGGACGTCGTCGCCGTGTACCGGCGGGCCGAGCTGGCGGGGGAGTCGGTGGACGAGGCCATCGCGGCGGGGGCCAGGGCGATCTGGCTGCCGCTCGGCGTGATCGACGAGGCCGCCGCCGAGCGCGCCTTGAGCGCCGGCCTCGACGTCGTCATGGACCGCTGCCCGGGGGTCGAATGGGCACTGCGTAGAGACGCCTGAATGGGCACTGCGTAAGGACGCCTGGGCGGGCATCGCGTAGAAACGCCTGAGCGGGCACCGCGCGGAGACGCCTGACTCCGGCGGATGCGCGCCTAGCCGGATGCCTGGGGCCGGTCGCGGGTGGTGCCGAGGGCGCGGTAGCGCCGGAGCCGTTCGGCGAGCAGCTCGGGACGGTGGCGGGGCAGCATCGCGGCGAGCTCCCGCTCCAGCTCGCGCCCGACGCGGCGGCAGAACGCCTCCGGTTCGTCGGCCGCGTCCGGGTGCTCGGCCACGATCCGGTCGGCGATGCCGTCGGCGACCAGGTCGGCGGAGCGTACGCCCTGCGCCGCCGCCAGCTCCGGCGCGTGGTCGACGTCGCGGTGCACGATGGCGCTGGCGCCCTCCGGCGGCAGCGGCGACAGCCAGCCGTGCTGGGCGACGAGCACCCGGTCGCACGGGACCAGCGCGAGCGCGCCCCCGCCGCAGCCCTGGCCGAGCAGGATCGACAGCGTCGGCGCCTCAAGGGTGACGAGCTCGGACAGGCACCGGGCGATCTCGCCGGCCAGCCCGCCCTCCTCCGCCTCCGGGCTGAGCGCCGCGCCTGGGGTGTCGATGACGGTGACGAGCGGCAGGTTCAGCTCGTGCGCCAGCCGGAAGCCGCGCCGGGCCGCCCGCAGGGCCGCCGGGCCCATCGGCCCCACGTCGGTCTGGCTGCGGCGGTCCTGGCCGAGCAGCACGCACGAGACGCCGCCGAAGCGGGCCAGCGCCAGGTACAGGCCCGGGTCCTGCTCGCCCTCGCCGGTCCCGTTCAGCGGCAGGACGTCCGAGGCGGCGTAGCGGAGCAGCTGCCTGACGCCGGGCCGGTCGGCACGCCTGGAGCGGGTGATCGACTCCCACGCGGGCACGTCCGGCAGCGGTTCGCGGGGCGGCGCCTCGTCCGGAGGCGGCTCCCCCGGCGGCGCCAGCAGGATGCGCAGCGCCCGGTCGGCGATCGCGGCCAGCGCCTCCGGTGGCAGCACGGCGTCGACCAGGCCGTGCCGGTACAGGTTCTCGGCGACCTGGACGCCCTCCGGGAACGCCTCGCCGTACAGGGACCGGTAGACGCGCGGGCCGAGGAAGCCGATCATCGCGCCGGGCTCGGCGGCCGTGACGTGACCGAGCGAGCCCCACGAGGCCAGCACGCCGCCGAGGGTGGGGTCGCGCAGGTAGACCAGGTACGGCAGGCCCGCGGCCTTGTGCCGGGTGACCGCGGCCGAGATCTTCACCATCTGCAGGAACGCCACCGTGCCCTCCTGCATCCGGGTGCCGCCCGAGGCGGGGGCGGCGAGCAGCGGCAGCCGCTCGGCGGTCGCCCGTTCCACGGCCGACACCAGGCGTTCGGCGGCGGCGACCCCGATGGATCCGGCGAGGAAGCCGAACTCGCAGGCGACGACGGCCACCCGGCGGCCGTGAAGCAGCCCCTCCCCCGTGATCACCGCCTCGTCCAGGCCCGTACGCTCCCTGGCGGCGACCACGTCGGCGTCCTCCACCGGTCCGAGCGGCCGGTCCCAGCCGTGGAAGGAGCCGTCGTCGAGCGCGAGCTCGACGAGTTCGAGCGCGGTCATCCGGCCAGCCACGAGCGGATCTCCTCCTCGTCGGCGTTCAGCACGGGGGGCGCGGCGTGGTCGGTCCTGGTGATCTCGACCTCGCCGGCCGGCCCGGCCGGGTCGAAGAACCGCAGCGGCGGGCCGGGCAGCGTGATCTCGCCGATGCCCGCGTGCTCGACGTCGATGAGCAGGCCCTGCGACCTGGTCTGCGGCCAGTCGTACACCTCGTCCAGGTTGCGTACCCGGCCGGCGGGCACGCCGGCGGCGGCCAGCCGCCGCAGCAGCTCGTCGGCCCCGAAGGGGGCGAAGGCGGCTTCGACCAGCTCGACCAGCCGCCTTCCCGCGGCCACCCGCGCCGCGTTCGTCGCCAGGCCCGGCTCCTGCGGGTCCAGGCCGAACTCCGCGCAGAACCGCTGCCACAGCCCCTCGCTGCCCACCGCGATCTGCACGTGACCGTCCCCGCACCGGAACAGCCCGTACGGGGCGATGGACGGGTGGTGGTTGCCCTGGGCGCGCCCGACCTCGCCGGCCACGGTCCAGCGGGTGCCCTGGAAGGCGTGCACCCCGACGATCCCGGCCAGCAGCGAGGTGCGCACGACCTGGCCGCGCCCGGTCCGCTCGCGTTCGAGCAGCGCCGACACCACGCCGTACGCGCCGTACATGCCGGCCAGCAGGTCGCCGATCGGCACGCCCACCCGCTGCGGGTCGTCGGGCCCCGAGCCGGTGAGCGACATCAGCCCGGCCTCGCCCTGCGCGATCTGGTCGTAACCGGCCCGCCCGGCCTCGGGGCCGTCGTGGCCGAACCCGGTGATGGACAGCACGACCAGCCGCGGGTTGAGTTCGAGCAGGCGCGCGGTGGTGAAGCCGAGCCGGTCGAGCACTCCGGCGCGGAAGTTCTCCAGCAGCACGTCCGCCCTGCGGATCAGGGCCTCCAGGGTGGCCCGGCCGTCCTCGTCCTTCAGGTCCAGGGCGATCGACTGCTTGTTGCGGTTGCACGACAGGAAGTACGTGGACTCGGACCCGGCGAACGGCGGGCCCCAGCCCCGGGTGTCGTCGCCGCTCCCCGGCTGCTCCACCTTGATCACCCGCGCGCCCAGGTCGCCGAGCATCATCGCGGCGTGCGGCCCGGCCAGCGCCCTGGTCAGGTCGACGACGACGTATCCCGCGAGCGGCCCGCTCATCACAGACTCCCCGGCACGACGAGGATCACCCAGCACAGCACCGGCGCGACCACCATGATGGTCATGCCCCAGGTCATCAGCCGCTTGAACACGTTGTCGCGGTCGGACACGTCCGCGTTCGCGACGACCAGGGCCCCGTTGGTCGAGAACGGGCTGCAGTCGACCACCGAGGACGAGATCGCCAGCGCCGTGACCAGGCCGATGGCACCGACCTGACCGGTCTGCAGGAACGGCACGGCGAGCGGGATGAGCGCCCCGAGGATGCCGGTCGTCGAGGCGAAGGCGGAGACCACGGCGCCGATGAGGCAGATCAGGAACGCGGCCAGGAGCGGGGCGCCGACGTGGGCGACCCCGTCGCCGAGCCACTTCACCGTGCCCTGGTCCTGCAGCAGGGAGACGTAGGTGACGATGCCGCCGACGAGGAGCACCGTTCCCCAGCTGATCTTGTCGACGGTGCCGCGGGCCGCGGAGGGGAAGATCAGCGTGAGCGTCACCGCCACCGCCAGCGCGAGGAAGCCGATGTCGAGGTCGAAGACGAGCGCGCCCACGGCGAGCACGAGCAGGCCGACCAGCGTGAGGGAGCGCTGCGCGTCGAGGCGGGGCAGGGCGTCGTCGGCGGGCTCGCGGGCAGACTCACTGGCGGGGTCACCTGCGGATCCGCCCGCCGCGCCCGTTCGGGCGAGGGCCGCGACCTGCTCCTTCGGCGACTCGCGGTCGCGCTGCAGGAGCTTGGTGCCGCCCAGGGTGAGGAAGCCGACCAGGCTGATCAGCGCGCAGGCGCCCATCGCGCTGAAGAACAGCACGGCCGGGCTGCCCGGCAGGTGGCTCTTGTCCACGACGCCGTTGGTGATCGCGCCGAAGATGCCGATCGGCGAGAAGCTGCCGCCGGTGGCGCCCTGCACCACCATCAGGCCCATCATGACCGGGTTGATCCGGTAGCGGGCGGCGAAGCCCATGGCCACCGGGGCCACGATGGCCACCGCGGCGGGGCTGGCGGCGCCGATCGCCGTGATCGCGGCGCACACCACGAACATCACCCACGGCATCAGGGCCACGCGCCCGCGCACCGCGACCACGGCCCGGTGCACGATCCAGTCCACGGTGCCGTTGGTCCTGGCCAGCGCGAACAGGTAGGTGACGCCGACCAGGATGACGAACAGGTTCGCCGGGAAGCCGCCGAGGACGTCGGACACCTCCACGCCGAAGACGGCGGTGCCCACGACGAACGCCGCCACGAGCGCCAGCGCGCCCATGTTGATGGATCGGACGGTGGCTATCAGGAACACCAACACCAGCACAACCAACGCAACGACTTCCGCCGACATCGGCGACTCCTCGGGTCAGGTGACTCTCCGGTTACGTGCGTATTTCCGGATTGGCCTAGCCTCTGCGCCACTACGCCGGATGTCAATAGACTGTCCCCCGTGACCAAGAAGCGCCCGCAGACCTCCGCGGTTCCCGAGCGGATGGAGCGTCCCCGCCTCTACGTGCAGCTGGCCGACCACATCGCGCGCTTCATCGAGGCACAGGGGCTCTCCCCCGGCGACCGCCTCCCGCCCGAGCGCCGCCTGGCCGCGGAGCTCGGCGTCAGCCGGGCGACCCTGAGCCGCGCCCTAGTGGCGCTCGAGGTCCAGGGCATGGTCGAGGTCCAGCACGGCAACGGCGCCGTGGTGCTCGCGCCGGCGCTGCAGGAGACGCGGCCGGATCCCGCGTTATCGCTGGCCGAGCGCGACCCGGTGGAGATCGCGCGGGCCCGCGAGGCGGTCATGGCGGGGCTGGCGCGCAGCGCGGCGGCGCACCCCGACAGCAGCCTCCGGCTCGCCCTGCTCGACGCCGACGGCCGCCCGATCCGCTTCTCCGACACCTGGCCCTGCGTGCGCCGGCTCGCGGGAGCGAGCCTGCTGGCCGACCTCGACGACCTGCTCTCGCAGGCCGCGCCGCTGGAGGACGCCCGGGTCTCGGCCGAGCGCCTGGCGGCTGTCGCCCGAGCCGTCGTCGTCGGTGACGCCGACGCGGCGGCGGCCGCCTGCGCCCACCTGGTCCGGGTCTGATTCGCCGCGCGGCCGGGCGCCGCCGCGCGGCGGCGCCCGCGTCAGCGCGCGTTCATGCGCGCTTCGGCGGCTGGACATCGAACCTCTGTAGGTTCCACCCCGAATCAGCACATTTGCCGTAAGGGACCCAGGGGAAGCGTCATGTCTCGTCACCTCGTCGCCGCGCTCGCCATCGGCACGGCGCTCGCCGCACCGGCCGCCGCCTCACCCGTCAAGGAGCCGCGGGTCCTGTCCGACGTGACGCTGCCCGCGCCCGACCTGGCCGCGTTCGAGCCCGGCCTCGTACGGGACTCCCGGGGCGTCAAGCTGGGCGGCGTCGGCAGCGGCCTGTACCCCGCCGGGCGCGCGGGCGAGTACTGGATGGTGACCGACCGCGGCCCGAACGGCGAGCCGAAGGTCAACGGCGAGAAGCGGCGCACGTTCCCGGTGCCGGAGTTCGCGCCCGCGATCGTGCGCGTGGCCGTACGGCACGGCACGGCGCGCGTCGTGCGGAGCATCCCGCTGAAGAAGTCCGACGGCACGCCGATCACCGGCCTGTCCAACCAGTCCGGCCACGACGAGGCCCCCTACACCTGGGACGGCCTGACCTCGCTCCCGCACGACCCGAACGGGCTGGACACCGAGGACATCGTCACGGACGGGCGCGGCGGCTTCTGGCTGGTGGACGAGTACTCCCCCTCGCTCGTGCACGTGGCCGGCGACGGACGGGTGCTGACCCGCTACGTTCCCAAGGGGCTCGGCCTGACCGGAGCGGGCTACCCCGTACGCGAGACCCTGCCCGCGATCTTCGCCACCCGCCAGCAGAACCGCGGCATCGAGGCGCTCGGCATCTCGCCCTCCGAGCGCGCCCTGTACCTGGCCGTGCAGAGCCCCCTGGCCAACCCCGACAAGGCGACCGGCAAGGCCTCCGGCATCGCCCGCATCCTGCGGGTGGACCTGCGGACGGGGCGGCCCACCGGCGAGTGGGCCTACAAGATGGAGGACGTCGCCACCTTCGACCCGGACGCCGCGCAGGGCGACATGAAGATCTCCGCCCTCAGCGTGCTGAAGCCCGGCCGGCTGCTGCTCCAGGAGCGCACCGACGCCGTGGCCCGCCTCTACACCGTCGATCTCCGCAGGGCGACCGACCTCCTCGGCGGCCGTCACGACGACCCGGCGACCACTCCGTCGCTGGAGGCGTCCCTTCCCGCGGACGTCACCGTGGCGGCCAAGTCGCTGACCGTGGACCTGGCGGCGATGTCCGGGCTGCCCGGCAAGATCGAGGGTGTCGCGGTGCTCGACCCGAGGACCATCGCGATCGCCAACGACAACGACTTCGGCGTCGGCGCCTTCGACGCGAACGGCCGCCTGGTGGACACCGGGATCCCCAGCCGCATCCTGACGATCCGCCTGCCCCGCCCTATCAATTAGTCAGGCGCCGCCCAGAACGTCCTCGTACAGCGCCATCTGGTGCCGCATGACCCGGCGCGTCAGCGCGCCGATCCGGTCCGCGTGGTCCTGGGTGACGCAGGAGATGAGGTGGACCAGCGCGACGTGGCCGTCGCGGGGCACGATGGCCAGGTCCGGCCAGAGCTCGCGGCCGCCGATCGACGCCTCGGCGACGGTCTCGGCCAGCGCCCGGTCCACCTCCGGCGGGCCCGCCTCCCATCCCGACGGGATGACCAGCTCGGCCAGATCGGCGTACCAGGCCCGCAGGTCCTGTTCCAGGGCCTCCCTGGCGGCGCGCACGCGACGGGTGTCCTTGAGCGCGCGGTAGGCGGCACGGGCCGCGCGCCCGTCGGGGAACCTGGCCACCTCCCAGCCGTGCCGGGCGACCAGCGAGCTTTGGCGGGTGGCCGGGTCGACGAGCTCGATGACCGTGGGGTCGGCCGCGGTGCGGCAGCGCACGCCCGCGTCGGCCAGGCGGAGCCACAGGTCCCAGTCCTCCAGCCCGCTCTCGGACCTGCGCCAGCCGCCGACCTGCTCGGCCAGGCCCGCGACGTGGGCGACCTGCGAGGGCTGGAAGATCGCGTTCATCAGCTGGAGCTCGGGATGCCAGCAGAGCGCGAGCGGGGGCGTCACGTGCAGGACCGTCCCCGCCGCGTCGACCCGCGTCGCGCCGGTGGCCGCGAACCGCTCGCCGCCCTCCAGCGCCCGCGCCAGGACCGCGAGGTGCTGCGGCGCCCACCGGTCGTCGTGGTCGAGGTAGGCGACGAACTCCCCGCGGGCCTCGGCGAGCCCGAGGTTGCGCGGCTGCGAGGGATGCCCGTGGCGGTGGGTGCGGATCAGCCGTACGCGGCGGTCGGCGCGGGCGCTCTCGGCCACCACCCGGTCGGTGTCGTCGTCGCTGCCGTCGGAGACGACCAGCAGCTCCCAGTCCCGCAGCGACTGCGCCACGACGGAGTCGACGGTGGCCGTGATCGCCGGCCCGCGGTTGTAGGTGGGGCAGACGACCGAGAACCTCACGCGGTCACCCGCTCCGGCCGCGGCGTCAGCACCAGCGACCTGATGTCGACGATGACGTGCACCACGATGGGCGCGATGAGGCTGCCGGTACGCAGGTAGAGCCCGGTGAACGCGATCCCGCCGAGGATCGACAGCAGGAAGCCCCACCGGCCCTGGTAGACGTGCCCGAGGGCGAACACCGCCACCGCCGCGGCCGCCGCGAGCAGCGGGCTGAGACCGAGGGCCAGGCCCAGGCCCATGAGCAGGCCCCGGTAGACCAGCTCCTCGCAGATGCCCGCCGAGACCGCCACCCCGCCGGCCAGCCACCGCTCGCCGCGCGTGCGCGGCATCAGGGCGGAGTAGGCGTCGGCCCCGGGCACCTTCCCGCCGTTCTTGACCAGCCAGCGCACGAAGAACACGACCGGCACCATCGCGACGGGCAGCGCCACCGCGATGCCGTAGGTCACGGCGGGGTCCGCGGGCGGCTTGACGCCCACGTCGGCCAGGGTGAGCGCCGGCGACAGCGCCACCACGAGGAGGGCCACCGCGGCCAGCGCCCACAGCTCGACGATGACCAGGCCGAGGCGCCGCGACAGCGGGGTGTCGTCCTGCTGCGGCCGGTTCCGGGAGCGGAGGCCGGCCCAGGGCGCGACGATCGCGAGATACACGGCCAGGCCGCCGGCGAGGACCCACGACAGGAGCTGGGATGACATGTCTGCGCCGCGACCTCCTTCGGGAGGTACGGCTGGCGCCGGACGATGCAGGAGCCGGGCACCAGCCGTACATCGAACATGCTAGATGTCTGCAGGTCCAGTGTGAGACCGGCGCCGAGCGGCCCGTAGTCGCCGCCGTCACCGGTCCCGTATGACATCTGTCATGCGGCCGCTCCGGTGCGTGACCGCCGCTTCCCCGCCCGCACGCCCCTCTAGCTGCGGAAAACGCCTTCCCGAGGCCGCCGGGGAAGCGTCGGGGAACAGGGCCGGGCGTAAGAAAGTACCGACGCTATGGATCACCTCATTGCGCAGACATGGAGTGATAAATGGCCAAATACTCAGTGATGATCCCCTTTGTTCCGCGGCGGGCGGAACAGATCCTTCCCTATGCGGCCCTGGTGGAGTGGACCGCGGCACACGCGTTGTGGCAGGGACAGGCGACCCTCATCGAACCGCACCAGGGATTCGTGTACGCCGCCGGCGCCGGCTTCCGGGTGCCGGCCGGGCTCGGGGTGACGCTCATGCCGCTGCGCCACCCGTACGAGGCGGCGCTGCAGGTGCGGTCACTGGCGATGGCGACCGGCGAGCCCGTGGTGGCGGGCTTCGGGCCGGGGCCGATCTCGTTCCAGGAGAGCCTGCTGGGCGAGCGCTACCCCAGCCAGCTCGGCGCGATCCGCGAGTACGTCACCGCGGTCCGGGCGCTGCTGGCCGGCGGGGTGGTGGACCTGCGCGGCGAGTACGTCGCGTGCCACGGCATGCTGCCGCCGGCCGTGTCCCCGCGGATCGAGATCGGGCTCGGAGTGCTCAGGCGGGGCATGGCCCGGCTCGCCGGACAGGTGGCCGACGTGGCGATCACCTGGCTGACCCCGGCCGAGTACCTCGCGGAGACGATCGTCCCGGCCCTGCGCGAGGGCGCGCAGGCGGAGGGCCGCGAGGGGCCCCGGGTGGCCGCGATGGTGCCGCTGGCCCTGAGCAGGCCCGACCGCACGCCGGTCGAGCAGGCCATGGCGAGCAACGCGCTGCACCTGCAGGCCCCCCACTACCAGGACATGCTGCGCAAGGCCGGGATGGACGTGACAGGCCGGGACCCCGCCGCCGACGCCAAGGCCGCGGTGGACGGGGGCGCGTTCCTCAGCGGCGGCCTCGACCAGCTCGTGGCCCGGCTGAAGGAGTACGAGCAGGCCGGGGCCGACGAGATCATCCTCAACCTGACCGGGGTGTTCAACCTGCAAGGCCAGAAGGAGACCATGAACGAGCTGAAGTCCCTGCTGGGGGCGCTGGTCGGCGGGACGTTCGACTGATGGGCGACACGAAGCGGCGGCTGATGCAGTGGGCCACGGGGCAGGCCGCCGGCACCCTGCCCGACCGGGTCGCGACGATCGTGCTGGAGAACCCCGGGCACCTCGCGGCGGTCGTCGAGTCCGGCCTGGCCGGCCCCGAGACCGTCATCTTCGTTCCCGGCGCCGCGGGGGACGCCGGCGGCCCGACGGTCGTGGGCTACGACGGCTCGCTGAGCGAGGCGGGCGCCGAGATGTCCATCTCCGAGGCGTTCTTCCTGCAGACGCAGGACTACGGCACCAGCGAGTACATGTCGGTGATCGGCCCCACCGCCGTCCGGATCTTCGGCGAAGAGGACTTCGAGCTGTACCTGTCCGACGCCGACCGGGCGGCGGACGAGGGCGTCTTCGCCGCCTTCCTGACCCACCCCACCGTGCGGATCGCCGACCTGCCCGGCCTCGGCGCCGGTCCCGGGCCTGACGGCCCGCGGCTGCGCCTGCACGCCAGGGCGGACGGCGCGCTGTCCACCTCGCCGGCCGGGCTGCCCCTCGGCAAGGTCGGCGACGACCTGCCGCGCCTGCGCGCCGAGTGGGACCGGATCAACGCGGCCGGCGAGCACCCGTGCGCCGTCTGCCTCGGCGAGGCCGTCCCCGAGGAGCGGCGGGCCGCCGAGCTGGCCGCCCGGCCGTGGCTGGGGCGCTACCTGACGGCGCTCGCCGGGCTCCAGGACCTGCACGCCCGGGGCGCCGCCGACGTGCGCGTCTCCGGGTTCGGCGGCCGGCTCGTCCCCGGTCTGGAGGGCGTCGCCGGCCCGGCGGACCTGGCCGACCCGGACCTGCCGCTGCTGCTGTGGACCGAGCACGCGGCCTACGTCCACCAGCCCCTCCATCGGCTGGGGCCGGCGCGCACGTTCGAGGTGGAGCACCGGGCGGGCCGGCTGGCCGAGGCGCTGCTGGTGTGCGGGTCGGTCGAGGCCGCCGCCGAGCACGACGACCCGGCGGGGCTGACCACGGTGGCCGGCTTCTTCTCCAAGGCGGGGGTACGGCTCACATGACCCACCTGACGGACCTGCCGAGCCAGGCCAGGCAGCTGCTGGACCGGCTGGGCGACCGGGCGGTCGTGTGCGACCTGTACGACCGGACCGGGTCTCCCGTCTACCACGACCTGGCCGGCACGGACACCCAGGAGGTGCGCGAGCTCGTCGCCCTCGTGCGCCGGGTCCCCGGCCCCGTGCTCGACCTCGCGGCCGGCTCGGGCCGCCTGACGCTGCCGCTGCTCGCGCTGGGCCGGGAGGTGACCGCGGTCGACCTCTCGGAGGGCATGCTGAGCCTGCTGGCCGCGCGGCTGGAGGAGGCGCCGGCCCGCCTGCGCGAGCGGTGCACGCTGGTCCGGGCGGACATGCGTACCTTCTCCTCTCCCTTGCGCTTCGCCGCGATCGTGCTCGGCACCTCGTCGATCTCGCTGCTCGACGCGCCCGGCAGGACCGCCCTGTACGGCACGGTCCGCGCGCACCTGGCGCCCGGAGGGCGGTTCGTCCTGTCGACCATCGAGCTGAACAGCCTCGACGGCACCGAGGAGGTCGAGGTCGCCTTCGCCGGCGCCAGCGGCCGCTCGTACCGCTTCTTCGAACGCTGGGACCCGGACGCCGGCCACCGCGTGGTGGCCGTCTGCCCCGCCGAGCTGCCCGAGGGCCCGGTCACCGTCTGCACGAGCACCATCGGCGTGGTCCCGGCCGACCTGCTGGAGGCCGAGCTGGCCCGGGCGGGCTTCGCCCTCCGCTCCCGCCACGCCCTGACCGCCCCCGGCGCCAGGCACCGGGACATCCTGCTGGAAGCCGAGGTGGCCCCATGACTGCTCCGCTGTGGCCCGCTCTGCTGCCTCCGGACCAGCAGGGCCTGGATGAGCTCTGCGCCGTCTCGGCCGAGGGGGTCAGGGTCCGCTTCGCCGACGGCCGCGAGCTGCTCTGCGGCACCAGCGGGCTGTGGAACACCAACCTCGGCTACGGCAACCCCGCCGTCACCGCCGCCGCCGCGCAGGCGCTGGCCCAGGCGTCGTACCTGAACGTCTTCAGGTACGAGAACGACTACGCGCGCCGGGCCGCCGCCGCGCTGATCGACCTGTGCGGCCCCGGCCACTACGCCAGGGTCGTCTTCTCGACCTCGGGCGGCGCGGCCAACGACCTGGTGATGAAGCTGGCCAGGCACTGCCACGCCCTGCGCGGCGCCGACCGACGCAAGCTCGTCGTCGGGCTCAAGGGCGGCTACCACGGCATGACCTTCGGCGGGTTCGCCCTGAGCGGCGAGGACTTCGGCCAGCGCCTCTACGGCGTGGACCAGCGGCTGATCCGGCACGTCACCCCCAACGCCGCCGACGAGCTGTCGCGCCTGATGGAGCGGCAGGGCACGCAGGTGGCGGCGGTGGTCGTCGAGCCGGTGCTGGGCAACGGGGCCGTCCCGCTGACCGGGGAGTACGTGGCCGAGCTGCTGCGGCTGCGCCGCCAGCACGGATTCCTGCTCGTGGCCGACGAGGTCGCCACCGGGTTCGGCCGTACCGGGAGCTTCTTCGCCTCCCAGGACTGGCCCGAGCCGCCGGACCTGCTGATCGCCTCCAAGGGGCTCACCAACGGGACCAGCGCCGCCGCCGTGGTGGTGGCCTCGGGCGAGGTGGCCTCCGCGTTCGCCGCCGCCGGAGCGGTGCTCGCGCACGCCGAGACGCAGGCGGGCACGCCGGTGACCTGCGCCGCGATCCTGGCCACCATCGCCGAGATGCGCCGCCTGGACGCGGTGGCCCTGGGCAGGCGGCTGTCGGACCTGCTGGACGAGGAGCTGGCGAGGCTGGCGGCCGAGCACCCGATGGTGGCCGGGACCTCGGGGGCGGGCTGCTTCCGCGCGATCCGGCTGCGCGCGCCGGGCGGCGCCGAACTGCCGCAGGCCGAGGTGCCCGCCGTGGTGGCGGCGGTCCGCCGGGCCGGGGCGATCGTGCATCCGGGCGTCAACGGCGTCCAGCTCGTGCCGGCGCTCACCTACACCGTCGCTGACCTGCGCGAGCTGCTCGCCTGCCTGCGGGCGGGGCTGGCGGCCTACTCCGCCAGGGAGGTGCCGGCGTGACCCAGAGCACCCAGTGCCTGACCCGGACGCTCTTCGAGTGCGACGGCCTGGCCCCCTGGCTGGCCAGGAGTTCGCGCAGGCGCGTGACCCTCCTGATCGACCCCGGGGTGCTGGAGTCGGAGATCGTCGCCCGCGTCCGCCGCCAGGTGGCCAAGGCGGGGCGCGGCGAGCAGCTGGTCGTGCTGTCCGGCCCGGGGACCCTGTCCGGCGTGCTGGACCTCGCCGGACGCCTGTCCGGCGTCGAGCTGGTGCTGGGCGTGGGGGGCGGCTCCCTGCTCGACCAGGCCAAGCTGCTGGCCCTGCTGCACGGGACCCCGAGCGCGCGGGCCCGCCTGACGGTCCCGCAGCGCAGCGGCATGGTGGTGCTGCCGCCCGGCACTGAGCGCGCCTTGGGACTCGTCGCCGTCCCGACCACGCTGGGCACCGGCGCCGAGATCAGCACGGCCGCCTGCCTGGAGTATCCCCAGGGCAAGCGGCTGATCTCCGGCGAGTGCCTGCGGCCCGACATCGCCGTGCTCGACCCGGTCGCCACCGACACGCTGCCGCCCGAGCTGGTCTCCGAGGCCGTCCTGGAGGCGCTGTTCCGCCTGGTGAGCATGTACGCCGGCGACCACGCCGACCTGCCCACCGAGGACGCCCTGACCGAGGCGCTGGCCGTACGCCTGGTCACGGTGGGACACGCCGTGCGGCGGGCCCGGCAGACGGGCACACAGGCGGGCACACAGGCGGGCACACAGGCGGGCACGCCGGTGGACCGCCCGCTGCGGGCCGAGATCGCCAAGCTCAGCGGGCTCACCCACCAGGAGTGGGTCCACCTGGGCCGCGCCGCCTGGGGCAACAAGGGCTGGCTGATCGCCAACGAGGTGTCGGTGGCGCTCGGCGTGCGCAAGATGCGCGCGATCGCCGCCGTGCTGCCGCCCCTGTGGCGGGCCATCGCCGGCGGCGACGAGCGGCTCGGGTCCGCCAGGAGGCTCGCGCGGCTGTGGTCGTCGATCCGCGCCGTCGACCCCGCCGGCCTGCCCGGCGACCCGGCCGACGGAATGGCCGCGCTGATCGACTCCTGGCGCGTGGAGCGACGGCTGACCGCCGACGACGACGCGCTCGACGCCATCGCCGGGCGCATCGTGCGCGCGTGGGGCGCCGGGCTGCCCATGCTCGGCGGCCTGACCAAGAACGAGGTACGGGAGCTGCTGACCGCGGTCCTCCGCGCGCCGGAGGCGACCAGGTGCTGAGCGCCGTGCCGATCGAGAACTCCCGCGGAGGACGGGACCGCGGGCGAGCAGGAGGAGAGGAGGTGTGGCGATGGAAATGACGGCGACCCCGAGCCTGGCTCCCGCATTGGAGCTGGGCATGCAGGAACTCGAGGCCATGGACGCCCCCGGGTTCTGGTCCGGTTTCAAGCAGGGCGTTGCGATCACCTTGGGAACGCTCGTCTTCGCCAGCGCGGTGGCCAGTGCCGCTTCGCTGACCTGATGCGAGCGGGCCCGTCCGGGACCTCGATTGCCAGGAGAGGAGGAAAGGCACATGAACGAATTCGCGAACGCCCCGCTTGAGCTCGGCATGCAGGAGCTCGAGGCCATGGAGGCCCCCGGCTGGGGGACCTTCTGGGGAGTCGTGACCGGGGTCACCGTGGTGAGCGCCGTCGGCACGGCGGTCTCCTACGGCGTCACCGCCATCATGAGCAGCATCAGCGTCATCACCTGACAGCTGCCGCAGCCGGAGGCCGGCGTGGCGTTCTCGTCTCGAGCTTGAGATGCAGGAGCCCGAGGCAGGGTCCGCGCCGGGACTCCCATGAGGCACAGCGCGGTGGCGGCGGTCACCCCGTCGCCACCGCCTGGCCGGATCTCACGTGCGCGCTCGGAAGGTGAGGAAGTGAAGAACGTGTCCACGGTGTGGCTGATCATCATTGCCGGGATCCTCGTCCTGGCGTTCGTCCTGGTCATGAACAGCGGCCTGTCGGGGGTGGCCCAGGTCGTGCTGCTGGCCGTGCTCGGCATCGCCGCGGTGGCCTGCTTCGCCCTCCTGGTCGTGAACGCGGTCGGGCGGCCCCATGGCTAGACGCGCGACGGGAGCCCGGCCGTGAAGCTCGGCAGGAAGGAACGCGAGGAGCTGGACCCGGCCCTTCCCGCCCGCCCCCGGCTCGCCGACGACGTGCAGGTCCACCCGCCCGCCCACGAGGGCGCGCCGTGGATCATCCAGCGCGGCCCGGGCCGGTACATCCGGGTGGGCGCGGACATGGCCCGGCTGGGCCGGGCGCTCGACGGGGACCGGGACCACGCCGAGCTGATGGCCGACCTCGGCCCGAAGTGGACCCCGCAGGCGCTCGGCTACGCGCTGGGCGAGCTCAAGCGGATGCGGCTGCTCGACGACGGCCGGCGCACCCGCGCGAACGCGCCCTGGGTGAAGTACGTCCCCCCGCTGACGCTGCAGGTCACCGTGGTGCGCCCGGCCCGGTTCCTGGCCTGGTGCGAGCCGCTGGTGTCCGCGCTTGCCACGCGGTTCTGGGGCGCGGTGGCGGCCGTGCTCGCGCTGGCCGGGCTGGTGAGCCTGGCCGTCCAGGGCGGTGACCTGGTGCGGACGCTGGGGTCGCCGCTGCCGCTGGGCGTCTACGCGGGCGTCGCCGCCGGCACCTACCTGGTCATGGTGCTGCACGAGCTGGGCCACGGCGCGGTGCTCAGCCACTACGGCGGGCGGCCGAGCCGGATGGGTTTCATGCTGCTCTACCTGCTGCCGGCCTTCTTCTGCGACGTCTCCGACGGCTGGCGGCTGGCCCGCAAGGAGCAGCGCGTACGGGTGGCGCTGGCCGGGGTGGCGACCCAGTTCACGGCGGCGGGCGCGGCGGCCGTCGCGGCGCTGCCGTCCGGCGGCTCGGCCGCCGGTCAGGGGCTGCTGGTCTTCTCCGTCGTCACCTACCTGGGCGGCCTGCTCAACCTGCTGCCGTTCGTCAAGCTCGACGGCTACCTGGCGCTGATGAGCCACCTCGACATCTCGGACCTGCGCAAGCGCGCGATGGTCGACGCCCGGCGGTTCGTCTCGAAGCTGCTGTTCGGCGGCACGTATCCGGTGGAGCTGCCCGGCCTGCGCTGGGCGGTGCCGTACGGGATCGCCTGCCTGGTCTTCCCCGTCTACCTGGTCGGCGGGCTGGCCCTGTCACTCTGGGGCGATCTGCTGCGCGGCCTCGGCGTCATCGGCTCGCTGGCCGTCATGGTGGTCGTCCTGCTGCTGGTGGCGCGCCTGGCGTACGGGTTCCTGATGCGCGTCCACGAGGCCCGGGTGGCGGGCGCCTCCGTATGGCGGATCGGGGCCGTGACCGCGGCGCTGGCCGCGGGGGTGACGGCGCTGCTGACGCTGGTGCACGTGCCGTACGAGATCTCGGGCGGATACCACTACCGGCAGGGCCGGATCGAGCTGGTGGTGCCGGGCGGCCACGAGGAGATCAGGCGGGGGGCGGCGGTGCGGCTGCTGCGCAACGGCGTGGTCTTCCGCGAGCAGGTGGGATCGGCCGCGGTCGCCTCCGGCTCGGCGTCCAGTGCCTCCGTCCCGGTCTCGGTGCTGCTCCCGATCCGCACCGAGCGCGACCTGCCGGCGACCGTCTCGGCCTACCCGCTGACCGTCCGCGAGGCGCCGGCGGAGCCCAGCGGCGCGGCCAGGGTCGAGGCGGGCAGTCCGCCGCTCGGCGAGTGGCTCGTCGCGACGTACCTATCGGGCGCCTGGTGACCACGGGGAGAAGGAGCGATGGAGTTCATCCAGTACTTGCAGCACTGTCCACAGGGGATGCCCTTCTACGACGTCGTCGGCCCGGCCGCGGCGGCGGGGTTCTCCCGCGCCGGGGCGCCCGCGCCGCCCGGCTGGCGACGTACCGAGAACAGCGACTGGATCATCCTCAACGCGCCCGTCGAGCGGATCCAGCGGCAGGGCTGGAAGATCCACGCCTCGGCGACCCCGGAGAACGCCGAGACGGTCCTCGGCGAGGTCTGGGACTACTGCGTCGCGCACCGGGTGAGCTTCAAGTTCCTGCGCTCGGAGTCGGTGCTCAGGCGGCGCAACGGCAAGTACGGCGACCGCGGCAGCGCGGGCAAGTTCGTCACCGTCTACCCCGGCGACGACCAGCAGCTCGAGAAGATCCTCAACGAGCTCGGCGACCTGCTCGACGGTGAGCGCGGCCCGCACATCCTCAGCGACCTGCGCTGGCGCTCGGGCCCGCTGTACGTGCGCTACGGCGGATTCGTCGAGCGGACGATCCAGAACGAGTTCGGCGAGACCGTCCACTGCATCGAGGACCCCCAGGGACGGCTCGTGCCCGACGTCCGCGGACCCGCCTTCCGTCCTCCCCCCTGGGTGGAGCTCCCGGACTGCCTGGCCGAGCCGCTGGCCGCGCGGAACCGGGGAACGCTCGACGACTTCCCCTTCCGCGCGACCAAAGCCTTCCACTTCTCCAACGGCGGCGGCGTCTACTACGCCACCGACACCCGCTCCGGCGAGGTGGTGGTGCTGAAGGAGGCCAGGCCGCTGGCCGGGCTCGACCAGGACGGGCGTGACGCGGTCACCCGGCTGGAACGCGAGCGCTGGGCCCTCGACCGGCTCGCCGGGCTGCCCTGGTTCCCCCGCCTGATCGACTACCGGATCGGCCACGAGCACTACTTCCTGGCCCGCGAGTACGTGGAGGGCGAGCCGCTGGGCCGGGAGATCGCCCGGCGCAACCCGCTGCTGCGGGCCGACCGGTCGCCGGCCGACTTCGCCGCCTACACCGAGTGGGCGCTGCGCATCCTGGGGCAGGTCGAGGAGGCCGTCGCGGCGATGCACGGGCGGGGCGTGGTCTTCGGCGACCTGCATCCCGCCAACATCCTGGTCAGGGCCGACGACACGATCGCCTTCATCGACCTGGAGGCCGCCACGGAGGCCGACGCGAACCTGGTCCAGGCGATGGCCGCGCCCGGGTTCGTGGCGCCGCCCGCCTACACCGGCGTCGAGGTGGACCGCTACGGGCTGGGCTGCATCCGGCTGGCCGTCTTCTGCCCGATGACGAGCCTGCTGCCGTGGGGTGCCGACAAGTTCGCCCAGCTCCTCGACATGATCACCACGTACTTCCCGGTGCCGTCCGGCTACGCCGAGCAGATCCGCCGCGACCTGGGCCCGGCCCCGCACTGGACCGACCTGGTCGGCCAGCCCGCCGACCGCCCGCCGCTGGCCTGGCCGGAGCCCGGCCCGGCGGCCTGGCCGGAGCTGCGCGCCGCGGTCGCGGGCGGCATCGCCGCGAGCGCCACCCCCGGCCGCGCCGACCGGCTCTTCCCCGGCGACGTCGCGCAGTTCCTCACCCCTGGCGGCGGGGTCGCCTTCGCCCACGGCGCCGCGGGCGTGCTCTGGGCGCTCGGCCGGACCGGGGCGCAGGTCCCGGACGAGCACGTGGACTGGCTGGTGACGCGCACGCGCGAGCTGTCCGAGGCGCGGCCGGGGTTCTACGACGGCCTGTACGGCATCGCGTACGCCCTGGACCGGCTCGGCCGGGCCGAGGAGGCGCTGGAGGTCCTCGACCGGGCCGCCGAGATCCCGCTGGACCGGGTGCCGGGCATCGGGCTGTTCTCCGGGCTGGCGGGGGCCGGGCTGGCCCTGCACCACTTCGGGCGCGACTGCGGCGCCGTGACCGAACGGCTCGTCGAGCGCCTGTCGGCCCAGCCTCAGGGGCCGTCCGCGCCGGGGCTGATGCACGGGGCGAGCGGGGCGGCGCTGCTGCTGGTGCGCCTCTTCGAACGCACCCGGGACCCGGCCCTGCTCGCGCACGCCGAGGCCGCGCTCCGCCGCGACCTGGCGGTGATGGGGGTGGGCTCGGACGCCCCGGCCCCGATCGGCGCGCCCTGGCGGGAGCCGGTCCTGGCGATGGGCGGCGCGGGCGTGGCCATGGTGCTGCGGCTGCTGACCGGCCACTATCCGGACCCGGACCTGATCGAGGCGCTGGACGATCTCCGCCGCGCCACCGGCGACCACGTCGTGACCGGCGCCGGGCTGTTCACCGGCCGGGCCGGGGCGATGCTGGCGCTGGCCGGGCTGGGCGAGCCTTCGTACTCGCCCCGGCTGGCGCGGCACATGGAGCACCTGGCCTGGCACGCCGTACCGCACGACGGGCACGTCGCCTTCATCGGGGAGCAGGCGCTGCGGCTGTCCGCGGACCTCGCCACCGGCGCGGCCGGCGTGCTCCTGGCGCTCGGCGCGGCCCTGAACGGCGGCCCCGGGCTCCCCTTCCTCGACGACACCTGCACATCAACACAACGGGAGGACACATGAAGCCGATGTTGAGGGCGGAGGGCCTGACGAAACGGTACGGACCCGTGCTGGCGGTCAGCAACGCCAGCTTCGCCGTACGGTCGGGCGCGATCACGGGGTTCCTGGGCCCGAACGGGGCGGGCAAGTCGACGACGATGCGGCTCTTCCTCGGCCTCGACCGGGCGACCAGCGGTTCGGCCCTCATCGACGGGAAGCGCATCGACGAGTGGCCGGTGCCGGCCCGCAAGATCGGCGCGGTGCTGGACACGCAGTGCGCCCACCCCAGCCGCCGGGCCGTCGACAGCGTCCGCTGGGCGGCCAAGCTCGCCGGGGTGGCCGAGAACCAGGCCGAGGTGCTGCTGGAGCGGGTGGGCCTGTCCGCGGTGGCCGGTCAGCGGGCCGGCCGGTTCTCGCTGGGCATGCGCCAGCGCCTCGCGCTGGCCATCGCCCTGGTGGGCAATCCCGAAGTGATCATGCTGGACGAGCCCATGAACGGGCTCGACCCCGAGGGCATCACCTGGATCAAGGGGTTGCTGCGGCAGTTCAAGGACCAGGGACGTACGGTCTTCGTCTCCAGCCACCTGCTGGCCGAGATGGAGGACCTGGTCGACGACCTGGTCGTCATCGCGCAGAGCAAGATCGTCGGAGCGGGGGCCGCGCAGGCGTTCATCCAGCGCTTCCAGACGCAGACGGTCAGCGTGCAGTGCGACAACCCGCGCGTGCTCAGCGCCGCCATCACCAACGCCGGCGGCCGGCTCGTCAGCCTGGCCGACGCGCAGCGACTGCAGGTCACCGGGCTGGAGGCGGGCCTGGTGGGCCAGCTCGCGAAGGACAGCGGGGTGGCGATCTTCGAGCTCCGCGAGGAACGGAGCCTGCTCAAGGCATTCACCCAGGCGACGGCCGAGAAGGCCGGGATCAAGGGAGAGGTGGGCTAGTCATGGGTTTCGCCAATCTGTGGTCCGCTGAGATCATCAAGTTCCGCACCCTGCGCAGCTATCTCATCACCGCCGTCGCGGCCATCGTGGTGGCCGGGGTGGGCGGCGCGATCATGGGCGGCGCGCTCGACGCCCAGGGCAACGTGCCGGGTCTGGGCACGTCCGTCCAGGTCATCACGCTGCCCATGGAGGTCGTGATCTACGCCATGGTGGTGCTGGGCGTGCTGGTGGCGACCGGCGACCTGCGCAGCGGCACCTTCCGCATCACCTCGATCATGGCGCCGTGGCGCAACCGGGTGCTGGCGGCCAAGTTCTCGGCGGTGGCCGCGGTCGCGCTGGCCGTCACGATCCTCGCGCTGGCCGCCGCCTGGGTGGGCGGCCTGATCACCGGGGGCGGCCACTTCTCCCCCATGGCCGGCGACGGCACGATGCAGATCCTGACGCACCTGGTGGCGGTGCCGCTGGCGACCGTGCTCGGCGCGGCGGTCGGCATGCTGCTCAGGAACACGGCGGGGGCCATCTCCGCGCTGCTGATCTGGGCGCTGGCCGTGGAGGCGGTGCTGGTCTACACGATCCCGGCGGAGGTCGTGGCGTTCCTGCCGTTCAAGACGATCGGCGCGGCGGCCGCCAACCTCACCCTGGGCGCGGTGCCCGGCCTGGGGATGTTCACGCTCTACGTGGCGATCGCCGTGGGTCTGGCGGTGTACGTTCACCAGCGTCGTGATCTGGGCTAGCCGTAACGGGGCCGCGGGACCGGATCCTGCGGCCCCAAGGGCTGGCGACCAGCTTGCTGTGCCCGGTCTGAACAGCGACAATGCCCTTTCCTCTGTGGCCTCCGTATTGACACCTTGTTGAGCCGGTGTTTACATGTGCCCCAGGCTGATCTACGCAATTGCGCCGCCTCGGGGAATTGCGGGCAATTCACCTCGGTATAGCGCGCCCCGAAACCTCAGCTGACGGCGGAAGTGGGGGCTGGCTGAGTATGGGGGCGATGCTGCGGGCGGAGAGCCTCACCAAACGATTCGGCGCGATCGTCGCCGTGAGCAATGTGAGCTTCTCCGTCAGGGCCGGGGCCATCACCGGATTCCTCGGGCCCAATGGCGCCGGAAAAACCACGACACTCCGCCTTTTCCTCGGACTCGTCCATCCCACCTCGGGCTCCGCTCTCATCGACGGCAAGCCCCTCGGCCAGTGGCCGGTCCCCGCCCGCAAGGTCGGCGCGGTGCTGGACGCCCACTGCGCGCACCCCTCCCGCCGCGCCGTCGACAGCGTCCGCTGGGCCGCCCGGCTGGCCGGCGCCGGGGCCGACCCCGAGGAGCTCCTCGACCGCGTCGGCCTCTCCGAAGTGGCCGGCCGGCGCACCGGCTCCTTCTCCCTCGGCATGCTGCGACGCCTGGCGCTGGCCATCGCGCTGGCCGGCGATCCGGAGATCGTGATCCTGGACGAGCCCATGAACGGCCTCGACCCCGAGGGCATCGCCTGGATCAAGAACGTCCTGCGCCGCTTCCGCGACCAGGGGCGCACCGTGTTCATCGCCAGCCACCTGCTGGCCGAGCTGGAAGACCTGGTGGACGACCTGGTGGTGATCGCGCAGAGCAGGGTCGTGGGCAGCGGCTCGGCCGCGGCCTTCGTCGACCGCTTCCAGCCGCAGACCGTGAGCGTCCTGTCCGACCAGCCGCAGGCGCTCGGCGCCGCGGTCACCCGGGCGGGCGGCCAGGTCCTCGACACCAACGGGCAGCGGGTCCTGATCAGCGGGCTGACCTCGACGCGCCTGGGCGAGATCGCGCGTGCGGCGGGCATCGCGCTGTTCGGCGTCACCGAGGAACGCGCCCTCCGCGCCCCCTTCACCTCAGCCGTCGCCGACGGCCTCACCGGCGAGGCCTGCTGACTCCTGCCCAGGTCCCGTCACGTCGCGCGGGGCTCCCCGCCGATCTCCGGGTGGGGCGTCCCGGGTCAGGCGCTGCCGGTGGCGATGCTCTTCTGCGTGACCAGGCCGTTGACGTTGATGAACGCGCGAGCCAGCTTCGCCCGCGACGCCGTTCGCGCCATCCCCGACACCCGGGCGATCTCCTCGGCCGTCGCCAGGTCGTCGTAGGCGGCCTTCGGGTCGCCCAGCAGGATCCGCGTGGTCCCGAGATCGAGCAGGATGTCCGACTGCACCACCCGGTCGCCGATGTGGATGGCGATCTCCAGCGCCTCCATCAGCTCGGGGCAGGCCTTCTCCGGGGTGCCCGCCCGGGCCGCGTGCATGGCCACCGCGCGCCGGATGCGGGCCTCGCTGCGCAGGCTGCCCGCCTCGCGGCACAGGCCGAGCGCCCGGTCCAGGCAGTCCTGGGAGGCGGCTCCCTCGCCGGTGCTGTGCAGCACCATGGCCAGCCCGACCAGGGCGTCGGCCTCGGCGATCGCGTCCCCGCTGCGGTTCAGCGCCGCGGCGGCCTCCTGGTAGACCTTCCGCGCCGTGGCCAGGGCCTGGTTGATCCGGTCGAGGTCGCCGACCAGTCGCAGGGTCAGCCCGCGCCCGTACTCGTCGCCCAGGCGCCGGAAGATCGCCAGCGCCTCCTCCAGGTGGTACGCCGCGCCGATGTAGTCGCCCACCAGCAGCGAGCGGTAGCCCAGGGAGTACATCAGAACGGCCTGGCCGCGCAGGTTGCCCGCGTTCCTGACGCTGGCCAGGGCGATCTGATGGGACTCCAGCCAGACGTCGAAGTGGGCGCCGGCCTCGAAGAGCGCGAGTGGCGCGATGGCCAGTTCCCAGCAGGTCTCGGGTGCCGCGGCGGCCCGGCGTACCAGGGCGAGGTGGGTGCGGAGGTGCTCCTCGAACCAGGCCGAGCCCGGGCCCGTCCAGTCCCGGGCCCCGGCGGGCCGGTAGCGGGGCGCGGTGCCGCGCGGGATGGAGTTGTCCTTGCCGCGCATCGAGGCGTGGGCGGCGTCCGTCAGGGTCAGCCAGCCGCCGAGGGCACGTTCCACGGCCGCGGCCAGGTCCTGCTCGCCGTCCTCCAGGCGGGCGCGGGCGGCGCCGAAGCCGAGCAGCAGCTCGTGGCAGTGGTAGCGCCGGCCGTCGGATAAGGGGGTGACGAAATGGGTTTCGGCCAGCTCCTCCAGCAGCTCCTCCGCGGCGTCCACCGGCACGTCGGCGAGCGCGGCCGCGGTCTCGGCGCTGACCCCGGACACGCCGTGGAACCCGATCCTGCGGATGAGCGAGCGCGGCCCGGTGGGCAGCGCCTGGTAGGCGTTCAGCAGCGCCGGGGCGATGCTCCTGCCCCCGTGCCGGAGCTCGCCGAGGATCCGCGCCGGGTCGGACAGGCGCTCGGCCAGGCGTTCCAGGCTCAGGTACGGCCTGGCGGCCAGCTTGGCGGCCACGATCTCCAGGGCCACCGGCAGCCCGGCGCACAGCTCCACGATCCGGTTGGCCGCCGCGGGCTCGGCCTGCATCCGCTGCCGTCCCGCCCCGGTGGCCAGCAGGGTCCTGGCGGCGGGGCCGTCCAGTGCCGGGACGGTCACCGTGGCGGCGTCGCGCGGCAGGGCCAGCGGGGAGACGCTGGTCACGAGCACGGCGCAGCCGGCGTGCCCGGGCAGGAACGGCAGCACCTGCCCCGGGCCGGTCACGCCGTCCAGCACGATCAGCACCCGCCGCACGGCCAGCACGCTGCGCAGCAGCGCGGCACGTGCCCCCGCGCCCTCGGGGATCTCCTCGGCCGCCACCCCGAGCGCGCCGAGGAAGCCCGCCAGCACCTCGCCGGGATCGCCGAGATCGTCGGCGAACAGCTGCCCGTCGGGGAAGTGCCCGGCCACGCGGTGCGCCGCCTCCAGGCTCACGGCGGTCTTGCCGACCCCGCCCGAGCCGGTGACCATCACCAGCGGGGACGTCGCCCGCTCGGCCAGCTCCGCGACGATCTCGCGCAGCTCGCCGTCCCGTCCGGCGAGCATGCCGGGACGGGCGGGCAGCTGCCGCGGCACGTCCGCGGCCAGGTGCGTGCGCTCCAGCGCGAAGTCCTGGCGGAGGATCCGCAGCCGCAGGTCGCGCAGCGCGGGGCTGGGATCGGTGCCGAGCTCCTCCCGCAGCCGCTCCTCCAGGTCGGTGAAGGCCTGCAGGGCCTCGCTGCCCCGCTGGGAACGGTAGAGGGCGATCATGAGCTGGGCGCAGAAGCGTTCCTTCAGCGGGTGCTGGTCGGCCAGGTGCTGCAGCTCGGCGATCACCTCGCGGTGCCGTCCGAGCGCCAGGTCGGCGTCGACCCGGGCCTCGACGGCGGCCAGCCGCCGCTCGTTCCAGACGGCGGCCTCGGCGACGAAGGCCTCGCTGTCCAGGCCGGACAGGGCCGAGCCCCGCCACAGTTTGAGCGCGGCGTCGAGGGTCTTGGCCGCCTGGGCGTGGTCGCGTTCGCCGGCCAGCAGGCAGGCCCGGTCGTACAGGCGCATGAAGACGAAGGCGTCGATGCTGTCCTCGGCGGCTTCGAGGCGGTAGACGTTGTCGTGCACGTCGATCGTGACGCCGCTGCGCCTGAGCTCGCCGACCCCGCGGTGCACCTGGTTCCTGGCGCTCTTGGTGGGGGTGTCTCCGTAGATCGCGTCAATGAGGCTGTCGACCGATGCCGAGCGCGTCGGGCTCAGCAACAGATGGGCCAGCACCGCACGCGATCTGCGGGTGGCCAGCCTGATCTCGTTTCCTTGCTGCCATATTGCCGGTTGCCCCAGGATTCCAAAGTGCATCACCAGCACATGCCCCCTCTGTCGCATCTCGATCATCTCTTACGCGGACAGCTCTGTCATCGCTTGTGGGCATACTCACGTGGGCCGTAACAGTGTGACGGCCACGACTTGCAGCCGACTTTCGGAATGCCATAACGTGAGGGATCTTGGCAAGCACTTAAGGCGATTTATTACCTAATGAGCGAAAAATCCTCTTTTGCCGCTTTATTTGCATGATAGATGTCACATGGGCCCGATGACATAGGCGCCTACCGGGGAAAACATCCCGGAGTCAGACTCCTGGTATGTCCACAGCGTCGCCGATCCGAGTCTTACTCGCCGCCGACGAACCGCAGACCCGGGCGGTGCTGGCCGCCCTGCTCACTCTGGAGGAGGGCATCGATGTCGTCGCCGAGACCGGGCTTGGAGACCGGATCGTGGAGGCGGTCCGGCGACACCGACCCGACGTGGCCGTACTCGACGCCGAGCCGCCCGGCCGCGACGGGCTGACCACCGCCGCGCGGATCGGCCGCCGGTGCGCGATCGTCGCCCTGACCAGCTTCGGCCGGCCGGGATACCTGCGCCGGGCGCTGGCCTCCGGCGTCGCCGGCTTCCTCGGCAAGGACGCCTCGGCCGACGAGCTGACCGCGGCCATCCGCAAGGTCGCCGCCGGCGGCCGGTACCTCGACACCGAGCTCGCCGTCGCCTCGATGACGACCGGGGACAGCCCGCTCACCGACCACGAACGCGACGCCCTGCGCCTGGCCGGCGGCGGGGCCACGATCACCAGAATCGCCGTCGAGCTCCATGTGTCCGAGGCGATCGCACACGGGCTCATCTCCAGCGCGACGGCCAAACTCAACGCGGAGGGCCATCACGAAGCCGTCCACACCGCGCGGCGGCAGGGCTGGCTGTGACGCAATCCGACGACCACACGCAGATACGCGAACGGGTGGATCATGCACGGCGAGCGCGATGAACGGCCTCTGCTCAACACCGACGACGAGGTCACGATGGAAGTGAACGGGGAAGATCCGGACCGCACGCGCACGATGCGCTTCCCGCCGCCGAAGCTACGCAAAGACGTGGACCAGCCGCCTCCCCCCGCCCCGGAGCCGCCCCTGTGGTGGCAGGCGGACTCGAAGGACGATCCCACGCCACGGCTCGGCCATTTCGGCACGACCAGCCCTCCGGGGGAGCCCAGGAAAGGCCCTCCGACGGTCGGACCGCCGCCCGGCCCCATCGAGCTCGGCGCCCTGAACGCGTTCCAGCCGCCGAACCCGCCGGCCTGGGACCCGCCCGCGGCGGGCGCCCCCGACGTCCCGGTCTTCCCGCAGCCCGGCCCCACCGCCTTCCCCCCTCCCCAACCGGCCGGCCCCTCCGCCTTCGCCACACCCGGGCAGGCCGACCCCACCGGCTTCTCCGTGGCCGAGGAGGCGGACCCCGCCGGATTCTCCCTTGCCGAGCAGGCGCCGCCGGACGCCCCGGCGACCGGCACGTCCGCGGAGAGCCTGCGCCCGGACCGGCTGCTGCGCACCCGCCGCCGCCCGCCCGCCGGCGGCTGGCGCAAGGCCGTCTTCACGCTCAGCGGCGGCCTGATCCGCCCCAAGGACTCCAAGGCGGAACGCCACCGCCAGGAGCTGATCGAGCGCATCAGGCAACCGGTCACCTCGGGCCACTTCAGGGTCGCGGTGATGAGCCTCAAGGGCGGCGTGGGCAAGACCACCACGACCATCGGCCTGGGCTCCACGCTGGCCCACCACCGGGGAGACCGGGTCATCGCGGTCGACGCCAACCCCGACCGGGGCACGCTGTCGGAGAAGCTGCGGATGGAGTCTCCGGCCACCGTAAGGGACCTGCTCAACGACCGCGCCGGCATCTGGCGCTACGCGGACGTGCGTTCCTACACCTCCCAGGCGCCCTCGCGGCTGGAGGTGCTGGCCTCCGACCGGGACCCGGCCATCTCCGAGGCGTTCAACGCCGACGACTACCGCGCGGTCGCGCAGATCCTGGAGCAGTTCTACTCGATCGCCATCACCGACTGCGGCACCGGCATGCTCCACTCGGCGATGAGCGCGATCCTGGACATGGCCGACCAGATCGTCCTGGTCAGCCCGGTCACCGTGGACGGCGCCAGGTCGGCCTCGGCCACCCTCGACTGGCTGCAGGCCCACGGTCATCAGGACCTGGCGGGCAGCGCCGTGGTGGTGCTGTCGGCGGTGAAGAACCCGCGCAGGAACGCCGTCAACGTGGCCGAGCTCCAGGAGCACTTCACCAAGCGCTGCCGGGCGGTGATCGGCGTGCCGTTCGACCCGCACCTGGAGCAGGGCTCCGAGGTCGATCTCGACCTGCTGCGCACCGCCACCCGCGACACCTACCTGGAGGTGGGCGCCTCTATCGCCGATCGCTTCGGCCTCGGAGCGCCGCTATGACACCCCTGCTCAGCGTCACCGACCTGTCGAGGTCGCCCGCCCTGGAGGAGGTGTCGTTCACCGTCGGGCGCGGCGAGGTCGTCTGCGTCGTCGGCCCGCCGGACAGCGGCGCCGACACGCTGCTCGGCTGCCTGGTCGGCGCGGAGGAGCCGGACGCGGGCCACATCGAGATGCTCGGCGTGACGGTCGGCCACGGCGACCGCAGGCCCCCCGGGATGGCCGCCGCGCTGCGCGGCGAGAGCCTCCCGGCCCGGATGAAGGTCGCCGAGGCCGTACGGCTGCTCTCGCGCCTGCACGGCACGCGCGGCCTGCCGGGACGCCTCGTGGACCTGCTCGACCTGGAGCCGCTGCTGCCCCGGCGCTTCGGCCGCCTCACCGACGGCCAGCGCCGGCGGGCCATGATCGCCCTGGCCCTGGTGGGCAACCCCGAGCTGGTCCTGCTCGACGCGCCGACCGCCGGGCTCAGGGAGGGCAGCGGGCACCGCGTCGAGCGGGCCGTCGACGAGCTGCGCGCCGGGTACGGCGGGGTCTGCGTCGTGCTCGACGACCTGGCCCAGGCCGAGCGGCTGGCCGACCGGGTGGTCCTGCTGCGCGCGGGCCGCGTGCTGGCCGAGGGCACGCCGGCCAGGCTGGTCCAGTTGCTCGGCCCGACGTTCGTCATGGGCGTGCCCCCGCACCTGCGCGTGGACGGGCTCCGCGACGTGCGCGTGCTGCCCTGCGCCGCGGCCACCTACCTGTACGGCTCGCGGCCGGCGCTGGAGGCGGCGATCCAGGAGCTGTCGCCGATGAGCGGCGACCGGGTGTGGTCGATCCGCCCGCCCACGCTCAGGGACGCCTACCTCACGTTGTCGGCCGTTCCCGAGCCGGTCGCCTTGGAGGCGTGAGGATGGCCGCTACCGTGTGGACCCTGGTACGCGCCCAGGTGGCACTGCTGCTCCGGACGCCGGTGGTGCTGCTGGGCGTGCTGGCCCTGCCGTTCGCGGTGCTGCTCGCGCTGATGCTGGTCATCGGCTTCTCCTTCCCGACGATCGAGTTCGGCGCCATGCCGGGGGTGCGGGTCATCGACCGGCTGCTGCCCGAGATGGCGGGGACCGTCGCCGCCGCGGCCGGGATCCTGGTGCTCACCCTGCACCTGTCGGAGGTGCGGGCCACGGGGCTGCTCAGGCGGCTGCGGCGCAGCCCCATGCGGGACGGGTCGTACCTCACGGCCCAGGCGATCGTGGCCGGCGCGCTGGTGGCGGCGTCCACCGTGCTGTTCATGGCCGTCACGTTCGTCGTCTACGGCCCGCCCCGTTCCGGGCACCCGCTCAACCTGGCGGCGGCGCTGCTGGCCGTGACCTACTGCTCGGTCAGCGCCGGGCTGCTGCTCGGGGGCCTGCGCATGCCGCCGGCCGGGGCCAGGATCGCCGCGCCGCTCTGCTTCGCGCTGCTGTTCCTCGGCAGCGGGCTGGGCGTGCCGCGCGAGGGCTGGGAGGGTGTCGCGCCGTGGTTCTACCAGGTCACCACGGTCAACCCGCTGGCCCAGCTCAACGACTTCGTCTTCGAGGCGTACCTGGGGCGGCTGTCGGACACCTGGCCGGCCGTGGCCGGGCTGCTCGTGACCGCCGTCGTCGTGAACGTCGTGACCAGGCGCGTCTTCGACTGGGACGGCGTGTCATGAGGGCGGCCCTGCCGGCGCTGGTCGCGTTCGCGCTGCTGGCCGCCGGGTGCGCCCAGCGGGACGAGCAGAACCCCATCGCGATCGCCATCGCCGGCACCCCGCCGGCCGCGGCGGCCCGGCAGGCAGCACCCAAGACGGCCCCGACGGCCGGCGTCGACCCCGACGACGTGCTGCTCAAGGTCGCCCAGTGCCTGCGCCAGAACGGCATCGACGTGCCCGACCCCGGCTCCCCCGAGGACAAGACGTGGAAGTACACCGGGGACCAGGCGACGCTGCAGAAGGCGCTGAAGGCCTGCGAGAAGTACACCTCGCAGATCCCCAACCCCTTCAACGACCCGAAGGCCCGCGACCAGATCATCCAGTACGCCCGGTGCATGCGCGAGCAGGGCATCGACATGCCTGACCCGCCGCAGGTCAACCCCAAGCTCGACCCCAACGACCCGAAGCTGCGCAAGGCGGCGGAGTCCTGCGCCAAGCTGCTGCCCGGACAGGGGGGAGCCTGATGAACGGCCGGCTCAAGGGGGTCGTCGCGGCCCTGGGCACGGCGGCCGTGGGCAGCGCGGTCACCGCGGGCGGCGTGTTCGCCTCGGCTGCGCTCTTCGACGCGGGCCCGCAGGCCAGGCCGGACCCCACGCCGACCGCGCGCCCGGTGGCCGCCGCCACCAAGGAGATCACCCGCGGCGACCTGGTGGACAAGGAGAGCGTGGACGGCAAGCTCACGTACGCCGGCAGCCGTACCGTCAAGGCCACCTCGGCCGGGACGATCACCAGCCTGCCCGGCGAGGGCCAGGTCATCCGGCGCGGCAAGAGCCTCTACGGCGTGGACCGCCGCCCCCGCGTCCTCATGTACGGCGAGCTCCCCGCGTACCGGACCCTGAAGGACGGTGTCAAGAAGGGCCCCGACGTCAAGCAGCTCGAACGCAACCTGCGCGACCTCGGGTTCGGCCGCGGCGTGACGGTCGACACCCGCTTCACCGACGCGACGGCCCGCGCCGTGCGGCGGTGGCAGAAGAAGAACGGCATGGAGCGGAACGGGAAGGTGACCCCGGCGGACGTCCTCTTCCTGCCCGATCCGGTCCGGGTCAGCAAGATCGACGTCGAGGTGGGCGACCAGATCGGGTCCCTGCGGCCGGTCCTGGACATCACCGGCACCGACCGGCTGGTCCGCATCGACCTGGACGCCGACAAGCAGGACCTCGCCAAGAAGGGCAGGAAGGTCACCGTCAAGCTCGCCGACGGCAAGAGCGTCACCGGCCGGATCACCCGGGTGGCGAAGGTGGCCAAGGCGGCCAAGCGCTCCGGCAACCAGGAGAGCGGCGCCACCGTCGAGGTGGAGATCAAGGTCGCCGCCAGGTCGCTCGGGTCGCTGGACGAGGCGCCGGTGACCGTCGAGCTGGCCAGGCAGCGGGCCGAGAACGTGCTCACCGTGCCCGTGGAGGCCCTGCTGGCGCTGCCCGAGGGCGGCTACGGCATCGAGATCGTGGATCAGGGGCAGGCGCGGCGGGTGCCGGTGCGGACGGGGGCGTTCGGCAACGGCAGGGTCGAGGTGAGCGGCCCGGGGCTGGCCGAGGGCATGAAGGTCACGGTGTCGGGCCGATGAACGTCCTGGAGATCCGCGGGGTCAGCAAGAGCTACGGCCGGGTGCACGCCCTGCGCAATGTGGACCTGACCATCCGCAAGGGCGAGATGGTCTCCATCGTCGGCCCGTCCGGCTCGGGCAAGTCCACGTTGCTGCAGATCGCGGGCACCCTCGACCGGCCGACCTCGGGCACCGTACGGGTGGCCGGCTACGACGTGAGCACGCTGTCCGACAGCCAGCTCTCGGCGCTGCGCGCCCGCTACATCGGCTTCGTCTTCCAGCAGTTCCATCTCTCCCCCGGCCTGTCCGCGCTGGACAACGTGGCCGACGGCCTGCTCTACACCGGCCTGTCCCGGCGGCAGCGGCGCGAGCGGGCCGAGGCGGCGCTCGACCTGGTCGGGCTGAGCCACCGCCTGGGCCACCGGCCGAACCAGCTGTCCGGCGGCCAGATGCAGCGGGTGGCGGTCGCCCGCGCGGTGGCCGGGCGGCCGCCGCTGCTGCTCGCCGACGAGCCGACCGGGAACCTGGACTCCGAGGCGGGCTCGGAGGTGCTGTCGCTGTTCCGGACGCTGAACGCGCGGGGCATCACCATCGCGATCATCACGCACGACCCCGAGGTGGCCATGGCCTGCCCGCGCCGCATCCGCGTACGCGACGGCCTGGTCAGATCCGAGGTCTCGTGAGCACGGGGACGGGGGCGCCGTGAGCACGGGGACGGGGGCGCCGTGAGCACGGCGTTGCGCCCGGCGCGGCTGCGGCCGACGGACCTGGCCAGGCTCGGCACCTCGGGCCTGCGGTCGAGACCGGCCAGGGCCGTCCTCGCCGCGCTCGGCATCGCGATCGGCATCGCCACCATGGTCACGGTCGTCGGCATCTCCGCCTCCAGCCAGGAGAAGCTCCTGCGCCAGCTCGACGAGCTCGGCACCAACCTGCTCAGGGTCTCCCCCGGCGACAGCCTCTTCGGCGACAAGGTCAAGCTCCCCGAGAACGCCGCCGACATGGTCAAGCGCATCGACGGCGTCACCGCCGCCGCCCAGACCGCCGAGACCGGCACCACCGTGCGCCGCAACGACCTCATCCCCAGCGGCATCTCCCTGGGCATCACCGTCCAGGCCACCAGCCTCGACCTGCTCACCACCCTGGACGGCCGGGTCCGCCGGGGCACCTGGCTCAACGCCGCCACCGAACGTCAACCGGTGGTGGTCCTGGGCGCGGTGGCCGCCGAACGCCTCGGCCTGCTCACCCCGAACGCCCAGGTCTGGATCGGCGGCAGGTGGTTCACCGTCATCGGCGTGCTGGACAGGATGCCGCTGGCCGAGGAGGTCGAGCGGTCCGCGCTCGTCGGCTTCCCCGCGGCAAAGGAGTACCTCGCCCACGACGGCCACCCCACCACCGTCTACGAGCGCTCGGCCGACGAGGCGGTGGAGAGCGTACGGGCGATGCTGGCCCGTACGGTCACCCCGGAGAGCCCGAACGAGGCCAAGGTGAGCCGCCCGTCGGACGCGTTGAAGGCCAAGGCCGCCGCGGCGGGCGCGTTCACCGGGCTCATGCTCGGGCTGGGGGCGGTCGCCCTGTTCGTCGGCGGGGTGGGGGTGGCCAACACGATGGTGGTCGCCGTGCTGGAGCGGCGAAAGGAGATCGGCCTGCGCAGATCGTTCGGCGCCACGAGGGGGCAGGTGCGCAACCAGTTCCTGGTGGAGGCGCTGCTGCTGTCGGCCTTCGGCGGGGGCGCGGGGGTCCTGCTCGGCGCGCTGGCCACGTTCGTCTACGCCCAGCTCAACGGGCTGCCGACGGTCGTCCCGATGTGGGCGCTGAGCGGCGGCCTGGCCACCACGGTGCTGATCGGCGCCCTGGCCGGCATCTACCCCGCGCTACGCGCGGCCCGCGTCCCCCCGACGGTGGCCCTGAGCGCTTGACCCTGCATTCCGGCGGGGCCTTCCGGGCGGGCTCACTCAGGCAACCGCCCGGTGTCCGGCGGACCGCCGATCTCCTCGGCCGTCTCCCACTCGTCCAGGTTCATCAGCAGCAGCTCGAAGTAGTCCCGCAACTTGCCGCGATACTGCTGGCTGGCGGCCCGCAGCCGGGCGGCCTCCCGCTCCCAGGTCTCCTCCTCCGGAGTCGCCTGCTCCGGCCCCGCCTTGCTCAGGATCTCGCCCCTGCGATAGCGGGCGTCCTCGATGAGCTCCCTGGCGTACCGCTGGGCGTCCTGGATGTACTGGTCAGCGGTCTGCTGGGCCTGTGACAGCAGGCTCGCCGCGTAGACGTGCGCCTCCTGCATGCGGCTGGCCACCGTCTGCGACTCCACGTGCCCCGCCTGCTCCACCCGCGACAGCCCGGTCTCCCGACGCGCGGGCGTCGTGGCGTCGGCCTCGGCACGCGGCGCGGGCGTCGGCTGTTGCTGCTGGGCGGGTACGGCGATGGCGGAGGAGTCGGAGACGTACTCGCGCAGCAGGGCGACCTCGGCCAGGAGCGCCTTCTTCTCCTGCGTGAGCAGGGTCAGCTCTTCCTCGACCCGGTCGAGGAGGTTGTTGACCTGGTGTTCGTCGAGCCCGCGGCGGCCCAGCGGGGCACGGCGGAAGACGACGGCCCGCAGTTGCGCGGGCGTGAGCCGCTCGGGCGAGCGGCTGCTCGCCGAGGCCGCCGCCTGCGGCTCGTCCCACTGCGGCTCCTCCCAGGAGGCATCGGTCTCGCCGCCGGGCTCGGACCAGCGGGCCACCGCGCCGCCCTCGTCACCGTCGTTGTCCGGCCGGCTGGAGTACGTGGCATGGAACTGCTCGACCGGGTCATTCATACAGCGAACCTCTGTGACGGAACGGCCTCACTCGCGAACCTCTCCAGGCGAATGCGGTTGTCGCTGAACCCATTTCCGCGCAGGACCTCGACCGTGCCGTCGACCATGGCGGGCGGTCCGCAGACATAGGCGTCGTACGCGTCCCACCGGCCGTATCCGGCGATCACCTCGCTGACCGTCCCTGAGGCGGCGAGATCCTGGTCGTGTGTTTCGGAAAGAGCGGCCCTGACGCTGAGCCAGGAATATTTCGCGGCCCAGGTGCGCAGGGTTTCGAAATCGTAGAGCCCGTCGGGTTCGCGCGCGCCGACGAACACCGAGACCCACGGCGGCACCGGCAATCGGGTCACGTGCTCGAGAATCGCCTTGATGGGCGCGAACCCCGTGCCGCCGGCGACCAGCAGAATGTTCCGTCCGGTGTCGGGATTGAGCGTGAGCGTGCCGACCGGCGCGCCAAGTCGTATGGTGTCGCCTTCCTGAATGTCGCAGACCAGGGATCTGCTCACGGCCCCGTCGGCTTTCACGTGGAATTCGATGGTGTTGTCCTGCCGGGGCACGTTGGCCATCGAGTAGTACCGCCACTGATTCGGCCACTGCGGCACCTCGACCGGCGCCGACTGCCCGGGAACATAGGCGAACGGCGCGTCGACCAGCAATCGCAGCACCGCCGTGTCGACGGCCCTGCGCTCATGGCTGATCACCTCGGCGGACCAGCGCGCGGGCCTTTTGGTGGCGTCCTGTTCGGCCCCGTCGACCAGCACGCGGGAAAGCGCGCCCAGGAATTCCCGCCATTCCCGGTCGAGCCCGTCGTCCCATGCGTTGCCGGAAAAGCGCTGCATCGTGCTGACCACGCTGGCGCTCCACTGCACGTAATGTTCGTTCGCCACGCCCAGCTTCCGGTGGCTGCGCGCGAGGTGGTGCAGATAAGGCGTGATCTCGTGCAGGCCCCCCGCGTGCTCCACCGCGAACCCGAGCGCCCCCATGAGCCGATCGCGCTGGTTCCGCATGTTGACCGGAAACATTTCCCGGTATCCCGGGACGCGCAGGAACAGATCCGAGAATAAATAGAGCGGCACGCTGTCCCCATATTTGGCGACCAGCTCGAAGTTGTCTCTGAGTCGCGTGAAACTCAACAAGTCCCCCCGTGCGCAAGCATCGGGAAATACGTGCCTGACCAAGTCTAGACACGTCAAGTCAGAATGTCCATTAATCGCCGGGCATAACCCAGACCCGCCCGGCGCGGCCCCGTACCGGCGAGCGCCGCGCGCACCCTCCTGAGCTGCCACGACAATCGCCACCCGGCCCGATCGACGCCCGCTCGCGGCAGGCAGGCCCACGCGGGCGGGCGACGTCCGGAACCACCGGACGACCGGGCCGACCCGATCGCTGATCCCGGTGCCCAGAACGCTCACGGTGAGGTTGCCGGCCAGGGCACGGCTACCTGTCTCGTTATGCCCTGGTGGCTGTCGCGGCGCGGACCAGGCCGTCCAGCCAGGCCTGGTGGCCGTTGAGCATGGGGTTCGGCCTCTGCGCGGCCAGTTCGGCGGCCGGCCGGCCAATCTGGGTCTCCTGGGTGAGGATCCGCACCCGGCCGCCGGGCAGGTCCTCCACCAGCCAGGCGTGCAGGACGTCGAGCTGCTCCTCGGGCCTGCCGCCCTGCGCGGCGGTCCAGGACAGGCGACCGGGAAAGCCCTCCCCCGGCGGCTGGAATTCGACGACCTGGGCGTCGAGGGGCGGGAAGCCGAAGGTGCCGAACCTGAAGCGCACGCCCTCACCCAGCTCGGGGCCGCCACCCTGGGGGAAGCTGATGTCGGCGACATTGTCGTAGTACGACTCCCAGGTGGAGGTGTCGACGAGGTAGCGCCAGACGCCGGCGGCGCTCGGGCCCTTGACGATCACCTCGTTGGACACGAAGTTGTCGCCGGTGCCCGGCAGGTAACGCTCGGGCCAGTTGATCGCGTTCTGGGTGGTCATCGCGGATTTTCCTTTCACAGGGCGGACGGCGCCGCCACCTGGGCAACTCCCCCTACGCTAGACACCTAAGCCATCGGAGAACCAATAGGAGGATCGATGACCGACATCGACATCCCAATGGAAGACGCCGGCCGGGCGCGGGCTCCGTCCCACGTCGATCTGAACCTGCTGCGTACCTTCCTGGCCGTCTACCGCGCCGGATCGTTCACCTCCGCGGCGCCCTTGCTCGGGCTCTCCCAGCCGACGGTGACGGCCCAGATCCGCACGCTGGAGCAGCAGACGGGACGTGAGTTGTTCACCCGGCTCCCCCGCGGCGTGGAGCCCACCCAACCGGCCCACGAACTGGCCACCCAGGTCTCGGACCCCCTCGACGCCCTCGCCTCCTTCGAAGGCCGCAGCGGCCTGCTCTCCGGGCACACCGCTCCCGTGCACCTGGCCGGCCCCTCCGAGCTGCTCTGCGTCCGGGTCCTGCCCGCACTGGCGCCGCTCGTCGCCGAGGGCGTGCGACTGCGCGTCGCGACGGGGCTGACCGAGCCGCTGATCGAGGAACTACGCGCGGGCCGCCACGACCTGGTGATCGCGACCAGGCGCCCCCGAGGCCGCACGCCGGCCTCGGTCCCGCTGGCAGACGAGGAGTACGTACTCGTCGCCGCGCCCGACTGGGCGCGGCGCGTCCAGACGCACCCGGCCGCGGCAGCCGATCCCTGCACCGCGCTCCGCGACGTCCCTCTCATCACCTACGCCGAGGACCTGCCCATCGTGCGCCGCTACTGGCGCCAGGTCTTCGGCAAGCAGCTCTCCGCCGCCGCCGCGGTCACCGTGCCGAACCTGTACGCGGTCCTGTCGGCGGTCAACGCGGGCGCCGGCTACAGCGTGCTGCCCCGCTCGCTGTGCGAGGAGTACCTGGCCTCCGGCAGGCTCACCCTGCTCCACGACCCGGCCGAGCCGCCGCTCAACACGCTCTTCCTGGTCCAGCGGCCGGGCGCCGACGCCAACCCGCACGTCGTCCGGGTCCGCGACCGGCTCCAGCACGCCGGGCGCACCTGGTAGCCCGGCGCGTACGAGCGGCCCCCTTTCCGGAACGCGACGAGTCGATGCTTGACGAGCACCGCGATGGCGGCAGTTGCCCTGCCGGCGGCCGGTTGCGGCGGGCCAGGGCAGGACGGGGCGGCGAGGAGCCGGACCTCATGACCGGATGATCGAGCCGGGGGCCGTCGGCGCCGGCCCTTGCCGGCGGCCCCTACCATACGCGCATGACCACGCACGGATTCACGCTCACCGCCGAGGGCCCGTTCGACTTCGACGCGTCGCTGCGCTTCATCGAGGACTGGCCGGCCACCAGCGCGCTGCCCTCCGACGGGCGGGCGATGCGCTTCGCCTACTGCGCCGAATCCGACTGGCTGCCGATCGGCGTCACGGTGACGGGCGCGCCGGGCGGGGTCGCCGTGGCCACGACGCGGCCCGCCGGGCCGAGGATCCGGGGCGAGGTGGCGCGGATCCTGTCGCTCGACGTCGACGGCGCCGGCTTCGCCAAGCTCGGCGAGGCCGACCCGATGCTCGGCGAGTTGCAGCGCCGCAGCCCCGGCCTGCGTCCGGTGTGCTTCTGGAGTCCGTGGGAGGCCGCGTGCTGGGCGGTGATCGTGCAGCGTTCGTCGATGCTCGTCGCCTCGCGGATCAAGCAGCGCATCGCGGACCGGTACGGCGCGAAGGTCACCGTCGACGGGCAGGCGCACTCGGCCTTCCCCCCGCCGGTGTCGCTGCTGGAGGCCGGGGGCCTCGGGCTGCCGGCGCAGAAGGAGGAGTGGCTGCGCGGCCTGGCGCAGGCGGCGCTCGACGGCGTGCTCACCAGCGAGCACCTGCGCTCCCTCGACCCGCGGGAAGCCCTGGCCGAGCTGCGCGCGCTGCCCGGCGTGGGGCCGTTCTCCGCCGGCCTGATCCTGATCCGCGGCGCGGGCGCGCCGGACGCGTTCCCCGGCGACGAGCCGCGCCTGTTCGCGATCCTGCGCGAGGCGTACGGGCTGCCGGAGGACGCGCCGCCGAGCGCGTACCGGAAGCTGGCCGAGGCCTGGCGGCCCTACCGGTCCTGGGCCTCCTTCCTCTTCAGGGCCACCTCTTACGGGGTCTTCGACGACCGGGACTGACCTTCCCCGTTGCCAACTCGCTCCCGTATACGTAAACTCATACGTATACGGGATGAGGATGAGACGATGCCGAACAAAACGATCTACGTGTCGGACGAGGATCTGCCGATCTTCCAGCGGGCACAGGAGCTCGCCGGCGGCAAACTGTCGGCCGCCATCAGCGCGGCGCTGCGGCGCTACGTCGAGATGGAGGAGGGCCGCCAGGAGGGCTACGAAGAAATCATCGTGCAGGTCGGCCAGGGCGCCGGGCGCAAGCAGCGCTTCTCCGGCGTGCTGCTCGGCGAGTGGGGCCGCACCAGCCGCAGCGGGCAGGTGGAGATGTTCCGGGTCTACCGGTCGCGCAAGGGCAGGTTCGTCCTGCACGTCGACCGCTCGCCCGACTGGGTGAGCGGCTCGGAGTCCGACGACTGGGTGACCACCTGGCGCGGCTACCTCGGCCTCGGCGAGACGCGGTGGGGCTTCGTGCAGGGCGCGGCCACGCTGGAGGTCGTCGGCACGGTCGAGGAGCTGCGCGGCAAGATCCCCGACGAGTTCTACGACCTGATCGCCGACGTGGCCGAGCGGCCCGCCGTCGAGGATCTCGACATCTAGAACCCGCCGATGAAAGCGGGCGGGCGACCGTCCGCCATCCCGTCATGCTCATAAATCATGGTTAATCCCCCAATAAAGAGGAGAAATCCAGCGATGCCTCCCGCCATCCATGCCGAGGGCCTGGTCAAGAAGTACGGCGACGTCGTCGCCCTCAACGGGATGGACCTGTCCGTCCCCGAGGGCACGGTGTTCGGCCTGCTCGGCCCCAACGGCGCGGGCAAGACCACGACGGTGCGGATCCTGACCACCCTGGTGAGACCGGACGCGGGCCGCGCCACCGTCGCCGGCCTGGACGTCGTCGCGCAGGCCGACCGGCTGCGCTCGCACATCGGCGCGTCCGGCCAGTACGCGGCGGTCGACGACCACATGACCGGCGCCGAGAACCTGGAGATGGTCGGCCGCCTCTACCACCTGGGCGCCAGGCGCAGCAAGCAGCGCGCCCGTGAGCTGCTGGAGCGCTTCGACCTGACCGGCGCGGCCGACCGCCCGGTGCGGGGCTACTCCGGCGGCATGCGGCGCCGGCTCGACCTGGCCGGCGCGCTGGTGGCCGACCCGCCCGTGCTCTTCCTCGACGAACCCACCACCGGCCTGGACCCCCGGGCCCGCGTCAGCCTGTGGGACATCATCTCCGAGCTCGTCGCGGGCGGCACCACCGTGCTGCTGACCACCCAGTACCTGGAGGAGGCCGACCGCCTCGCCGACCGGATCGCGGTGGTCGACCACGGCCACGTGATCGCGCTCGGCACCGCCGACGAGCTGAAGGACCAGGTCGGCGGCGACCGGATCGAGCTGACCGTGGCCGGCGCCGGCGACCTGGTGGCCGCGCGGCGCGCCCTGGCGCCCTTCGGGGAGGTACGGATCGACCCCGCCGCGCTGCACGTGACGGTCCCGATCACCGGCGGCACCACCGCGCTCACCACCGCGCTCGGCCTGCTGGCCGCCGAGCGCGTCACCGTCCGCGACGCCGGGCTGCGCCGCCCGACCCTGGACGACGTCTTCCTCACCCTCACCGGCCACGCGGCCGCCGCCGAGAAGGAGCCCGCCCGATGAACGCCCTCCAGATCGCGCTCGCCGACGGCATGACGATCACCAAGCGCAACGCACTCAAGATCAGACGCGCCCCGGACCTGTTCGGCGGCGTGATCATCCTGCCGATCGTGTTCGTGCTGCTGTTCGCGTACGTCTTCGGCAGCATGATCGAGCTGCCGGGCATGTCGTACCGCGAGTACATGATTCCGGGCATCTTCGTCCAGACCATCGTCACCAGCGCGCAGATCACCGGCTACACCCTCACCCAGGACCTGCAGAAGGGCATCTTCGACCGGTTCCGCACGCTGCCGATGGCGCCCTCGGCGGTGCTGGTCGGCCAGACCATCTGCGACGCGCTCATGAACGTGACCACCATCGTCGTGATGGCGCTCGTGGGGCTGGCCGTCGGCTGGCGCATCCACACCTCGCCGATCGAGGCCGTCCTGGGCTTCCTGCTGCTGCTGTTCTTCGCCTACGCCTTCTCCTGGGTGACGGCGACGGTGGCGCTGGCCCTGCGCACCCCCGAGGTGTTCAACAACATCGCCACCATCGTGTCGATGCCGCTGGTCTTCCTGTCCAACGCCTTCGTCGACAGCAGCCGGCTGCCGGGGCCGCTGCGGCCCATCGCCGAATGGAACCCCGTCTCCACCGTCGTGCAGGCCGCTCGCGAGCTGTTCGGCAACGCCGCCGCGACGCGCCCCCAGGCGTGGCCGCTCCAGCACGCGGTGACGGTGTCGCTGCTCTGGGCGGTGCTGATCCTGGTGGTGTTCGCCCCGCTCGCCACACGCCTGTACAAGAGGGCGGTCAGCCAGTGACGCGGTGCGGGGGCCCGGTCGATCCGGCTCCCGCACCGGGGTCTGTCTGGAGCGAAACCGCCGAAGTCCTGGTCGACCTGCGGGAACGCCGTCTTGACGATCGGAGCACTACGATGAGCGCCGCCGACGTCATCACCGACGTTGCCGCCGCCGACCTGTCGCGCGCAACCGGAGCAGGGCTGGACCTGTACGAGTACCAGTGCGTCACCAGCGAGCTGACCGACCTGGGCCAATGGGGCGAAACCTTCATGCGCGGAGCACACGGGCACATGGTCCGCGCCGGACAGGCGGCCACGACGATCTCAGCAGGCGAGCGCTTTCAGATGGCGGCGCGCTGGATTCCACGAAACTCCCAGTCGCCGCCGAACGCCGTGGAGATCGCATCCTCCGAGACGCTGGGCTGCGCGCCGTACTCCTCGGGGATCGGCACGGGACCGGCGACGACGTGGTTGCACAGGGTGCCGAAGCCTTCCACGCCCACCTCAACCACGTCGCCCACCTCGGCCGATATCTGGGTGCCGAGAAGGTCAGCCGACATTTACGGAAACAATGGTTATGGCGAGCTGATGGCCTGATTATGGCGTTGTTTGCCACAGTTGGAAACGCGATTCACCGCACCAACTGAAGGGAAGTCTGATCATGGAAACCCAGCTCACCGCACTCGAAGCCGTCATCGCCGAAATGGCCGACTCCGCTTCTGAAGGCTGGTTCAACAGCTCCCTCTAGAAAACCCAGATAGACAAGCGAGTTGAATGGGGCGTGCAATGGAGTCACCGGTGTCCTCCCCTAGGCGAAGGGAAGCCGCCGAATGGCCGGACTCTCTGGACATGGAAGCTCTGCGAAGAGCGGGATGGCAGCCGCTGCCGTTCACGCAGTTCGTGATCAAGATTCACAGCAGATGCAATCTTGCGTGCGACTACTGCTACATGTACGAGATGGCTGACCAGAGCTGGTCTTCCCGTGACAAGGTGATGACCCCGGCAACCATGAAGGCGACGATCGATCGGATCGCCGAGCACGCCCGAGCTCACGGGCTCCCCTCCGTGAATGTGGTTCTCCACGGAGGGGAGCCTCTGCTCGCGGGCGCCTCACGGATCAAGGGGTTCGTCGCCGGTCTGCGCGACGCGCTGGAGCCGGATGCGCAGGTCGAGGTGGGCATGCAGACCAATGGGACCCTGATCGACGAGGATTTCCTGGCTGTCGCGGCTGCGTGGCGCATCGGGCTCAGCGTCAGCCTCGACGGGGCCGAACAGGACAACGACCGGCACCGGCGTTACGCGGGAGGGCGCGGCTCCTACGAGACGGTGGCCCGGGGGCTGGCCCTCCTTGGCTCCGCACTCCACCGGCCGCTGTTCCGCGGGTTGCTGTGCACGATCGACTTGGACAACGACCCGATCGCGACTTACGAGGAATTGCTCAGGTGGCGACCGCCCGCCGTCGACTTCCTGCTGCCGCACGGCACCTGGTCGAGCCCTCCTCCGAAGCGTACGGCCGACGAGGGTGACACGCCGTATGCGGACTGGCTCCTGGAGATCTTCGAGCGGTGGTACACGGCACCGAACAGACAGACGCGGGTGCGGCTGTTTGAGAGCGTCATCCGCATGGCGCTGGGCGGGCACAGCCTGACGGAGGCCATCGGGCTGCAGCCCGCACGCCTGCTGGTCATCGAGACCGACGGCTCCATCGAGCAGGTCGACTCGCTGAAGGCCGCCTTCGACGGCGCGCCCGACACCGGGCTCAACGTACGCGACCACCCGTTCGACCGCGCGCTGGACCACCCCTCGGTGGCGGTCCGGCAGATAGGGCTCGAGGCGCTCAGCGAGCAGTGCAGGGCGTGCTCCCTGAGCAGCATCTGTGGCGGTGGTCTCTATCCGCACCGCTATCGCGAGGGGCGCGGATTTCTCAACCCGTCGGTCTACTGCCCCGACTTGATGAAGCTGATCAGTCACATTGTTGGACGTGTCAAGGCCGACACGTGAGCTGGCGGCGTGACTTCTGGCTGCTGTTCGCGGGATCAGGCCTGGCCACTGTGGCCACACGAGCGAGCGTGGCAGCCTATCCGCTGCTCGTCTTGCTCCTGACCGGCTCGCCCCTGCTGGCGGGGTGGGTGCGCTTCGCTTCGATGGCACCCCACCTGATCTTCACGCTTCCGTTCGGCGTACTGGTGGACAGGTACGATCGGCGGCGGCTATTGGTCATCTCCCAGCTCGGCAGAGCGGCGGCGATCGGTGTGTTTGTCGTGGTGGTCGCCACGGAGGGTCCATGGTTGCCGGTGCTGTGGGCAACGGTAGCGGTCGAGGGAACATTGACTGTCCTTCATCAGCGCGCGCTCGATCCAGCGATCGCTGAGATCGTCCCGAAGGAGCATGTCACTTGGGCGGTGTCGAGAAACGAGGGGGTGCAGACGGGTGCCACGCTGGTTGGCCAGCCTGCGGGCGGTTTCCTGCTCGGTTTGGGCCATGCCTTCCCGTTCGTGGTGGGGCTGGCCGCCCAGGTGGTCGCAGCGGCGACCATCCTCAGCGCCCGTCGGCCTGCGCTTGAGATAGCGAAGCCAGGGGTGGGCGTTCACGATCAGTCCGAAGCGCACGGGCATACGAACGTCACGATTGCCGAGCACGTAGCCGTCCAGAGTGCGAGCACCGGCCGCATGCGTGGTGTCCGTAGCGCCGTCCAAGACATGGCCGAGGGTGCGCGCTGGATCTGGCGTGATGCCTTTCTCAGGCTGGCGGTTACTGTCTTCACCTCCACAAACCTGCTGTGGCAGATGCTCAGCATCCTGATCATCGTGCTGGCCACATCAGCAAGGGCATCGCCCGCCGCCGTCGGTCTGATTCTCGGAGCCACGGGGGTAGGCGGTGTCGTGGGCACCATGGTCGCCCCACAAGTGCTCCGGCACATCGGCCCGGTCACCGTGCTGAGGCTGGGCTGCTGGCTCTGGCTCGGTGCGATCGCGATCATCGCGTTCGCCACGGGTCCGCCCATGCTGGCCGCGGGATGGGGATGCGTCGGCCTGATCGCAGGAGTTCTCGACGTCGCGACCATGACCTACATGATCTCCTTCACACCGCAGGAACTGATGGGGAGGGCCACGAGTGTTCCGGCGACGCTGGCGTCGGGGCTGAGCCCACTCAGCGCCTTGGCCGGGGGGTACCTGCTGGAGTTGTGGGGGCCAGCCCCCGTGCTGATAGTTGCCGCCGTCGCGATGGGCGGGATCGCGTTGCTCGCCACGCTGGCCCGCGTGCCTTCACAGGCCAGGTGACTCCTCACTCACCCGCGCCCACGGTCACCGGCGATGAGTGGCAGGCGGCGCCTTTCAGCAGCTGTGTCGATCAAGTCACGCTTCGGACCCTTGCTCGGTGCGAGTGATATCGATCATCCGACGTGCACGCGCCGGCCAGGTTGGATGTCCGTGCTTGTCCATGAGGTCGTAGCAGCGCATGAAATATTCTGCCGCTACTTGTCGCTGACCGCGTTCGAGAACGAGTTCACCAAGGGAAAAGGCGGATAGTGCCTCGCCGTAGACATCGCCGGCCCTTGCGGACAGGAGCGACAGCTGGTGGAGCGCGTCTATGGCGTCGGCGTATCTGCCGGCGGCATGGTAAAACTCACCCAACCGCCGCAGCACGTAGCGTTCGCCTGGACCCCAACCCAGGACTTGGGTGGCGTCGAGGGCTTCCCTATAACGAGCGACCGCTCCTTGAAAGTCATGTTCACGAAAACAGATGATTCCAGTGACCAGGATGCGTAGCAATCGCATGGCGGGCTCCCGGTACTGCTGGTCTTTGGCAAGCAGTAATGCCTGCCGGAAGATGCGGACAACCTCCTGGTGATCCGGCGGACGCGCTCCACATATGGCGATCAAGCTGTCGACCAGATCGCCGATGCCGTCCGTAGACTTGAATCGCGAGAGGATTTTCCGGATGTCGATCTCTGTCTGATGTTCGGGTTGCTCTTCCAGGAGATCACACGCAGCCAGTCCGGTGAGTGCGTAGGCAGCCGAATGAGGGTCGTCTCCGTGCGCGAAGTGGTTGAACCCGGCTTGGAACATGGTCCGCGCTTGATGGAAGCGTCCGCAGTCCAGCTCGATATCGGCCAGAGCGAGGTACATGAGCATTGCCGTATCCTGATCGGGCGCCCGCTGGATCACGCTCTGCAGGAGATCTTCGGCGTCTGTCTGGAAACCATTGGTGACAAGGAGCGGAGCAAGGCGAAGGGCGAGCTCCGCCGCAGCTTCCGGAGCCGCGACCTGAATAGCGGTCAAGAGCGTCTCCCGCTCTGCCGACAACCATTCAACGCCACCGTGGGAACATCCCTTGGAATGCGACTGCGCCATCAGGGGAACCATCGGCGGTGGATATTTAGGACCCGCGACACGTACTCGCTCCAGCGACTCGTCGACAAACCGTTGCATCGCCAGGTCGCGTTGCTCCGATGAATCTTCGGCTTGCGCCCGCTCGTACGCGAATTTCCGCAGGAGATCGTGCATGCGGTAACGTAAATGGCCGCTCTGATCTAATTCGCCCGCGCTCAACAGTCCAGCGGCAACGAGCGCCTCCATCGACGCGTCCGCCTCGCGCGGGGATGCATCCAGCAACGCCGTCACGATCCACTCCGCGGTGCTGTCGATCCCGGCGAGGCCGATCAGGCGGAAAGCGCGGCGAGGAAGATCCGGCAAAAGCCGATAGCTCACGGCGAAGGTTTTACGGATGTCCAACTCGCCCAAAGCCAGTTCATCCAGAGGATGCCCGCCGGTTAACCGTGTGGCCAGTTCCCGGAGCGGCCAGGTCGGCCTCGTGGCGAGTCTGGCCCCGGCCACCCTGATGGCCAAGGGCAGTCGCCCGCAGGCCAGTACTATCGCTCGCGCTGCATCAGGTTCGGCCTGGACCCGCTCCTCCCCAGCGATCCGTTCCAGCAGTGACCGGCCCGCCATCTCGGAGGGCACGCCGAGCGAGATGCGAGTGGCGCCTGCCAGAGTTGAGAGCGGACCTCGACTGGTCACCATCACGGTGCTACGCGGCGTACCAGGTAGCAGGCAACGAACCTGCCCTTCGTGCTCGGCGTCATCGAGGACCACGAGCATGGCTCGATCGGCCAGCAGCGATCGATACAGCGCCGCTCTGCCTTCCACGGAGTCAGGGATGTCCGATCCTGATTTCTGCAGCGAACGCAGCGCGTCAGCGAGAAGAGCAAGGGGTTCGCGTACGGTGTCACCAGTTCTGAGACTGAGGTAGAGCTGACCATCGTGAAAGTCGTCGCGAAGCTTGTGGGCAGCGTGAACGGCCAGGGTGCTCTTGCCAACCCCCGGAGGTCCGGTCAGTACGGCGATAGCCGGCGCTGTATGCTCGGCCGCCGGGCGCAGCACCGTGGTCACCTGACGGAGTTCTTCGGCTCTGCCCACGAAGTCTGCTATGTCCGGGGGAAGCTGGCAGACCGGGCGCCACGTTTCGGGCTTTGTAACAGTCACGGTGCCGTTCAGGATGTCAGCGTGGAGCTGCTGAAGCTGATTGGTCGGCTCGATGCCCAACTGGTCGACGAGCGCCGCACGTACATGCCGGTAAGCAGCCAGGGCTTCATCACGTTGCCCGGTTTGTGAAAGAGCGAGCATGAGTAGACGCCACGCACGTTCGCTCAGTGCATGCTCAGCCACGAAGCCGCGTAGGTCTTCGATCACCTCTGCGGGCCGGCCCAGGCTGAGCTTCGCCTCGGCCCAGCTCAGCCATATGGCTGAGCGCCGTTCTTCCACTTGTGTCGCGCGGGCGAGCGCAGGACCCGCGAGTTCGGTGCCTTCGGCCAGCGTTCCCCGCCATAGCGAGAGTGCTCTTTCGTATTGGTGGACGGCCCCCCAGACGTTGCCCTGGTCGTGCTCGGCCTGCGCCAGCCGTGCAGCCTGCTCGAAGGCGAGCAGGTCCACCTCCTCGAGGGTCGCCTCAAAGAGGTATCCCTTTCCTCTGGTGAGAAGCCGGGTACCCGGTGGGAGCGCTCGACGTAACTGCGCGATGTAGGACTGCAGGTTAGGAACGGCCGAGTTGGGAGGGGTCTCCCACAACGCCTCCAGCAGCCGTTGTTTGGGGACCAGCGTGTTTGCATAAAGGAGCAAGCTAGCCAGCACGGCGCGCTGCTTTCCGTTCAACGACGCTTCTCGCCCATCTGACCAGCGCACTTCCACCGGACCGAGGATCATGAAAGTCGCTTCGCTCAAGTCCTACCCCACCTGTGCTGACTCCATGGTGCCTGTTGGCGTCGAAGCCCATTGTCGAGCACCAGCACACTCGCGGTCGAGGGGGGAATGGGTGTAGCTCGTCTTGAGTTAGGGCTCTCCTCTGAAACGGACGGGCTGTCCATGGGCCGCCGTTCAGCCGTGGGTTGACGGTGCTGACTCCTATGATTCGCGTCAGCGTTCGCGTCGCTTGCAGGGGCGTTGGCGCCGCGGTGGCAGGTGATCGCGGGCTCGATCAGCGCGGTCACGGAGAATCCGACCGCGCCACCAGTTACGAGCGAAACGACTACATAGCCGATGTCGTCGCCTTCCACCGGCATCTGGGGGTCGGTCCGGTGCCGGTGCTGGGTCACTCACTGGGCGGGTGAACGCCTACCAGTTCGCCACCCGGCACCCGGATAAGGTCAGCAGGTTGATCGTGGAGGACATCGGCGCGGTCGTCGACTGCGACTGGTCGTTCACCACGCGCCCCCACCTGCACACCTTCGCCAACGGACTCGAACGCGACCACGCCGCTTCTTGAAGCGGCTCATGTTCGGGCGGGCCAACTACGACCTGTGACGCGCCGCCGGGCACTCAGAGCGCGGTGCCCCGGCATTCAGAGCGCGATGGCCTGGCATGCAGAGCGCGGTGCCCCGGCGCTCAGGGCACGCCCTGGAGCTCAGGGCGCGATGCCCTGGCGCAGCAGCGCCCACACGCGTGCGGCGGTGTCGCGCCGGGCGGGCGCCGAGATCTTGGCCAGGACCCCGGCGAGCATGCCGATGACCAGCACCAGGTCGTCGGCCGTGACGTCCGCGCGGACGGTTCCCGCGCGCCGGGCGTCGCCGAGCACGCCCGCCAGCACCCTCGACACCCGATCGCGCAGGTCGAGGATGCGGGGGTCCGGCTCGGCCGGCGGCGTGGCGGTGACCATGTCGATGAACGCGGTCGAGGCGATGGTCTGCTCGGTCAGCAGCGCCAGCAGGTCGTCGAGCGTGGTGCCGGGCCGGGCCGCCAGCGCCTCCAGCTCCGTGACGCCGTCCTCGAACACGGCCATCGCCAGGCTGATCCGGTCGGGGAAGTGCCGGTAGAGGCTGCCCTGCCCGACCCCGGCCGCGCGGGCGACCGTGCTCAGCGGCGCGTTGTACCCGGCGCTGGCGAACACCTCCCGGGCGGCCGCGACCAGCGCCGCCCGGTTTTCCGCCGCGGCGCTCGGACCTCTGTTCGATCGACGTGACTCGGGCACAGCGGGTATCGTAGCAACCGGACAACATTGTCCGGTTGTGGCCGGCCGAGCGGCGGCTGAGGAAAGGACGGGCTCTTGAGCACATTCGACGATCGCGTCGCCCTGATCACAGGTGCGGGGTCCGGGATCGGCCGGGCGATGGCCGTGGGGTTCTCCAAGGCGGGCGCCCGGGTCGTGGTCTGCGACATCGACAAGGAGGCGGCGGAGCGCACCGCCGAGGAGATCGGCGAGGCGGCCGTCGCGGTCTCCGCCGACATCTCCGACGAGGCGTCGGTGGCCGCGCTGACCGAGGCGGCGATCGGCGCGTACGGCCGCGTCGACGTGCTGTGCAACAACGCCGGGATCATGGACACGATGGCGCTGCCCGCCGACATCCCGGTCGAGCTGTGGGAGCGGGTCCTGCGGGTGAACCTGACCGGCACGTTCCTGGTCACCCACGCGGTGCTGCCGCACATGCTGCGCCAGGGCGGCGGCGCGATCGTCAACACCGCCTCGGAGGCCGGGATCCGCGGCGGGGCGGCCGGCGCCGCCTACACCGCGTCCAAGCACGGCGTGGTCGGCCTGACCCGCAGCGTGGCCTGGGCGCACGCCAAGGACGGCATCCGCTGCAACGCCATCCTGCCCGGACCCACCATGACCAACATCGCCACGAACGCGTCCTTCGACCCCACCGGCGCCGCCCGGCTCGGCCCCGTGCTCGCCCTCGGCGAGCGGATGGCCCAGCCGGAGCAGATGGCCGACGCCGCGCTCTTCCTCGCCTCGGACGCCGCCTCGTTCGTCAACGGGGCGATCGTCCCCGTCGACGGCGGCTGGTCGGCGGCCTGACCACACCCAGCTTCCTGGAGGAGATTTGAGCAACGCCCCGCACTACCCGTTCCCCGCCCCCGGCGCCCTGGAGGCACCCGCCGAGTGGGCCGGCCTGCGCCGGGGCTGCCCGGTCGCGCCGATCAAGCTGGCCAGCGGCGACGAGGCGCTGCTGCTCACCCGGTACGCCGACGTGAAGCAGCTGCTGTCGGACCCCCGCTTCACCCACCATCTCGTGGCCGACGACGCCGCCAACATCACCTCGAACGAGTCCGGCGGCGTGTTCGGCAACGAGGGCGGCGCCGGCGTGAAGGGCGAGGCCCACCGGGAGTGGCGCAAGCTGATCGGCAAGGCCTTCACCGCCAAGCGCGTCTCGGCCATGCAGCCGGGGATCGAGGCGATGGCCGACCGGCTGGTCGACGAGATGGTCAAGCAGGGCCCTCCCGCCGACCTGGTCGCCGGTCTGGCGTTCCCGCTGCCGGTGTGGGTGATCTGCGAGCTGCTCGGGGTGCCGGAGTCCGACCGCGACAAGTTCGCGTACTGGTCGGACACGCTGCTCAGCCTGACGAAGTTCACCCAGGAGGAGATCGACGCCGCCCAGGCCGAGTTCGCCGCGTACATGCGCGCGCACGTCGCGGCCAAGCGCGCCGAGCCGGGCGACGACCTGATCAGCGAGCTGATCTCGCTCGTGGGCGCGCTCGACGGCCAGGTCACCGAGGAGGTCATGCAGATGACCGCCAAGGGCCTGCTGGTCGCGGGCCACGAGACCACCGCGAACATGATCGGCAAGATGGTCGCGATGCTGCTGGCCGACCGCACCCGCTGGGAGCGGCTGGTGGCCGAGCCGTCGCTGATCCGCCCGGCGGTGGAGGAGTGCCTGCGGTACGACGCCAACTTCGGCTTCGGCATCCCCCGCTACATCAGCGAGGACGTCGACATCGCCGACACCACGCTGCCGAAGGGCACCACCGTGGTGTGCAGCCTGTCGGCCGCCAACCGCGACGAGAGCGCGTTCGAGGACGCGGCCGACATGGACCTGACCCGCTCCCCCAACCCGCACCTGATCTTCGGCGCCGGGCCGTACGCCTGCCTGGGCCAGTCGCTGGCCCGCACCGAGCTGCAGACCGTGCTCAAGGTGCTGCTCAACCGCCTGCCCACGCTGGAGCTGGCCGTGCCCGCCGAGGAGCTGAAGCGCCGCGAGGGGCTCGTCGTCGGCGGTCTGCGGCAGGTCCCGGTGCGCTGGTAGAACCGAAAGGAACCCTCTCATGAACGTCACCGTCGACACGGACAAATGTTGCGGGGCAGGGCAGTGCGTGCTGCTCGTGCCCGAGGTGTTCGACCAGGGCGAGGACGACGGGATCGTGATCCTGCTGGACCCGTCGCCGGCCGAGCCCCTGCACGCCGCCGTACGCGAGGCCGCCGACGTCTGCCCGGCCGCCGCGATCACCCTGGACGGGCAGTCTTGACGGACGTCCTGATCGTGGGCGCCTCCGCCGGCGGCCTGGCCGTCGCGGAGGCGCTGCGCCGCAAGGGCCACCAGGGTGGCCTGACCGTCCTGGGCGCCGAGCCGCACCCGCCCTACGACCGCCCGCCGCTGTCCAAGCAGGTGCTGGCCGGCGCGTGGGAGAGCGAGCGGGCGCACCTGCGGGCCGGGACCGAGCTGGACAAGCTGGGCGCGCGGTTCATCCTCGGCGACCCGGCCGTGCGGCTGGACCCGGCGGCGCGGGAGGTGTCCGCCGCGTCCGGGCGGACCCTGCGCGCGCAGGCCGTGGTGCTGGCCACGGGGCTGACCCCGTCCCGGCTGCCCGGCCAGGACGGGCTGGCGGGCGTGCACGTGCTGCGCACCCTGGACGACGCGCTCGCCCTCCGCGCCCACCTGCTCGAAGGGCCGCGCCTCGTCGTCGTGGGCGAGGGCGTGCTGGGCGCGGAGGTGGCCGCCACCGCGCGCGGTCTCGGCCTCGACGTCACGCTCGTCGGCCTCGGGCGTGCGGTCCTGGCCGACCAGCTCGGCGACCCGGCCGCCGCGCTGCTCACCAGGCGGCACGTCGAGCACGGCGTCCGGCTGCGGCTCGGCGTCGCGGTCGAGGGCCTGGCCGCCGAGGGCGGCCGGGTCACGGGCGTACGCCTGGCGTCCGGCGAGCTGCTGCCCGCCGACGCGGTGGTGGTGGCGATCGGCTCCCGCCCCGCGACCGGGTGGCTCGGCGACAGCGGGCTGGCTCTGGGCGACGGCGTGGAGTGCGACTCCCGCTGCCGCGCCGCCGACGGCGTCTACGCGGTGGGCGACGTGGCCTCCTGGCAGCACGAGGGGCTCGGCCGGCGGCTGCGGCTGGAGAACCGGACCAACGCCGTCGAGCAGGCCCAGGTCGTGGCCGCCAACATCCTCGGCGAGGACGTGTCCTACGCGCCCGTCCCGTACTTCTGGACCGACCAGTACGACGTCAAGATCCAGGTTCACGGGCTGCCGTCGCCCGAGGCGGAGGTGAGCGTGGTCGAGGGCGACCCGGAGCAGAACCGCTTCGTCGCCCTCTACCGGCAGGACGGGGTGGTCACGGCGGTGCTCGGCTGGAACATGGCCAAGGCCGCCCGCCTCCGCCGCGGCCGGCTGGGCACGGCGTAGCACGTCTGCCGCTGACGTACCTGCCGGGCTCGTCCCTGCCTGCCGGGCTCGTCCCTGCCTGCCGGGCTCGTCCCTGCCTGCCGGGCTCGCCCCTGCCTGGCGGGCGCCTTGCCTGGCGGGCCACCTGACCGGCGGGGCACCTTTGCTCGGCGGGCCTTTCGTGAGGCTCGCCGGGCAGGGCGTCCCAAGTGCCGGGGTCAGCGGGCGCGGACCTCCTGGTCGGTGTCGGTGGGCAGGCCGGCGGGCTGGGGCGCGGCGGCGCGGCGGCCGGGGATGGTCAGGACGATGAGCGCCGCCACCAGGGCGACCCCGCCGCCGATGAGGAAACCGGCCCGGAACCCGATCTCCGACGGCACCGTCACCGATCCGAGGTCGACCGTCAGGTTGGCCAGCACCGCCCCGAGCACGGCACTGGCACAGGACGTGCCGATCGAGCGCATCAGGCTGTTGAGCCCGTTGGCGGCGGCCGTCTCGGTGCGCGGCACGGCGCTCATGATGATGGACGGCATGGCCGCGTACGCGAAGCCGATCCCGGCGCTGACCACGGACGAGAAGATCAGGACGCCCCACGCGTGGCCCATCAGGGCGAGGGCCAGGAGGTAGCCGGAGGCGATGACGAGCGTCCCGAGCAGCAGGGACGTCTTGGGCCCGCGAGCCCCCGACAGGCGAGCTGCCACCGGCGAGATCGCCATCATGACCAGCCCGGCGGGGGCCATCCAGAGTCCGGCCTCGACCATCGACCGGCCCAGGCCGTACCCGGTGGCCTCGGGCAGTTGCAGCAGCTGAGGCGTGATCAGCGACATCGCGTACATGGCGAAGCCGATGACGACGGAGGCCAGGTTGGTCAGCAACACCTGGCGCCGCGCGCTGGTGCGCAGGTCGATCAGGGGGGCGGACACGCGCAGCTCCCACCATCCCCACAGCAGCAGGATCACCGCCGAGGCGGCGAACATGCCGAGCGTGATGCCGCTCGTCCAGCCCCAGTCGCTGCCCTTGGAGACCGGCAGCAGGAACAGCGCCAGGCCGGCCGCCAGTCCCACCGCCCCCACGAAGTCGAAACGTCCCGGCGACTTGACCGGCGACTCCGGTACGACGATGAAGATGAGCACGCACATCACCAGGCCGAGCCCGGCGGCCCCCCAGAACAGCGCGTGCCAGCTCACGTACTGGGCGACGAGCGCGGCGGCGGGCAGGCCGAGCGCTCCGCCCACGCCGAGCGAGGAGCTCATCAGTCCGATGGCCGAGCCGAGCCGCTGCGGCGGCAGCACGTCCCGCATGATGGCGATGCCCAGCGGGATCACGCCCATCCCGAGCCCCTGCAGCGCGCGGCCGATCACCATGGGGGTCAGCGAGTTGGCGGGGGCGCACACCAGGGAGCCGAGGGCCAGCAGGACCGCGCTGACGATCATGACGCGGCGCTTGCCGTACAGGTCGCCGAGCCGCCCCGAGACGGGCATGGCGACCGCGCCGGCCAGGAGGGTCGCGGTGATGGCCCAGAACGCGTTGGCGGCCGTGGTGTGCAGAAGAACCGGCAGGGTCGCGATCAGCGGCACCATCAGGGTCTGCATCAGCGAGACCGTGATGCCCGCCGCCGCCAGCACGCTGATGATCGCTCCACTGGACTGTGCGGCACGCGTTGAACTCATGAGTCCCCCGTATCTCGCAAAATTATATGCACGATGCATATGGTATGTATCCTACACATCCCCATATAGGCGGATATTCTGAGCGCCGTTGGGAGGTATCCATGCGCGAGGAGATCGTTGACATCGAGCGCGAGCTCATGCTCATCGGCCGATACAAGGAGCTGGCGTCCATGTCCGCGCCTCCATCCGAACGTCGGCTGGAGCGCGGCAGCAGTTACATCCTGCTCAGCCGCCTCGAGGCCGAGGGGCCGATGTCGATCGGCCAGCTCGCGCAGGCGTTCAGCCTCGACACCTCCACCGTCAACCGGCAGACCGCGGTCCTGCTCCGCGAGGAACTCGCCGAACGCATCCCCGACCCCGAGGGCGGGATGGCCCGCAAGCTCCGCATCACCGAGGAGGGGTTGCGGCGCGTCGCCGGGGAGCGCGCGTACCGGATCCACGGCCTGGCCACGGTCCTGAAGGACTGGACCCCGGAGGAACTGGCCGCGTTCGCCCGGGGTCTGGCCCACTTCAACGCCAGCATCGAGCACTGACCACCGCCCCGGCCACGGCCCTGGGACCCGCCGCACCCGGGAGCCGCCGCGGACGACCTCACAGCAGGCCTGCGCCTGCCCTCATGACCATCCGCATGGCCCGGCGCTTGACGGCGTCGAGGCTGTCGGGCCGCTCGGTCATGATCCCGTCCACGCCGTACGACATGAGGCGGCGGATGACGGCCCGCCGGTCCGTCGTCCACGTGTAGACCCGCATGCCCTGCTCGTGGACCTGCTTGACGTAGGTCGCGGTGAGGCCGGCGTGCGGCACCGTGACCGCGTCGGCGAACTCGGCCAGCTCCGCGAGCCGGTCGGCGGCCGGCTTGCCGAGCAGCGAGATGGGAAGGTCGGGCATCATGGCGTGCAGGGACCGCATCGACTCCCAGTTGAACGCCTGCACGGCCAGCCGCTTGCCGGACCACAGGCTCCGGTGCTTGCGCAGCTCGGCGACCACGCGTTTGTCGATGTCCGGGTTGGTCGGATCGTGCTTGATCTCCAGCAGCAGCCCGACCTGGCTCTTGCTCAGCGCCCGCAGTCCCTGCTCCAGAGTGGGCACGCCCTCGCCCTTGAACCGGGCGGAGAACCACGAGCCGGCGTCCAGGCGCTGGATCTCCGCGAGCGTGAAGTCGGAGACCCGCCACGGGGACCGCCCGGGGAAGACCTGCTCGACATTGGTGGTGCGGGCCAGCGTCGGGTCGTGCATCAGGATGAGCCGGTGGTCCTTCGTCTGCTGGACGTCGAACTCGCACATGGTCGCCCGCTGGGTCCGGGCCACGGTGCAGGCCACGATGGTGTTCTCGGGCGCGTACGCGGATCCGCCCCGATGCGCGATGTTGTCGACCTCCCACGGCGCGGCGGAGGCGGCGCTCGCCATGACGGCCATGACGGTCATAGCGGTGATGACGACGGCACCAAGCGGACGATACATGGGCCCTCCTCCGGCCAGGCCCCTACGCGCACCCCGAACCCGACACGGGCCACTTATGTCGAGTTACGTCGAAAAGTGCCCACTAATGGCAGCAAAGAGCGGTTCGATACGGCGTGTCGCGGATGTCAGCACGAACTTTTTGCCGACGTGCCGGACCCGCCGCCCCGGCCTGGGCGGTCATGCCCTTCTTGTCCCGGTGCTCCGCCACCACCCGGAAGTCGTCGACCGAGCCCTGCCCGGGGAGGCGCCGGTTGCCGTCCATGTTGTGGGCGGGACCGCCGTTGGGCATGCACTCGCGTACGACCGTCCTCGGGTCTCACCCGTCCAGATGGAGCCGGACCCGCGGATCTATGGCGTCACGGGCGGCGGCGGTTCCAGGAGTCGGTGATGTGCCTGCGCATCGCGGCCGCCGCCCCCTCCGGGTCGCCGGCCGCGATCGCGTCCTTGATGGCCTGGTGCTCGGCCAGCGTCTGGCGCATCACGGCCTCGTTGTACTCGCCGTGGTAGAGCATGCTCGTACGGGCCTTGTCGTGGATGCTGTTGACGATGGCCCGCCCCAGCCGGTTGCGTGACGCGGCCATGATCATGTCGTGGAAGCGCACGTCGGCGGCGGCGAAGTCGGGCGTGGAGGCGAGGTTGGCCCGCATGACCGCCAGCTCGGCGCCGATGCGCTCCTCGTCGTCGGGGGTGCGCGCCAGGGCGGCGGCCGCGGCCATCTCGGCCTCCAGGGCGGTGCGCACGGACACCAGCTCGTCCAGGAACGTCACGTTCTCGTCGTGCGCGATGACGGCGGTGAGCACGACGTCGTCGAGCAGGTTCCACTGCCGGGGGTCGGTGACCTGGGTGCCGCGGCCGTGCTCGATCCTGACCAGGCCCTTCTCCTGGATCACCTTGACCGACTCGCGGATCACCGTCCGGCTGACGCCGAACTCCTCGCAGAGGTCGGCCTCGGGCGGCAGCGCCGAGCCGGGCGGCAGCGCCCCCCGGACGATGTCGTCGACCAGCTGCTCGACCACGGTGGTGCCCAGCTTGGCCCCGCGGACCCGGCGCGGTGGCCGCTTGCCGGCCCTCTCGGGCGGCTGCGAACCCCGCGTCGAATCCCACGGCCCCGTCGTCGCGTGCTGAGTCAACGCATCCTCCCGTCCGCCCGAACGCCCTTCAGTGTAGGGCATTGTGAATACGTCACACGTATGATGTCATATCCCGAAACACGGCGTTTACGTACCTCAAGCCGCCTTGTCCGAAGGAAGCCCCATGAGACGACGCACCCACCTGGCGGTCACCGCGGCAGCGGCCCTGCTCGCCGTCGCGGCCTGCGCTCCCCCGAACGCCCCGAGTCCCGCGAAGACGACCGGCGCCGCCGCATCGCGGTACGGCTTCGCCCCCGCCGAGCAGAAGGACGGCAAGCTCCTGGTGTGGGTGGACTCCACCCGGCTCGACGCCGCGAAGGCGTACCAGAAGGCGCACCCCGACGTGCAGCTGGACATCGTCACCTACGACGGCAACGCCAACGGCTCCAACACGCTCAAGACCAAGGTGCAGCTGTTCGACCGGGCCGGCGAGGGCTGGCCGGACGTCGTGTTCACCACGGACAACAACACCGCGTCCTGGGCCTCGCAGGGCGACAACGCGTTCGTCGCCCCGCTCGACAAGGGCCTGCTCGACGACGCCACGCTGAGCGGCTTCGCCAAGGGCGCGCTCGACGTGTGCACCGTGGACGGCACGGTCTACTGCCTGCGCAACGACCTGGCCCAGGTCGTGCTCTGGTACAACAAGAAGCTGCTCGACAAGTTCGGCTATTCGCTGCCCACCACCTGGGAGGAGTACCAGGCGCTGGGCGAGAAGGTGGCCGCCGAGCATCCCGGCTACCTCATCGGCACGGCCGGCGACGCGTGGGCGCCGGAGATCTACATGTGGGGCGGCCAGTGCCCGGCCAACCAGGTCACCGGGCCCAAGGCGATCACGGTCAAGGCGACCGACGCCGCGTGCGTGCGCACCGCGAAGATGATGGACAAGCTCGTCGCGAACAAGACCATGTCGATGTCGCCCCTGTTCGGCCCCGAGTTCGCCAAGAGCCAGGGCGACAAGGTGCTCATGCTGCCCGGCCCGGCGTGGTACGGCGGCGCGGTGTTCCAGGGCACGCTCAAGACCCCGAAGGGCGAGCTGGCCGTGGGGAACGCCCTGCGCTGGTCCGACCAGAGCACGCCGGTGACCGGCAACGTCGGCGGCGGCACCTGGTGGCTGTCGCGGCACAGCGCGCGCCTCGACGCGGCCAAGGACTTCCTCGGCTGGGTCGCCACGGCCGACGCGTACCAGGTCGAGCTCTCCCCCGGCTATCCCGCGTACACGCCCGCCGCGACCAAGTGGATCAAGAAGCAGCAGGACAGCGGCTACTACGCCGGCGACCTCGCCGGCCCGATCTCGGCCGCCGCCGGGCAGGTGTGGCCCGGGTGGGGCTCGCCCGAGTTCAGCCAGGAGGCGATCTGGGCCAAGACCGTCATCCCCGGGCAGACCGCGGGCAAGACGGTCGAGTCGCTGCTGCCGGAGTGGCAGACGGCCATCGAGCAGCAGGCCCAGGTCTTCGGATACCAGGTCACCAAGTGACCGGATCGAGGCTGCGGCTCTCCGCCGGGCACGTGTTCGTCTCCGGGTACGTGGTGCTGCTGGTCGCGTTCGGCATCGTGCCCACGGTGTACGCGCTCAACCTGGCCTTCACCGACGCCCGCGGGGCCTTCGCCGGGTTCGCCAACTTCGTCAGGACCGCGCAGGACTACCGGTTCGCGGCCGCCGTCGAGCACGTGGCGACGTACCTCGTGCTCTGGCTGGTCACCCTGACCGTGCTGGTCCTGGTGCTCGCGCTGCTGGTGCACCGGCTCACCGCGGGCTGGTCGCGGGCCGCGCTGCGGTTCGTCTACTACGTCCCGGGCGCGCTGGCGGGCGCGTCGAGCGTGCTGCTCTGGCTGTTCATGCTGGACCCGTCTGTAAGCCCGGTGGCCGACCTGGTCCGCGCGCTCTGGGGCGAAACGTTCGTCCAGGTGATCTCGCCGGGTCACCTGCCGTGGATCTTCACCGTGATCGCGTTCTGGACCGGCGCGGGCGGCTGGATCGTGGTCATGTACGGCGCGCTGAACACGATCCCCCACCAGCTCATCGAGGCCGCGCGGGTGGACGGCGCCGGGCCGGTGAAGATCGCGCTGCGGGTGCAGCTGCCGATGCTGCGCAAGTGGATCGTCTACATGCTGATCCTCTCCCTGGCGGCGGGCACGCAACTCTTCGTCGAGCCGCAACTCGTCTCCCAGGCGAGCTTCGGCGTGGTGGGCAACGACTACTCCATCAACCAGCTCGCGTACCTGTACGCCTTCAACCAGAACGACTTCAACGGCTCCGCGGCGATCGCCGTCGACCTGCTCATCGTGGCGCTGTGCTGCGCCGGGCTGTTCGTCGCGCGGGGAGGTCTCTTTGACACGGACTGACCCCGCGCGGGCTGTCGCGAAAGTGCTCGTCGTCGCGTTCCTGCTGGCGTTCGCGGTGTTCTTCGTCGTGCCCATGCTGTGGCTCCTGCTCGCCTCGACCAAGAGCCCGGCCGACCTCGTCCACGGCGACCCGCTCTCGCCCGGCTCGCTCGGCTCCCTCCTCGCCAACTGGCGGCACCTCATGTCCTTCCAGGACGGCGCCGTGCTGACCTGGATGGGGAACTCCGTCACGTACGCCGCGTTCTCCGTGGCGCTGACCCTGCTGGTCAGCATCCCCGCCGGCTACGCGATGGCGCTGATGCGATTCACCGGCAGGCGGCTGCTGCTGATCGTCACGCTGGTCGTGATGCTGATGCCGGGCACCGCACTGGTGCTGCCGATCTTCCTCGAACTCAGCTACGCCGGCCTGGTCAACCGGGCCGCCTCGGTCGTGCTGCCGATGTCGTTCTTCCCGTTCGGCGTCTACCTGACCTACATCTACTTCTCCACCAGCGTCCCCGGCGAGCTGCTCGACGCGGCGCGGCTGGACGGGTGCGGGGAGAGCGCGACGTTCCTGCGGGTGGCGCTGCCGCTGGCCAGGCCGGTGGTCGCGCTGGTCGCGTTCTTCAGCTTCGTGACGAACTGGAACAATTTCTTCCTGCCGTACGTGATGCTGCCGGACAGCGACAACTACCCCATGCAGGTCGGGCTCACGCAGATGCTGGCCGCGACCCCCACGTTCAACCCCGTCGTCGGCGCCAACGCCGAGGTGCAGCCGCCCGAGCTGGTGCTGGCCACCCTGCTCTCCATCGCTCCCGTGCTGCTGGTGTTCCTCTTCTCCCAGCGCTTCCTGGTCGCCGGGCTGACCGCCGGCGCGACCAAGGGATGACCGCCTCTTCTAGGAGTTCCATGACCGTCGTGAAAGCGAGCGTCCCCGTCCTCGACCCCCCGGCGTGGGCGCTGGCCCAGCGTGCCCTGCTCGACCTGCTGGACAGCGGGTGGCGGCTGTTCTCCGACCGCTACACCCGGCCGGACGGCGCGCTGCGGTACTCCGGCCGGCTGTCCTCCCGAGACGGCGCGGACGACTTCTTCGAGCCGTTCTTCAACTGGCCGCAGCTCTACCTGCTGGGCGGCGCGGACGACCTCCTCGATCGCAGCGCCCGGCACTGGCACGGCGTCGTCGGGCAGATGACCGGGCTGGGCATGTTCGCCGACGAGTTCGAGATCGGCTACGACTGGTTCCACCAGGGCGAGAGCCTGCTCTTCACGTACTTCCTGACCGCCGCCGACCCGGGGGCCTGGGCCGGGCGGGCGACCAGGTTCGCCGACCTCTACCTCGACCCGGCCAAGGGCAACTACGACCCGGATCGCCGCATCATCAAGGCCCCGCACAACGGCAGCCTGGGGGCGCGCGAAGGCGTGTCCGGCTCGCCCGCGTACCCGTGGACGGAGGCGGAGGCCGCGCAGTACGGCTACCCGCTGGACTGGCTGGTCCCGGACGGCGCGCCCGTGCCGCCGCTCGCCGAGGACCCGCGCCTGGGCGCCGAGATGCAGCGCCGTCTCGGCCGGGGCGACGCGGTCGGCAACCTCAGCGTGGCCGGGCTGGTCTGCAACGCCTACCTGGTCTCGGGGGACGAGCGGTACGCCGCCTGGCTGCGCGAGTACGTCGGCGCCTGGCAGCGCCGGGCCGAGGAGAACGGCGGCGTCGTCCCCGACAACGTCGGCCTCGACGGCGTGGTCGGCAGCCTGCTCGACGGGCGCTGGTACGGCGGCCACTACGGCTGGACCTGGCCGCACGGCATGTACAGCATCGGGCAGGCGGCGGCCGTCGGCGCCCTCAGCGCCGCCCTGGCCACCCGCGACGACGACTACCTGAACCTCGTCAGGTCACTGCTGGACGCGGTCATCGCCAGGGGCGTGAAGCTGCCGTTCGACGACAGCGACTCGGCCAACCAGGGCCGCTGGCGCGCCCACCTCGGCCCCGACGTGGCCGTGCCGACGCTGCTGGTCCCCTACCGGCACAGCGACAAGGGCTGGTTCGACTACAACCCGGTCCAGACCTCGGTGCCGCTCGCGCTCTGGCACCACACGGGCGCTCCGGAGGACCGCGCCCGACTGGACGCGCTGCGCGCCGCGACCGGCTACGACTGGGCGACGGTGCGGCCGTTCCGCGACAAGGAGGAGGCCGGGCACGAGGAGCCCTGGTACGCGTACCTGCGCGGCGACAACCCCGGCTATCCCGAGCGGATCCTCGCCGCCGCGCACGCCCAGGCCCGCCGCCGCATCGCCCTGCTGCTCGCCAACGCCGACCGCGACCTGCCCGAATCGGACATCCACCTCTGGCAGAACGTCAACCCCGTGGTGACCGAGGCCCTCACGCAGCTGATGTGGGGCGGCCCGCAGGTCATCTACAACGGCGGGCTGCAGCAGGCCAGGGTCCGCTACTTCGACGCCGCGCGCCGCCGGCCCGGCGTCCCGGACCAGGTGGCGGCGCTCGTCAGCTCGATCGAGCCCGAGGCCACGGTGGTCACGCTCGTCAACCTCTCCGCCACCGCCGACCGGGTGCTGATCGTGCAGGCGGGGGCGTTCGGGGAGCACGACATCGCCGGCGTCGCGGCCACGGCCGCCGAGCCGGACTGGACGGGCCACGACACCGAGTACGTCCACCGCGAGCCGGCGCGGTCGGTCACCGAGACCGCGGTGCACGGCCCGCACCTGACGGTGGAGCTGCCGGCCGGCACCACCGTCACCCTGACCCTGCGCCTCCGCCTCCACGCCTACCGGCCGTCCTACCGGCAGCCGTGGGACTGACAGCCCCAGTCGCGGGCGGCTACCTGTGCAGCAACCGCGCGGGCACCGCGTCCGCCAGCGCCTGGTAACCCGTCGGGTTCAGATGCAGATGGTCGCCCACGTCATAGGCCGCGAGCATCCGCCGGGGATCGGCCGGATCCCGGAGCGCCCGGTCGAAGTCGATCACCGCGTCGAACGCGCCACCGGTGCGGATCCAGTCGTTGACCGCCTGCCGGGCCGCCTCGCGATGCCCCTGGGCATCGTCGTAGAAGCTGCCGCCGAAGGGCGTGATCGTGGCCCCGTACACCTGGATGTCCTGCGCGTGGGCGCGCACGACGATCTGGTCGTAGGCGGCGATCAGCTCGTCGGCGATCCGCTTCTGGGCCTCCTGGGTGGCCTCCGCGGTGCCGATGTCGTTGACGCCCTCGAACAGGATCAGCCACCTCACGCCGCTCTGCGCGAGCACGTCGCGGTCGAACCGGGCCAGGACGCTGGGCCCCAGCCCGTCGTTGAGCACGCGGTTGCCGCCCGCCGCCTGGTTCGCGAAGGCGACGCCGGCGGTGCGGCGGTCGGCCTGCAGCCGGTCGAAGAGCTGGTCCGGCCAGCGGTTGTTCTGGTTGGTGGTGGAGCCCCTGCCGTCGGTGAGCGAGTCGCCGACCAGGGCGAGCGTCGAGGTGGCGGGCTTGGCCCAGACCTCGAGGCCGCTGAGGAAGTACCAGTGGTCGACGGGGGTGGCGCCGGCGAGGTCCGCCGCGTCGGCCTGGTTGCCCCGGGCGAGGTAGGAGGTGGTCCGGGAGCCGGGGTGCGAGGTGATGCTGGTGGAGGCCTGGCCGTCGGCCAGATAGAGGGTCACGGTCAGTACGGTGCCCGCGGCCAGCGCGAGGTCGAGCGGGTCGGACACGACCTGCGCCCCGACCGGCACGACCGTCGAGGGGCGGCCGAAGAACGTCACCGGCCGGACGGTCTCCGGCTGGATCGCGCTCACCCCGGCCTTCCCGCCGCTCGGGAGCGCCACGGTGACGCGGGTGACGGGCAGCGGCGCGCCGCCGAACGCGTTGGACAAGCGCAGCCGGAACCGCTTCCCACCGGCCGACACCCGCAGGGTCTGCCGCACCGTGCTGTCGGCCAGGACCAGGTTCTCCTGCGTGTACGGCGCGGGCGGCATGTTGCCCGGCTCGGTGAGCTGCGGCATCGCCGTCCAGGTGGTGACCCAGTGCCCACCGGGCGACGCCGCCCCGTCGGCTGCCCCGGCCGTGCCCATGGCGAGTCCCAGAACCGCGACGATGGCCAATTTCAGCGCCCTACCCATAGACCGGCCTCCCGAAATATTTCGGGCAGATATCGAATATTTCGGTAGGGAAGGTACGACAGGTTGTCCTCGCGGTCAACGCCGGGGGTGAAACTTTCAGCGCCGATGCCCTGCCGTCTCACGCACCGCCGCCGAACAGCCAAGTCGCGGCGCCCGTGCCTTCAGCCCTGCCCGGTGGTCAGCGCGGGTCTGATCGCAGGGCGCCGAGGAGGCCGCAGACGGCCGTGACGAGGTCGTCGCCCAGCCGCCTCCAGGCCGTCGCGGCGAACGCGGCGGTGGCGTGCCCGGCGGCCAGGTCGCGTCCCAATGCGGTGGTGTTGCCTGTGGCCAGGTCGCGTTCTAGTTCGGCGCACATGTGCACGATGAGCACGCGGGTCATGGCCTCCCGCCGTGCGACCCGGCCGGGGTCGGGCTCGACCGGCCCCCGCGTGGCGTCGTACAGGCGGCGCAGGGACGGCCGCTCCAGGTGCACGCTGACGGCGTACTCGCGCAGCGCGGGCTCGACCACGACCTGGGCGAGGAAGCGGCCGTACCAGGAGGGGACGCCCAGGTCGATGTGATGCTCGATGTGAGGCAGGACGACGCAGCGGATCCGGTCGCGCGTCGACATCTCGCCGGGCTCCCCGAGCCGGCCCAGCATCGCCAGCCGGTGCGCCTCCATGGCCTCGGCGTGCTCGGCCAGGATGGCCTTGACGAGTTCGTCACGGGAGGTGAAGTGATACTGCACCGCGGACTTGTTGCGCTGCCCGGCGGCTTCGCCGATCTGCCGGATCGACACCCCGGCGAAGCCCTCCATGGCGTACAGGCGCTCCGCCGCCCGCATGATCGCGCTCCTGGCGCTCACCGAACGCGCGGAGGCCTGGACCGTCATCGCGAGCTCACCACGTGACCCACACGTCCTGGAGCCCGCCCGACAGCAACCCGGTGCGCAGCCGCAGCTCGTCGGCGCCGTCGCGCAGGCGCAGGGTGGGCAGCCTGCGGACGAGCGTGCCGAGCACGACCTGCAGCTCCAGCCGGGCCAGCGGCTGGCCGAGGCAGTAGTGCGGGCCCGCGCCGAAGGTCAGGTGCTGGTTGGCGTTGTCCCTGCGCGGGTCGAACGCGTCCGGGTCGGCGAACTTGCGCGGGTCCCGGTTGGCCGCGGGCCGGCACGGGATCACGGTGGTGCCCGCGGGCACCGCGGTGCCGGCGAACTCGGAGTCCTCGGTGGCCACCCTGGGGAAGCCGACCACGCTCAGCGTGCTGTCCAGCCGCAGGACCTCCTCGACGGCGCCGGGGATCAGCCCCGGGTCGTCGATGACCGCCCGGTAGCGCTCCGGCTCCGCCAGGAGCATCGCGGCCATGATGGCGATCATGTTGGAGGTGGTCTCGTGCCCGGCCAGCAGCAGCGCCATCACCGTGGTGATCAGCTCCTCTTGGCTGAGGCGGCCGTCCTCGCTGTCGGAGATCTGGGTCAGCTCGCTGAGCAGGTCGTCGCCGGGATCCGCCCGCTTCTCGTCGACGAGGGCCGAGACGTACGCGCCGAACTCCTCGTACGTCCGCTGCACCTCCTCCTGCGTGTAGCGCGTCAGCGTCAGCATCACCTGGGACCAGTGCGCGAACTTGTCCTGGTCCTCGCTCGGGGCGCCGACGAGGGCGCAGATGACCCGCACCGGCAGCGGCAGGCCCAGCTGGACCGACAGGTTGGCGGGCGAGCCGGACTTGAGCAGGTCGTCGACGAGCTCGTCGGTCATCTGCTGGACCCGGGGGCGCCAGGACTCCATCTTGCGGATGGTGAAGGACTTGCTGAGCAGCCGCCGCCACCGCAGATGGCCCTCGCCCTCCCGCAACCTCGTGGTGCTGGGGCGGGAGAAGATCCCGCCGTCCTCCGTCGTGGACACCCGCGCCGCGCCCTCGCCTCCGCGCTGGAAGGTGGTGTCGGCGAGCAGGGCGCGGACGTCGTCGTAGCGGGTCAGCAGGGTGGCGGCGTCGCCGCTGGGCAGCCGCACGTGGGCCACGGGGCAGCCGGCCTGCAACTCCGCCCACTCCTTCGGCGGCTCCAGTGCAGTCGTACGGGGGAAGGGGTAATCGGGCATGGTTTCGGTCATGACGCCCCCAATGTCGTTGACAAGTCGCCCCCACCCTAAGGCGACTGCCTTAATAAGGGAAGCACCTTAAACGCCCTTCGGGAGGAAGATCGCATCACGAAAGGTCAGCCGGCCGATAATCGAACCAGTCGAAGCCGGCGCTCCCCTCCGTCGCGTACATCCCGATCACCCGCCCCGTGAACCCCGTGGCCACCTCGGTGGACAGATAGCGGCCGTCCAGTTCGGCCAGGAGCGCCCCGTCCACCGAGAAGGCGATGGTGTCCGGTCCTCGGCCGGACACCCCCACCGGCTCGTCGGCCGGCGAGACGACGGACGGCGGCAGGATGTCGCGGGTGCGGAAGTCGAGGGCGAGGGTGAGCGGCCCGGCGGGCACCGGCCGCTCGGCCAGGCACTGCCGGAGCGGGCCGATGCGCGCGACCACCCGCACCAGCCCGCCGTGCACCTCCAGGTCGTAGTGGTGGGCCTCGTCCATCCGCACCGACAGCCCGGCCGTGCCCGAGCCCGGGTCCAGGCGGGCGGTGGCGCGGCAGTCGTGGTGTTGCTGGCGGCGGCCGACGAAGGTGTGGCCGGGGCGGTCGAGGGTCGGGCCGGTGGCGTGCAGGGTCAGCCACCCCGGCCGCTCGGTCAGCGACCAGGAGCCGTCCGGACGGCTGCGCGGCGAGATCCAGCAGGGACGGAGCGAGGGGTCGTCGAAGTCGTCGCGCGGGGGCTCGGGCGGGAGCGGGTGCCAGGCGGCCGGCGCCGGATGGCGTTCCTCGACGGGGCCCACGACCGGCCAGCCGTCCTCCCACCGTACGGGCGTGAGGAACGTCTCCCGCCCGAGGACCTGGTACTCGGGCGTGTAGCCGCGCGGGCGGGTGCCGAGCAGGACCATCCACCAGGTCCCGTCGGCGGCCCGCACGAGGTCGGCGTGGCCGGTGCTCTGGACGGGCCGGTCGGTGCCGCGGTGCGTCAGGATCGGGTTGACCGGGCCGGGCTCGAACGGGCCGCGCGGCGAGCGGGCACGGGCGATCGACACGGCGTGGCCGCGCTCGGTGCCGCCCTCGGACATGAGCAGGTACCACCAGCCGTCCACCCGGTAGAGGTGCGGCGCTTCCGGATATTTCCCGCCGGTGCCGGACCAGACCTGGTACGGCCCCTCCAGCACCTTGCCCTCGGCCGGATCGACGCGCGCCACCTGGGTGCCGGAGAAGGCGCACCAGCAGGCGCCGTCCTCGTCCCAGGTCAGGTCGGGGTCGATGCCGGGCAGGTCGATCCAGACCGGGTCGGACCAGGGACCTTCGGGGCGTTCGGCGGTGACGATGAAGTTGCCACCGCCGCTCACGTTGGTGGTGATCAGGTAGAAGAGGCCGTCGTGGTGGCGGAGGGTGGGCGCGTAGACGCCGCCGGAGGCGGGCAGGTCCGGCGGCAGGCGCAGCTGCGCGGGCCGGTCGAGGACGTTGCCGATCTGGCGCCAGTGCACGAGGTCGCGGCTGTGGAAGATCGGGACGCCCGGGAAATACTCGAAGCTGGAGCACACCAGGTAGTAGTCCTCGCCGACCCGGCACACGCTGGGGTCGGGGTGGAACCCGGCCACGACCGGGTTGTCGAACATGCGCACGTTCAGCGCCCCTTTCCGAGGGTCAGCCGGATCGACGCGCTCAGCGGCAGGTCGGCGGCCGACGGCCCGGAGTACAGCACGATCTCTCCCGGTTCGACGAGCCGCCGCCCGCCGAGCCCGGTGAACGAGAACGCCTCGGCGGGCACGCCGAAGGCCACCTCGCGGGTCTCCCCCGGCTCCAGGGGCACGCGGGCGAAGCCGACCAGCCACTGGGCTGGCCGCGTGACCTGCGCCACCGGGTCGGAGGCGTAGAGCTGCACGACCTCCTCGGCCCGCCGGTCACCGGCGTTGCGCACGGTCACCCGCACCTCCACCTCTCCGTCCGTGCCGTATTCCGCCTGCGACGTCCACATGGTCTCGTACGTGATCGCCGCGTACGACAGCCCGTGCCCGAACGCGTACGCCGGGGTCGGGTCGAGCACCGTGATGCCCTCCGCCTTCCTGCCCAGGGGCGGCTGGAGGTAGGTGGACGGGTTGACGGACGGCGAGTACGGGATCTGCACGGGCAGCCGCCCGGACGGGTTCACGCGCCCGCTGAGCACCCCGGCGACCGCCGCCGCGCCCTCGACGCCGGGGAAGAACGCCTGGACCGCGGCGGCCACCCGGTCCTGGTAGGCGCCGAGCGCGTACGGCCGGCCGGACACCACGACCAGCACGGTCGGCGTGCCGGTCGCCAAGACCGCCTCCACCAGGTCGGGCTGGAGTCCGGGCAGCCGCAGGTCGGCGGCGTCGCAGCCCTCCCCCGACGTGCCGCCGCCGAACATCCCGGCCCGGTCACCGACGAACAGCAGCACCAGATCGGCCTCGGCCGCGACCTCGGCCGCCGCCTCGATCCCCGAGCCGTCGTCGCCCGACACCTCCGCTCCGAGGGAGTACCGCACGTCGGCATGGGGGAACTCGGCCGACAGGCCCTCCAGGATCGACGCGACCGGCAGCCCCATGCCGTGCTCGGGGAAGCGGTCGAGCACGTGGTTGGGGAAGGAGTAGCAGCCCATGAGGGTACGCGGGTCGTCGGCGCACGGCCCGATGACCGCCAGCCGCCCGGTCACGAGCGGGTCGACGGGCAGGGCCCGGCCGGCGTTGGCCAGGAGCACGATGGAACGTTCTGCGACGGCGGCGGCCAGCTCCCGGTTGCGCGCGCTGTCCAGGGCCACGTCCTCGGCGCCGTCGGGGACGAGCGGGCCGCCGTCCAGCAGGCCGAGCTCGATCTTCTGGCGGAGCACGCGGCGTACCGACTCGTCCACCAGCGCCTCGTCCACGTGGCCCGCCTTCACCTGCTCGACCAGGTTGCGGCCGTACCCGCGGGTCTCGGGGAGCTCCACGTCGATCCCGGCCGACAGCGCGAGCGCGCCCGCCGCCGCGACGTCCTCGGCCACCCGGTGCATGGAGGCGAGGAACGGGACCGACCAGTAGTCGGACACCACCGTCCCCTCGAACCCCCATTCCTCCCGCAGCACCCGCCGCAGCAGCTCCGCGCTGGCGGCGGCGGGGACGCCGTCGAGGTCGGTGTAGGAGTTCATCACCGAACGCGCCCCGCCCTCGCGCAGCGCCACCTCGAACGGCGGGAGGACCACGTCGGCGAGCTCGCGCGGCCCGATGCTGACGGGCGCGTGGTTGCGGGCCGCCCGCGAGGCCGCGTACCCGGCGAAGTGCTTCAGGGTCGCGATGACCCCGGCGCCCTCCAGCCCGCGCACGTAGGCCGCCCCGATCTTGCCCACCAGGTACGGGTCCTCCCCCAGCGTCTCCTCGACCCGCCCCCACCGGTAGTCGCGCACGACGTCCAGCACCGGCGACAGACCCTGGTGCACGCCCGCCGCCCGCAGATCGGCGCCGATCGCCGCCGCCATGCGCTCCACGAGACCGGGATCGAACGTCGCCGCCCAGGCCAGCGGCGTCGGATACGCCGTCGCCCCGAACGTCGCGAACCCCGTCAGGCACTCCTCATGGGCGATGGCCGGAACGCCGAGCCGGTTCGAGGCCACTACAAGCTCCTGGAGCTTCCGCAACCGGGCCGCGCCCTCGGCCGCCGACAGCGGCGCGGTGCCGTACACGCGGGTGAGATGCCCGACCCCGCCGCGCAGCCGCTCCTCCACCCCGTCCACCGCCGCGAAGCGGTCCTGAAGGGGCGCGACGTTGCCGGGGTCGTCGGTCTGGACCCACACGGAGCCGAGCTGCGCGACCTTCTCCTCCAGCGTCATCTCGGCCAGCAGGGCCTCTACGCGTTCGGCGGACGGGCGGCCGCGGTCACGCCACGGCTCATTCACGAATGTCATGACTTCCTTAAAGTGAGTGATCAGCCTTTGAAGGCGCCGTCCATGATCCCGGCCACCATCCGCCTGCCGACGAACACGAACAGCACCAGCAGCGGCAAGGTGGCCAGGAAAGAGCCCGACATGGCCAGGCCGAGGTCGACGTCGAGGCTGTTCTGCAGCGCCTTGATGGCGATCTGCGCGGTGTACATCTCGGGCGACTTCAGCACGATGAACGGCCACAGGAAGTCGTTCCACGAGGTGACGAAGCCGAGCAGCCCGAGCACGAACGCGGCCGGCCGCACCAGCGGGAACGCGATGCGCCAGAAGATCTGCCAGGTGTTCGCCCCGTCGATGCGGGCCGCCTGAAGGATCTCGTCGCTGATCGTCGTGGACAGGTGCTGGCGCATCCAGAAGATGCCGAACGCGCTGGCCAGGCCGGGCACGATGAGCGCCTGCAACGTGTCCACCCAGTTCAGGGCAGAGATGATCATGTACTGCGGGATGACCGCGAGCTGCGTGGGCACGGTCATGGTGAGCACGACGATCAGGAAGAGCGCGTTGCGGCCGGGGAAGCGCAGCTTGGCGAAGGCGAACCCGGCCAGGGAGCAGAGCACCGCGTGCCCGACGCCGATCGTCCCGGCCACGATCAGGCTGTTGACGATCGAGCGTACGAACGGCACGGTCGTGAACACCAGCTCGGCCAGGTGGAAGAAGTTGCCGCCCGGCGCGATCTCCGGCGGCAGCTGGGTGGCGGTCGCCGTGTCGGTCGTGGCCACCACGAACATCCAGTACAGCGGGAAGACGCAGGCGAACGCGGCCAGCCCCAGCAGGAGGTAGGTCCACCAGCGGACCCGATTGCTCTTGGCGGTCATCATCGCTCCGGGCGGATGCGGGTGGACAGGAGGTAGTTGACCGTCGCGGCGACGATGACGAGGACGAACAGGGCCACGCCGATGGCGGCGCCGTAGCCGAACTGGAACTGGCCGAAGCCCTGCTCGTACAGGAAGAGCGTCAGCGTCTGGCACTGCCGGACGGGGCCGCACGTCAGCGGCGCGGCCCGCGAGATCAGCAGCGGCTCGGTGAAGATCTGCAGGCCGCCGATCGTCGAGGTCACGACCGTGAACACGATGACCGGCCGCAGCGACGGGATCGAGATGTGGCGGAACTGCTTCCATCCGCCCGCGCCGTCCACCGCGGCCGCCTCGTAGATGGCGCGCGGGATCGCCTGCAGGGAGGCCAGGTAGAGCAGGGTCGTGTAGCCGAACCAGCGCCAGGTCACCATCACGGCGATCAGCAGGTGGCTGCCCCAGACCGACTGCTTGAAGTCGATCGGCTCCACGCCGGCGAACCCGAGCAGCCAGTTGAGCAGGCCGTAGTCGCGGTCGAACATCTGGGCGAAGACGATCGTGGTGGCCGCGACCGAGGTGATGTACGGCACCAGCATCGACATCCGGAAGAACACCGCCAGCCGCAGCCGCGCGTGGTTGAGCAGGTGCGCCAGGAGCAGCGCCAGCACCAGCTGCGGGACGGTGGACAGCACCCAGATGCTGATCGTGTTCCTGACCGCGTTCCAGAACCGGGCGTCGGCGAGCAGGCGGCTGAAGTTGTCGAAGCCGATGAAGACGTGATCGCCGATGGGGTTCCAGTCGAACAGCGCCACGTAGAACGTGAACAGCAGCGGAACCAGTCCGAAGACCGCGAAGATCAGGAAGAACGGGGCGATGTAGATGTACGGGGCGATGCGCTCGCCGATGCTCTGCCGCACCCGCGTCGTGAGCGCGGGCGGCGTCTCCACCGCCCGCGGCGTGCTGAGGCTCGTCGTCACGCTGGTCCTACTTGCCGATGGCCGTCTTGACGTTGGCCAGCGCCGAGTCCCAGGCCTTGGCGGGGTCGCCCTTGCCCTGCTCGACGTTCGTGATCGCGTTCTGCAGCTCCTGGCCGATGGCCGAGCTGTCCGGGCCGATGTAGAACGGCTTGAGCCCGAGCAGCGAGTTCGTGTAGACGGTCCCGATCGGCGCGCCGGAGAAGAACTCGTCCTTCAGCCCGGTGAGCTGGGCGTCCTTGTAGACCGACGGGGTCGTGGGCAGCGAGCCGGAGTCGACGAAGTGCCCCAGCTGGCCCTGCGGCGACTGGGTCTTGGTGATGTAGTCCCAGGCCGCCTTGGCGTTCTTGGCGCCCTTGGGGATGGCCAGGTAGCTGCCGCCCCAGTTGCCCGCCCCTCCGGGGATCGTGGCGACGTCCCACTTGCCCTTGGTGTCGGGGGCGTTCCTGCGGATCGCGCCCAGCATCCACGACGGCGCGGAGATCACCGCGAACTGGCCCTTGCCCATGCCCGCGCTCCAGCCCTCGGAGAACGAGCTCTGCTTGGCCGTGATCCCGGCCTGCGCGGCCTTGATCGCCAGGTCGAAGGCCATCTTGACCTGCGGGCTGGTGCTGTAGACGACGTTGCCCGAGGGGTCGTAGTACTTCTGCGGCCCCTGGTTGACCGCCTGGTAGAACACGCTGGTGGCCGCGTTGTCCACGAACGCCTTGCCGGTCTTGGCGGTGTACTTCTTGCCGGTCTCGATGAAGGCGTCCCAGGTGGGCCAGAGCTTGCCCACCTCCTCGCGGTCGGTCGGCAGCCCGGCCTCCTTGAACAGGTCCGTCCGGTAGGCGACGGCCATGCCGCCCACGTCCGTCGGGATGCCGATGATCTCCCCGCCCTTGGCGGTGCTCGCGCTCATCACCCAGTCGAGGTAGTCGCCCTTGATCTTGTCGGCGCCGAGCTGGCGCAGGTCGTAGAAGTTCTGGGGCTGCTGGACGAACTTGGGCAGGTCGTCGCCCTGGATGAGGACGAGGTCGGGCACCTTGCCGCCGGCCAGCGCCGTGGTGAGCGCCTGCGCCGTCTCCACGGAGCTGCCCACCTCGGTGAGCTTGATCTGCACGCCCGGGTTCTGCTTCTGGTAGTCGTCGACGGAGGCCTTCTGGTTGATCCCGGAGAACGACCAGAACTCGAACGACTTGCCGCCGTCACCGGACGGCTGGGACGGGGTGCCGCCACCTCCGCCTCCGCAGGCGGCCGTGGACAGGGCGATGGCCGCGGCGAGCACGACCGGTGTTACGTTGCGGAACTTCACGACGATCTCTTTCGATGGGGGTCCGGCGCTCAGGAGCGGAGCGCTGTGGCTATGGCGAAGTAGGCGGGCTTCTGGCGGAAGTCCTCGTCGTACGGCAGCGCGGCGCCCTCGCCAGGGAAGAACGCCGGGATCCACGAGTACTTGTCGGTGTAGTCCCACTCGGTGAGCGCCGCGGTCATGCCGCGTTTGGCGGATGGTCGGTTCATGCAGCGCTCCTTCGAATGAGGGGGTTCGCAAGCGCGTCAGAAAGTTTCGGTTCAAAGTCCGATCGTTAAGCCCGGACTCTAGGTCTGATTCCCGAAACCCGTCAAGAACCTCCTCGTAAGATCGCCGAAACAATCGGACCCATTTACCGAAACTCTCCCGTTAGACTGCGGCCATGACCGCCACCGAGGAGCCGTCCCAGCCGCTGACCATCACGCAGCTCGCCGAGCTGGCCGGCGTGTCCACCGCGACCGTCTCCAAGGTGGTCAACGGCCGCTCCGAGGTCGCCCCCGAGACCCGCGCTCTCGTCGAAAGCCTCATCCGCCGCCACGGCTACCGCCGCCAGCGCCGGCGCGTCAACGCGTCCGCCCTGGTGGAGGTGGTGTTCCACGCGCTGGGCGGCGACTACCCGATCGAGATGATCAAGGGGGTCGACCAGGTCGCCCGCGAGCACCATCTGGCCGTGGTGATCTCCGACATGCAGCAGCGCTCCGGCCCTGGGCACGGCTGGATCGAGGGCGTGCTGAGCCGCCGGCCCGCGGGCGTGATCGCGGTGTTCTCCGGCCTGACCGAGGAGCAGCGCGACCAGCTCGTCACCCGGGACATCCCCATCGTCCTGCTCGACCCGTCGGGCGACCCGAGGCCCGGCGTGCCCTCGGTCGGCGCGGGCAACTGGAGCGGCGGGCTGTCGGCCACCCGCCACCTGCTCGACCTCGGCCACCGCCGCATCGCCGTCATCACCGGCCCCGACTGGGCCCTGTCCAGCCGGGCCCGGCTGGACGGCTACCGCACCGCGCTCGACCTGGCCGGGGTGCCTGCCGACCCCGACCTGATCGGCTCGGGCGACTTCATCATCGAGGGCGGGCTGGCCCAGACCCACCGGCTGCTGCGCCTGCCCGACCCGCCGACCGCGATCTTCGCCTGCAACGACGGGCAGGCCGTCGGCGTCTATCGCGCCGCCTATGAACTGGGCCTGCGCATCCCCGAGGACCTGAGCGTCGTCGGCTTCGACGACCTGCCCTCGGCGGAGTGGGCCGTCCCGCCGCTGACCACGGTCCGCCAGCCGCTCATCGAGATGGCCGCCGCGGCGACCGGCATGCTCATGAAGCTCGTGCAGGGCGAGCCGCTGCCGCAGACCCGGGTCGAGCTGGGCACCGAACTGATCGTCCGGGCCAGCACCGCGCCGCCGTCACGCTGACCGAAACTTTCTGGATTCTTTCCGTACGTATCGGGGGCGCCAGCGCCTTCTTCGCCGCCCTGAGCGTTACGCCGCCGTCTGGAAGGACCGCCTGGAGAAGCCGATCATGTAGCCGTCGATGACGGTCGTCACCGGCCGGTCCGCCCGTCCGCCCGCCCCCAGCGTGATGAACAAAGGGATGTAGTGGTCGACGGTCGGGTGGGCGTACGGCATGCCGGGGGCGCGGGTCCGGAACGCCGCCAGCTCCCCCACGTCTCCCCTGGCCAGGGCGTCGGCGGCCCACGCGTCGAAGTCGGAGGACCAGGCGGGGACGGCGCCCCGGTGGAGCATCTCGGGGGTGACGAAGGGCAGCCCGTGCGTCATGAACCCCGAGCCGATCACCAGCACGCCCTCCTCCCGCAGCGGGGCCAGCCGCTCCCCGAGCCGCAGCAGCCGGTCGGGGTCGTGGGTGGGGATGCTGAGCTGCAGCACCGGGATGTCGCCCAGCGGGTACATGGCCATCAGCGGCACCCAGGCCCCGTGATCGAGACTGGGCTGCTGGTGGACCGGCTCGCTGTCGGTCCACCTCGCAGCCCCGCCGGGCGAGCGCGCTCGCGTCGGGGGTGTCGTACTTCATCGTGTATTGACGCGCTCTTCGGCGTGAATGCCGAAGACTCAGCCTGTGCCGCACACGGCACTTCTGCGGCTTCCTGCTTCCCCGACCTGGGCCACCGAGGTGGTCTTACCGGGTCTCCACAGGCTTTCGAGCCTTCCGGCTCCGTTCCCGCCCGTCCGGCGGTACCTGACGTGATCAACGTACCACGCGCCCTTCCATCTTGACGGCGAAACGGCACCGTCGGCGGGCGTCCACGGGCGCTGGGCGCGGGCCAGGGGCAGCGCGCCCGGCAGGAACGCGTCGTACGCCCCGGCGGGGACGTCCGGGTTGAGGATGGAGGTCATGAAGGCTCCTGGTCGAGGGCAGGATCGAGGGCACCGTCGAGGGCAGGATCGGGCGCAGAGTCGGAGGCCCAGTCGGGGGCAGGGCCGGGGGGACCGTCGGGGGCAGGGCCGGGGGGACCGTTGGGCGCAGGGTCCGGTTTCGGGTGTGCGGTGGCCGGGTGCTGGTCGGGGCACATGCCGCCGGGGTCGATGGCGCGGGTGATGCGGCGGCCGATGTCGCGGAGCTGCCGGATCTGCGCCTTGGTGAGGGGGTCGAAGACGAAGCCGCGCACGGCCTCGACGTGCCCGGGAGCGGTCTCGACGACCTTCTCCCAGCCCTCCTCGGTGAGGACGGCCAGGGTGTAACGGCCGTCGGCCGGGTCCGGCGCGCGGCGCACCCAGCCGCGCTTCTCCAGCCGGTTGACGACATGGGACAGGCGGGACAGCGACCCCTCCGAGATCATCGCCAGGTCGCTCATGCGCATGGCCCGGTCGGGCGTCATCGACAGCCCCGCCATCACCTGGTACTCGAAGTGGCTGATCCCGGCGTCGCGCTGCAGCTGCCCGTCCAGCGCGGCCGGCAACCTGATCAGCACGCTGACCAGGCTCAGCCAGCTCTCCATCTCCTCGGCGGCAAGCCAGCGCGGCTCCTCGGGGTCCTCCATACCACCCACTCTAACTTGACGCATCAAGTGATCGCGCCCCGGATCACGCTTGACGCTTCAAGTGGCAGCTGCGTACATTCCGGTTGAAGCTTTAAGTCATCTCGCAATCGATCGGAATCCCGATGAACGTCGTTCTGTGGATCATCGCCGGCCTCCTCGCCCTGCTCTTTCTCGGAGCCGGCGTGATGAAGCTGTCCCAGCCGAAGGAGAAGCTGGCCGCGTCCGGCATGGGCTGGACGGAGGACTTCTCCGCCGGCGCCGTCAAGGGCATCGGCGCGCTGGAGCTGCTGGCCGCCATCGGGCTCATCCTGCCCGCGGCGCTGGGCATCGTCCCGGTGCTGACGCCGCTGGCCGCCGCCGGTCTGGTCGTGGTCATGGCCGGGGCCGCGGTCACGCACGCCCGCCGCAAGGAGTACCAGATGATCATCGCCAACGCGGTGCTCCTCCTGCTGGCCGCCGTGGTGGCCTGGGGCCGCTTCGGCCCGTACTCCTTCTGACGACCACCCTCCCCCGCCCGTCCTCCCCGGCCCTTCCGAGCCCGGCCCTTCCGAACGAGCACGACCCGCGCGTCAGGCGGAGGCCGGGCGTCGGGCGGGGGCCAGGGGTCAGGCGGGGGCCGGGGGCGGGGCGGTGGAGCGGCGGGTCACCAGGGTCGGGGTGACGGAGAAGCGCACCGCGGTCGTGCGGCCCTCGATGCGCTCCAGCAGCAGCCGGCCCGCCGTCTTGCCCATGATGACCCCGTCCTGGTCCACGCTGGTCAGCGAGATGTGCGACAGACCCGCCGCCCGGGCGTTGTCGTAGCCCACCACGGAGACGTCGCCGGGGACGGCGAGCCCGGCCTCGTGGACGGCCGCGAGCACGCCGAACGCGGCCTGGTCGGCGCCCGCGAAGATCGCGGTGGGCCGGGGCGAGCGGGCCAGCAGCTCGCGCGCGCCCTGATGGCCGCCCTCCTCGGTGTAGGAGGTGGCGGCGAGGGCGACGTGCCCGGCCAGGCCGTGCTCGGCCATCACCCGCTCGTACGTCCTGGCCCTGATCGTGTGCAGCAGCGTCACCGAGCGGACGGACCCGACGTCCTTCTGCGTGATGTGCGCGATCCTGCGGTGGCCGAGCGCGATGAGATGCTCGACCGCGAGCTCGGCCCCCGCCTCGTCGTCGTCGAGCACGGAGTCGTAGACCGCCGAACGGTCGTGGCGGCCGAGCACGACCGTGGGCGTGTTCCTGGCCATCTCCTCCAGCCGGACCCTGGCGATGACGGGCGCGACGACGAGGATGCCGTCGACCTGCCGGTCCACCAGGGCGTCGATGGCGCGAACCTCGGCCTCGGTGTCCCTGCCGCTGCCCTGGACGATGATGGCCTGGTAGCCGGCGCCCGCGATCTGCTCGTCGAGGCCGTCGAGGATGTCGGCGAAGAACGGGTTTCTGATGTGCGGCAGCACCACGCCGAACGTGAACGTGCGCCCCCGCATCGCCCGGGCCGCGGCCTGCGGACGGTAGCCGAGCTCGTCGATGGCGGCCTGCACCTTGACGCGCATCGCCTCGCTTACCCCGTAGGCGTTGCGCAGCACCTTCGACACGGCGGTGGTGGAGACCCGGGCGTGGCTGGCCACATCGGTGATCGTCACCCGCCGCCCGTCGCGCGTGACCATGTGACGCACCCCGTTCGACTCGACGCGACCCGATTGTACGAGCTCCAGGCCGATGCCGCGATGAATAACGTTACCCATTCAAGAGATCGGACAGCCGCGAGTCAGCGCATCCGACGTGGATCACGATTGGGGACCGTTCCTCAAATCGTGCCTTGACGCCTCGCCCTGTAACGCTTACGTTAACTCGCATCGGGGGGCGTTAAAACGATTCAACGGACCCGGAGGGGCGTTGTGAAGACCTCTCACCGCATGCTGGGAGCGGCTCTGGCCGTTCTTACGATGACGGCCTTGACCTCCTGCGGCTCGGGCTCCGGCTCGGGCTCAGAGCCGGCAGCCGACGGCACGGTCACCCTGAAGTTCCTCGTGGACAACGGCCAGGCCACGGTCGACACGGCCAAAGCCATGACGGACGCGTTCATGCAGGCCAATCCCAAGATAAAGATCGAGACCGAGACGCGGCCGGGCGGCAGCGAGGGCGACAACATCGTCAAGACCAGACTCTCGACGGGCGACATGTCGGATGTGTTCTGGTACAACTCCGGGTCGCTGCTCCAGGCGCTCAACCCGTCGCAGACCCTGGTCGACCTGACCGGCGACCCGGTGCTGCAGAACGTCCAGAAGGACTTCCTCCCTGTCGTGACCCAGGGCGACCACGTGTTCGGCGTGCCCGCCGGCACCGCCATGGGCGGCGGCATCCTCTACAACCGCAAGGTCTACGAGAAGCTCGGCCTGCAGGTCCCCAAGACCTGGGACGAGTTCATGGCCAACAACGAGAAGATCAAGGCGGCCGGGATCGCGCCGGTGATCTCGACGTTCAAGGACACCTGGACCTCGCAGCTGTTCGTGCTGGGCGACTTCTACAACGTCCAGGCCGCGGTCCCGAGCTTCGCGGCCGACTACACCGCCGGCAAGGCCAAGTTCGCCACCACCCCGGCGGCGCAGGCCGGGTTCCAGCACCTGGCCGACGTGAAGGCCAAGGGCTACCTCAACGAGGGCTACGGGTCGGCCACCGCCGACCAGGGCATGAAGTTGCTGGTCGAGGGCAAGGGCGCGCACTACCCGATGCTCAGCGCCCAGGTGCCGCCGCTGGTGGCCTCGATGCCGCAGGCGGCCACCGACATCGGCTTCTTCGGCATCCCGGGCACCGACGCGGCCAAGGACGGCGCCACCATCTGGGAACCGTCCGGCGTCTACATCCCCAAGACCACCAAGAACCTTGAGGCGGCCAAGAAGTTCCTGGCCTTCGTCGCCTCGACGGCCGCGACCGACGCGATCAGCAAGGTCGTCCAGCCCGCGGGGCCGTACCGCATCCAGGGCGCCAAGCTGCCGGACAACGCCGTGCAGGTGGCCAAGGACCTGCAGGCGTACATCGACAGGAGCGCCACCGCGCCCGCGCTGGAGTTCCTCTCCCCGGTCAAGGGCCCGTCGCTGGAGCAGATCACCGTCGCCGTCGGCTCCGGGCTGACCCCGGCCGCCGAGGGGGCCTCCCAGTACGACAAGGACGTGGAGAAGCAGGCCAAGCAGTTGGGGCTCGCGGGGTGGTGACAAAGGACGCCGGGTCCCGCACGGGGCCCGGCGTGGCACTCACGCGGCCGCCCACCGGCTCGGCGAAGCGCAGGTCGGCCTACCCGTACGCGCTGTACCTGCCGGCCGCCGTCGTCTACCTGGTGATCTTCCTGGTGCCGACGGTGATGGCCTTCTACTTCGCGCTGACCCGCTGGACCCTGTTCGACAGCACCTTCGTCGGCCTGGACAACTTCCGCGACTTCCTGTCCGAGCAGAACCTGCGCATCGGCTTCGTCAACACGCTCTTCTACGCCGTCGTCACCAGCGGCCTCAAGGTCGTCCTCGGCCTGCTCCTCGGCGTGCTGCTCACCAGCAGGCTGCGGCTGCGCGGATTCCTGCGCTCGGTGGTGTTCTTCCCCGTCCTGGTCTCCACGGTCGCGGTCGGCATCACCTTCAGCGCGCTGCTGCGGCCCGACACCGGCCTGGTCAACAAGGCCCTGGCCCTGGTCGGCATCGACGGCCCCGACTGGCTCGGCGACGCCAACACCGCCCTGCTGTCGGTCGCCCTGGTCGACGTGTGGAAGGGCGTCGGCATCGCCACCGTCATCTACATCGCCGGCATCCTGTCCATCCCCCGCGACTACTACCAGGCCGTGGCCGTGGACGGCGGCGGGGCCTGGCACCGCTTCCGCCACGTGACCCTGCCCCTGAGCTGGCCCGCCACCTACTCCGTCATCATCCTGTCGTTCATCGGGGGCCTGCGCTCCTTCGACCTCATCTGGACGATGACCCGCGGCGGCCCCGGCTTCACCAGCGACACCATCGCCTCGATCATCTACAAGCAGTACCAGGCCGGCTTCTTCGGCCTGTCCACCGCCGGCAACGTGCTGCTGTTCGTCGTCGTCACCATCATCGTCGTCCCGCTCAACTACTTCCTCGGCAAGAGGCAGGTGGCCGCATGACCGCACTGAGAAGGCTCGGCGCGGAGGCGATCGCGCTGGTGCTGGCCGGGGTCATCTTCCTCATCCCGTTCGCGCTCATGCTGCTGACCGCGGTCAAGGACCAGACGCAGGCCACCGACCTGGACTTCGCCTGGCCGGCCAACTGGCCGATCGTGCAGAACTTCGTGGACGTGATCGAGGCCCGCGACTACGTGCTGCTGCGCGCCTACGTCAACAGCACCGTCCTGACCGTCGCGTCGGTCGCGCTGATCGTGGTGTTCGCCTCCATGGCCGCGTTCGTGCTGCAGCGCCGCTCGGGCAGGCTCGGCTCGGTGGCCAACTTCCTGGTGCTGTCCGGGCTGATCATCCCGCCCGCGATCGTGCCCACCATCTGGCTGCTGCAGGCCCTCGGCCTGTTCAAGACCCTCCCGGGGCTGATCCTGGTGGAGGTCGCGTTCGGGCTGTCGTACGCGGTGCTGCTGTTCCGGGCGTTCATCGCGGCCATCCCGCGCGAACTGGACGAGGCCGCCCAGATCGACGGCTGCACCGGCCTCTCGCTCTTCTTCCGGGTGATCTTCCCGCTGCTGCGCCCGGTCACCATCACCGTGATCCTGACCAGCTCGGTGGCCATCTTCAACGACTTCGTCAACCCGCTGTACTTCACCCCCGGCGACGACAACGCCACCGTGCAGGTCACCCTCTACAACTTCCAGAGCCAGTACAACACCCAGTGGAACCTGCTCTTCATGGACATCGTGCTCATCACGATCCCACCGTTGCTGCTCTTCATCTTCTTCAACCGCAAGATCGTCGCCGGCATGACCGCCGGCGCCATCAAGGGCTAGGAGACCCGTGACCCTCGTGCATGTCGAAGCGCCCGTCTTCGAACACCACCACGACCCCCTCGGCATCGGCGAAAGCGCTCCGCGCCTGTCGTGGACCATCACCACCGAGCTCCCCGGCTGGCGGCAGGCCGCGTACGAGATCGAGCTCAGCGACGGCACGGCGAGCGGCCGCGTCGAGTCGGCGGAGTCGGTGCTCGTGTCCTGGCCGGGCGCGCCGCTGGGCTCGCGCGAACAGCGCGGCGTCCGGGTGCGCGTGCACGGTCGCGACGGCTCTGTCAGCGACTGGAGCGCCTGGTCGTGGGCGGAGACCGGGCTGCTGGAGCCGGCCGACTGGACGGCGGGCGCGGCCGCCCCGCCGCTGGAGCTGCTGGGCCTGCCCGACGGCCCCGCGCTGCTGCTGCGCCGCGGCTTCACCGTCCGGGGCCCGGTCGAGCGGGCCCGCCTGTACGTCACCGCCCACGGCATTCACGAGACCGAGATCAACGGCCAGGTCGTCGGCGACGACGTCCTCGCCCCCGGCTGGACCAGCTACGGCCACCGCCTGCGCTACCGCACGCACGACGTCACCGCCCTGCTGACCGAGGGCGGCAACGCCATCGGCGCCACCCTCGCCGACGGCTGGTACCGGGGCCGCATCGGCTTCCGCGGCGGCAAGACAGACCTGTACGGCGACCGCACCGCCTTCATCGCCCAACTGGAGATCGCCTACGCCGACGGCACCACTGACGTGGTGACCACCGACGGAAGCTGGCGCTGCGCGACCGGGCCCGTCACCGCCACCAGCCTGTACGACGGCGAGCGGCACGACGCCCGACTGCTGCCGTCCGGCTGGTCGAGCTCCGGCTTCGACGACGCGGCCTGGCTGCCCGCCGACTCCCTGACGCACGACCCGGCCCTGCTCATCGCGCCGACGGGCCCGCCGGTCCGGCGCGTGGAGACGCTCGCGCCGGTCGAGGTGCTGGCCGGCCCGGACGGGGAGACGATCCTCGACTTCGGCCAGAACATCGCCGGCCGTCTGCGCATCCGCGTTCAGGGACCGGCCGGGCACACCGTCACCCTCCGCCACGCCGAGGTCCTGGAGAACGGCGCGCTCGCCCTGCGCCCGCTGCGCGACGCCGCCGCGCTCGACCAGTACACGCTGCGCGGCGACGACGGGCCCGAGGAATGGGAGCCGCGCTTCACCACGCACGGCTTCCGTTACGCCCAGATCGACGGCTGGCCCGGCGAGCTGGACCCGGCCTCCGACGTCGTGGCCGTCGTCTGCCACACCGACATGCGGCCCATCGGCGAGTTCGACTGCTCCGACCCGCTGCTGAACCGCCTGCACGACAACGTCCGGTGGAGCATGCGCGGCAACTTCGTCGACCTGCCCACCGACTGCCCCCAGCGGGACGAGCGCCTGGGCTGGACCGGCGACATCCAGGTCTTCGCACCGGCCGCCGCCTTCCTGTACGACTGCGCGGGCCCGCTCGCGTCCTGGCTGGCCGACCTGGCCGCCGAGCAGGTCGAGCAGGGCACCGTGCCGCATTACGTGCCGTGGGTGCCGCTGCTGTTCGGCGTCTCACCGACCGCCGCGTGGGGCGACGCCGCGGTGCTCGTGCCGTGGACGCTCTACCAGCGGTTCGGGGACCTCGGGCTGCTGGGCCGGCAGTATCCGAGCATGAAGGCGTGGGTGGACCAGGTCGCCGGGCTGGCCGGAGAGGACCACCTGTGGGACGAGGGCTTCCAGTTCGGCGACTGGCTGGACCCGGCCGCGCCGCCGGACGACCCCGGCAAGGCCCGTACCGACCACGCGCTCGTCGCCACCGCGTACCACGCCCACACCGCCGCGGTCCTGGCCGAGACGGCGGCCCTGCTGGGGCACGACTCCGACGCCGGGCACTACGCGGCCCTGGCCCGGGAGGTGCGTGCGGCGTTCCGCCGGGAGTTCGTCACGCCGTCGGGGCGGCTGGCCTGCGACACCCAGACCGCCTATGCCCTGGCCCTGACCTTCGACCTGCTGGAGGGGCCCGAGCAGCGGGAGCGGGCCGGGCGGCGCCTGGTCGAGCTGGTCGTCCAGGACGACCACCGCATCGGCACCGGGTTCGTCGGCACGCCGCTCGTCTGTGACGCGCTCTGCTCGGTCGGGGCGTACGACACGGCGTACACGCTGCTGCTCCAGCGCAACTGCCCGTCCTGGCTGTATCCGGTGACGATGGGCGCCACCACCATCTGGGAGCGGTGGGACAGCATGCTCCCCGACGGTTCGGTCAACCCCGGCGAGATGACCTCCTTCAACCACTACGCGCTCGGCGCGGTGGCCGACTGGATGCACCGCACCGTCGCCGGGCTCGCCCCGGCCGCGCCCGGCTACCGCCGCCTGCGCGTGGCTCCCCGCCCTGGGGGCGAGCTCACGCACGCCTCGGCCCGCCTCGACACCCCGTACGGCCCCGCATCCGTCTCGTGGGAGCGGGACGGCGAGACGCTCACGGTCATGGCGTCCGTGCCCCCGGGGACGCTCGCCGAGGTGGACCTGCCGGGGGCCATCCCGCAGGAGGTGGGCGCCGGGACCCACACGTTCACCACGACGATGTGAGCCGCCCGGCGCCCGGACTCGGTGCCGCCGAGCCCGGGTGCCGGCGCCAGCTGCCCGGACGGGCTCGGCACCGCCGAGCCCATCCGGCCTCTCGCGGCGCCGTGGTCAGCCGCCCTCTCGCGACGTCGTGGTCAGACGCGCTCTCGCGGCGCCGTGGTCAGCCGATGCGGAGCGGCAGCGTACGCGGGCCGCGCACCTGGCCTGTGGCCCAGGTGACCGCCGCCGGGTCGGCGAGGCTGAAGGCGGGGATGCGCTCCAGCCACACCTCCAGGGCGACCCGCAGCTCCATGCGGGCCAGGTGCGAGCCCACGCAGCGGTGGATGCCCAGGCCGAAGGCGGTGTGCCGGTTGACCTCGCGGTCGATGACGACCTCGCCGGCCCGGTCGAACTGCCGCGGATCGCGGTTGGCCGCCGGGAACGACAGCAGGACCCAGTCGTCGGCCTTCATGTCGACGCCGTTCCAGCTCATGTCCTCCTTGACCAGGCGCGCCATGGTGACCGGCGCGTAGGCCCGCAGGAGCTCCTCCATCGCGGTCGGCAGCAGTCCGGGCTCGGCCACCAGCCGCTCGCGGTCCCGCGGCGTCCTGGCCAGATGCCACAGCGAGGCGCCGATCGCGCTCCACGTGGTGTCGATCCCGGCGATGAGCAGCAGCGCCATCGTCCCGGCCACGTGCGCGGACTGCAGCTTCTGCCCGTACAGCTCGGCGTCGATGAGGTAGGTCGTCAGGTCGTCGCGCGGGTGGTCCACGTGGTCGCGGATCTGGACGAGCAGATAGTCGAACAGCTGCTCCATCCGGTCCATGCGCTCCTCCGGCGGCAGGTTCACGCCTTCGAGCACGTTCTCGATGAACTCGCGGAACCGGGGCCCGTCCTCGGGCGGGAAGCCGAGCATGTCGGCGATGACCCGTACCGGGATGTGCTGGGCGTAGTCGCGGGCCGCGTCGACGACGTCCTGGCCGGCCAACGCGTCGATGAGCGAATGGCAGAACGCCCGCGTCGCCGCCTCCCGCCTGGCGACGGCGGTCTTGGTGAACGCCGGCAGCAGCAACCTGCGCGCGTCGTGATGGAACGGCGGGTCGGAGGAGATCGGCGGCGAGCCGCCGATCGGGGCCACCTCGCGGGGCGGCCGGAAGTTGCTCATGATGATCGAGCGCGAGGAGAAACGCTCGGTGTCGTACGCGATGGCGGCCACGTCCTCGTGCCGCGTCGGCAGCCAGCCGCCGCCGAACCGCTCGGTGTGCGCGATCGGGCAGCGCTGCCGCAGCTCGTCCTGGATCGGGTACGGGTCCGCGGCCCACTCGGGCTCCAGGTGGGAGAAGTCGGTCGCCCAGTCGGCCACCGGACCGGTGACGATCTCGCTGCGCGTGCCGAGGGGCCGGTCGTCCCCCGTGTCCCGGAAGTCCTCGCTGAAACGGTCGTCAACGGTCATCTCACGCCTCCTCCACGAGGTCGATCGCTCGCTCCGGGCAGTTGGCCGCCGCCCGGCGCGCCGCCGGCTCCTCGCCCGGCGGCACGACACCGTCGCCGGCGACCTGCCCGTAGCCCTCGTCGTCCTCGCCGAACAGGCTCGGGGCCAGGTCGTAGCATCGGCCGTGTCCCTGGCAGCGCCCAGGATCGATCTGTACTTTCACCGCGGGTGCTCCTCTCGGTCCGACGGGTCGACGGCTCTGTCCTGCGGGGCAACGACTTCGTCCGACGGGGCGACGGCTCCGTCGGGTGGGGCGACGGCGGCCACGACGCGGGTCAGCAGGGCCGACCACTCGGCTTCGTCGACGCCGTGCAGGTCCGGCGTGATGAGCGCGCTGCCCATCGCCAGCAGCAGGCAGAAATGGGCCAGCGCGTCCGGCGACAGCCCGGGGTCCAGCTCCCCGTCGCCCTGGCCCGCGCGTACCAGCTCGGCGATCCAGTCGGCCCGCTCGCCCACGTAGTCGCGCATCGGGCGGGCGACATCCTCGTCACGCCTGGCCGCGACCAGCGCCTCGACGACGAGGTAACCGGCGGCCTCGCGGGGGCGCGGCAGCCGACGCCCGAGCACCAGGAGCAGCTCCGCGACCGACCGGTCGGGGTCGGCCGCGAACAGGCCGGCCAGGATCCGCCGCCCGTGGGCGCGCAGCGCGGCGACGAGCAGCTCGGCCTTGGAGCCGAAGTGCGCGTACAGCGCGCCGTTGCTCACCCCTGCGGCGGCGGCGATGTCGGCCACGCGCGTGCCGTCGTACCCACGCGCGGCGAACACCTCGGCAGCCGCCTTCAACAACCGCTCCCGCGTCTCGGCGGCCGTGACGCCCGCGATGCGACCCATGAGTGAATTTAAAGATTGTTCATTTCATTCGTCAATGCCTGGACGCGCCGAAGGCCGTATCTTGCGGCGGCCGGCTTTCAGGAGTGCCCGATGATTCGATGTGGCCGGTAGGGGGCCTCCAGGCGGGCCGCCTCCTCTTCGCTCAGGGACACCTCCACCGCCGCGATCGCGTCGTCCAGATGGCCCACCTTGCTCGCCCCGACGATCGGCGCGCTCACAGCGGGTCTCCCGAGCAGCCATGCGAGCGCAAGCTGTGCCGGAGGCAGTCCTCGTTCGCCGGCGACCGCCCGCAACACGTCGACGACGTCGAAGTCCGCGTCCTCGTACATGCTGTCGGCCAGCGGGTCGCTGCCGGATCGGACCGTGCGCCGCCGGCCGTCGCGGTGGCGGCTCCCGGTGAGCAGTCCGCGCGCCAGCGGGCTCCACGGGATGGCGCCCACCCCCTGGTCCAGGCAGAGCGGGATCATCTCCCGCTCCTCCTCCCGGTACACGAGGTTGTAGTGGTTCTGCATCGACACGAACCTGGTCCAGCCGGCTGCCTGAGCGGTGTGCTGCGCCTTGGCGAACTGCCAGGCGTACATGCTGGAGGCGCCGATGTAACGCGCCTTGCCGGCCCGCACCACGTCGTGCAGGGCCTCCATGGTCTCCTCGATCGGTGTCTCGTCGTCCCAGCGGTGGATCTGGTACAGATCGACATAGTCGGTTCCGAGCCTGGTCAGCGAGGCGTCGATGGCGGACAGCACGTGTTTGCGGGACAGCCCTCGGTCGTTCGGGCCCGGCCCCGTCGGGAAGTAGACCTTCGTGGCGAGAACGTAGTCGTCGCGGCGGGCGAAGAGCTTGCCGAGCAGCCGCCCGGTGATCTCCTCGCTCACGCCGTCGGAGTACATGTCGGCGGTGTCGAAGAACGTCACACCGGCCTCGACCGCGCGCCGCACGATCGGCTCGGCCGCGTCCTCGCGCAGCATCCACTCCCGGGAACCCGGATCGCCGTACGTCATCATGCCCAGGCAGATCCGGGAGACCCGCAGTCCTGACGAGCCCAGCTTCACGTATCGCATTTCGTCTTATCTTCCTGTGAGAGCGCGGTCTTCACCGCGGAGGCCGAACGTTCCCGATGGAGCGGCGCGACCGGGTCGGTCATCGCGGGGGCGGCCTGCCGAGCACGTGCGGCGCTCCCGATGAAGTAGGTCCGTGGAGGCGCCGCGGACAGGACGGCGCGAGGGCCGGTGAGCGGCATGACCCCCATCGTCGGCCAACCCGTAATTTAGGAGAATGGCGAATCGAAAGATCAGGCCCGAGCGGGCACACGAATCCAAGGGAATCGACGCCCTCGACCTTCGTATCCTCGCCGAGCTGCAGGTCGACGCCAGAGTGAGCTTCGCCGAGCTGGGCCGCCGGGTCGCCCTCTCGGCCCCCGCGGTGGCCGACAGGGTGCAGCGGCTGGAGGAGACCGGAGTGATCACCGGCTATCACGCCGAGGTCGACCCGCGGGCCGTGGGCTTTCCGGTCACCGTGATGGTTCGCATCCGCCCGGCGATCCGGGAGCTGCACCGCATCTCCAAGATCGCCCAGGAGGTTCCCCAGATCGTCGAGTGCTACCGGATGACGGGCGACGACTGCTTCTACTTCACGATGCACCTGCGGGCGGTCGACGAGCTCGAACCGATCCTCGACCTGTTCACCCCGTACGGTCACACGACCACGTCTCTCATCCACACCGCGCCCGTACCACGCCGCCCCCTCCCCCTGGACTGATGCTCCGGCGGCGGGCCGGGCCACAAGCGTTCAGGGGGCTCCGAACTCCCGCCTGGTCACCGACCTGGGTCTTGAGGTCGAGCAGTCGTCGGTCCGCACGTTGAAATGCGCCGGTCGGCGCGTACCGCGGCCCTGCGCGACCGGCACGCCTTCGCCTCGGTCAGCCGCGCAGCCGTTCGACCGTGATCACTCGGGCGGCTTCCGCCTCTGTCGCCGCCCGGACCTCTACGAAATCGTTCTCGTTCCGCAGGATAGTGACGATCCCGGTCAGCAGGCTGTTCATCCGGGTGGCGTCACGGGCGACGACCTGCCGGTCCACCGACAGCACGTCGGCGTGCGCGTTCTCGTCCTTGGCCCACACCCAGGCCCGGCCGCTGTGTCCCTGACCGGGCCCGACCAGGACGGTACGCACGCTGGACGCTTTCAGCACCAGAGTGGGAGCGTCGTCCGGGTTCAGCTCCCGGCCGATGCGCCTGTCCACGCGCAACTCCGTGGCGTAGTACTCCAGACTCGACCGCGACCAGGATTCCACGTTCCGCGGCAGGTTGCCGAGCATGTCGTACCGCAGGTCGCCCAGCGTCTCCTCGACGCGCCGCCAGGCTTCGTCGGGGGTCGAGGGTCCGGCCTCGTCGCCCGGAACGCGTTCCAGGCGATCCACCTCAGGGTTGTACCTGATCACCGAGGTGTCGGGATCGGCCCAGGGGTGCGGCCGCAGCGCGGGCCACTGCCCCGGCTGCGGGGCGCGGGAGCCGCGAGCGAGCGGAAGGATCTCGCGCATCCTGGCCGCCGCCGGCCCGCCCGCCTCCGATTCCGCGCGCAGGGCGGGACCGGCGGCGTCGGCCAGCGGCCAGAACCGCAGCAGCCAGTGCTCCTCGACGGCCTCGATCTCGCTGTCGTCCCACGCGGCCGGCCGGGTACGCACCGCACCGGTGTAGACGCGCAGTCCGTAGGCGCAAAACGGCGGGCCAAGCAGCAGTTTCTGGCCGGTGGGGCTGAGTCCGGGGCAGCGCGACTCCACGATGCCACCCGGGCTCAGATAGAGGACCTGCCCCGCCTCCGCCCAGGGCGCGCCGGGTGCGTCCTCGACCCCGGGCTCGGCGTTCCAGGCCTCCATCCGTACGCGGGCCATCCGCGCCCGGACCTTGCTCACCAGGCCGACACAGCCCAGCGCGATGCCACCGGGCCCGGTCAGCAAGGCGCCGGACTCGCTCTCCCGGTCAGCGTCGTCGCCCAGGCCGGATGCGTCGTTCAGGTCGAAGCCGCCGTACGAGGTCGGGACCTCGTCCTCGACGCTGCGGATCAGTTCCGGCATCTCGTCCCTCCATCGCGATCATCACCTGTGAAGGCGGACGCTAGCGACCGTGGGCGACATTTACGGACCTGACGTAAGTCAGGGCCCTCACGATGAACCGCCTCGAGGATCGTGCGTGGCGACGCGACCCTGAGGAGCCCCTGGACGTCGTTCGGGCAGTCAGGGCGCGGATGTCGTGAGCGTTTTGATCGTGAAGTCGATCGCCGTGGCGAGCCGCTGGGGGTCGTGGCCGGCGCGTTCGCGTACGCGCGGTCCGAGCACCGTCGTGAACGGCAGCTCCACCGAGGCGTCGACGTCCGATGCGGCGGGCAGGTCGCCGTCGCGGATGCCGCGGCGCGGCAGTGACGCCAGGGTGTCCCGGGTGGCCTCGAACGCGGCCTCGGTCTTCCGCTGGACTTCGGGGCCGGTGGTGCCCGGTCTCGGAGCGCCGACCGGCGGCGCGATCGTCGATGCCGTGCCGCTCCAGGGGGTCCTGCGGCTCGCCGGCGTCCTCGTCCTGCCGGCCGGGCCGGCCGTGTGGAGCGCGCGCCGGAACGCCGGCCCTGGCTGATCCCTTCTGCCCTCGCGAGACGGGACGCGGGACGACGACGCCCGGCCGGCGACGCTCGATGTCGTCGCCGGCCGGGCGCGTACAGGAGGAGGTGGCGCTATGGGGCTTTACTGCGGGGCGTCGAAGGTCCACTCGGCGCGGGCGCCCGGGCCCACGGCAAGGGTCGAACGCCCGATCCGCTCCTCGGTACGAGTCTCCACGGAGCGGTTGAGCGACATGGAGACCTGCTTCAGGCCCGCCTGCTCACGCGCGACGGAGTCGAGCTGGACGGTGGTGCCGCCGCCGGTCGCGATGGCGCCGCCACCGGTGGTCGCGACGTCGAATCCGCCCGCCTTGAGCAGCGGCACCGTGTTGGCCAGGTCCCGCGCGGTGACGCCGATGCGGATGTAGGTGATGTCGCGCATCAGGTGGTCCTGGTAGGCGTCGGGCAGGTAGCGTTCCCGGCTGACGTCACCGGGGTAGCTCTCCGGCTCGGTCTGGCTGCGCGGGTCCGCGAAGTACTCCGGGAAGTACTCCATGGACCACGGGTCGAATGCCTCGTACTGGGCGGAGGTGGTGCGGATGGTGTCGAACCACGGGATCGGCACGCCATCGCCGAAGTCACGCGTCTGACGGTATTCGGCCGGGTCGGAGATGCCCTGGGCCTTCAGCGCCGCGGTCACCTTGGCCAGGTCGCCGACGCGCTCGGTCGAGACGGCCAGCCCGGCGGAGCCGAAGAGAGCGTCCTGGCCGGGCAGGTCGCCCTCGCCGAACAGCTCGATGTAGGTCTCGCGGCCCTTGAGGTAGCGGCCCTTCCAGGTCAACCCGCCACCGGTCGTGGTGCGGACCTCGAAGTTGGCGAACTCGCGCAGGTAGGTGGAGTTCTCGACGGCGTCGGCCGTCTCGCGGTCCACCACGCTGTAGGCGTGGTTGTAGAACAGCAACTGCCCTTGGGACGACACGCGGGACTCTTCTGCCTGAGCCGTCCCCGCACCCCCGGCGAGCGCAACGGTGCAGGTCGCGGCGACAGCGGTCATCATCCGTAATGTCCGGCGAATCAGCATGGGAATGATCGTAAAACGCGGATGATCACCTTTACTATCATTTTGACAGGACCCATACTGCCAATGTGGCGATCCTATAGTGGCTATGTAGCGAGTCCGGGCGGCGGCGCGGCCGCCTCGTGAGCCCGGCGTCCATCGCTTCCGCGACCGGCGCGGCCGGATCCTCTACCTGGGTCGCGCCACCGACCTCCGGAGCCGGGTGCGGTCCTACTGGCGTGACCTGCGCGATCGCCCGCACCCGGCGGAGATGGTCGCCCGGGTCGCCCGGGTCGAGGCGGTGGTGTGCGGCTCGGTCAGGCCGCCTGAATGGGCCGAGTTCGCCCGGCGCGATGCCGAGCCGGCCGCGGCGTTCGTCCGAGCCTGACCGGGGCGCCCGCTCGCGGGTGGCGCGCGTCAGAACTCGATGAATCCGTACAGCGCGAGATGGTTCGACTTCGTGCTGCTCACCGTGTGATCAATGCTCGACGACTGTACGGCTCCCTTGACGAAGAGGTAGTCGATCTTCCTGGAGCCGCTGGTCGCTTTCGCTCCATAGCCGGTCATGCCGAAGCCGCTGAGAGTGGTGGAGGCGATGTTCGCGCGGTTCGCGTCGATCCCGATCACGCGGATCGTGGACGCGTTCATGAGGCTCGTGGCGTCCGCGCCGACATGGATGCCGGAGTTCGCGATGCCCGTGTAGTCATCGCCCGCGCAGGCGTTCGCGCCGTTCTGCTCCGGGAGGTGCATGGTCGCGGCGAAGACCGTCGTCCCCGTTGCCTTGATCGTGAACCTCGCCGCGACAGCGCTCGTGCGCTTCCACTTGTACTGGTTGGTGGTGCCGTCGTCGCTGTTCGGCGGCTTGTAGAGGGTGCATCCGGCCCCGCCGCCGTACGATGTCCCGGGCTTCAACCAGCCCGCGCTCCAGTATTTCGAGACGTCGGCCGCCGCCAGGCTCAGCGTCCTGGTGTTGTAGATGATCCCGTTGGTCTGCTTCTTCTTCAGGTCGCCGAGCGCCTGCTGGCTGCATTTGTGCGTGCTGCCCCACGCCTCGGGGTCGTCCCAGGCCACGAGCGCCTTGTAGGTGCCCGCCGGATATCCGAACATGGCCGAGAGCTGGTCGGCGTACGCCGTGGCCTGTCCGGTGCCTCGTACCTGCTGCACGATCAGGAGATCGGGAGCCTGCACGCCGGAGGTGCCCGTCTTGCCGCTGTCGTCGACCAGCATCGACGCGAGGTGGTCCGGGCCCGAGACCCGGGTGCACGAGCCGTCGGCGTTGTTTCTCACCAGGTTCTCGATGTTGTTGTTGTAGACCCGTAAGACCCGGTCGGTCGCCGCGGTCATGGGCGCCGCTTGCGCGATCGAAGGGGTGGTGAGGGCCGCGGCCAGCGCGAGCGCGAGCGCGCCAGGTGATCGGTAAGGGAATGACATTGTGGCAGAGTAGCCGGGCACCCTCGAATCGCCGCGAAAACACCATAGTTCACAGATCGCCGAAGAACACCCGGTCGCGTGCCTGTTCGACCGCGGCCAGCAGGGCGCCGCGCACCACGGGGCGGTCCGGGATCGTGCTCGCCTCCACCCGGGGCCGCGCCAGGCACATGCGGGCGACAGCCCGCTGAACGCGACCGGCGAGCGCGTCGCCTCAGGCGGAACCGACGTGGCTGCCCAGCACGACCGGCTCGGGATCGAGGACGGCGCAGATGGACGCGACCCCCAAGGCGATCCGCCGGGCCGGCTCGTCCAGGAAGGCCATCTCCGCGGCCACCTCTCTCGCCGCCCTCGCCACGCTCCGCGCGGCGTCCTCGGCCGCGATCTGGTGCGTCTCGGCGAGTTCCTGCACCGCCCGCCAGTCCGCCAGAGCCTGGAAGGCGGCGTCCACCTCGTGGCGGCCGCGGTCGAACCCGCCGTCGCTCACCGCCGCGCCGGGAACGGGCATCCCGCCGAGCTCACCTGCGCCCGGGTCAGCGCTCCCGACGAGCCCAGCGACTCCAGCGCAGCGCGGTCGTTCAGCTCACGTAACAGACGCGGACGCCCAGGCTTCGCGTTCACGCGATCAATCCTGGCCCACGCGGCGCCGGGCGGGTGGTTGTCGGTGGGATCGGGCAGTATCGGCAGCACCGGGTCACGGCGAGAAGGAGATCAGGGTGCCCCCCACCAACCAGCGGACAGCCGGCCACGCCTTCCTCAAGGGCATGTACGGGGACGGCTACTACCCCCGCCATCTCGTCGACAAGGGCACAGAGATCCTGCTGCGCCTGTGCGAGCGGATCGAGTCCGAGCGCCCGTCGGACCTCGCGGCGCTCTACGCCTTCACGCAGGCGGCGACGGACGAGTTCAACGAGTTGGCGGTCGAGTTCCTGGCGGCGGGCAGCCAGATGGAGACCGTGGCGCGCGAGGTGATCGCCGAGGACTTCTGGTTCGTGGCGACGGCCTACGGGTTCGCGGACGCGGACATGGAAGAGCTGATCGAGACCCGCGACTGGTGACGGACACCGCGGCTCAGGGGCAGATGACCCGGTAGGGCTCGTCGGGGAGGTAGCGGTCCCCTTGGTCGCCGTGCGGGAGACCGCCGAGGCGCACGGCGGCGCGGTCCGCGCCGAACCCCTCGCCCCGGGTGTCCGCCTCGTCCTGTCCCTCCCCTCGCCACCTGTTCATCCGGCACTCGGCCGGCCGCCCTCCTCGGGATGCGGATAGTACGCGTGCCACCTGCCCGGGTGCGCTCCCGGCAGGCGGGCCCGGACCCAGGACCGGAGGAACGGCGCCGGGGTCGGGTGGCCGCGGTTGACGGCGACCACGTGCTTCCCCGCGGCCAGGGCGCCGCGGACCGCGCCGGGCGGCTGCGCCTCCTGGGGCCAGCGCAGCACCGCGTGGGCCTCGCAGCCCGTCCGGTAGGCGATCATCGCCGCGTGCTCCCCGTACACCAGGCAGGGCGGCTGGACGCGGAGCGCCCGGGCCACCTCGGCGTCGGCCTCGCGCTTGGACAGCCGCCACCCGGCGATCTTCTCGAGCGTGATCCCTTGCAGGGTGAACTGGGCCAGAACGCCCGCCGCCACCAGGCCCCAGCCGGCGCGGCGGGCCGGCCCGCGCCGCCCGTCCAGCAGGAAGACGGCGCCGTGCGCGAGCGGGAACGCCAGCAGCGCGTACGTGGGCAGCAGGAAGCGGGGCGCCGCGTAGCCGACCAGGAAGGCGTACGGCACGGCCATCAGCAGGCCGGCGGCGGCAGGCAGCGCGCATTCGGCCAGGCGGCCCCGGCGGTGGGCGGCGTACAGGCCGAGCAGGGCGAGGAGGGGGATGGCGCTCCACCACAGCAGCCAGGACAGCGAGACGGGCCCGCAGTGCGCGGGAGGGCGGCAGAGCAGCGGGCCGTTGAGCGCACGGGCGTGCTCTGGCAGCGAGAAGTGCAGCCCGGTCTCGTTCGCCGCCCCCGCGGCGTGCCAGCGGGCGGCCGGCCCGTCGAAGCGTACGTACGCCTCGACGATCCAGTCGGCCCAGCCCGCGGCCAGCCCCGCGTTCACGGCGAGCCCGGCCCGCCACCGCCTGGCCAGGACCGCCGCCAGGGCGAGCGCGAGGGCCAGCCAGACGCTGTCCGGCGGGCGCAGCACGGCCACCGCCGCCACGCTCGCGCCCAGCCCGGCCGCCGGGCCCCAGCCGCCGCCCGGCCGCAGGCAGCGCAGGAGGCAGCCCGTGGCGGCCACCGCGCCGAAGGCCACCCACAGGTTCGGCATGACCTGGCCGCCGTAGAACAGCGACAGCCACAGCGACGCGAACAGCAGCGCGGCGAGCGGCACCACCGGCCCCGGGCACACCCGGCGCCACGTCCCGAACGACGCGTAGAGCGCCAGGGCCGACAGCAGGCACAGGTAGACCCGCAGCGCCTCCGTGGAGGACGTGATCGCCACCAAGGGGCCGACGATCAGGGTGATCCCCCTGGCCCGCGGCGCGATGAACTCGGTGGCCGGCACGCGGGGATCGACCTGGCTGACGTAGACGACCTCGTCCCACCCGAGCCCCATGCCGGGGGTGACCACGATCAGCTGGGCGACCCCGTAGCAGGCGGCCACCAGAACCAGCAGCGCCCGCCATGGATCGGCGCGCAGCCATGAGCGAAGCGAAGATCCCACGGGCCTCTTCCTAGTGCAGGCCGCCCGGCCTCGTCTCCCGGACAGGGCCGCGACTTGCCTGAAGGAATGCCCAGCCATGAGCTCCTGCCGGGCGGGACGAGGTCGCCGAGGGAGAGCGCCGGCCAGAGCTGGAGCCGGTGCCATGGGCCGGTAAGGGGGGCGGCCCGAGGCCTGGACGCGTGGCTGACCATGCTCGACGGGGACGTCGTCTACCGCGCGTGATGACCCGCTCCGGCGAACGGCATGTGCTCGCCCTCCACGTACGCGGGAAACGGCTGGTAGACGTTCACGCCCGGGTCCCCGCGGAACAGCAGGGCCGACACGAACGGCTGCTCCTCGCTGGTGATCCGCGTCGAGGTCGGGATGTAGCGGATGGTCAGGCCGCAGCGCCGGCGCGGCGAGGTGTTGGCGTTGGAGGCGTGCAGGATGTTGGGGTGGTGGACCTCCACGTCGCCGCGCGCGAGGACCAGGTCCACGGCCTGCGACTCGTCCACCGTCACCGCGCTCTCCGAGCCGAGCACGTTGTCGATGTCGTCGCGCCGCCGCAGCTCGTGCAGGTCCTGCCGGTGCGAGCCGGGGATCACGCGCAGGCAGCCGTTCTCCGTGGTGGCCTCGTCCACGGCCAGCCAGAGCGTGACGACGCGCATCGGCTCCAGCGGCCAGTACGCGCCGTCCTGGTGCCACAGGACCGGCTTGCCGGAGAACGGCGGCTTGCTGATGTAGTGCGAGGCGAACAGCGCGACGTCGGGGCCGACGAAGAGCTCGGCGATGTCCAGCAGCCGGTCGTCCCCGACCAGCCGCACCCAGAACGGGTCGCGGGCGACCAGCTCGGTGCCCAGGTCCTCGCCGTTCAGGTCGGGGTGCCTGGCCTGGAGCCAGGCGACGTGGTCGCTCGCCTCGGCGATCAGGTCGCGGTCGAGGACGTCGCGGAAGATCGTGTAGCCGTCGCGGTCGTAGTCCTGAAGGGTCCGGTCGACTCTCACCATGCGCTCCTTGTAGGGGTGGGCGTCACTCGGATTCTTCGGTCTTCGCGGGACGGGTTACTAGTAATCGCCGCCCCACAAGTATTAATTTCCTGACATGCCGACCGTCCTGCGCTGGGCCGAGTTCGCGGCCGGCCTGCCGTACCACGCGGCCCTGGTGCCGGTGAAGGGCGGCCGAAGGGACCGGCCGGAGCCGCACTCCCACGCCGACTTCCACGAGCTGGTCCTCGTGACCGCCGGGGCGGGCGCGCAGCGCGTGGGCGAGGCGGAGCTGCCGCTGCGCGCGGGCGACCTGGTGCTGGTACGGCCGCACGACCGGCACGAGTTCGCCTCGGACGACGGCATGCGCTTCGTCAACATCGCCTTCCCGAGCGAGCGCTGGCGGGCTTTCGCCGACCTGGCCGGGCTGGCGGGACCGGCGGACTGGGACCGCCGCGAGCTCCCGCTGTCGGCCCGCGCCGACCTGGACGGGCCGGTGGCGGCCGGGTTCGGCCGCGTGCTGGCCGCCTATTCCGGCGTGCCCCGCGTGCTCGACCTGGTCGGGCTGCTGACGGCGGTCGTCCCGCTGCTGGAGGCCGCCGACGGGACGGCCGTGGACCGGCGGCCCGGCTGGCTGGTGTCGGCCTGCCTCGCGATGCGGCGCGAGGAGAACCTGCGCGAGGGCCTGCCCCGGCTGCAGGCCCTGGCCGCGGTCAGCCCCGGACATCTGGCCCGCTCGATGCGCCGGCATTACGGGTGCACGCCGGTCGGGTTCGTGGCCGGGCGGCGGCTGGAGCACGCCGCCCTGCTGCTGACCACGACGACGGAGGGCATCGGCCGGATCGCCCAGCGCTGCGGCTTCTCCGGCCAGTCGTATTTCGGCCGGCTCTTCCAGGAGCGGTACGGCCTGGCCCCGCGATGTTACCGGGAGGTTACGCGGCGAGCGGTCGTCCCTATGGACAGCCAAGATATCAAGTGATTAGATGACTTAATCCCCCCAAGATCGAAGAGGAGGCCGGGCATGATCCGGTCACTTGGTGTCGCCGCCGTCATCTGCCTCGCTCTCAGCGCCTGCTCCTCCGGCGGGTCCGCGCCCCAGCAGGCGGCCGGCAAGACGGAGCTGAAGCTCTACAACGACAAGGGCGCCTGGAGCAAATACTTCGACGAGATGGGCAGCCTGTCCAAGCAGCAGATCGGCCTGTCCATGAAGCCGGTCGGCTACACCGACGAACCGACGTACCAGGCGTTCATCAAGGCGTCCTTCCGCACGGACGTGAAGCCCGACCTGTTCACGTGGACGACGGGCGGGCGGCTGGCGGAGATCGTCGCGCAGAAGCAGGTCTCGGACACCACCGCCATCTGGCAGGAGGCGATCAAGAGCGGCGACCTGTCGGCGGACCTGGCCAAGTACTACACGGTGAACGGCAAGCAGTACTGCGTGCCGCTGAACGCCGCGTACTGGGGCATGTTCTACAACAAGAGCGTCTTCGACAAATACCAGCTCAAGCCCCCGACGACGTGGGACGAGCTGATCAAGGTCGCCGACACCCTCAAGAAGAACGGCGTGACCGCCTTCTACCACACGTCGGTGCTGTTCTCCTTCGTCTGGTTCGAGCAGCTCCTGGCCGGCACCGACCCCGACCTCTACGACCGGCTCGCGACAGGCCAGGCCAAGTACACCGACCCCGGCGTGGTCGACGTCATGAAGCGGTGGAAGTCGATGATCGACGCCGGGTACTTCAACAACCCCGGTGACAAGACCGACCCGGGCGACGTGCTCAAGACCGGCAAGGCCGCGATGGTCTCGTTCGGCACGTGGTTCAACACGAGCATGACGCAGCGCGACATGAAGGCGGGCACCGACTACGGCTTCTTCGTCATCCCGAACGTCAACCCCGCGCTCCCCAAGACGTCGATGATCTTCGAGAGCGGCCCGCTCTGCTCGCTGGCCAAGGCGCCCGATCCCGGCGCGAGCACGAAGTACCTCAAGTGGTGGGTGGGGGCCTCCGCCCAGGAGAAGTGGGCCACGGCCAGGGGCGATGTCTCGGCCAACCCCAAGGTCGCCATCGCCGACCAGGCCATCGCCGAGGTCAGCAAGGCGGCAGGCAGCGGTGAGTACCGCCTGGTGAACCGCTACTTCGAGGCCACCCCGCCCCCGGTGCTCACCGCCGCGCTGGACGGCTTCGGCGCCTTCGTCGTCAAGCCGGACAGCTACCAGAAGGTCCTGACCGACATCCAGGCGGCCGCCGACGAATACTGGAGCACTCGCCCTCAGGGGAGCTGACCCCGGGTCAGGGCAGGAAGCCGCGGTGGCGGGCGGCGACGACCGTCTCCATGCGGGTGTGCGTCCCCAGCTTGCGCATCGCGTTGCGCAGGTAGCTCTTGACCGTCTCGGGCCGGATCCCGAGCCTGACCCCGGTCTCCGCGTTGCCGCAGCCCATGGCGACCAGGGCGAGGACGTCGAGCTCGCGCGGCGACAGCGGGCTCGGCTGCTCCGGGGGCCGGCCGTTCGGGCGGGCCAGGCGGTCGCACACGTCCTGCAGGCGGGCCCGGATCCCGGCGTCGGCGACGTCCTGGGTGATGGCCCTGAGCTGGGCGTGCGCCTGGCGGACCGCCTCCCACTCGGCGGCGGTCGGCGACTCGCGGGCGGCCCGGGTGATCGCCGCCGTCTCCATCTCGGCCAGCCGCCGCTCCACCTCCCGCCGGACGGTCAGCTCGAAGCCCACCCGCCCGGCGACCTGGGTCATGGCCTCCACCACGCGGTCGCTGATCGACAGGGGCTCGCGGATCCCGCCGTACAGGACCCCGCACACCCCGCCGTCCACCGTGACCGGCACGGCCGCGATGGCCCGCAGCCCTTCGGCGGTCACGGGCTTGTCGTACTCGTGGCTGATGCGCGGGTCGGCGGCGTAGTCGTCGACGCTGCCGGGGCGCGCGGTGGTGATCACCCGGCCGCCGAGCCCGTTGCCCGCGCTGACGACCAGGCCGCGCAGCGCGCCGGTCAGGGTGCCGCTGAACTCCGTGAGCGTGACGCCGAGCGAGCGGGCCCCCACCGCACCGCCGAACACGACCGGCAGCCCCGTCACACGGCGTAGGCGGCCGACGGCGGTTCGGAACGCCTCACGGTCGGCGGGCGCGTATGGTGCGGCCATGACACCAGGATGGACGAGGCCCGTAGCCGAGAGCCACCCCCGAAAGGGGGTGGCGCCGGACCGGGTACGGAGGAATTCTCCGGTCATGGCTGATGCATTGCTCTCGTACGCCTCGGGCGTGTCCGAGGTCCCCCTGCTGGGCGAGACGATCGGGGAGAACTTCGAGCGCGCCGTGGCGCGGTTCGGCGAGCGCGAGGCACTGGTGGACGTGGCCTCCGGGCGCCGCTGGACCTACGCGGAGCTCGACGCCGCCGTGAACGAGGTGGCGCTCGGCCTGCTGGCCCGCGGCATCGCCAAGGGCGACCGGGTCGGCATCTGGTCGCCCAACTGCGCCGAGTGGGTGCTCGTCCAGTACGCCACCGCCAAGATCGGCGCGATCCTGGTCAACGTCAACCCCGCGTACCGGGCCCACGAGCTGGCCTACGTCGTGAAGCAGTCGGGCATGCGGCTGCTCGTCAGCGCGGTCGCGCACAAGACCAGCGACTACCGGGCGATGATCGGCGAGATCGGGTTCGCGGACGCGGTGTTCATCGGGGAGCCCGGCTGGGACGAGCTGGTCGAAAGCGGCAGGCGCGCCGACCCGGCCCTGCTGGCGGAGCGGGCGGCGTGGCTGACGTTCGACGACCCGATCAACATCCAGTACACGTCGGGCACCACCGGCTTCCCCAAGGGCGCCACGCTGTCCCACCACAACATCCTCAACAACGGCTACTTCGTCGGCGAGCTGGTCGGCTACACGGAGGCCGACCGGGTGTGCCTGCCGGTGCCGCTTTACCACTGTTTCGGGATGGTCATGGGCAACCTCGGCGCGACCTCCCACGGCTCGTGCGTCGTGCTGCCCTCGCCGGGGTTCGACCCGGAGGCGACGCTGCGCGCCGTGCAGGCGGAGGGATGCACGTCCCTGTACGGGGTGCCGACGATGTTCATCGCCGAGCTGGCCCTGCTGTCCGAGTCCGGAAATTTCGATCTTTCGACGCTCAGAACGGGGATCATGGCCGGCTCCCCGTGCCCGGTCGAGGTCATGAAACGCGTCGTCAGCGAGATGAACATGACCGAGGTCGCCATCTGCTACGGCATGACCGAGACCTCCCCCGTCTCCACGATGACCCGGCGGGACGACGGCCTGGCCCGCCGCACCGAGACCGTCGGCCGCGTCATGCCGCACATCGAGGTCAAGGTCGTCGACCCGGAGACCCGGCTGGCGCTCCCCCGCGGCGTGCCGGGCGAGCTGTGCACCCGCGGCTACTCGGTCATGCTCGGCTACTGGGCCCAGCCCGACGCCACCGCCGAGGCCATCGACGCCGCCCGCTGGATGCGCACCGGCGACCTGGCCACCATGGACGCCGACGGCTACGTCAACATCGTCGGCCGCATCAAGGACATGGTCATCCGCGGCGGCGAGAACATCTATCCCCGTGAGATCGAGGAGTTCCTCTACGGCCACCCGGACGTCAGCGACGTGCAGGTGATCGGCGTGCCCGACGAGAAGTACGGGGAGGAGCTGATGGCCTGGATCGTCATGCGGCCGGGCGCCGAGCCGCTGACGGCCGAGCGGGTCAGGGAGTTCTGCCTGGACCGCCTGGCGCACTACAAGATCCCCCGGTACGTGCACGTGGTGGACGCGTTCCCCATGACGGTCACCGGCAAGATCCGCAAGGTGGAGATGCGCGAGCGGGCCGCCGGCATCCTCGGCCGCTCATGAGATCCCTGGTGCGGCGCCGCACGGGCGCGGCGCCGCACCAGGGGCGCGTCAGTTCTGGTCGAGGAAGCGCTGGGCCAGCGTGCGGCCCAGGTTGACCGCCTGGGTGTGGTTCTCGACGGTCCCGACCTTGGTGCCGGAGCCGGTGAAGACGATGTACGTGACGCCGGTGTCCGTGCCGCCGTTGCTCGGGTCGGGGTTGATGCCGAGGTCGGCGGCCGTCCGGTAGGACGCCTCGCCGATGATCCCGCTCGGCCCCGTGTCACCCATCACGGCGTACTCCACCTGCCCGTTGTAGACGATCGCCACCACCGTGCCGCAGCCGATGCCCTTCGTCCGGTAGTCCCAGACGGAGCTGGGGCTCGGCACCACCATGTACGCGAGCTGCGCCGCGTTGAGCGGCGAGTCCCCGCTGGTGTGGCAGAACGTGTCCGGCTGGAAGCAGCAGTCGGTGTCCTCGTTGCACTGCGACGTGCGCACCCCGTCGCAGTCGATGTCCATGTCTCCCTTCCAGAACACGGCCCCGGTCTTCTCGCACACCGCGACCGTCGCCGAGCTCACGTCGGAGTCCGTCTTGTACTTGCCGTTGGAGATCTGGCTGCACGCGGTCACCTTCGCGAGGAGCTGGTCGGCCGTCGGCCCGGTGCCACCGCCGCCGGTCGTGCCGGTGGCCGCGGCGCTGTGCCCGGACTCGTTGCCCGCCGCGTCGATCGCGGTGACCGTGTACGCGTGCGTGGACCCGGCGGTGAGCCCGCCGATCGTGGCGCCGGCCGTCGGCGTGGTCGTGACCACGGTCGTCCCCTCGTAGACGCGGTAGCCGGTGACGGCCACGTTGTCGGCGGAGTCCGTCCAGGCCAGCGTGATGCTGGAGGCCGAGGTGCCGGTGACGCGGACGTCCGCGGGCACGGTCGGCGCCTGCCCGTCGGGCCCCCCGGAGCCGCTGACCGAGAGCCGGTCCACGTTGGGGCCGCCGTTGGCGGTGGTGCCGGTCGCGCGGACGGTGTTGACGCCGGCGTTCAGCGAGACCGTCAGCGCGGCGTCCGCCCAGGTGTCCCAGTTTCCGGTGCCGGGGAAGTCGCGGGTCTGGACGGTGGCGCCGTTCACCGCGACGGCCATCGGCCGGTTGACGGTCGTGCCGTTGGCGTACCTCAGCGTGAGGGTGTGCGTGCCGGCCTCGGCCACGTTGACGGACCACTCGATGTAGCCGCCCGCGGCGTTGACGTAGTCGACGAAGCCGGAGCCGGTGTAGCCGGTGTGGTTGGTCGCCACCGAGGCCTGCGACAGCGTGGCGGCCTCCGCCTGGTACTCGGTCGCGGGCACGTCGGCCATGGTGGCTTCGAGGTAGTCGAGGTTGGGGTTGCCGCCCGAGCCCGTCGAGGTGATCCGGATCTTGTTGTCGCCCGCGGCGAGCGTGGCGGTCAGGGTGGAGGTGGTCCACGTGGTCCAGGCCCCCGTGGGGCCGAACGTGCGCCCGGCCGAGACGACTGTGCCGTTGACCGCGACGTCGGTGGTGCGGGTCGTGGTGGTGCCGTTGGCGTAGCGGATGGCGAGCGTGGCGGTGCCGGCCGCGGGCGCGTTCACCGTCCACTCGGTGTACGGGCCCGCCGCGTTGTCGCTGTTGACGAAGCCGGTGCCGGAGAACCCGGCGTGGTTGGACTCGGCGGCGCCCTGGACGTTGGTGGCGTTCTCGGCCTCGTACCGCACCGTAGCGGCGCGGGCGGGTAACGCGACCAGGCCGGTGAGGGCCAGGCAGGAGACGGCCAGGATGACCAGGCGGCGTAAGCGTGGGGGATGCACGGGCGTCCCTTCCGATCAGAAGACGTCGAGAAAGTCGACGTTGGGTCCGCCGTTGGCGGTGGTGCCCGTCAGGCGGACGGTGTTGGCCCCGGCGTTCAGCGAGACCGTGAACGTGGAGTCCGCCCAGGCGTCCCAGTTTCCGGTGCCGGGGAAGTCGCGGGTCTGGGCGACGGCGCCGTTGACCGCGACGGCCATCGGCCGGTTCACCGAGGTGCCGTTGGCGTAGCGGATGGTGACGGTGCGCGAGCCGGCCTCGGCGGCGTTCACGGTGAACTCCACGTACGAGCCGGTCACGTTGTCGGCGTTGACGAACCCGGTGCCGGAGTAGCCGGCGTGGTTCGACTCGGCGGCGCCCTGCGAGATCGTCGCGTTCTCGGCCTCGTATCGGATCGCGGAGGCGGCCGGCCTGGCGCGGATGAGGCGGGTCTCACCGGGGCGCAGGGTGGCGCTGTAGGAGGAGCTGACGGTGCCCTCCGAGGCTCCCGACCACAGGTTCGTGACGGCGGCCGGGCCGGTGAAGCCGACTTGCGACCAGGTGACGCTCACCGTGGAGTTGCCCGACGTGCCGGTGTTGTAGAGCGCGACGACGTAGTCGCCGTTGGCCTCGCGCTTGCGCCACACCTGCTTGACGCCGCTGTTGACGATGCGGTCGGCGGCCACGCCGTCCTGGTCGACCGCGATGAGCCGGTCGTTCTTCAGCATCGCCAGGTCGACCGAGGTGAGCGCGGTCAGGTCGGTGCCGAGCAGCAGCGGACTGGCGGCCATCGCCCAGTGCGTCATGTGCGAGCGGCGCTGGTCGGCGGTGAGCCCGACCTGGTCGCCGTTGCCGATCTGCAGCGAGTCGTAGTCGTTCCAGCCGCCGGGGCCGGCGTACTGCTGCCAGGAGGCGGCCGAGGTGAACCGGCTGACGACGTGCGACCAGTCGGTGAGCGGGTAGCCGCTGCCGTTCGGGCCGGGGCCGCAGTAGCACTCGACGTCGCCCTGGGTGCGCCAGCTGTTGGCCAGCCGCTTCCAGGTGGTGGCCTGGGCGATCGGCAGGTTGTTGGAGAGCGCGAAGTTGATCGGCCGGCCCGTCTGGCGCAGCGCCTTGTCCCACGCCTCCACGTCCGCGACCGTGGAGGCGTCCGCGCCGTCGATCTTGAGGTAGTCCACGCCCCACGAGGCCATCTGGTCGGCCCACGAGTTGATGAACGCCTGCGCGCCCGGGTGGGAGTACTTGAGCCGGTACATGTTCTTGCAGTTGTAGTTCTTGTGGGTCTGCGAGGTGTCCGCGATGTCCTGCGCGTGGTACGACGTGCCCTCGATCGGCTTGTTGGCCGTGACGGCGTTCTTCGCGATGCCCGGGGTGACGTAGAAGCCGAACTTCAGCCCCTTGGCGTGCACGTAGTCGGCCAGCGCCTTGATCCCGGACGGGAACTTGGCGGTGTCGACCGCCCAGCGGCCGTAGTCGTCGACGACGAAGCCGTTGGAGTCGCACTTCTGATAGAAGTCGTCGAGGTTGATGTAGACGAACCCCTTGTCCGCCAGGCCGCTGCTGACCAGGGCGTCCGCCTGGGCCTTCATCTTGGTCTCGTCGGGCCAGCGGCGGACGAAGCTCCAGCTGCTCCAGCCCATCGCGGGCCTGATCGACAGCCCGTTGTCCGAGGCGGCGGCCGGGGCCGCGGGCAGGGTCAGGCACGTGGCGACCAGCGCCAGTGCCGCGAGTAACGCTTTCATGAGGCGCCTCCCGTCGTGACGTCGATGCGGTCGAGGTTCGGGTTGCCGCCGTCGGTCGTCGCGGTCACCCGCAGCGTGTTGGCCCCGGCGTTGAGCGGGACGGTGAACGTGTCGCTCGCCCAGGTGGTCCAAGCGCCGGTGCCGGGGTAGTCGCGCGTCTGCGCGGCGCCGCCGTTCACGGTGACGGCCGCCGGGCGGGCGGTCGTGGTGCCGTTGGCGTAGCGCAGGGCGATCGTGGCGGTCCCGGCGGCAGGCGCGTTGATCGTCCATTCGGTGTAGGAGCCGGTGACGTTGTCGCCGTTGACGAAGCCGGTGCCGGAGTAGCCGGCGTGGTTGGACTCGACGGCGCCCTGGGAGACCGTCGCGTTCTCGGCCTCGTAGCGGGCTCCGGTGGAGCCGTCGCCGCCCGCGTACTGGCCGCCGACCCATGCCTCGTCCACCCGCCAGCGGGCGACGCCGTGGTGCCCGGTCTTGGAGAGCCGGACGTAGCGGGCGGTGACCCCGTTCAGGTCGATGAACTGCACGCCGCGCGCGTTCGGCACGGTCCCGGTCTTGACCGCGCTCCCCCAGGTCGAGCCGTCGTTGCTGACGTGCACCTGGTAGCCGGAGATCCGCGCCGAGCCGGACGACGGGTAGACGGTGGAGTCCTCCCGCTGGTTGAGCGCCAGGTACTGGATCGGCTTGGCCGCGCCCAGGTCGAAGGTGAGCCGCGCGGGCTCGGCGGCGTCGCTGTCCCAGTAGGTCAGGTAGTTCCCGTCGCCGGCCGCCGCCGCGCCGTGGCCGCTGGTGGACGAGCTCGCCGACAGCGTGACGCCGGTGTGGATGCCCTGGCGGCCGCCGGTGACGACCTTGAAGACGGTGTCGTACTGGTCCCAGGCGGAGATCCCGCTGAGCGTCAGCGTGCCGCCCGACTGCGTGAACGCGACCGGCGCGCCCGTGCGCAGGTTCGTCACCGAGCTGACGCGGTAGCCGTTGTCGCGCAGCGACAGCGTGCTGCCGGACGGCGGCGTGATCACGTGGATGTAGTGCCGGTCGGGGTCGTTCCTGGCGACGGTGGTCACGCCGTGCGCGCCGTTGTTCCAGAAGCCCGGCTTGAGCCCGCCGAACATGTAACCGCCGCCTTCGGTGCCGCCGAGCGACTCCCAGATCTCCTCCAGGTACGTGTTCGCGAAGTTGTTGAAGCTGACCTGCTGGGCGGGGAACTTGCCGTTGACCATGGGTGTCTCGGCCATCAGCGCCTTGACCGACGATCCCGCGTTCGTGATGAGCCGGCCGAGCGTGAGCTTGCGGTCCACGGCCTGGTCGGAGCCGCCGTACCACCAGGGGCCGCCGGTGGGCAGCTTGAAGTCGGCCTCGATCAGCCGGGGAAGCGCCGTGTAGACCGCCTGCGGGTAGTCGTACGACGGCGTCATGCCGGTCTTCTGCTCGTTGCTGATCATGTCCATGATCGGCGTGTCTTCGTTGTTGTTCGAGATCGTCATGTCGGGGCGCTGCTGGTAGATCTTGGCGTAGAGGTCGTTGCGCTCCCAGTAGGCGTTGTCGTTGTCGATCCAGAACCCGGCGAGCTTGGGATAGCGCTGCATCTGCTCGAAGAACTGCAGGTAGCTGAACTCACCGAACCCGTCGCGGGTGGTCAGGTCCACGTCGTGGCCGACGTAGCCGGAGAAGGCCGAGGAGTTGAGCCACGACCCCGACGACAGTCCCTCGTTGTGCCACTGCGGGTCGTCGGTCATGTAGTGGATGACCTTCAGGCCCTGCGCGTCGGCGGCGTCGATCAGCTCGCCGAGGAAGTCCCGCGTGGTGCGGCAGGAGCCCGGGATCGCCGACGGGTACGGCCGGGCGTAGCCGAGCCGGCTGTGGAAGGTGGCCAGCACGATGTACTGGGCGTGCAGCTTCTTGGCCTCGTTCACCCAGTAGGAGGCGCTCCAGCCGCCGTTGGTGACGTCGGCCTCCCACGCGCTGCAACTGGTGTGCTGCGGCGAGGTCCGCTCGCCCCAGTGCAGGAAGAGGCCGGAGATCGAGTTGCGCAGGAACGCCTGGCGCGGGTGTTGCAGGTCGGCCCGCGCCGGGAGGGCGGTGATCAGGCCGAGCAGGAGCGCGAAGACGGCGAGCGTCGCCGTGCGTCTCATGGTGCTCTCCTAGGATCTGGGGGTGCCAGTGGGGTTGAACGCGGGGTCGCTGGAGATGGCGACCCGGTCGAGGCGGGCGCCGTCCTCGCGGTAGGCGAAGGTGATCGTGCGTGCTCCGGCCGCCAGGTCGTACGTGACGGGCAGCTTGGCCCAGTGCCAGGAGGTGCCGATCGGGACGCTGTTCCAGTTCGTCCACGAGCCGGTGCCCGAGCGCACCCAGAACGAGTCGTCGCCGTCGTTGGCGGCGATCACGCGGGCCCAGACGGCGAATCTGCCGTCGTGCTCGACCGTGAACGGGATCGTCGTCCAGCCGGTGGAGGGCGCGCTCGACTTGCTGTTGTTGCCGGCGGCGACGGTCACGTACGAGCCGCCGGACGCGGCCGTGTCGGCGGCCACCTGCATGGGAGCGGTGACCGTGCCCGCCTCCGCCTCGGCGTACAGGCTCTCCGGGGTGCCGGGGACCGGCGTGGAGTTGGTGGCGCGCACGCGCAGCGCGTCGCCGGAGGTGTTGGCGCTGTCGCGCACGGCGTAGCCGGTGACGCCGCTGAATCCGACGTCGTAGGCGCTGCCGCTGCCGCGCTGCGCGACGACGCCGTTCACCTGCACGTCGGAGGCGTCGTCGGCGATCACGTAGGGCCGGTTGTCGTTGTCGTCGAACCGGGTCTCGCCGTTGAGCGTGATGCCGGCGGCGTGCCTGATCCAGTAGCCGTACGAGGGGCGCGCGCCGTAGTCGCGCGGCGGGTACGTGGTGAGGAACTCGCCGGGCACCCTGCTCGCCTCCGAGGCGGGGTGGCCGCCGGGGACGGTGAGGTCGACGTTCCGGAACGTGATGCCGGGGCCGAGGTCCACGGACGGCGTGCCGGTCAGCGTGCTGGTGTAGTCGGACGCGCCGACCGTGCCGGTGACCACGGGCGCGGTCAGGTCGGTCCCGGTCACGTCGGAGATCGTGATGTTCCGGATCCGTCCGGCGGGGGGCGAGCCGGGGCAGCGCTTCCGCTCACCGATCTTGAAGAAGAACGGCGACGTGGTCTTGGTGAGCGTCACGTTGTCGTAGTGGATGTCCTCGATGATCGCGCCGTCCATGGACACGATGCCGATGCCGGCCTTGCCCGCACCCAGCACGGTGATGTTCTCGAACCGGAAGTCGCGGAAGCTCCCGCAGGTCTCCGAGCCGAACTGGAGCGCGTTGTTCTCGTGCGAGTAGACGGTGGTGTCGCGCACGCGGACGTTCTGGCTGGTGTAGGTGTGGCCGAGCGCGTAGTCGCTCTTGAACACCAGGGCGTCGTCGCTGGCCTCGATGCGGCTGTTGGTGACGGTGACGTTCCAGCTGTTGATCAGGTTGATGCCGTCGCGCACGCCGCTGCTGCTGTGGATCGTCTTGAGGTTGTCGATGGTGATGTCGTGGCAGCCGTTGATCAGGGCGGCGAAGTGGCCGCCGCGCCGGAACGTGACGCCCTCGATGCTGATGTTCGAGCACTCGGTGAGCGTCAGCGCCTTGTCGGCCTGGCCGGAGGACGGGTTGCCGGTGATGAGGTTGCCGTCGCCGTCGATCGTGCCGGTGCCGGTGATGTGGAAGTCGGTGATGCCGCTGCCCCACATGAGCGAGTTGTGGAAGTGGCTGTGGCCGTAGTCCTGGTAGTCGTCGTTGGGGTTGGACTCGGCGGCGTCCATGCCGCTGCTCGCGGCCAGGAGGGTCGCGCCGGAGTCGAGCCGGAGCGTGACGTTCGACTTCAGGTGGATGGTGCGGGCCCGGTAGCGGCCGGAGGGGAAGACGACCGTGCCGCCGGGGGCCGCGCTTGCTGCGTTGATGGCGCGGTCGATGGCGTCGTCGTCGTTGGTCGAGCCGTTGCCGGTGGCGCCGTAGTCGCGCACGTTGAACTCGGCGAGGGCCTGCGCCGGGAGGGGCGCGGCTCCGAGCAGGGCGAGAGCGCATACCAGCAGGGCTCTGGCGAGCGGTTTCATGGCTGGAGCTCCACATAGTCGAGGTTGGGCAGGCCGCCGGCGGTGGTGGCGGTGAGCCGGACGGCGTTGGCCCCGGAGGCGAGGGGCACGGTGGCGGCGGTGGACACCCAGGTGGTCCACGCGCCGGTGCCGGGGGCGTTCACGGCGGATCCGGCGGCGGTGCCGTTGACGGTGACCGCGAACGGCCGGTTGGTGCTCGTGCCGTTGGCGTACCTGATCGTGAGCGCCCGGCTGCCGGCCGCCGCCGCGCTCACCGCGAACTCCACGTACGCGCCGGTCACGTTGTCGGAGTTGACGAACCCCGTGCCGGAGTAGCCGGCGTGGTTCGACTCGGCGGCGCCCTGGGAGATCACGGCGTCCTCGGCCTCGTACCGCGTGCCGGCCGGCGGCTGGGTGGTGGAGATGTCCTTGCCGTTGACGGTCACCCGGGACAGCACGAGGTTGTCGACGTTCGAGGCGGTCGGCGTGGCCGTCGTGATCCCGGTGAACGTGCTGTTGGAGATCGTGACGTTCTTGATGTGGTCGGTCGAGCGGCCGTCCAGGTCGTACGCCTTGGCCGCGCCGTCGATCGTGAGGCCGTCGGCGGTGAGGTTCTGCACGACCGGCGGCAGGGAGCCTGAGGTCTCGTAGTTGAGCGTGACGTAGAGGGCGCTGCGCTCCAGGTCGTGGCCGGTGATGCGGCGCAGGTGCACGCCGTCCACGAAGCCGCCGCGGTTGAAGCTGGTCTTGACGTAGAGGGCGTACTTGACCGGGTAGCGGCCGGGGAAGTCGGGCGCGTTGCACTCGCAGTCCTCGGCGAACACGTCCCGGACCCCGCCGGACATCTCGCTGCCGATGGTCACCCCGCCCCACCGGCCGCTGAACTTGCAGTTCTGGATCACGATGTTCTGCGAGGGGCGGTTCACCCGGCGGCCGTCGCGGTCGCGGCCCGACTTGACGGGAACGCAGTCGTCGTTGGTGTCGAACTCGCAGCCGGTGATCAGCACGTCGGTGCAGGAGTCGGGGTCGCAGCCGTCACCCTGGGAGTTGGTGGAGTAGAAGGTGACGTTCCGGACGGTGACGTTGGTGCAGTAGACCGGGTGCAGGGTCCACATCGCCGGGTTGCGCAGGTTGACGCCCTCGACCAGGACCGCCGTGCAGTTGTAGAGGCCGATCAGGTTGGGCCGCAGCTTGTGGCCGCTGCCGAACTGGCGCTGCGCCACCGGGTGGTCGTTCGCGCCCCAGGACCTGAGCTGGTCGCGGTCCGCGCCGCCGCTCCCCCACGACGACCAGTCGCCGGCGGGCGCGTTGCCGTCGATCGTGCCGGTGCCCGTGATGGCGACGTTGGTCTGGCCGTTGGCGTAGATGAAGGGCGAGTAGTTGTAGCACTCGATGCCCTCCCAGCGGGTCAGCACCGTCGGCAGGTAGGAGCCGGGGTCCGTGCGGAACCTGATGGTGCCGCTCACCTGGAGGTTGACGTTCGACAGCAGGTGGATCTTGCCCGTGCGGAACGTTCCCGCCGGCACCACCACGCGCCCGCCGCCGGCCGCGTTGCACGCGGCGATGGCGTCGCGGAACGCGGCCGTGCAGTCGGTGGAGTTGTCTGGCTTGGCGCCGTAATCGGTGATCGGGAACGTGCGGTCGGGGAAGGCCGGCGGCACGATCCTGGCCAGGATCTCGGGCACCCGATCCCACGGCGAGGCAGCGGCGGCAACCCCGGTGACAGGGCCGGCCGGCCCGGCGGCGGCGCGGGCCGTGCCGGTGCCCGCCAGGAGGACGCCGCCCGCCACGCCGCCGGCTTTGAGCAGGTCACGCCGGGAGATCGTCATTGGACCACCTCTAAGTAGTCGAGGTTCGGGCAGCCGCCCGCGGTGGCGGCGGTGAGGCGGACGGTGTTGGACCCGGCGGCGAGGTCGGCGACCACGCTGCGGGAGGCCCAGGTGGTCCAGGCGCCGGTGCCGGGGAAGGACAGGCCGGAGGCCACGACGCGGCCGTTGACGGCCACGTCCACGGGGCGGTCGGCGCCGGTGCCGTTGGCGTACCGGACGGTCAGCGTGGCGGAACCGGCCGCGGCGGCGTCGTGCCGCCACTCGACATACGCGCCCGCCACGTTGTCGGAGTTGACGAACCCGGTGCCGGAGAACCCCGCGTGGTTCGACTCGACGACGCCCTGCGAGATCGTCGCGCTCTCCGCCTCCAGCCGGGTGGCGGTGGCCTGCACCTGCTTGTAGGCGCGCATGTCGCGGAGCAGCAGGTAGCAGTTCTGCAGGGAGCCGGAGGTGTCGCCGAGCGAGCGGTAGATGCCCCACTTGGGGCGGACCCGGTCGCCGAGGAAGGTGTCGCCGGTCCTGGTGGCGTCCACAAGGGTGACGCCGCCGCTGCGCAGCACCCAGCGCACCGAGCCCGAGCTGCCGTCGCCGATCTTGATCTCGTACTCGGCGTCGATCCACTTGTCGTGCAGCGGCTCGAGCTCGGTGCGCCCCACCAGGGTGTCGGACTCGAAGATCTTGTGTTCGATGGTCTGGACGCCGTTCACGCGGCGCAGCGACGTGACGGTGATCGGGCTGGTGCCGGTGCCCGGCATCTTGGTCTGGCTGATGTGGGTGAAGGTCGTCGTGGCCTTCAGCGAGCTCGGGATGTACATGGAGTACGTGACGCGCCAGGTCTCCCCGGTCAGCCAGCGCAGGTAGCCGTCCGGGTTCCGGTTGCCGGTGACCTCCTGGCGCTGCCGGTCCGTCGACGTGTCGCGGTCGACCGTGTGCATGTTGAAGCGGAAGGCGTCGCCCTCGACGTAGATGTGGGGCTGCCCGGCCGGGTGCGAGTCGGCGCGGTCGTCCTCGAGCGTCTCGAACGCGCGCAGCCCGACGGCGGCCGGGTCGGGCGCCCACATGAGCTTCCAGGCCGGGGCGACGGCCGAGGTGGCGGCCCAGACGGGCCTGGGGGGCAGGGCGGGGGCCAGGAACGCGGCCCCGACCAGGGCGCCGAGCTGACGGCGGGTGACACTCACTGGACCTCCAGGTAGTCGAGGTTGGGGCCGCCGTTGGCGGTGGTCGCGGTCGCTCTGACGGTGTTGGCGCCGGCGACCACCTGGGCGGAGACCGTGGTGGACTGCCAGGTGGTCCAGGCGCCCGTGCCGTTGAAGGGTTTGGCCGCGGCGACGACCGTGCCGTTGACCGCGATGTCCATCGCCCGGTTGGCCGTGGTGCCGTTGGCGTAGCGGAGGGTGAGCGTCGCCGTCCCCGCCGCGGCGGCGTTCACCGCGAACTCCACGTACGAGCCGGCCGCGTTGTCGTAGTTCACGAACCCGGTGCCGGAGAACCCGGCGTGGTTGGACTCGACGGCGCCCTGCGAGATCGTCGCGTTCTCGGCCTCGTACCGGTTGCCCGGCGGGGAGCCCCCGTACAGGACGCCGTTGACGCGGACGTCGCGCAGCACGACGTTGTCGGCGTTGGAGAGTTGGGGGGCCGGCGTGTCGATCCGCGTGAAGGTGCTGTTGGCGATCGTCACGTTCCGGATGTGGCTGGCGGCGGAGCCCGACAGCTTGATCGCGAACGGCGAGTCGTCGATGTTCAGCCCGTCCACGGTGATGTTCTGGATGACCGGGTTGACGATCGGGCCGTTGCCGGGGCCGGTCAGGCTGTAGTTCATGTCGATGTAGAAGCCGCCCCGGTCGCACGGGCCGCCCGTCAGGTTGCGGACGTGCACGCCGTCCACCGTCCCGCCGCGCCGGTTGTTGGTCTTCAGGTAGAGGGCGTAGAAGGAGTGGTAGCCGGCGCCGGCGAGGATGCGGTTGTTCTCGGCGAAGACGTTGCGGACGCCGCCGGACATCTCGCTGCCGACCGTGATCGCGCCCCAGCGGCCGTAGTAGGCGTTGTCGCGGATGACGATGTCGGTGGACGGCACACCCACGCGGCGGCCGTCGGTGTCGCGGCCCGACTTGATGACGGTGCCGTCGTCGCCGGTGTCGAACGTGCAGCCCTCGATGAGCACGTCCGACGAGGACTCGGGGTCGACGCCGTCCACCATCGCGCCCCGGCTGTAGATCTTGACCCGCCTGACCGTGACATTCCTGGACAGGACGGGGTGGATGGTCCACATCGCGGGGTTCCTGATGTCCAGGTCCTCGACGAGGATGTTCCGGCAGCCGTAGAACTGGATCATGTTCGGCTTGAGGTAGTGGCCGTCGCCGAACTGGCGCTGCTCGACCGGCACGCCGTCCACGGCCTGCTGCTGCAGCCGGTCCCAGTCGGGTCCGCGCCGGTCGTCGAAGTCGAACCAGGGCCCGGCCGCCGCGTTCCCGTCGATCGTGCCGGTGCCGGTCAGGGCGAGGTCGGTCTGGTTCCTGGCGTAGATGAAGGGCGAGTAGTTGAAGCACTCGATCCCCTGCCAGCGGGTGAAGACCGTCGGCAGGTACGAGCCCGCGTCCGACCTGAACCGGATCGTGCCGCCCGCCTCGACGTGCAGCCGCACGCCGGACAGCAGGTGGATCTTGCCGGTGCGGAACTTGCCGGTGCCGGGCACGAGCACCGTGCCGCCGCCCGCCGCGTTGCAGGCCGCGATGGCGGAACGGAAGGCGGCCGTGCAGTCGGTGGAGTTGTCCGGCTTGGCACCGTAATCGGTGATCGGGAACGTGCGGTCGGGGAAGGTGGGCGGCACGATCCTGGCCAGGATCGCGGGCACCTGGTCCCAGGAGGAGTCGAGCGTCTGGGCCGTGGCGGGCGCCGGCGGCAGCACGGCGCCCGCCTGCACGGGGACGAGCAGCGCTCCTTTGAGCACGGCCCTTCTGGAGGGAGGCATCGGAGGCTCCGGGGGGTGGATCCGGCGACCGCGCGATGGCGCGGCCGCCGGCGATGAGGGGGGTGACTACTGGATGTTGGAGCGGCGGATGGTGTCGGCCGAGCCGTCGCCGTTGTTGTCGGAGTTGGTGGAGCCGAACCAGATGGCGTTGGCGCCGGGCACCTTCTCGACCGCGCGGAGCCGGCCGTACGTGCCGTTGAAGTACGAGTTGACCGTCGAGACGTTCTCGCCGTTCAGCACGATGCGCCACAGCCGCTCGCCGCGCAGTGCGGCCATGAAGACCGTGTTGTTGACGATGGCGATGCCGCTCGGTGAGGCCTCGGAGACGCTCCAGGTGTACTTCGGGTTCGTCATGCCGGAGGTGCTGCAGGTGCCCTCGCAGGTGGGCCAGCCGTAGTTCTTGCCCGGCTGGATGAGGTTGAGCTCGTCACGCGAGGAGTTGCCCAGCTCCGACGACCACAGCCGGCCGGCCGAGTCCCAGGCCAGGCCCTGCGGGTTGCGGTGGCCGTAGCTGTAGACGCGGGTGCCGAACGGGTTGCCGGGCGCGGCGGCGCCGGTCTTGGTGATGCGCAGGATCTTGCCGTTGAGCGAGTCGAGGTCGGGCGCGTTGCTCGACGACTGCGCGTCGCCGGTGCTGACGTACAGGTAGCCGTCGGGGCCGAACCTGATGCGCCCGCCGTTGTGGTACCGGTTCTTGTCGATGCCCTGCAAGATGCCGGCGTAGCCGCTGAGCGCGGTGCCGTTGAAGTTCATCTTCGCGACCCGGTTGCCCTCGGAGGCGGTGTGCATGAAGAACACCTCCTGGTCGCTCGTGCCGTTCCAGGTGGGCGAGAAGTCCAGGCCCATCAGGCCGCCCTCGCCGCCGGTGGTCTGCGCGTTGGGCACGGTGCCGACCTGCGTCTTGGTGCCCGACGGGGTCACCTTGAACACCTTGAACGTGTCGCGCTCGGTCACCAGCGCGTACGAGCCGTCGGGTGCCCAGGAGATGTCCCACGGCACGTCCCAGCCGCCGGCGATGCTGGTCGGCGTCTGCGGCACGGTGCCGCAGCTCCCCGTGGTGAACGACGCGGACGGCGCGCTCGGCGTGGAGAGCTGGTTGGCCGTGTCCCGCGCGACCACGTGCACCTGGTACGTGTGCGCGCACTCGAGCGGCACGCTGGCCGTCGTGGCCGGCGGGGTGCCGGTCACCGTGGCGAGCACGGCGTTGGTGGCGTTGTCGCGCACCAGGTAGGCCCGCACGCCGTTGTCGTCGGTGGAGGCGCTCCAGGTCACGGTCGCCGAGGCGGCCTGCACGCCGCTGACGGTGGGCTGCCCCGGCTGCGACGGCGGGTCGTCGGCGGGCGCGGGCTGCGTCTGGCAGGTCACTTCCGGGCTGCTCAGCGACACGTTCCCGGAGGCGTCACGCGCGAACACCGACAGCTGGTAGGTGAAGTTCGGGTTGAGCCCGGTCAGCCGGTACGGCGGCGCGGGGGCGGTCGCGATCTGCTGGCCCAGGTAGTAGATGTCGTAGGCCGCCACGCCGATGTTGTCGGTGGACGGCGGCCAGGCCAGGGTCAGGGCGTTGTGCGTGATGTCGGAGCACGACGGCTGGCCCGGCGAGGTCGGCTTCTCGGTGTCGCCGGGGCCGGTGACCCGCAGCCGGTCGAGGTTCGGGCCGCCGTTGGCGGTGGTGGCCGTGGCCTTGACCGTGTTGGCGCCCGCGTTCAGCGGCGCGTCGACGGTGATCTCCTGCCAGGTCGTCCAGGCGCCGGTGCCGGGGAAGGACCGGGCGGTGGCGACCGCGGTGCCGTTGACGGTGATGGTCATCGGCCGGTCGGTGGTGGTGCCGTTGGCGAAGCGGAAGGTCAGGCTCTGCGTGCCGGCGGCCGCCGCGCTGACGGCGAACTCGACGGAGGAGCCGGTGACGTTGTCGTAGTTGACGAAGCCCGAGCCGGTGAACCCGGCGTGGTTCGACTCCACGACGCCCTGCGAGATCGTCGCGGACTCCGCCTGGTAGTCGGTGAAGTTCGACGACTGGACCTCGGCGTCGAGGTAGTCCCAGTTCGGGTTGCCGCCCGAACCGGCGGCGGTGGCCCTGATCGTGTTCGTGCCCGCGGTGACCTGGGCGGTCAGCGTGATCGTGGTCCACGTGGTCCAGGCGCCGGTGGCGGGGAAGGACCGGGCGGCGGCGACGGTCGTGCCGTTGACCGCGATGTCGCTGGGCCGGTCGGCGCCGGTGCCGTTGGCGTAGCGGAAGGCCAGCGTGGCCGTGCCCGCGGCCGGGGCGTTGATCGTCCATTCGGTGGAGGAACCGGCGACGTTGTCGCCGTTGACGAAGCCGGTGCCGGAGTAGCCGGCGTGGTTGGACTCGACGGCCCCTTGGGAGATCGTCGCGTTCTCGGCTTCGTACCGGGTGGGCGCCGCGTCCGCAGGAAGGGCCGGGGCCGTTCCCAGGGCGAGTAAGCAGGCGATGACGCAGGCCCGGGACTTGCTGAAGTTCATCGGGCGCTCCTGGCTGAGAGTGATGCCTGGTGTAAGGAAGGGGAGCTTTCCAAACGTTTGCCATAAACCGCTATGTCCGTCAATAGTTGGAACGGTCCATTGCTTAGGAAAGTTTCCTAACTTTGTTGCATCGATACATCGGATGACATCGACCGGTAGACAGGGCGGCGCGCCGGGATGTATGCCTGAAGTGCGCAAGGAGATCGGAGCCATGCGGCGACGATCGTGCAGGACCGCACCGGCGGCACGGCATCACAGCTCGTCAGACCCGGAGTGATACATGGGACGTCTTCGCGCAATCACCGCCGCAGCACTCGGCGGACTGTTATTCCTGCAACCGGTTGCCGTCAGCTCGGCCGCGGCGGCCACCCTCTACGAGGCCGAGGACGGGACGATCTCGCAGGGCGCCGTCGAGTCGAACCACGCCGGGTTCACCGGCGCCGGCTTCGTCAACTACGACAACCTCGCCGGCTCCTCCGTCGAGTTCGCCGTCAGCGCCTCCGCCGCCGGCCCCCAGAGCCTGACCTTCCGCTACGCCAACGGCACGGGCGCCGACCGGCCCATGACCGTCGCCGCCGGCGGCACGAGCACGACCCTGTCCTTCCCCGGCACCGGCTCCTGGACCTCCTGGCGGACCGCGAGCGTACGGGTCACGCTGGCGGCGGGCGCGAACGCGGTCAGGGCCACGGCCACCACCGCCAACGGCGGCCCGAACCTCGACTCGCTGAGCGTGGACTCCTCGACGGGCACCGACTGGTCCAGGGCGATGGTCGACTCGACGATGGCCCGCTTCTCCCCCGGCACGCTCGGCGGCTGGAGCTACCCGCAGGGCCTCTACCTGTGGGGCCAGTACCTCGTCTACCAGCGCACGGGTGAGCCCCGCTACCTGCAGTACATCAAGGACTGGGCCGACCGGTTCGTGGACTCCTCCGGCGGCATCTCCCAGAGCTTCGGCAACCTCGACAGCATGCAGGCGGGCAACGTCCTGCTCGCCCTCTACCGGGAGACCGGGCAGGCCCGCTACCGCACGGCCGCGGCCAAGATCAGGACCCGGCTGAACACGTACCCGCGCACCTCCGACGGCGGCTGGTGGCACTCCACCTCCGCCTCCCGCGAGGGCCAGCTCTGGGGCGACGGCGTCTACATGGCCGACCCGTTCCTCGCCCGGTACGGCGCCTGGGTGGCGGGCGACTCCTTCACCGGCACCGAGCCTGCCAAGCAGCTCGAGATCTACTGGAGCCACCTGCGCCGCACGTCGGGCCAGGCCGCCGGGCTGCTCTACCACGCCTACGACGAGCCGGGCGGCCCGACCGCGTCCTGGGTCAAACCCGCGCTGGGCAACACGAACGGGATCTCCTGGTGCCGGGCGATGGGCTGGTTCGGGATGGCCGTGACCGACATCCTCGAACTGATCCCGGCCGACCATCCGCGCCGGGCGGCGCTGATCGACATCCTGCGCGAGCTCGTGCCCGCGTACGCCCGCTGGCAGGACCCGGCCACGGGCCGCTGGTGGCAGGTGGTCACCGAGCCGTCGAACCCGTCGAACTGGACGGAGACGTCGTGCTCGGCGATGTACACGTACACGATCTCGCGGGCCGTCGAGCGCGGGTACGTGGACGCCTCCTACCGCGCGAACGCGGACCGCGGCTACCAGGGGGTGCTGGCCCAGGTGTCGCTCGGCTCCGACGGGCGGACGAACCTCGTCGGCGTCAGCGAGGGCACCAACGCCGGCGACTCGCTCAGCTACTACTTCGGGCGCGCCCGGCCGGTCAACGACTTCCACGGGCTGGGGGCGTTCCTCATCATGAACGAGCAGCTGAGCCGCTGAGGTGTGTATTTTGGTCACTTCCGTATCGCCTGCAACACGGAGAGAGACCGCGTGCGTTCCGCAAGACTCGTCCTCGGCGCCGCCCTCGCCGCCTGCGTCCTGCCCATCGCCGCTCCGCCCGCCGCGGCGGTTCCGCCCACCGCCCGGCTGCTCGTCCCCGCAGGCACGGGCTCGGTGGGCATCAAGGGGCAGGCGCAGCGGACGAGCTACTACTGCGCCCCGGCCTCCGCCTCGATCGTGCTGCGCGCGTTCGGCGTCAAGCGCGGCCAGGACCAGCTGGCCGAGGAGATGAAGACGAGCGCCGCGGCCCGCTCGACCAAGCGGGAGGACGTGGTGGCCGTCCTCAACGCGTACGTCGGGCCGAAGGGCTACCGGTTCCGGCTCGCGTACGCGAAGGACGATCCCGCCGCGCTGATGGCGCAGGTCTCCCAGGCGGTCGGCGTGCTCGGGAGGCCCACGATCGTCGCGGTCCTCGGCAACCGGTTGCCCTGGAGCAGGAAGAAGCGCGACTTCGGGCACGCCATCGTCGCCTACGGCTACGACACCGCGAAGGGCACGATCACCGTCTGGGACCCGAACCCGCGCCGGGGCGCCACGGGCACCCACGTGATCCCCGCCAAGGACCTCGCCGCCGTCGTCTTCGACCTCCCCGGCAAGGGGCTCGGCGGGATGTTCGAGCTGTCCAAGCCGCTCCCGTCGCGGTGACGACCGCCCCCTACGATGCCAGGCCGGCCGGCAACCCTTAGACGTTACTCGAAATGGACGAGGCGCCTACGCAGCACGCTGTTAGCTGGCCGGGCATCGCCACCCATTCGGAGGGAAACAGCTTTCATGGCAATATCGTTCGGCCGGATGACCCGTCCCGTCGGCCTCGGGCTCGCCGTGGCGCTCGGCGCCACGCTGTCCTTCGGGGTCGCCGCGCAGGCGTCCGCCGCCACGGCGTCGGCCCAGAGCGTCGCCGAGCAGCGGGTGAAGGTCTACGAGCTGATGACGAAGGACGGCGGGTTCTTCTACACCAGCAACGAGGCGGAGAAGCAGACCGCGATCACCAAGCACGGCTGGTCGGTCACCCAGACCCCGCTCTACTACATCTCGCGCGCCCCCTTCGCGGGCGGCAAGCCGCTCTTCCGGCTGCGCTGGGAGAACAAGGCCTCCTACATCGTCACCGGCTCCGTCACCGAGCGGGAGTCGCTCGTGTCCTCGGGCAAGTTCCGCTACGAGGGCATCCTCGGGTACGCGCCCGCCGCGGCCTCCCCCGGGAAGACGGTGAAGATCTTCCGCCTGTCGAACAACAACAAGTGGCGCCTGGCCATCGACTCGCACACCGACAAGATCCTGGCCAACGAGCCGGGCTGGAACCTCGACGGCCCGCTGTTCAACCAGTTCACCACGGCCGGCTGAGCACTTCGAGCTCGTCGAACGGGGCGCGCCCGACCGCGGGCGCCCCCGTTTCCTGAACGGCGACCCTGATCGCGAGCGCGCCCGAGTCCTGAACGGCGACCCTGATCGCAGGCGGGCCCGTTTCCTGAACGGCGGCCGCCGCACCTTCAGCTCAGCGAAGGCACAGCTCCAGCAGCGCCCCCGCCCGAGGCGTGCGGTCGATCCACACCTCGCGGCCCCGGCGCTCGCGGGCGACGAGCCGCGCCGCGACCAGCCGGTCGCAGTGGAACGTGAGGCTGCTGGGCGGGATGTTCATGCCGCCGGCCAGCCTGGTCATGGTCATGGGCCGGTCGAGCGCACGCAGCAGCTCCGCCCGCACCGGTCCCAGCAGCTCCGAGAGGTCGTCGCTGTCCGTACGCCACAGCCTTCCCGCCGTGGGCACCGGATACCCGATCCACACCGCCTCCGGGTCGTCCAGCCCGACGATCAGCGCGTCCTTGCCCGCCAGCATCGGCACGAGCACCAGCGACCGGTCCCCCAGCTCGTGGACACCGGCCGCGACCCCCTCGATGACCAGGCCTTTCGCGTCGCGGACGAGCCGCCCGGCGAGCGAGCCGAGCAGCGCGTCGGCGCCGCCGCGCACGCTCGCGACGCCCACCCGCGCGACCTCCCGGTCGAGGAGCGGGCGCGCCCTTCTCCACAACGGCTCGGCGGTGGCCCACACGTCGGCCAGCGCGCCGGCGTACCCGCGCAACCAGCGATCGGGCCGGTCGGCGGCGGCGTGCCAGTGCGCGGGCAGCGGCCCGAACGCCTGCTCCAGATCCTTGAGCAGGAGGTCGGGCGGCATGTCACGCAGGCGGTCGATCTGCTCCTGAACGGAGACGTCATCGACCGGGGCCCGGGGCACGACGCTGTCCGGCACCACCGAGTGGCCGGGCGCGCCCAGCGGCCGCACCGCCTCCTTCGACCGCCAGCCTGCCCGCGCCTGAATCGTCCGTCGCCACGATTGGGGCAGACCGCGATATCGGCCCGCGAGCGCATCCGTGATCATGGCGAGCGCGGTCAAACTCGGGGAGAGCGACACCGAAATTCGCGGCGTCGCGGATATTCGTATTTCTGTCCGTTCTCGCGTGCTGAATATGTCCGACCGCCAATCACTCGTCCCGTACGTTCCACTGTGCCGGGCCGGTCTTGCACGGATCGTGTGGGTTCTTTGAATCCCCTGCTCACCTCGGGAATGCCGGGCGGGGATCGCCGGCCGGGAAGAAGTAAGTGCTGATGTCTAGGCGAAAGGCGGGCGCCCGGATATGGTGCGATACGGGCAAGCCATAACAGTGCATCGTCTCCGGATTCCGATCGGTGGGCACCGCATGCCGGATCTGACGTTCGCCATTCAGAGATTGCCGGGCGTGAGCGTGATCTCGGTGGCCGGCGAAGTCGACGTCGCCACCGCCGGGCAGCTCGATCGACATATCCGCGACAGCAGGCGGCAGCCCGGCGAGCACGTGGTGATCGACCTCAGCGAGGCGCAGTTCATGGGCAGCGCGGGCCTTCGCGTCCTGCTCAACACCCATGCCTTCGCCCGCCAGCACGGCGGCGGCCTGCACCTGGCCGCCCCGGATCCGAAGCTGGCACGGATCATGGAGCTCACGTGGGCGCACACGGTCCTGCACGTGCACGGCACAGTGGAAGAGGCCGTACTCGCCGCCCTGAGCGGCACGTCCCGCGAATCACTCGGCTCCGTCGACGCCGGCGGCCCCTGCTGAGCCTGAAGAGGCGGGGCACTTCCCTCCGAAACGCTCCGGCCGCACTCGGTCAAGACGGAGCAGCGGTTCCAGACCCCCCGCACCCAGCCGCAAGCCGCCCCACCCGAACCACCGGCCCAAAGCCGACCACTCTCCTGGAGGACGACTGAGCCAGTCCTCCTGATCGCTCTCCGGGGCAAGCTCTGGCGTGGACATTTGGGATGATTTACTCATGCCGATCGACTCACACCTGCTGGTGCTCTTCACTCTGACCACGATCGTCGCCATGATCACTCCCGGGCCCGACATGCTGTTCATCCTGGGCTGCGGGATGCGCGGCGGTCCGCGTGCCGGTCTGCTGGCCACGGCAGGGGTGGCCACGAGCGAGGCCGTCCACGTCGCCGTGGCGGCCGCGGGACTGGCGGCTCTCTTCGAGGCGGTGCCGGTGGCCTTCACCGTGGTACGGATCGTCGGAGCCGCGTACTTGATCTATCTCGGCGTGCAGATGCTCCGTAACCGCAAGGGGGTCGAGAGCGAGATGCCCGTGGAGAGCGGGGGTGGGATGTCGGGCCGCCGGGCGTTCGCCAGCGGGCTGCTGACCAACCTGCTGAACCCGAAGATGGTCACCTTCACCATCGCCTTCCTCCCCCAGTTCATCAACCCGCAACTGGGCCAGGTGTGGCTGCAGTTCGCCATCCTCGGGGCCATTCTCATCGCGCTGGAGTTCGTGGTGGACGGCGCGGTCGGGGTGCTCGCCGGGCGGATCGGCGGCTGGCTGCGCCACAGGGCCGCCGCCCGCCGCCGCGTGGACGTCGCCACGGGTGGCATCTTCATCGGCCTGGGGGTGCGACTGGCCGTCGAGCGGTGAGCCCACGGAGCGGAGCGGCACCGCATGTCGGTGCGAGGCGGACACCCGCTGGTTTGCGTGCGGGCGGCCGTTCGGGATGGTGACGGCCGCCGTTTCGGGGGGCGCGTGACGGGGCGATGAACGTCATTCCAACGTTGACGGACGCGTCAATGGCCGCATGACTGCTCATGTCAGGAATCGCCCGACACCTCCCTGCGAGCTCAGCAAACCTGGCCATATATGGACTAATGCGGACAATGACACGGTCGAGGTGCCCGCCCTCCTCGCCCCTGACCGGCGCCTGTGGCCGGCCGAGGACGGCGGCAGAAGGGCCGACCCCTCATGCACCGCGACCGCGTGTTACCTGCCGCCCTCACCGTTGCCTGCGCCGCCGCGCTGACCCTCACGGTGGCCACCCAACCCGCCGCCGCGATCCCCCCGAACATCCCCTCCGCCGGCACCGCCGCCACCCGCCTCGCCCAGCTCACGGTGGCGGCCGAATCTCACGGCAGCACGTACGACCGCGACCTGTTCCCGCACTGGATCACGATCAGCGGCTCCTGCAACACCCGCGAGGAAGTGCTCAAGCGCGACGGCACCAATGTCGTGACCAACTCCTCCTGCGCCGCCACCTCCGGCTCCTGGTACAGCCCGTACGACGGCGCGACCTGGACCGCCGCCTCCGACGTCGACATCGACCACATGGTCGCGCTCGCCGAGGCCTGGGCCTCGGGCGCGTGGGCGTGGACGACCTCCCGCCGCCAGCAGTTCGCCAACGACCTGGGCGGCCCCCAGCTGTGGGCCGTCACGGACAACGTCAACCAGTCCAAGTCGGACCAGGACCCGGCCGAGTGGCAGCCGCCCCGCACCGCCGAACGTTGCCGGTACGCCCGCGCCTGGATCCAGGTCAAGTGGTACTGGGGGCTGAGCACCGACAGCTCGGAGAAGGCGGCGCTGGGCGACATGCTCACCTCCTGCTGACACCGCCGCTCTGCCGGAGGCGCATGGTGCTCGCGCGCTCTCACGTCTCCGTCCGATCCGCACCCCACCTCACGGACCTCTCGTCGGCCGCCCTCCACGGCTGGCAGGCGAGAGGTCCGGCGGCGGGTCAGGTGCCGGCGGGTCAGGTGCTGATGCTCCCAGCGGCGGCCACCCGAGTGGCGATGTCCCAGATGGCGATGTCCCAGATGGCCACAGCCCGGAGGTGGAAACCCGGAGGCGACCACTCTGAGCGAATGGCTCGGGAGACGGTGGCTCGGGAGGCGGCAGGTCGGGCAGCGGAAGGGCAGGGGGGTGGGCGGTAGGTTGGGGGCATGCCGCGTGACACCCTGACCCGGGACCAGATCGTCCGGGCCGCCGTCTCGGTGCTGGACGCCGAAGGCGTGGACGGGCTGAACATGCGGCGCCTGGGCAGCCGGCTGGGGGCGGCGGCCACGGCGATGTACTGGCACGTCAAGAGCAAGGACGAGCTGGTCGTGCTGGCCGCCGACCACGTGTGGGACGAGATCGAGCTGCCCGACCTCGCCGAGGTCGGCTGGCGGGAGGCCGCGGCGGCGCTGGCCGCCGGTGCGCACGGCATGCTGGGCCGCCACTTCTGGATGCTCCCGGCCATGAGCACCCACCTCATCCACGGCCCCAACAAGGCCCGCTACGACGACCGCTGCCTGGCCGTCTACGAGACCGCCGGGTTCAGCGGGCCGGACGCGGACCAGGCGGCGGCGACCGTGCTCATGTTCGTCATCGGCGCCGCCCAGGGCGAGGCGGCGGAGCTGGCGTGGCGGGCCCGGCTGCGCAGGGCCGGAGCGGACGAGGAGCAGCAGCTGCGCGAGACCATCGCGCGCATCAGCGAGATCGCCGAGCAGTTCCCCCGGTTGCGGGCGCGCACCACGCCGTCGATGGAGGCCGCCCCTTCCCTGCCGAACGAGGACTCGTTCGAGTTCGGGCTGCGCACGATCCTCGACGGGCTGGAGGCGCGGCTGGTGGCGGCTGACGCGGCTGACGCGGCTAACGCGGCTAATGGACGTACGCGCTCGCGGCCGGAGTCGCCAGCAGGATGATGACGGCCAGCGAGCCCACGGTCGTCAGCACGAACCGGATCACGATCAGCGGGCGCGCGATCGCGGGGAACGCCTCCGCCGCCGCGCGCACCACCTCTCTCCCGTCGAGCTCCCGCACGCCCGGCTCCTCGGACCTCTTGAAGGCCGCCTCGACGTAGCGGGCCGCGAAGACCTGACCGCCGGTGACGAACCCGCCCGCGGTCATGAGGACCGCGGCGGCGATCCACGACAGGATCCGGCCGGTCCCGCTCCCCGCGAGGCCGAGTGAGGCCAGCGTCGCCAGGGCGGCGGAGATGGCGAGGGGGAACAGCAGCTCCACGACGCTCTCCGCGAACTTGACCCCGTGCCGGGCGAGCACGCCGGCCGGCAGACCCTGCCGGGTCACGACCGCTTCGGCGGCGCGCTGGGCCCGCTCTCCGTGGGTGTGGACGATGACGGACATGACGAAGAACAGCACCGCGAGCGCGTACTGCAGCGTGGACGCGATGACGACGGAAACCGGCATGGGACCCTCCCGGGGACGACTTGCACAATGTTCAAGTCTGACGGTAGGCGCGACTTGAACATTGTGCAAGTACTGTCCGGAGAGTCAGCGGTAGGCGGTGGCCTGGAGGGTGTAGAGGTCGGCGTAGAGGCCGTTGAGGGCCATCAGGGTGTGGTGGTCGCCCTGTTCGGTGATCTTGCCGTGGTCGAGGACGTAGATGCGGTCGGCGTAGCGGACGCTGGCCAGGCGGTGGGTGATGAGCAGGACGGTGCGGCCGTCGGAGTGGTGGCGG
>NZ_JBITJQ010000033.1:0-144096 GCF_044460125.1 Nonomuraea sp. NPDC050153
GCACACGACGCAGCAGCTACCGCGAACGACGCCCAAGCGACAAAGGCATCCGCCACGCTGGGCCACCCACCGTCCAACTCCTGTCCACCACCCGCGCCGCCAGGCCCAAATGATCTATCTAAACGGCATTGGACCAGCCACGGCGCCGCACACTGTCCGGAATACCGATCAACAGGTTGAGACGATGAACACCGAACACGACTGGATCACCACACCTGTCACCGCGCACATGTTGCGCGGCTTCCTCGACGTGGAAGCGACCACCCACGGCCTGCTACCGCATCGGCTGCCCGCTCGGGCGCGCCGGCAGATCCCTGACGACCAACTGGCCATGGCCGAGGCGCAGCCCTCCGGCGTGCGGTTGGCCTTCCGCACCCGGGCCACCACGATCGAACTGGACACGTTGCCTACCAAGCGGGTCTACCGAGGTTTCCCTGCCCCGCCGGACGGCGTGTACGACCTGCTGGTCGACGGCCGTCTCACTGCCCAGGCCACGGTGGTCGGCGGCAGGGTCCGCACGATCATCGACATGTTCACCCAGTCCGCCGAAGTGCGTGAGGGGCCTGCCGGCACCGCCCGCTTCACCGATCTGCCGGCGGGTGACAAGGACGTCGAGATCTGGCTTCCGCATACGGAGATCACCGAACTGATCGCCTTGCGCACCGATGCCCCGGTCGAGCCGGCGCGGGACAGCGGACGCAGGGTGTGGCTGCACCACGGCAGCTCCATCAGCCACGGCTCGAACGCCGCCCACCCGACTGCCATCTGGCCGGCCCTGGCAGCCGCCCAAGGGGGAGTGGAGCTGGTCAACCTGGGGTTCGGCGGCAGCGCGCTGCTGGACCCGTTCACCGGCCGGGCGATGCGGGACACCCCCGCCGACCTGATCAGCGTCAAGCTCGGCATCAACGTCGTCAACGGCGACGTGATGCGCCTGCGCGCCTTCACCCCTGCGGTCCACGGCTTCCTGGACACCATCCGCGAGGGGCATCCGACCACGCCGCTGCTGGTCGTGTCCCCCATTCTGTGCCCGGTCCAGGAGGACACCCCCGGCCCGCTCGCGCCCGACTTCGACGGCGGGACCCCGCGGTTCAAGGCCACGGGCGATCCGGCTGAACGCGCCGCCGGGCGCCTGACGCTCAACGTCATCCGCGACGAACTCGCCCGGATCGTCGGACAGCGGACGGCTGACGACCCGAACCTGCACTACCTCGACGGTCGTGCTCTTTACGGCGAGACGGACTACGCCGAACTCCCGCTGCCCGACGAGGTCCACCCCGATCCCGCCGGACACCGCCGCATCGGCGAGAACTTCGCGCGGCTCGCGTTCGGCGATGACGGTCCCTTCGCCGCCAAGGCCGGCTGACCACAACGGTCCGGCCCTGCGTGCCAGGCACGCCTCCGGCGGGAAGCGTTGCGCGTGTTTCGGAGCGAGAGCGGGCCGGCTCGATGAGCAAACACGGGCGACGGCCGCGGCGAGAGCGGCCACGCTCGAGGCCCTGGCGACCGGGGACGCCGTCATTCCGGAGGACGCGGGGCCTGTCGCGCAGGCGTGACTGATGCGCGGGACGCGAACCGCCGGCAACGTCCTGGAGGCCGGCCCGGTGCACGTCGACGCCACGGGCACGGGCGAGCGCGGCAGCCACCCGTGTTCTATGATCACGGGCCTATGAGCCAATCGCGCACGCTGTCCGCCGCGGAAGTTGCCTCGGAACGACTCCTGCTTCGCAGAGCGTTGCACGAGGCCGACCGTGAAGGATTCGTCGAGCTCTCGACCGATCCCGAGGTTCAGGCATACATCGGCGGTCCCCAGCCTCGGAGTGAGGTCGAGCAGCGCTTCGATGCGGCAATCGCCAAGGCGACGTCCAGGCCCGGCAATTATGTCGTCGCGGACAATACGACGAACCGATTTGTCGGGACATTGATGCTCGCCCGCCGGTCGGCCGACGGCCTCGGGCAGGTCACCGAGGATGGCGAGGAACTGGAACTGGGCTATGTGCTGCGGCGCAGTGCCTGGGGCGCGGGGTTCGCATTCGAAGCCGCAACGGCCGTGTTGCGCGCCGCGGCTGACGAACTCCCCGACCAGCCGGTCGTGCTCGTGACCCAGACCGCGAACAAGCGGTCTCTCAAACTCGCCGCCCGACTTGGCTTCCGGCCCGTCAGCACGTTCGAGGAGTTCGGCGCTGAGCAGACCCTCTGCACGGCTCCCCTGTCCATGTTCCGAATCTGACCCGGCCGCCCGGCAACGCCATCGAACAGCGGGGAACCCCGCTGATCAGGAAGCCGGGGTGTCCCGGTCGATCGCGGAACGCAGCACTCCGACCATGGCGGCGAGCTCGGCCAGCAGGCCCGACACGGTGGTCCGGTCGCTGCCGTTGATCGACACCATGCGCAATTCCTCCGGCTTGGGGAGTTTCGCCATGATCTCGGGCAGCAGGCCGATCAGCTTGGCCTGCAGGCTGGCCGGAGACTGCTGGTTGTCGATGTCGGCCCGCATCCGCAGCCGCTCCAGGTCCAGCAGCGCCCGCTCATGGCCGGCCAGCGCCCGGGAACGCGCCAGCTCCAGCTCGCCGGCGAGCTCAAGACTCTTGAGCTCCTGTTCCCGCTCGATCCGGAGCCTGCCGGTCTCGGCCTCCTCGGTGTGCCGTTCGCGCTCCATCCGCAGCGCGTGCAGGGTCGTCTGGGTCTCCAGCTCCGCCACCGCCCTGGAGTCGTCGTGCTGGCGCTGGGTGCGCCGCAGCCGCTCGGCCACCTCGGTGTCGAACTGCCACGCCTCGTTACGGGCCCGCAGTCCGGCGAGCTCCCGCTCGTTCTCCAGGCGCTGGGTCTCCTTGCGCCGTTCGGCCGCCATCTCGCGCTGGGTGATCGCCTCTCCGGACTGCAGCTCGGCCAGGCGGGCGAGCTGCCCCTGCTCGGCGCGGTAGGGCTTCTGTAAGTTCTCCCAGAGCCGCGACGAGCTGACGACGGCCTCCTTGATCTGGACGGTGACGATGCGCAGACCGAGCCCCTGGTCGCTGTCGTCCTCGCCCTCGGCCACCGCGCGCAGGCGGGCGGTCAGCTCCTCGATGATGGGCTGCTTGTCGCTGAGCACGTCGCGCACGCCCATGGTCGCGACCTTGTCCTTGATGGCCGCCTCCGCCTGCTCCCGTAGCTGGAGGTTGACCAGCCGCATCGGGTCCTGCGGATCGCTGAAGTCCAGTTTGCGGTAGGCGATGGGAAAGCTGTGGATGATCCACTGCACGTACCCCTGCACCAGCACACCCTGGAGCTCGCGGCAGACGCAGTAGGCGTTGATCAGGATGGTCTGGGTGGCCCCCGGCACGACCAGGAACGAGTCGGTGGACGGGTTGAAGCGGAACGACACGCCCAGGCCGATGTGCAGGGGCTTCTCGCGCCCACGCCGGGTGTGCACCACGAAGGCGTTGGGCGGGACGAGCACGTTCTTCCAGCGCCAGAACCCGGTGATCCGTACGTCCACCGGGCCTGGGGCCGTCTTGTCGGGAGCCGCCCCGCCGATGGCCCGCTCGCGCTTGACCAGCGCCCCCGGCGGGGGCACCGGCTCGCCGGGGGCGGCGCGGCGTGCCCTGAGGTCGTCCTCGAGCACCGCCTGCTGCGCGACGACCCGTTCCAGATAGGCGTTGCCCTTGTCAGCGGTGCTCATCGTCCCCTCCGCCCACCTCACGACTGCCGCCGAGTCTTGCCTACGCCGCCGAACCACCGCAACCCCGCGATCCGCTCGCGATGCCCTACGCCGTCGCCGCCTCGTCGTTGCGGGCGCCGTGGGAACCGAGGGCCGCGCGGACGAACCGTTCAACCGTCTCCCAGGTGGGCGGCGGCGCGTCCGGCAGGAGCCCCCGCTGCCCGGCCCTCGTCCACATGGTGACGTGGCCTTCGGCCCGCGCCGGGTCGGTGAGGAAGGAGTGCTCGTGCCCGAGCCCAGGGATGGAGTAGAACAGGGCGGTGCCGTTCCGCGCGGCGACGGCCTCGAACAGCAGGGCACTCTGGTGCTCCGGGACGAGCCGGTCCGCCCGGCCGTGCACGATCAGCATCGGCGGCATGCCGGCGGTGACGTGCGTGACGGGGTTGGCCAGCGCGACGGCCTCCCGGTGTTCCCGGATGGGGCCGCCCATCAGGAGCGACTCGGGGGACAGCGGGTCGTCGTGGCAGTCCGACAGGCCCATGAGGGCGTTGAACTCCTCGCGGGCGCCGGGCGGCATGTGCGCGTCCATCTGCAGGAAGTCCGTCGGCCCGTAGAAGTCGACGGCCGCCTGCACCCGGCTGGACGGCCCCACGACGCCGACCTCGCCCTCCAGCTCCGGGACGTCACCGGTGAGCGCCGCCATCGTGGCGACCCAGCCGCCCGAGGAGTTGCCCATGACGGCGAACCGGTCCGCGTCGAGCCGATGCCGCGTGGCGTTCGCGCGCAGCCACCGTACGGCCGCCTTCACGTCGTGGACCTGGGCGGGGAAGACGGCCTGCCCGCTGGCCCGCACGCTCACCCCGGCCACGGCATACCCCGCCGGGTTGAGGAAGGGGGCGACCTCCGCCGCGCCCTGCTTGCCCTCGTCGGAGCGGAACGCCGACCCCGACGTCCAGATGACCAGCGGGTACGGGCCCTCGCCCGCCGGGACGTACAGGTCCAGCAGGTGGCCGCGGCCGTCCTCCGGCTGAGGTGGGGCGTAGGCCAGATCGATGAGCCGCTCGACCTCGGTCCCGGAGCCCTGGGCAGGGTCGGCCGCGGCCAGGAAACCCGCTGCCGTCGGCTGTATCGTCACGGAACCTCCTCGTATGCGCTCTCCTTGTTTGTAGCAGTTTGTAGCAGCACGCCCCCGCGAGCCCCGTGTGCGCCCGGACGGCCCGCGGGATCGGGGCCCCGGCCGCGCTCGCCCCCGGACTCCTTACCGTGAAGGGCTCGGCGCGAGTCCGCGCAGGTAGGAGTCGAGGAAGGTCCGGAACGCCGACCGCATGTCCACGGCGGCGGGGTCGAGCAGCCACTGGACCTGTAGACCGTCCATCACCGCGATGATCGTCGAGGCGGCCGCCGCCAGGTCGGCCCCGGCGTCGATCCGCCCCTGGTCGCGGGCGTCTCGCAGGTGTCCCTCGACGCGTCCGCGCGTCTCGGCGTACCGCTCCAGGAAGTACGGCCGCGCCGGGTGCCCCGGGCTGACCGACTCGCCCGACAGCACCGTGTACAGCCGGACCAGCCCGGCCTGGCGGGAGTTGGCCTCCACCAGCCGCACCAGGTAGTCGAGCTCATCGACGCTGTCCTCCTGGAAGAAGCGCTCGATGAAGGCCGTCTGCTCCTCGTCGCGAAGCCGCAGCACCTCCTCCAGCAACTCGTCCTTGGACGAGAAGTGGTGCAACAGACCGGCCTGGCTCAGCCCGACCATCTCCGCGATCTCGCGCATCGAGGTGGCCCGGAAGCCCTGCTCGGCAAAGGCCCGAAAGGCGGCGCGCAGGATCTCCTGGCGGCGGGCCCGCCCCTTCGCGTATCCCCGCGTCGCGTGGTGCCCCTCGCCCGACGGCTCGCGGGACTGCTCGTACGCCGGTTCCTGCACGGACATACCGTGACCCTAAGCCATCCCGCTCACCTGATCGGTTTTGCCGCGCAGCAACCTCCAAAAAACCATTCACATGACTGGTTTTTTGCTCTAGAGTCCGATGACCAGGAGGGATGACGATGACCGACCGCCCCAACGTGGTGCTCGTACTCGCGGACGACATGGGTTACTCCGACATCGGCTGCTACGGCAGCGAGATCGAGACGCCCAACCTCGACGCTCTCGGCCTGGCCGGGGTCCGGCTCACCCGATTCACCACCACCGCCCGGTGCAGCCCGTCGCGCGCCTCGCTGCTGACCGGCCTGCACCCACACCAGAGCGGCATCGGAGTGCTCACCGCGGACGACGGCCCCGGCGGCTACCCCGGTAGTCTGAACGACCGTTGCCTCACCATCGCCGAGGTGCTCGGCGCGGTCGGCTATGTGACGTACCTCAGCGGCAAGTGGCATCTCTCGCACCAAAAGGACGTGCCGTCGGACGCGTGGCCGATGCGGCGCGGCTTCCAGCACTTCTACGGCACCCTCGACGGCGGTGGGAACTACTACGCGCCCCGCCGCCTCACCCGCGGCGAGCGCGACGTGTCGCGGGAAGCGCTCGACGACCCCGGCTTCTACTACACCGACGCCATCTCCGGCACCGCCGCCGGCTACATCCGAGACCACCGCGCCCGGTACGGCGACCGGCCCTTCTTCTGCTATGTCGCCTACACCGCGCCGCACTGGCCGCTGCACGCCCCCGAGGCCGACGTCGCGCGCTGCGCCGGCAGATACGAGGACGGATGGGACGCGGTGCGCGAGCGGCGGCTGGCCAAGATGCGCGCGCTCGGCATCCTGGGCGAGGACGCCACCCCCAGCCCCCGGAACCCGGGTGTGCCGCCGTGGGAGGACGTCGCGCACCCCAAGTGGGAGCAGCGCCGGATGGAGGTCTACGCCGCGCAGGTCGAGGCCATGGACCGCGGCATCGGCAAGATAGTCGACGAGCTGCGCGCGGCCGGCGAGCTGGACAACACGATGCTGGTCTTCCTCTCCGACAACGGCGGCTGCGCCGAGGAGCTGCCCCTCGGCCTGGGCCGCGACTACGTCGCCCGCGGCAAGCGATTCGTGTCCGCCGCCACCCGCGACGGCCGCGACGTGTACGTCGGCAACCGCCCCGAACTCACCCCGGGCACCGAGGACACGCACATGTCCTACGGGCCAGGCTGGGCCAACGTGTCCAACACCCCGTTCCGGCTGTTCAAGCGGTGGGTGCACGAGGGCGGCGTGGCGAGCCCGTTCATCGTGCACTGGCCCGCCGGGCTGGGCGACCGGGCCGGGACGATCTGCCGGGACCCGCACTACCTGCCCGATTTCGTACCGACCGTGCTGGAGGCGACCGGCGCAGCGTACCCCGTGGACATTCCAGGCCGGGACCCGCTGCCGCTGGAGGGCCGCAGTATGCTCGACTCCCTCCGCGGGGCCGGGGAGCCCGAGCGCTGCCAGTTCTACGAACACCTTGGCAACGCGGCGGTGCGGCGCGGCAGGTGGAAGCTCGTCCGCGAGTACCCCGGCGACTGGGAGCTCTACGACGTCGAGCGCGACCCCGCCGAGCTGTCGGACGTGGCCGCCCGCCACCCGGAGACGGTCCGCGAGCTCGCCCGCGCCTGGGCGGAATGGGCGGCACGCTGCGGCGTCGTGCCGCGGGAGCGGATCCTTGAGCTTGAACGCTGGGGCCTCACCGTCCCCGACTGAGCCCGTGGCGAGCGGACTGTTCGGGCGCGGTGCGCAGCCGGGACCGTCAGCGAGGTGGGGCCGGCGGATTGCGCCAGGAGCCCCTCAAAGACGCCCGTGCTGGTGGGGCGCATGACGGCAGCGCCGCTCAGGCGCGGCGTGCCGCCGGGCCGGACGACTCGCGGAGCACCAACTCGGTCGGCAGACGGATCGCCTCGCCCTCGCGTTGTGACCGTGCGGCGAACTGCTCGATCAACAGCTCTACCGCGAGCCGACCGGCGTGCGAGCCGGGCCCGGCCAGGGTGGTCAACGAGGGGTGGACGAAGTCGGCGGCGAAGATGTCGTCGAACCCGATCACGCTGATGTCGGCCGGGACTCGAACACCGCGCTGGAAGAGGCGTCGGATGATGCCGATCGCCAGGAGGTCGTTGTGAGCCACGACCGTCGTCGCATCGGTGCGCAGTGCTCCGTCGGCGGCGGCCCCGCCGCTGGCGACGTTGGGGGCGTACGGACCGATCCGGCGTGCCGTCAGACCGTGCGCCTCGGCCCCGGCGCTCAGTGCCGCCCAGCGCGCCGCACCCATCCAGGAGCTGGGTGGCCCGGCGCAGTAGGTGAAGCTCCGGTGCCCGAGCGAGGCCAGGTGCTGCAGGATCTGCTGACAGCCGGCGCCGGTGTCGAACGTCACGCTGGTCGACCCGGGCAGCTCTCGGTTGAACAGGACGATCCGGTGCAGTTTGGCGAGGTCGCGCAGGACCTCGTCGTCGAGCCGGCTGGAGGCCAGCACGAATCCGTCCACGCCGGCGGCCAGGTCGCGAATCTGGTTCTCCTCGATGCGCCGGGATTCCTCGGCGTTGACGATCACCAGAGTGGCGTCGGACGCCCTCGCGCGCTGCTCCGCGCCGCGGATCAGCTCGAAGAAGTGGGGATTGGTGATGTCGGAGAGCACCATGGCGATGGTGCGGTGGCGTAGACCCGGCAGAGCGCGGTTCTGCGGTCTGTGCTGGTAGCCGAGCTGTGCGGCGGTGGCGATGATCCGCTGTCGCGTTGCTTCGTTGACCCGGCCGGGCTTGTTGAACGCCCGGGAGACCGTCGACGCGGCCACTCCGGCAGCTTGCGCGACGTCAAAGATCGTGGGCTCCACGAACGCATCTAGTCATGAGATGGAAATTCTGGCAACACCTTGCAGAAATTGTCGTGTGGTACCTACGTTGCGATCATGCCGGCCACACAGTGACATGTCGGGCGAGAGGGGCGAGGGATGTCGCAGCCCGGACAAAGAGGTCGAGGTGTGCAGCACGACGAGCGCAGTATCGCGGGTCGAGCCAGGCGATGGTCCGCGGTTGTGACGACCGGCGCCGTGCTGGTCGCGTCAGTGACGTCGGTGGGGGTGACGCCGGCGCAGGCGTCATCGACCGACTTCACCATCTTCAACGGTCACACGACCGCTCCGATCCTGATCGACCCGTCCTACGGCGGCGATCACGCCGATCGGGACTACAAGCAGGTGCGCCGGGCGGTCCAGGACCTGCGTCAGGATGTCGCCATGGTGACCGGGGCGATCGATCCCGGTGAGGTGCAGAGCCTGTTCGTCGACGACGAGCCGGCCAGGCAGGCGCGGCTGGCGAAGGCCGACCGGAACAAGCTGCCGGCCCTGCTGACCGAGGCCGCGGGTCGCAAGACCGCGATCATCGTCGGCCAGATCGGCCGGAGCCGGCTGATCGACGAGATCGTCGGAGCCGGCAAGTTCGACGAGGCCGCCGGGATCAAGGGCAGGTGGGAGGCGTACGCGACCAAGACCGTCAAGAACCCGCTCCCCGGGGTCGACAACGCGCTGGTGATCGCGGGCAGCGACGCCCGCGGGACGATCTACGGGATCTACTCGATCTCCGAGGAGATCGGCGTCTCGCCGTGGTACTGGTACAGCGACGTGCCGGTCAAGCAGCGCGACGACATCGAGGTCAAAGGCAGGACCCGGGTCGACGACGGGCCGGACGTCAAGTACCGCGGAATCTTCGTCAACGACGAGGAACGCACCGTCGCGTGGGCGAAGAAGAAGTTCCCCACCGGCAACGGCACGCCTGATGTCCACTACTACCGGCACGTCTACGAGCTGATGCTGCGGCTCAGGCTGAACACGCTGTGGCCGGCGATGCACCTGGCCTCGAGGGCGTTCAACGCGGTCACCGACACCGGGACGTACGACCAGGGGACCCCGATCAACGCCCGCGAGGCGGCAGCCTTCGGCGTGGTCGCATCCTCCTCTCACGCGGAGTTGATGCTGCGCAACAACGAGGGCGAGTGGCGACAGTGGTACGCCCGCAACAAGGACGCGCTCGACATCAAGGGCGCGGACGCCGTGGCGGCCTTCGACTATTCGATCAACAAGCCCGCGATCCTGGAGTACTGGCGCCAGCGGGTGGTCGCCAACGCCGGCTTCGAGAACATCCTCGCCCTGGGCATCCGCGGTGTGCACGACAGCGATCCGGTGTTCACACCCGGTAACCCGTACGGGTTCAAGGACAAGATCGAGATGCTGGCCGACGTCATTCGCGAGCAGCGCAACCTGATCGCAGGTATCTACGGCAGCGCCGACGCCGTGCCGCAGGTGTTCATCCCCTACAAGGAGATGAACGATCTCTACAACGCCGGGCTGAAGAACCACATCCCCGCCGACGTGACCCTGATGTGGGCCGAGGACAACCAGGGCTATCTGCGCCAGGTGCCCACGCGGGCCGAAGCCGCCCGGTCCGGCGGGAACGGCGTCTACTACCACATCTCCTACTGGGGCGAGCCGAAGAGCTACCTGTGGCTGAACTCGACGCCGATGTCCTTGATGGTGCAGCAGCTGCGCCGGGCGTGGAATTCCGGCGCGGGGCGCTACTGGATCCTCAATGTCGGCGACATCAAGCCCGGCGAGATCAAGCTCGACCTGTTCGCCAAGCTCGCGTGGGACGTCCACGACCATGACGACACCAAGTTCCTCACCGAGCACGCGCGGCGAGACTTCCGGCTGAGGGACGACAACGCCGCCGTGGTCGCCGACGCGCTGGAAAGGTTCGACGCGCTGGAGAACACCAAGCGCGCCGAGTTCTGGGGGGAGATCAACTCGTCCAGCGCGAGCTCAGGAAGGATCCACAACGGTCAGGTCTTCCCGTTCAGCGCCACCTCGGACGGGGACGAGCTCCAGCGCTACATCAACGAATCCAACAAACTGGTGGCGATTCTCGAGGGTGTTTCCGCGAAGCTCGACCCGCGCTATCGCTCCGCGTTCTATCAGCAGGTGCTCCACCGCGTCCGGTCCTACCGCAACATGGCGGAGCAGATCGGCTACTTCTGGAAGAACCAGCTCGCTGCCGCCCAAGGTCGCTATGCCGGCGCGGGAAGCTACGAGCTGCTCTCGAAGCAGGCCCGTGAGCGCATCCGCACCGACGAGGACTACTGGAACACGATCAGCGACGGCAAGTGGGACCACGCCATCGTCCACAGCCATCCCGAAGGCTTCCCGAACGAGGGCGCCGTCATGCTCGCCAACGACCGGTATGCCCGGGTGGCCACACCGACCGACGCGGTGGGCGCCGCCGCCGAGGGGAGCAAGGAGCCTGGCCGCGGCACGCTGACGTTCAACTCGGCCGCGCCCGACGACAAACGGTTCTTCGACGTGTTCTCCCGGGACGACGTAGCCAACCCGCAGCAGTGGGTCGGCGAGGCGGACGCCCCGTGGATCACCCTTTCCCAGCGCTCCGGCACGACCGCGACAGAGCAACGAGTCACGGTGACGGTCGCCAGGAACCACCCGGCCGCGACGGGGACGATCCGGATCTTCAACGCCGTCAACGGCGCCAAGGTCGGCGACCCGGTCGCGACGTTCACGGTCGACGCGCAGCGGGCAGCCGTGGATCTACGCCGTGTCGCCGAGCCGGCGCACCTGGAGGCCAACGGATACGTGGCCCTCGAGGCCGAGCACTTCTCCGAGAACGCGCCCGGCGCCGACGGGAGCCGGTGGGCCCCCCTTGAGGGCGTGGGTCAGCGCGGGGCATCGATGGGCAGCTTCCCGGAGATCGCGCCCCGGGTCGACTCCGGCTTCGAGACGACCGCCCGCCTGAGATACCGGGTCTACTTCACCTCCACCGGGAGGTTCACCGGGACCTTCTACCGCATCCCGACGCTGAACGAAGGCACGGAGGACAACGGCACGCCGCGGACCGCGCGCACGGCGATCGGGCTCGACGCCCAGGTCCCCAGCCTGCTGCGCGGCAACTCTGTCGCCGGTACGAGCACCAGCACCTGGGGATTCAACATCATGCATGGAATCGAACCCCTGAACTTCACCGTCGATGTGACCACGCCGGGGTGGCACGACCTCGTGGTCTACCGCTCGGACGCGGCGATCCTCTTCGACCGGATCATCATCGAGACCCGCGACGGCGCGGCCGGTGACGGCCTTGTCGGCCCGCCCGAGAGCCCGAACAACATCGCCGCACCCCAGAGGGCCACCGTGGCACCTCGTCCTGACAAGATGCCGGAGCTCCGCCGGCTGCCCGCGATCCAGACGTCGGTGGGCGAGACGAGCACGGTCGAGGGCGTGCGGGAGGTGGCGGCCGCGAAGTCTGACAACGAGACCGCTGTGTCGGTCGCGGTGCAGGACGGCCGGGCGCGGGTCACCGGGCACCGGGCCGGGACGGCCGAGGTCTCCATCACCGCCGGTGGCGGTGAGGCCTGGGTGGTGCCCGTCACGGTGGGCAGGGGCGAGGGCGCGCCGGTCGGCCCGTACCTGGAGCAGGACGGGCTGGTGGTCATCGACGCGGCCGACGCGCTCGAGAACAGTGCCACCGCCCGCGCGACCGACAGCAACAACGGGACGCACCGCTGGGCGCTGGCCCGTAACGGTCCCCAGGTCGTCCCGCCGGCCGACGCCGGCGCGAAGGCGCAGTGGCTGGCGACCTCGGCAGCCCAGGCCGAGGCGTTGTTCAGGGCCGGCCCGACGCAGAAGGTCAACGGGAGCTCGGCGGCGGGAGCACCACCGCGCCTCGACTTCACCGTCGACATCCGGACCGGCGGCACGTACTACCTGTTCGTCAACACGAGCAACCCGAACGCCGACGCCGACTCCTACCATGTGGTCGTCGACGGGCAGTGGAGATACCAGTCGAACAAGTCCGGGCCGGAGACCGGGTTCGAGACCTGGTACGGCAGCACGAGCGTCGCCGCGGCCGCGTTGGCGCTCGGACCGGGTGAGCACACGATCTCGCTGGCGCCTCGTGAGGCCGGGCTGGTGCTCAACCAGATCGTCTTGACCACGGACGACACACCCGGTCTCGCCGGCTTCCAGCCCCCCAGTGAGCGGAGAACGAGCGCTTCATGACGCCCTGACATCGAGCAGAGCACCATCAGACCTGCCCCCGCCACCGACCGAGAGCCAGTCGCAGTCGGCAACCCGGTAGCGCGAACGACACCCGTTGGCAAGTGTCAGTTGCGCTATTCGCCCGCGCGGGGCGCCGATCGGAACATGTACCGCCCCCTGTCGAAGTCCAGCGTCCATGCGTAAGCCTTGAGGAAGCCGTGCGACAGCAGGCCGTCGACGCGTACGCCGCCGAAGGACTGCCACGGCGTCGTCCGGGACCTCGCGACGGCCACGAGCGGGTCCCGCCGGGTGAGCGGGCCGAGTGACACCGGCTCGGGGCTGTCGAAGTGCGGGCGGCCGGTCAGGTGGCGCGGGACGCCCCAGGCGCGGTAGTGGCGGGGCGTGGTCAGCAGGCAGGCCTGACGTGGCGGCTCCACGGCGTCGTCCACGTAGACCAGGCCCGAGTCGATGAAGAAGGTGAGGTCGTCGCGTGGGCCGAAGCCGCCGCGCGCGAACATGAAGTGATCCGCCCAGAGGTAGAAGCCGAACTCCGCCGCCACAGGGCTGTCCGCGAGGAGGCGGGAGTGCTCGGCGGCGGCGTCGGGGTGGCGTCTCGGCGAGAGGATGAGGCGGTTGCGGGGGTGGTCGACGGTGGACAGGAACTGTTCCAGGACGTTGGTGCCGATGATCACCAGGTCCTGGGGGCCGACGAGGGTGGAGAGCACCTCGACCGGCACGTTGGTCAGCGACGCGGCGCCCAAGCGCAGCTCGGCGATGGTGCCGTGACGTAGCTCGGCGCGCTGCAGCCCGTGAGAGCTGGTGCCGCCCGGGGTGGTCACCACGCCTGCCTCCGCGGCGCGTCGTGGTCCCATGACGACGAACGTGCCGCCGGTGTCGAGATGCGCCAGTACGTCGACGCCATCGATGGTCGCCGCCACGGCCGGAAGGTACGGCGCGAGCTCGTGGTCGGCGAACGGAAGCACGGTGGCGCCGTCGAGCCGCGCCCCTAGCGGTCGGGTCAGCCTCGGGTCGAGCACGCGCAGCGCCTGCTCGACGGCCCGCGGCCGGGCGTCACGGCGCCGCCGTACGTGCTCGACGGCCCGATCGGGGCGGCCCAGGTGCAGCCAGGCCTCGACGACCGGCTCGTCCAGCGCCCTTGGCGCGCGGCCGGCCGCGGCGAGGTCGTCGTAGTGGGACAGCGCCTTCTCGTAGGACTGCTTCACGGAGTGGCACAGGAAGAGCAGGTGATCCCGGGAAGGTCCGGACAGGGTCTCGGCGTGGCGCTCGCAGCCCTCCACATCGCCCTTCGACCAGGCCCGCCACGCCGGCCGTGAGGGGGCGTCCAGTAATCCACCCAGAGCGCTTCTCATTGGAGTTCCTCCTGGGGTGACTCGGCGGTGCCGAGATCCATGGCGACGGCGACGATCGTCATCAGCGGCACGACGGCGTGGGGCGCAATCGCGTACTCGCCGCGCCGCGGCTGGATGAGCAGGCCTGCGCTCTGCAGGTCCTTGAGGTGGTGGTACAGGTGCCCGGTCGACGTCTCGCCGAGTGCCTCCTGAAGCTCCCTGCGCGTCCGCGGCTGCTTGAGGAGGGCGGCGAGCAAGGCCAGACGCGGCCCGCTGCCGAGGCGTTCGAGCAGGGCCGCGGCCCTGGCCCAGTGCGCGTCCGCCACCTCGCCGGCCGCGTGCTCCATCGCCCACATGTAGTCGCGGTCCTCGAAGGTCACCGCGCCGCCGTACATGACCGTGCCTGGGCGGGCCTGCCCTCCGGCCCTGGACCGGATCAGATCGAGCAGGTCGAGCGGCGCGTCGGCGATGGGGCGCGGCAGGGCGTCCGCGGGCGGTGACCGGTCGGCGGGCGCCTCCTCCAGGAGGGCGACCCGGCGCTCAAGCTCCGTGATCCGTTCTTCGAGCGGTCCCATGGGCATCCTGACTCCGTTGTTCCGTATTTCCGGAATAGCTGAACTATAGCGCCCAGGAGCTGTTATGCAATAAGCCCCCGAGCGCTGTCCGAACTGACCGGCAAACGCTGCTGCTGCTCACCAGCAAAATCAGGAGCACCTGGGGGAGTGCGTCACACCCGCTTACGCTTCATCATCAGCGCCGGCGGCACCGTCACGGCCCCGGCCTCCGAGCTGCCCGGACGCCGGCGCAGGTACGTGGGACCCCGTCAACGGCATCCGTACTCGTGAGTGGGCCGGCCGCTACCGGCTCAAGAGCTGTGCCGCCTCGGTCTGGCCGCCGAACCGTGCCCACTCCAGCGGGGTGGCGTCGTAATCGTGATCTCGTAGTGACCGGTCAGCTCCCAGCTCCAAAAGCGTTCGCACCATCGGCAGGTCGCCTGCCCGCGCCGCCTTGTGCAACGCCGTCGACGGGAGGCGTGCGTTCACGTCGAAGCCCAGCGCGCAGGCCAGCCGGACGGCCGGCACTCGGCCGTACTCAGCGGCCCTGATGAGCAGGTCCCGCCGTTTTGTCAGCAGGCGCCGGACCAGTGCGCGGTCGCCGCTGATCAGGCGTTCGAGCTCCCCGCGATCCCCTCGCATGATCGCCGCTTCCACGGCCTCCACCCCGCGTAGCGTGCTGGAGGTGCCGGCGTCGGCAAGGAGCCGCGCGACCTGCGTATGCTCACCGAGCAGGGCCAGCTCCAGAGCCGTGTGCCCGCCGAAGAACGGATGCCCGTCGCCCTTGGCGTCGGCGGGCGCGCCGTGCGTCAGCAGGCACCGCATCCGGCGGGCCTGGCCACGTAACGCAGCTGTCAGCACCGTGTTCGCCAGCATGCGGGCCGGCGAGTCCTGCACGCGTCCCAGCCTGGCCTTCCACGGCCCGCCGTCCCCGCGGCCGAGGCCGAACTCCAGCAGCAACTCCAGGTAGCCGGTGTCGTCACCTCCGATTCCGCGGTTGTACAGGGCTTGGCCGTCGTTGGCGTCCGCCCCGGCTGCCAGGAGTACTCGGGCCAGTTCCAGGCCCTGTGGGTGCGGCGGTTGCCGCAGTTCTCCACCGCCCAGTGCCCCGGTCAATGCGGTGAATGGCGGTCCCAGCCCTTCAGGCAGGTAGCCGGCGTTCGGATCGGTTCCCGCCGCGAGCAGCACCCGCGCCGCCCCCACCGCGTCGGCCTGCGCCACTCGGGAAAAGGTCAGATACAGAAGCGGCTCCCAGTCGAAGGGGCCACCGGATGCCCGGGCCGATGCGGGGTCGGCCGCGACCGTGCGAGCTATCCCCGCTGCGTCGCCGACCACCGCCATCGTCCACACCGACGCGTCGGCTATCTCGGGATGAGCGGCCAGCAGTCGCGCCGCGGCCTCGGTGCTCGCGGGTCCGCCGTAGGTCAGGCAGGCCAGCCGCAGGAACTCGGTTGCGGGGTCGGCCGAGGGGCCAACCACGAGTGGCCGGCGCGCGAACGTCCCCAGCATCTTCAGGTGGGCCCGCAGCCGCGACCAGCTTGTGAAGCCGTACTTGCGGGCCACGACCAGTTGCGCATCGGCCAACCGCAGGTCCGAGAGCGATTCCGGCAGCGGTACCGGACGCAGCCACCCTCCGGCCGTCGCGAGCGCGCGGACCTCGCCCGCCCGCACGCCGCGCAGCAGTTGCTTGGCCTCGTTCTTCAGGTGGTCAAGGCTGGGGTTTTCGGGCAGACGGTTCGCCACGGAGATCTCCCTTTCGGATACTGCCCGACGTCCGCGTCTCCGGGCCGAAAAGGAGGAATGACACTATGACCAGCATGCTGAGGCTCGGGTGGGCTGAGCCCTTTCCGCGGACCGGTGGCGTCCCGAGACGCTGATCCGGATCGTACCCCATCATCCTGGCCCGGCGGCTCGCCGCCGGGCTACGGACGCGGCTGAGTGAACTATCCCGGCTCGGTTTCGACGAGAATGCCCTTGTCATACGCGGGGCGTTGGCAGGGCCGAAGACAGCGGTATTTGCCGGCATCGGGGGTTGGCGCGACGAGCTCTGCTGATCGTCGGTGCGAGGGTGTAGAACTGGCCGGCATGGATGATCAACGCAAAGACGCCATGGCCGAGGTCCTGCGAAACACGGCTGCGCAGGTCGCGGCAGCTGCTCCGGAGGGCTGGCGGCGAGCACGGGTGCACGCGTACTGCGGCCCGTCGGCCTCCGGCCACCGCGGGGCGGGATACGAGATGCCCGATGGCAGCAGCGGCGGCTGGCGCATCCCCGTCGGCGGGCTGAGGCGGCTCTACAAGCTCAGCGGCGCGTCGAAGGCGGATCTGACGGTCGATCTCGCCGTCGAGCCATCGGGCCGGTTCGAGGCGGTGACCGGTCAGGCGATCAGCCGGGACCATTCAGGCCGGTTCCTGTACGTCCTGCGCCCGGACACGCTGCCCCGCGAGCCCGGCGCCGACCAGGGCCCCCCGACGAACCCGGCACCGGCGGGCGACCCGCAGGAGGCCGTCCGGCTGTTCCGCGAGTACCTGAGAAGACGCGCCGACCTCCTCGGAGAGGAGGAGCTTCTGCCCGACCCGCTGGACCCGGCCGAGCGGGCCGCGCTGCTGGCCGCCTTCCCCGGCGATCTGCCCCCCGACCTGGTGGCCCTGTACGGCGAGGCCGACGGCGACGACGAGACCGGGCTCTTCCACAACCACCTGTGGTTCCCCCTGGAGTCCACGACGACCTTCATCCACCACCGGCCCGAGCGGAAGTGGGCTGATGAACCGCTCTGGTCGATGCCCGGCGACGGGGAGCCGCCCGGTGCCATCCGGCGGCAGCTCAGCAGCCCGCGCTGGATCCCGTTCGCGACCAGCACCGGTGGCGACTACCTGGCGGTCGACATGGACCCGGGCCCCGCGGGCCGTCCGGGCCAGGTCATCCGCGTCGGAATCCACTACGACAACGCGCCCGTCTACGTCGCCGACTCCGTCACGACCATGCTGCGCCGGCTCGTGGAGGCGCTCGACCGCGGCGACTACGAGGACAGTGAGGGCTACCTCGATGTGTACGCCGACCTCCCGAGCTACCTGGACGACAGCCGCACCTACTGGCGTGGGGAGGCTCCGATCCCGAAGAAGCCGCGCAGGCTCCAGTCCCTCGTTGTCGACAAGGTCGCGGATCTCGATCTGGAGCCGGTCCGCGGCGCGCCCCACCTGCGCCTGGTGGCGCTGTTCGGCGAGGGGCCCGTCGACCTGAGTCCCTTGCGCGAAGTCCCGCTCGAGGCGCTGCGGCTCGAGTTGAACGCGGCCGACCTGAGCCCGCTGGCCGGACATCCGACCCTGCGCACCGTGACCCTCCGCACGCGAGAACCCGTCGATCTCGGCGTGCTGCGGACGTTCCCGCGCCTGGAAGAACTCGAACTGGCGGACGCCGCCGCCCACGACCTCGCCGTGATCGGCGAGCTGAACGGCCTGCTCTCCCTCACGCTCCCGCCCGAGCAGTGGCGGCGGCTCGGCAAGCCACCGCCACTGGCCGCGGCCGGGCTGGGCGGCGACCCCACGCCGGGCCAGGTGAGCGAGTGGGCGGCCCGGTTCGAACCTGGTGAGGAACTCGGCGGCTGCGAATACTTCGCCGAACGATTCGACGCCTAGGGAGCACTCAAGATGGTCCGCCCCAGCAAGCGATCTTGGAGCGGATCTTGACGGTTCTCGGGCGCGAACCCGTCACCGGCCCCGGGCTACATCTGGTCCTCGTTCTCGATCACGTAGCCCACGCCGGGATGGCGAACGAGCGCCACGGGCAGCAGGACCACGGCCGGCACCAGCGTGAGCACGGCATACAGCCGGTCACGGGGCCGAGGTGGGATCGTGCGTGGTTCGTCCATGACGACTACGATTGGTGGCAAATATGCGCGCGTTGTCCGCCGCAGGTCACCGTTCGTCGACGGCGGTCACCGTCGGCGTGACCGTGACACAACCATGACACGGAGCGGACGAGGCGGGGACACGGCCGGCCTACGGTGAATGGGGTTGACCGGCGGGCAAGTTACGGAGCGTGCTGTGAAACTCGGCGGCGTGTCGCGAGTGTTGTTGATCGAGGATGACCCGGCCGTACGGGAGGGCCTTGACCTGGCCCTGACCCGGCATGGGCACCGGGTGCGCGCGGTGGAGTCCGGTGAGCAGGGGCTGGAGCGACTGCGTACGGACCTGCCCGACGTCGTCGTGCTCGATCTGATGCTGCCCGGCATGGACGGGTTCGAGGTCTGCCGCCGCGTCCGGGCCGCCTGGGAGGTGCCGATCATCATGCTGACCGCGCGCGGCGACGACATGGACGTGGTGGCCGGGTTGGAGGCGGGCGCCGACGACTACGTGGTCAAGCCGGTGCAGCCCAGGGTGCTCGAGGCACGCATTCGCGCGGTGCTCCGGCGGATCGGCCGGGACCAGGCGGAGCTGGAGCGGTACGGGGACCTGACCATCGATCGGGCCGGGCTGGTGGTCGCCAACCGCGGCGTGCCGGTCAGCCTCGCCCCGACCGAGCTGCGCCTGCTGCTCGAGCTCTCCGGCACGCCGGGCCGGGTGCACAGCCGCCAGCAGCTGCTGGAGTCGGTGTGGGAGCACGGGTATTTCGGCGACTCGCGTCTCGTGGACGCGTGCGTGCAGCGGTTGCGCGCGAAGATCGAGGACGACTCTGCGGCGCCCGTCTACGTGCAGACGGTGCGTGGGTTCGGGTACCGGTTCGGGCCGGTGTGAATCGCCGGTGACACCTCGACCGAGCCTGGGGTTGCGTGCCCGGTTGTTGTTCGCGTTCGCCCTGTTGTGTGTGGTCACCGCGGCGGCGGTGGCCGGCGGGAGCTACGTTCAGGCCCGCAACGAGATCCTGCAGCGGGCTCAGGATGCCGCGGTGCAGGCGACGAGAAGCCGCCTGGAGGCGGTGTTCCCGTTGCGGAGTGCGGCGCCGGGCCCGGACGAGCTCGATGAGATCGCCCGCACCGCGAACGACGGGAGCAGCTTCGCGGTCGCCGTCTACCAAGAGGCGCACTCGCCGGCCGACGTGGATCTCGGGATGATCCCACCGGAGCTGCGGCGGACGGTGGCCGGCGGCGACATGGCGTGGCAGCGCGTGGTCTGGGAGGACAGGCCCATCCTGATCATCGGCACGCCGTTGCTGATCGCCGAGCGGGACCGGATGACGCGGGTGTCCGGCATCGAGGTCTACGCCGCGCGCAGCCTGCTTCCCGAACAGCGCAGCATCGACGAACTCGCCGCACGCGCCTGGCTCACCGGCGGGGCGGCCCTGGTGTTCGCGGTCGTCCTCGCGTTGCTGGCCACCCGTGGCGTGCTGCGCCCGGTGCGCGAGCTCGGTCGGGCGGCGCGCCTGCTGGGCGAGGGCGAGATGCGGACCAGGATCGTGGTCCGCGGCTCCGATGAGCTGGCCGACGTGGCACGCACGTTCAACAACACCGCCGCGGAGCTGGAACGGCACGTCAAGCAGCTCCGCGAGATGGAGGCCGACGCCCGCCGGTTCGTGGCCGACGTGTCCCACGAGCTGCGCACCCCGCTGGCCGCGCTCGCCGCGGTCGCCGACGTCCTCGATGAGGAGGCGGCCCAGCTGCCCGAGCCCGCCGGCAGGGCCGCCAGGCTGGTCAGCCAGGAGACGCTCAACCTCACAGGGCTGGTGAACGACCTCATCGAGATCAGCAGGTTCGACTCCGGCGTGGCGGCCCTCGTGCTGAACGAGGTCGACGTGGCCGAGCTGGTGCGCTCGACCCTGCGTGCCCGGGGCTGGTCGGAGTCGGTGCACACCGAGCTTCCACCCGCGGTGACGGCACGGCTGGACCCGCGCCGAGTGGACGTCGTTCTCGCGAACCTGGTCGGCAACGCCCTGCGGCACGGCGAGCCACCGGTGTCGGTACGGCTTTCCGCCGACGCGCACTGGATCTCTCTCGCGGTCCGCGACCATGGACCGGGACTGAAGGAAGCGGTGCTGCCGCACGTGTTCGACCGGTTCTACAAGGCCAACGCGGCCAGGGCCAGGTCCGAGGGCAGCGGCCTGGGCCTCGCCATCGCGCGGGAGAACGCGCGACTGCACCGAGGCGACCTCACCGTCACCAACGCCCCGGACGGCGGCGCGATGTTCACGCTGCGCCTGCCACGCCGGGCACACGATCCGGACGGAGGCCCCGAGTGAGAACCGGGCTCGCCCGCCGCGTGCTCGCCGCGGGCCTCGTATCGCTCGTCGCCGTGGCCGGCTGCGGCGTGCGACCCAGCGACGTCATCACCGTCGGCGACCCGCCGAGCGGAGGCGTCGCACCAACCGCGACGATCACCCTCTACCTGGTCAAGAACGGCCGGCTCAGCGCGGTAACGCGGCTCGGTGGTCGTCCGATGTTCCGAGCGGACACCCTCGCGCTGCTGGCAGCCGAACCCACCGCGAGGGAACAGGCGCGTGGATTCACCACCGAGGTCCCGCCCGAAGCCGGCCCGTTCTCGGTGACCGCCGCGCCGGCCGGCCGCTTGGTGGTGGCCCTGTCCGCTCCGGCCGGCGAACTGTCCACGCTGGCCATCGACCAGATCGTGTGCACGGCCGCCGCCGCCACGGCGCCGGAAAGTCCTCCCCAGGTCACCGTCGTCGGTGCGGGGCAGAGCGTCGGCCCCCGGAACTGCCCGAAGTAGCGGTAGCGACCTGTTCTCTGCTCCGGACAGGGGGAGGGGGCCCATGTTCCGGCCGGCTGACGCGCGCGAGGCGGAACGTTCGGGGAGCGCGGATCGGGGGCCGCTGGAAGCACCCGGCGCGACTCTCCATCTCCGCCGGACCCGCAAGAGGGCGCGGCCCGCCAGGGCGGGTTTCAGGGGGCAGCCCCGTCTGAGGCTCCGTGTGCGAAGGGCAGTCTCAGACAGGGCTGTTTGCCGTCCGGCGATCGGCTGGCCTCCAGGGTCGCCGGTTGATCGCTTCGGGTGGGAGCCCGCCGATTCTGTGCGGCACCTCGGAAGGATTATCACGCGAACTAGCTGGTCAGAAGGTTGAAGGTCGTCAAGCCCTGTCGGGCAAGTAGGCTGACTGCGATGATCGTCTGCGACGGTGAAGGAGCCGCTCATGACCGCCGACCCCACGATGGCTCGGATCGGCCAGGGGGTGGAGTTGCATCACCACCAAGGCCGGCGTGAAGCCGCTCGCGAGCTGTTCGCGCAGATCTGGGACGACATCGGCGGAGAGCAAGGCGATCCGCTGCATGTTTGTGTCCTTGCCCACTCGATGGCCGACGTGCAGGACGACGTGAACCAGGAGTTGATGTGGGATCTGCGAGCACTTGCCGCCGTCGGCCTGATCACTGATGAGCGGGTGGCCCAAGCCGGGGTGCCCCTTACGGTGGCCGGCTTGTATCCGTCGTTGCACCTGAACTTGAGTGAGTGCTATCGCAAGCTGGGCGATCTCGGCCGCGCCCGTGAGCACCTCCAGCAGGCGCGGGACGGGATCGGCGTGCTTGGCGACGACGAGTATGGGCGGCTCATCAGGGGTGGCTTGGAGCAGGTGGCCGAACAGTTGGGTGAGGCCACCTGACTGCGTCCCGGCGAAGTTTCCGCACCAGCTGTTGATCTTCTTCGTGGATTGCTTCGAGCCGGGGTGCCTTTGTTGTCCTGTCTGACCCAGTCGATCCCAGCGACCGTCGTGATGCACTCATCGGCGCATAACTGGCCTGGCCAGGCACGCGACCGCGGTTGATGTGTGGCGCGCTGGTAGTGTTGGTGATCTCGGATCCGCAACCTCCCCTCGGTCACCGGGGTGGCGCAAGATCTCCATTACGTGTTGGAGGGTCTTGCCATGGGTGGAATCAAGCGGGTTGCGAGTGCCTCGCAGCCTCCTCTGCATCTGCTGACTGCCGTCAGCGCGAGGAAGGACGCGGGCGGCAGCCCCACGGGGGTCGTCGGGCAGGGCCTGGCGCGCCGGCTGCTGGATGCCGGGGATCGGGTGCGTGTTCTCGCCGAGCCTGGCCAGGTGGACGGCTGGCCTGACGGGGTCGAGGTCGTCGAGGGGTCCATCACCCGGCCGCTGGAGCACGCCGGGGTCTTCGACGGCGTTGACGGCGTCTTTCTCGCCGGAGCCGTGCCGGCGACGGTGGGGGATGCGCTGATGGCCGCCCGGGATGCCGGTGTGCGGCGAATCGTCGTGCTGTCCTCGCACGGACCGGAGTACGAGGAGGCCTACCCACCGGACACGTGGTTCTGGCTCGCCATCGAGCGAGCGGTAGAACGCTCCGGGATGGAGTGGACGCACATTCGCCCGTCAGCCGTGATGGGGTCGGTGATCGAGGGCACCTATCCGGCCACGGGGTCGGACTGGCCGGACACGGTCAGAGGTGAACGCATCGTGCGCGAGGCCTTCCTGGAGGACGGCCACTACCCCTTCATCCACGAGGACGACCTGGCCGCCGTCGCGGTGGCGGCGCTGCGTACCGGCGACCATGCCGGCACCGTTGTCGAAGCGGTCGGACTGCCGATCAGCACCCGGTCACGGGTGGCGAGCATCGCCGCAGCCATCGGCCACGACATCGCAGCCGTCGAGATGATCCCCGATGACAGCCGTGCGAACCGGCGGCGTCGAGGCTGGCCCGACGGTGGCATCGACGTGACGCTGTACGCCCTGCGGGAGTACGGCGCGCGGCTCGCCGAGCTCACCCAGTGGACGCTCGACCAGCGGCCGTCCGTGCGCGAGATCATCGGCCGCCCGCTGCGCGGCTTTGACGACTGGGCGGTGGAGAACGCCCACCTGTTCCGCTGAACCTTCCGTCCAGCCAGGTGAGGGACATGTCATGAAGAAGGGCATCGACTACGACATCGGGTTCCTGTCCGGCGACACTTACACCGAGCGGATGGCGGCGGTTCACCTTCGCCGGATACTCCTCCCAGCTCGGCTCCTTGGGTGCCCGCCGTGACGTGTGTGGTGGTCTTCCGAGTTCGGGGAGGACGGAGGGGTCGACGTCTTCCGAACGCCGCATCACCAGATGCGGACACGTTCGGCGATCACTCGTACACTGTCTGTCGCGGTCGGTGCGGCCGAACAGCCGGGTCAGGAGAGGGCAGGGTCTGGGAAACGATGAGCAAAGCCCCTCAAGGCGACCAAAACCCCGGGCCTGCAGGAGAGGCGACCGAGGGTGGACCGGAGTCGGTGAACTGTCACGAAGGGCTGGTGAAGCTGCTGGCCGAGCAGTTCGCGCGGGCCGACGTGTCACTTCGAGAGCTTCAGACACGGGCGGACAGGGCGGGCGGAACGCGGCTGCCACGCACTACCTGCGCCGACATGCTGGCCGGTCGGCGCTTCCCCAAGAAGGCGGTGATGGTGGCCTTCCTGCGGGGGTGCCGCGTCCCCGACCATCAGCTCCCGGCGTGGGAACGGGCATGGGAACGGGTCCGTGTCAGTCAGATGCCCGCCGGGTCAAAGGAGGATCGCAGCGTCGAGTCCTCCAATGGCACGCCACTCGCTGCCCAGGTCCTGACCGCACCTGGCAACACGGGGAAGACCCGTGGCCCCGGCCGACGTTGGCGCCGAGCCGCCCTGCTCACAGCGGTGGCCGTGCTGACAGTCGCGGTAGCACTGAGCGTCATCATCGCTCAGAGGATGGCGCCGCGACGCAGCGCGTCCGAAGGGGTGCCTGACCACATCGTGGATCCCGCCCACATCGTCAGTGACGATGGTCGCGCGTTCCCTCGTGGAGGGTCGAGCCGGTTCACCGTGACCGTCAATCCGGTCAATACGGGCGTACGACTGATCCGCCGGCTGGATGTGGGCGTCGGTCTGCAAGATGCCACCATCACCGTGAACGGAACCCCGGCCGCGCGATGGCGACCGCTGCTCGAGGACAGCATCTACAAGTGGAGAAACCAGATCGTCACCATCCCGCCGAATCTGACGGCGGGGCGACACTCGCTCACGATCGTCAACACGTGCGTGTCCTCCTCGGGCTTCAACGAGTTTCTCTACACCGTGGAGCACAAGGTCAACGGTGTCTGGTCGATCGCCGACAGGATCGACATCGGCCGCCACCACACTGCGAGCGAAGCTGCGCACGACTACCGCGTCGTCGGGGAGGACTGGGCCGAGACCCAGACCTTCGCCTATCCGCCGCAGAAGGAGCACTGGAGCGTCTACTGAGCCCCAACGGCTGACCTCCCAGGGTCGGGCGGTCTTCGAAGGTCATGGCGAAGGCGTTCAGGGCGGCTTTCCAACGGATGATCGCCTTCGCCTGGTCGCTCCAGGCTCGTGATCGTCAAGGTGTGATCCGGGGCCCTCATCTTGGAAGCTCACTGTCCGGGGCGATGACGATCGTGACCCGATAGTGGTGGGGCGGCTCGTCGACGGGGTGGCCGTCGGCCTCGATCCAGGCATGGGCGCCGAACGGGTGGACCCGTATGCCCGCGCACCAGGTGGGCCAGGATCCGTACAACCGGCACAGCAGGGCGGCGGCGATGGAGCGGGGCAGGCAACCTTCCCCGGCGCACGACAGGCTGACCGCGAGCACCGCGTCCCGTGCCGCTCCGGCCTGTTCGGCGGTGGCGGGCGCGGCGCCGCGGCGGGCGAACGTGAGCACCGCACGGATGCGGGCCGGCGGCAGGCGGGCGATCAGGTGCGCGGCGGCCACGGCGGCCAGCGCGGGCAGGCGGCGGCCCCGGGGCAGGCCGGGCCGGTCGGCGGGCACCATGGACACGCTCATCGCGGCTGCTCCCGGTCGACGGTCTCGACGATGAGGTTCGCGGCGCGCAACTGCGCGAGGAGCGCGGCGATATCCGCCTCGGCGGTGGGCGTCGCGGCCGGATGGGTTCGGACGAGGTCGCGGGCGGCCCCATCCGGGCCGTGTCCCGCCAGCAGGCTGCGCAGGACGAGCGCGGCGGTGGCGTTCAGTTGGCGGTAGCGGCCGGTGCGCTCGTCCAGGAGCACGGCAACCTCGTCGATCGGGGTGAGGGTGACGCCGGGGCGAAGGCTCACGCGCACGACTCCTCCTGTGCGGGGTAGGCGAGAAGGGCTCGCAGCCAGTTCTCGGCGGCGATGAAGACGTCGAGTGCCATCACGCCCGGCCCGCCCTCGGCCGGGGTGCGCACGCAGGCCAGGCGCAGGGCGGCGGCGTCGGCCAGGCCGCGCTCCACCAGCAGCGAACCGTCGAGCAGGGTCAGGAACTGGTCGCGGTGGCGGCGCAGCCCCTGGTAGATGTCGGCCGAGAACTCCCCCTTGGTGGTGCGTTCCAGGCATTCGGCCGGCATGACCGGCCGCATCGCGGCCCGGGTGAGCGGCTTGTAGGCGCCGGGCGCCGCCCGCTGGTCCAGCCGTACGGCCAGGCAGGCGGCGACGACGCGGTCGTCCAGATAGGGGGCGTGCATGGGGGCGCCCACGCGGCCCGTCAGGATCTGCACGCCGTCGACGGAGGCGGCGATGGAACGGATGCTCGACAGGCTCTGGTGCTGGGCGCGCAGGGGGGAGTGCGGCTCGGCGGAGCACGTGAGGAGCTGCCGGCGGACCGCGTCCGTCGCGGCCTCGGTCGTCCAGTCAGGCATGCGTAGCGGGTGCTCCCATCCGAAGTCCGGCCGGAAGCGGGACAGCGGCGCGCGGAGCGTCTCCGCCTGATCCGCCAGCCAGGCGGCATAGGGACGCCGGTCGGCCAGCGCGCGGGCGCACGCCCACAGCGGCCACCGGGCCCTGGACCGCCGCTCGCGCAGGTGGGGCCAGAGCGCCGCCGGGTGGCGATGGGCCAGGTCGTGCAGGTAGCAGTCGGGCAGCAGGGCGACCTCGTCACCGCCGTGCCCGGTCAGGCGCACGGCCGCTCCTCGCCCAGCCAGCAGCGCCGAACTCGCCAGTTCGCGGGCCAGTGCGCGCAGCCACCGCGTCGGCTCGTCCAGCCCGGGAACGGCCTCGGCCGCCCCGGCGAACCACTTGGGCACGTCACCGGGCCGGGCCACCCCGTGCTCGCCCGGGAGGTGCGCCTGCGCGCGGGCCGCCCACTCCGGGTCGTCCTGCTCGGGATCGTCGATGGCCAGCACGAACGTGATCAGCTTCGCCGACCGCTCCCCGGCCGCCGCGGCGGCGAGGAAGCTGACCGGCGTGGAATCCAGCCCGCCGGACAGGTCGCTGGCCACCACCGCGCCCTCGCCGATCCGGGCGGCCACGGCCTCCTCAAGGGCCGCCCGCACCACGGGAGCGCCCTCCTGCAGCGGTATCTCCGGCTCCGGCGCCCGCCACCAGGCGCGCAGCCGCACCCCGTCCGCGTCGATGTGGGCCGCCTCGCCGGGCGGCACCATGGCGACCCCTTGCCACAGCGGCTCGGCCAGCGCCGGCGGAACCATCGTCAACAACCGCACCGCCAGCGCCCGCTCATCCACCGCCGCCCGCGTCAGCGCGGCCGGCACCGCCGCCCGACCGGACGCGACCACCGCCCCGCCGGCCCGCGCGTAGTAGACCCGCCGCATGCCCGAAGCGGTGCCCTGCACCCGGACCTGCCCGCCCACCACGGCGACCAGATGGAAACTGCCGGGCAACGCCGCAGCCACCGCGTCCGCGTCCGCCAGGCACCCGAGTCGCGCCGCCATCCGCCGGAGCCGGCCGGCGGTGACCGGGCAGATGCCGATCACCGCCAGCCGCGCGTGGCCTGCCTCCGCGTGGACGATCTCGCCGGGCGAGGCGGCCAGCAGACACGGACGGCCGGACGCGTAGCTCAGCACCACCACGCCGTGCAGCGCCTCAGCGAGGGCTTCGCCGGCGGCGCTGTCGGGCAGCACCGCGAACTCCTCGCCACTGAGCTTGCGCACCGGACCCCTCATCTCACTGGTAGTAGTAGGCCATGTCCATCAGCGGCCCGGCCATGCCGCGGGTCAGCTCTCCGAACTCGCCCATGTCGAGCAGTTGCGGGGGTTCGTACGGCTCGTTGCCGATCATGACTGGTGCCTTTCTTCTGGGATGTGCCGGCTGTCCGGACCCGTACCGGACTCCGTGGGACTCGATGGGCACGATGGCCTCACTACCCCGGGTAGTAGTAGGCCCAGTCCATGTTGAGCATGCCGTAGCCGCGGGTCAGCTGCCCGAACTCGCCGATGTCGAGCATCTGCGGGGGCTCGTACGGCTCGTTGCGCTCGTTGTCGATCATGACTGCTCCCTTCGTCCGTGCGGCGGATCGCCGCGTCACCGTCAGTGAAGACCCCTGCTCCCGCTGTCCAACAGGGGTTCGGCCGCACTCGGACAAGCTCGGACAGGCTCGGCACCGCGGCGGAAGGTCAGGCGCTCAGACAGGGCGAGCGCGTTCGCGTCCGGAAGGCCCGTCGGCCCGGACGGGGTGGGCCTGCATCACCGCGTCAAGGATGCGCCCTTGCCGGTAGGCGCTGTTCGGTAATCTGCGATGATCTCCCCCTTGGGCGTTCGTGCGCCGTGGCCGTTGTGTCTGAGAGGAAATTCGTGAGCAAGAGTCTTGCCGAAGGCCCGATCCGAGCCCTCCTGGTGGCGCCCACCCTGCAGGGGACGTGGCTGCGCGAACTTCGGCTGCCCATCCCGCCGTTCCCAGGGCTGGGCATACGGCTTGATGTCTATGACGTGGTAAACGTCGACCAGGTTCTCGTCGGCGACGACGGCAGGTGGGACATCGACGTGACCTGCATCGTGTCCCGAGATGGCAACGACCAGGCCACGGAAGAGGACTGGCTGCGGCTCGGCTTCGAGTCGGGCGTGTACATCTGAAGGTCGTGGTGATCGACCCGTCTACCAGGAGCCCTGCCACGTCATGAGGCGAACGTCGGACGCGCGATCACGCTGTTGAGCCGGCACTCCGCCGGAGGGGACGAGAGAGGCTCACTGCGACGTCGGCAGCTTTCCGGCCGGGCTGTCGATCGGTGTGATCCTCACGGCCGGGGCGCGACTCCGCTGCTGAGGGCGTCGAACAGGCGCTCCAGGCGGGCGCGGTGGTCGTCTGCGATGGTGTCGGCCGGTTCTCCGGCGATCAGGCGCCGGGCGGTCTCCACCAGTACGGCGGTGTAGCCGGTGATGAAGAAGGCGGCGAGCAGCGGGGCGTCGCCGTCGAAGGCCGGGTCGCGTTCGAGCTCGCCGGCGAGGGTCTGCTGGAGGCCGGAGGCGATCTCCCTGGCGCGGGCGACCAGTGCGGGGGAGGCCGCGACGGTTCGGAAGAAGTCGGTTCGGCCGACGGCGTCCTCATCGCGGGCAGCGCGTTCGTCGACCCGTTCGTGCAGCGCGTCGGCCTGGACCGGGCCGGCAGCGGCCGATCGGGCGGTGTCTCCGCGCTTCGCCCACGTGATTTCGAACGTCTCGTCGGCGATGCCCGGGGTGTCGGTTGAGCCGGCGCCGCCATGCTCCTGGAACGACGGCGTGATCGTCGAGCTGGGCCGACGTTGCGCAAGTCAGGTGGATCATCGTGGCCGGAGGCCGTCGAGTGCGATGTCGATGAAGCGCCGCCAGTCGCCGATGGCGTCCCGGCTGATCGTGGCCACCGCGCCGGCGATCATGTAGAGGTCGGCGATCTTCGTGTCCGCCCGGAGCGTGCCGTCCGCCCGTCCACGCTCAAGCAGCGTCTCGCTGAGGGCGAGGAGCTCGGTGCTCACCTCGCCCCGCGGCTCGGTCGAGCCCAGTGCCGCCTCGATCGCGCTGGACAACCCGCGGCCTTCGTCGTGCACCTCGCCGATCCGGGTCAGGAAGCAGCTCAGCGCTCGTCGCGTGTCGGGGTCGGGCAGGCACTGGGCGCGGGCGAACGCCAGGATCTCGGCGAAGCGTTGCTCCGTCACCGCCTCGATCAGCGCCTGGCGCGTGGGGAAGTGCCGGTAGAGGGTGCCGACACCCACCCCGGCCGCCTTGGCCACGTCTGCCATCTGCACCTGGGGCCCATGTTCGGCGAACAGCTCGCAAGCCGTCTGCAACACGCGGCCGCGGTTGCGCTCGGCGTCGGTGCGTGGCTTGCGGGGAGATTGCTTTGACATCCCGAACGATCCTCAGTCTATAGTTTAACGGAATCGGATTCCGAATCCGTCTCCGGAAAGGATATCGCATGTCCAGGGATCGTTTCATCATGTTGAACGCCGGGGAGTCTCGCGCAGGGCGCGTGTCGCTGCCGGCCTGGACCGCTGTCAAGGCGGGCGTGGCCGACACCGAGGGGCGCTTCACCCTCATGGAGAATCGAGGGCACAACGACATCCCCGCGCACGTGCACGAAACCTTCGACGAGGTCGTCTACGTGATCGATGGGGAGTTTGGGATCGACTTCGACGGACGGACGCACCGGCTCACCGCGGGCATGTGCGCACTGCTGCCGCGCGGCGTGACCCATGCCATGCGCACCCTGTCCGAAGCGCCGGTGCACGCGTTGCAGCTGTCCTCGCCGGGTGGCTGGGAGCGTTACGTCGAGGATGTCGCGGAAGCCGGGCAGACGCTGGTGGCCGAGGATGACGGCCGGGACTGGGTCGAGATCAACAAGCTCGGCGCCCCGTACGGCATGCGCTATCACCTGCACGGCGAGACCGAGGAGAACGGCGACAAGGAGCGTTTCCACGTGTTGCGGCGTGGCGAGGCGCGCCCGGGTCGCATCCAGGTCCCGCCGGCCTTCAGCGCCAAGGTGCGCACCACCGACACCGAAGGACGGCTCTCACTCCTCGAGATGGTGGTGGCCCAGGCCATCCCGCGCCACGTCCACCACAAGGCCGACGAGAGCATCTACGTACTCGACGGAGAACTGGTCGTCGAGTACGACAACGAGAGGCACACGGCTACCAAGGGGCAGTTCGTCCTGCTGCCTCGCGGCGTCCCGCACGCGTTGCGCCCTGGGTCCACCCCGCCCCCACGCGTCATTCAGATCTCGTCGCCGGGCGGATGGGAGTGCTTCGTCGAGGACCTGATCGAGGCCAGACCGCACATCACCACCGGGGGAAATCTTGACCCGGTCAAGCTCAACCCCATCGCCGCCAAGTACGACATCACCTACGCGGAACCGGCTTAGGCGAGCGCTCATCGGTCGTGGGCGTGGACCGCGTCGAGTTCGATCGGGTTGAGTAGTCGTCGTCGTGCCGGGTGATGGTCTTGAAACGCCGCTCGGAGTTCGGGGGTGAAGGCGGGGCGGGAGTCATCGCCGAGATCGATCTTGTTCGGGGCCTGGCGCAGGCAGCGGAACGGCCGGCGGCGATCACTCGACCGCAATGCCCGCGACCTCCCGGCGAAGATCGCCCAGGTTCCGTAACGGACACGTCCGGGGAATTCGCGCGTCACAACGGGCGCAGGTGCTCGATCGTGACGCGGTGCTGCTCGGTAAGCCGCCGGGCGATCAACGAGCGGTGGCAGGCCTCGGGGTCGCGCTCGACGCAGAGCAGCGCCGCGGTCCCACCGCTCGGCAGCTCCGACACGATCGGCGTGAGATCGGCGCTGTCGAGGATCTCGATGGTGTAGCGGCGGGTGTACTCGGCGGCGAGCTCGCGGCGCGAGCGCTTGCCGACCCCTCGGCGGTCATCCTCGGCGTACTGGAGCCGGCGTAACTCGGTGGTCGGGGCGAGCTCGCGGTGATGCTCGTAGGCGATCCCGGCAAGGGCGAGGGCCGCCTGCAGCCGGCGTGAGTTCGCCCAGGCGTACTCGGGCCCGCGGACGCCGCGGCGCTGCCGTACGTCGAGCAGCAGACGAACCTCCGCCTGCCGCAGTCGTTGCAGGAAGGACTCGCCGTCGAAGCCGTAGACGCCGATTGTCGCCATTTTGAGCACCGGAAATCACCCACCTGTCCACTTGCTCGTGCCGCCTCCGGCAGCCCTGCCGGAGGCGGCGAGGTCACATCACGCGACGGCGGTTCCCTCAAGCTCGACCATCAGGTCGGGGATCGCCAGCCGTGTCACCCCGAGCATCGTGGTGGACGGCGCCACCCCGGCGGCGCCCAACCGCCCCGCCAGCACGCCGTAGTGCTGGAAGAGCCGATCGACGTCGGTGGTGTAGACGTTGAGCCGGACGAGGTTCGCGAGGGACATGCCGGCCTCGCCGAGCACGGCCTCCAGGTTGTCGAGGCTCAGCGCCAACTGCGCCGCCATGTCATCGGCATGCTGGGGCTTGCCTTCGCCGCTCATCGCGGTCTGCCCGGAGCAGTACAGGGTCCGGGTGTGCCCGGAGACGATCTCGCCCTGGTTGTACCCCATCTCCACCGACCACGCCCACGGGTTGACCGCGGTTCGCTCCATTGCCACATTCGCTCCATTCGATTCGTCGCCATTACGTACGTTGATCGGCTCGGTAGCCGTCGTCTTTTCGGTCGTGCTGATCAGCCTCCCAACAAATCACGACATCCTGTGTCGTGTATTTCTGTAGAGTTCTCGCATGCGCGCCGACCGGTTGGTCTCGCTGGTGTTGCTGCTGCGGCAGCACGGCCGGTTGTCCGCGGCCGCGCTGGCCCGCGAGCTGGAGGTGTCCACCCGCACCGTGCTGCGCGACATCGAGGCGCTGTCCGCAGCGGGCGTCCCGGTCTACGCCGAACGCGGCCGGCACGGCGGGTTCGCGCTGTTGCCCGGTTTCCGGACCGAGCTCACCGGGCTGAACCACGACGAGGCCCTTGCCCTGCTGGTCGCCGGATCGCGGCGTGGCGCGCAGGCATTCGGCCTCGGCTCGGCGCTCGCCTCGGCGATGCTCAAGGTGGTTGACGCGCTACCCGACAGCTATCGGGACACCGCGGCCAGCGCGGCCGAGCGATTGCTCATCGACCCGGAGATCGATCTTCTCTCGCGCCGGCTGGTCGATGAGGAGGTGCCTGACGCCACAATGGCGGAGGTCCTGCGCGCGGTGTTCGCCGGACGCAAACTGGCCATCCACTACGCGGCTGTGGACCAGACCCCGCAGTGGCGTACGGTGGACCCGATCGGGCTGGTCACCATACGCGACCGGGGCTACTTGCTGGCCACGAGGTCTGGCGCGGACCGCACCTACCGGCTGTCCCGGATCTCGGCCGCCAAGGAACTCGCCGAACCCGCACAACGACCAGACCGGGTCGATCTGGATAGGGCCTGGCAGGAACGCAGCACGCGGTTCCGGACCGGCGGCGACCAAGTCACCGTGCTGGTACGGGTGAACCCGGCGCGGCGGGAGGACCTGGTGACCACCGCGCTGGCCGTCCTCGCCGAGGAAACCGACCCTGACGGCTGGCTGCGGCTGGAGGTGACCTTCCAAGATCCGAGACACGCCGAATGGGCGCTGTGGCAGCTCACCATGAACGCGGAAGCCCTGGCCCCGCAGTGGTTGCGCGACTCCCTGCGCGACCGCGCCACCGCGATCGCCACCCGCTACGGAGTGCCATCCTGAGAGTCGTCGCCTTCCACGGGCCGCTGCCGACGCGATTCGGACCGCTGCCCGGCCCGAAGACGGGGAGGCTTCGCGTCAGGCCGGACCGAGGACGCAGAACTCGTTGCCCTCCGGGTCGGCGAGGACGATCCACGGGACGTCGCCCTGGCCGACATCGGCGAGCGTCGCGCCGAGGGCTCGCAGCCGGGCCACCTCCGCCGCTTGATCGTCACCGCGGTAGGGCAACAGGTCGAGATGGACGCGGTTCCACACGGTCTTCACGTCGGGCGTACGGAGGAACTCGAGATACGGCCCGACACCCTTGGCGGAGCGCAGCCTCGCGTGATCGTCGGTCACCTCGTGCGGGGTCCAGCCCACCGCCTCGCCCCAGAAGCGGGCCATGGCCCGCGGGTCCGCGCAGTCGACCACCACCGCGGCGATCGGCCCGGTGTCCCGGTAGATCTCCCGAGGCTCCAGGACGCAGAACACGTTGCCCTCCGGGTCGGCCAGAACCGTCCACGGGACGTCGCCCTGGCCCACATCGGCAGGCGTCGCACCGAGCTCCTTCAGGCGCGCGACCAGCTCCGCGTGATGGGCCGCGGAGGTGGTCGCGAGATCGATGTGCGCGCGGTATTTCACCGTTTCGGGGTCCGGGACGGTGACGACATCGACGCAGACGGCGACGGGGTCCGGCCACTCGAAGCCCACAGGCGCAACGTTGGTCACACCGGGTCCCTCGCTGGAAACACCCCAGCCGAGCGCCTCCGCCCAGAACCGGCCCAGCGCCGAGTCATCCCGAGCCTTGAAGTTCACCTGAACAAGCTGCAGCGCCATGCCGCCCACCCTATGCCCAACCGATGGACCAGGATGGATCATGCACCTCCGACTCAACCGGCGGTAACGGGCCGAAGGTCTTGGGTGGGTACGGAGGCGGTGATGGCGTAGCGGCCAAAGGGCTGAGGTGGGCGACGTCCTCGTCCTTGCCCGGGACGCCCTGGGCGCGCGGGCGGTCGACAGGTAGCGGGTGTTCCACAGCGCGACGGCGTTGACGACCAGGCCGAGTGCGGCGAGCAGGGCTTCCCGGCCTTCGCGGTAGGCGTGGCAGATCTTCCGGGTGAGCCGGTGACGGGACTTCTGCACGGTGAGCCTGTTTCTGACCTCCAGCGCTGAACCGAGGGGCGCGTGCGGGGACCGGCCTGCGCCGCTGCGGAGAGAGATCAGGGCAAGGGACTTTGGTCCCTACCAGGGGGCGACGTCAGTGCGCGATCGTGGATCTGTGCAACAGCAGGCAACGTCGCCCGCCCCGGTGAGCAGGCAACTGTCTCGCGATGAGGCGCTGCGGCTTCTGGGGAACGTCACCTTCGGCAGGATCGTGTTCATCAGCCGGGCGATACCGGCCCTTCGGTTCGTCGCACACGCCATGGACGGCGACGGCTTGCTGATCGGACTGCGCTACGAGCCGGAGATCGCAGCCCTGCTGCGGCGGGTCTGCCACGTGGTGTACGAGGCGGACCTGCTGGATGCGGCCACGAGGTTGGGCTGGAGTGTGGTGCTGACCGGGCGGGCCGGGCTGGTGGAGGATCCGCAGGAGGTGAAGCAGGCCCAGATCAGGCTCCAAGCCTGGCCTGGCGAGCTCGTCGACGTGGTGGTACGGCTGCGGCCGGAACTGGTCACCGGCTTCCAGGTCGCCGCCGGACCGCTCGCATCGTGATGAGCAGGCGCGACGCCTCATCCGACCGCGTGGTCGCCCACGAGGCCGATGACATCGATCCGGTTACTCACCCCGGCCGGCGCGTCATCGTCAGGCCGTGAGGGTGGCCGGTCCTCCTCGGCCGCCCTGGGGAGTTCGTGCATACGGGGGCTCGTGCGGCCTGGCCGAGCCAGTCGGCCGTCCGGGAAGGGCACGCGCGCGGTCGGAAGGTCGACGCTCACGACCTGGGCGGACCGCTCGCGTGCCGGCTCCCGGACGTCGTCGGCGAGCAGCCGTCCGGCGAGTAGTTGCTCCTTCGGCGCCTCGCCATGACAGGCAGGCGAGGACTCTCCCGCTTCGGTGGAAACGGCGCGATAGTGAGTTGGTCACGAACTACGCGGGTTCATCGTCATAGAAGGTGCTGAAGGAACTGACGGGTTCTCGCGGGGTGCGGTGCCGATTGAGTTGGTGGCCGGGGTCGGCATGCCCCAGTGCGAGCCCGCAGACGATGATGTGGTCATCGGGTATGCGCAGGTGTTCACGCAGGACCGGATAGAAGTCGATGAACGACGCCTGCGAGCAGGTGTCCAGACCCGCTCCCCGTGCCGCGAGCATGAGCGCTTGCAGGAACAGGCCGGCGTCCACGAGTGCCCCCGCGAGGGGGCGCCGGCTGACGGTGAGGATGATCCCGACCGGTGCGCCGAAGAACTCGTAGTTGCGCCGGTGATGGCTGAGCCTGCCTGCCGTGTCCTCCGGGGCGAACCCGAGCGTGTCGCGGTACAGCCCTTCCCCGAACCGGCGTCGGCGTGAGGAGTACGGCTCCGCCCATTCGTCAGGCCGGGGCTGGTAGGGGTATTCGGTCTGCGCCACCCGCTCGCCGTCGTCGTGTGCGCGCAGGACCGCGGCGCTGAGGCGACGCTTGGCCGCGCCGGTGAGGACGTGCACGTGCCAGGGTTGCGTGTTGGCGTTGCTGGCCGAACGGGCGGCCAGGGCCAGCAACCGGTCGATCTCGGCCCGAGGGACGGCCTTGGACAGGAAGGCGCGCACGCTACGACGGTCGAGCAGCGCCTCCTCGACTGTCGGCGCGGGCATCGTCAGTTCGTCCACGGGTTGCATGTCAGGCGGCGGGCGGCGTGATGTCGTAGGAGATGCGCCCGGCGGGCAGGTAGAACAGGGCGATGAGCGCACCCCCCTTGACCTCGGGATAGTGGTGGCTGCTGGGCCCGGGCGCGGTCCAGCCCGCGCCCGTCCATCCTCGCGGGCCGATGAGCCGGGCGCCGGGATCGAGAGGGACGACGAGGTTGAGCTCGCCGTAGGGATGCTGATGGTATTGCCCGCGGTAGGGCTCCTGACTGTCCATGTACACGGCCGTGATGCTGAAGTAGTGCAGTTCTTCGCTGGGTTCGGCGATCCGGCTGCGGCGGTAGTGCGGGCCGTCGACTTCGATGGTGGCCGCCCACCCGTCACGGACGCCGTCGGTGATCATGCGGGCGAGGTCGTCGTAAAGAGGCGTGCCCGGGCCGTAAGTCTCGTTGAGCCAGATTTCGAGTGCCTCACCGGCGGTGCGGTTCTTGATCTCGCTGAGGAACGGGATGCTGCGCTCGATGAGGTCGTGTGGAAGGGTCACGGAAACTCCTAGCGTTCGATTGCCGCACAGAGGTTCGAGATATACTGTGAGGCGGAGCTGTGATGATCGGGAGGAATGACGGCATGGGACGTCTGGCGGACAAGGACCGCGCGGTGCGGCAGGAACGTCAGCTCGCGAACGCGCCTAACGCGGCGGACTTCTCCGAGGCTTTGGCACGGGGCCTGGCGGTGCTGTCGGCGTTCGGGCCCGAACGCCGACGTCTCACGCAGGCCGACCTGGCACGCGAGCTGGACCTGTCGCGGGCGACGGTGCGGCGGGCGGTTCTGACGCTCGAACATCTCGGCTTTCTCGTGGCGGACGGGCGCGCGTACGAGCTCACACCGCGAGTCCTGACTCTGGCCAGCAGCTATCTCACCTCGAACGTGGCAGGTGTGATCATGCAGCCGATGTGCGATCGGATCTGCGGCGAGTTGGGCGAGGCCTGTTCCGTCGCGGTGCTCGACGGCCCGGACGCCGTGATGATCGCCCGTGCCGTGCCGAACCGGTTGCTCCAGGTCGGCAGCGGGATCGGCTACCGCACCCCGGCCGCGATCTCCTCGCTGGGCAAGGTGCTTCTCGCGCACCTGCCGCCGGCCGAGCGCGCGGCCAAGCTCGCGGAGATCCCGGACGCTCCCTCCGGTGAGGTTCTCGACCGCGTCCTGCGCGATGGCTACAGCTACGTGGCCGATGACGTGGAACGTGGCGCCCACTCGATCGCCGTGCCGTTGCGCCGCTGGGACGACCGGACGATCGCCGCGCTCCACGTCGGATGCCGGATCGAGCAGATCTCCCCGGAGGTCATGCACGGCGACGTCCTGAAGGTTCTGCGACAGGCGGCCGAGGAGCTCCACGGCCAGCTCATGTGACAAGGCCGGGCTCCCGGTGGATCGCCGAGGGGCGGGTGGCGGAGTCGTAGGCGGCATGACCGCCGATGGCCCCCACGCCGCTGTCGCCGGCAGGCTCGAAGACGCGGTCCGGGCCGCCGCCCTGCCACTGGTTGATCCAGATGATCCCGGCGGGGAGGGTTTCGGCCGCCTTCGCGTGCGCGGCATCGTTCGTGTAGATGGTCGCGGCCAGTCCGAACCGTGATCGACCGGCGAGCCGCAGGCCGTCCTCGAAGGAGTCGACCACCTGCACCGGCGCGACCGGGCCGAAGGTCTCCTCGGTCATGACGAGCATCGTGTCGTCCACCTCGGTCAGGACCGTGGGCGGGTAGTAGAAGCCCTTGCCGCCGGGAAGCGCGCCTCCGGTGCGCACCTTGGCCCCGCGCGCCACGGCGTCGGTGACATGGACGTGCACGAGGTCGCGCTGGCGTGCGTCGACCAGCGGGCCCAGCATCTTCGTCTCGTCGTGACCGTCGCCGAGTGCGTAGGTCCGCGCGGCCGAGACCAGCGCGTCGATGAACGGGGTGGCGATGTCGCGGTGGACGTAGATCCGTTCCATCGAGGTGCAGATCTGCCCCGTGTTGACGAACGCCCCGTGGGCCACGGCTCGGGCGGTGACGACGGGATCGACGCCGGCGTCGACGATGACCGGGTCCTTGCCGCCGAGCTCCAAAAGCGCCCGGCGCAGCCCGTGACCGGCCTTCGCACCGACCGCGCGGCCGACCGGGACGGAGCCGGTGAAGTGGATCAGGCCGACGCCGGGATGCTCGCTCAGCGCTTCCCCGGCCCGCCCGTCGCCGAGGACGAGGTTCGCGACTCCGGGCGGCAGGGGCAGCAGCTCGAACAAGCGGGCCGTCGACAGGGGTGACTTCTCCGACGGTTTGACGACGATCGTGTTCCCCGCGGCCAGCAGGGCGCCCACGGCGGACAGCACCGCGGCGACCGGGAAGTTCCATGGCGTGATGACGGCCGCGACCCCGACGGGATTGCGGATGATCCGCGTGGTTCCGCCTCCCTCGTGCACGGTGGAGGTCTCGAAGGAGTACGTGGCGGCGTCGGCCAGGCTCGCCTTGAGCGCGGCGACGCCGCCTGCCACGAAGACCCGTCCGGCCGCGGCCGGCCTGCCCATCTCCTGGCATTCGAGTTCGGCCAGCTCGGCGGCGTGCCCGGCGACGCCGTCCGCCCACGCGTTCACCAGACGTACGCGTTCCGCGACGGGATAGGCGTGCCATGCCGGTTGCGCCGCCGTGGCCGCGGTGACGGCGTCGTTCACGTCCAGCGGTGATCCGCCGGGGAACCGGGCGACGACCTCTTCGGTCGCCGGGTTCACCACGTCCAGCCTGGCGGGGTCGGCGGACTCGACCCACTTGCCGCCGATGAAGTTGCGCAGCGGTGTCACGCTCGTTCTCCTCACTGTTCAGCCCCTGTTTCAGCTCAGGAGATCGGCGATCAACTCGCCGGCCATGATCGCCGCGAGGTTGGTGTTGGCGCGTGGAACGGTCGGGAAGATCGAGGCGTCGACGACGCGGAGCCCGCGCACGCCGAGTACGCGGCAGGCGGGGTCGACCACCGTGGACTTCTCGTCCGGGTCGCCCATGCGGCAGGTGCTCGTCGCGTGCTGGGCGTCGAACGCGGTGGCGAGCAGGTAGTCGTCCAGTTCGGCGTCATTGTCGAGGACGGCGAGCAGCGCCGTGTTGAGGCGGTCGGGGGAGAACGCCGTGATCGCTTCGACTTCCTTGCCGCGCACCAGGTTCATCAGCTGCCGCGTCGCGGCACGCATCCGGCCGAGGTCACGCTCATCGGAGAGCATCCGCTCGTGGACCTCCGGCTGGACCGTGGGATCGGCCGAGACCAGGCTGACGGAGCCGCGGGAGTAGACCTGGTTGACCCACAGCCCGAAGGCGCCGGCGCCGAAGTGCAGATCGGCGATCTCCATGGCCAGGACGTTCTGGTTGCCCGCCATGACCAGGATGTCGTTCTCCTGCGCCGCCGGATCGTCGCTGGTGTAGCGGATGCACACGTTGGTGTGGCGGGCATCGGGGCTCTTGACCGCCGAAGCCTCGTCGAGCGGGATGCCGATGAAGACGACGGGATGGTCCTGCAGCCCCTGCCCGACAGGCAGGTCGACGACCACGTCGACGCCCAGCGACCGCAGCCGGTCCGCCGGGCCGACGCCCGAGCGCAGCAGGATCGCCGGCGAGTGGACCGTGCCGGCGCTCAGCACGACGAGGTCCGCGTACTCGTTGGACAGTTCGCCGTCCACAAGGACCCGCACGCCGACGGCCCGGCCGTCGGAGATGATGACCTTGTCGACGAGCGCGTCACCTCGGACGGTGAGCGTGCCCAGGTCTCGCGCCGGTTCCAGGTAGGCGTCGTTGGTCGTCACCCGGCGGCCGAGGCGGGAGTTGATGGGATAGGGCGACACTCCGGTGGCGCCCGGGGCGTTCACGTCGGGTGCCCAGCCGTACCCGGCCGCGAGCGCCGCCTCGTGCAGGGCGTGGTCCACCGCGCCCCAGGCCGCCTGCGGTGTCCGGTAGATCGGGATCGGGCCGCCCCGCCCGTGGTAGGGCTCGTCGCCGAACTCCTCGTCGTCCTCCAGTCGCGCGAAGTACGGCAGCACGTCCCGTGGAGACCAGCCCGAGCAGCCCATGCGCGCCCAGTCCTCGAAGTCCGCCATCGGAGGCCGGATGGCGATCTGGCCGTTGACCGCCGAGCTGCCGCCGACTCCGCGGCCTCGCCAGAACGGCGCCGGCGCCTGCCTGTCGGTGCGCGTCGCCTGCAGCCCTTGCCAGATGAGACGTTCCGTCGCCGCCGGGTCCATCAGCGCGCGCATCGGATTCGGCGAACGCCAGACCTCGGGCATGTCCCGCGAACGGTAGTCCGGGCCGGCTTCAAGGAGCAGAACCTGTTTCTCCTGGGCGGCCAGGCGTGCCGCAAGCGCTGCCCCCGCAGACCCTGCCCCTACCACGATCACGTCCCACCCTGTCGTGTTCACGGCTTCCCTTCAGTGTTCGATTAACGAACCAAAGTTCGCTGTCTTGCCTTCCACCGTACGACCTGAGGCGCTGCGTCCGCAACGGTGCATTTGACGGGTGCGGATAACGGAGCGTGATTGAAGATTTCCTTGGTCCGTCCATTGCGATCCGGGCATCTCGGACCTACGCTCTCCTCATCACCGCACAGTTGTGCGATAATCGAACTCATCGGCCGGCAGTCGCCGCCGTAGGGAGCAAAATGCCCCAAGAAGCAGTCGTCCTGAAAACGCTGCCCGAGATCGGGCCGGGATTAGAAGATCTATACCGAGACCTGCACAGACACCCCGAACTGGCGTTCACCGAGCACCGCACGGCCGCGATCATCGCGGCTCGCCTGCGCGAATACGGCTTCACCGTCACCGAGCACGTCGGCGTCACCGGCGTGGTCGGGATGCTGCGCAACGGCGACGGCCCGACCGTGATGCTGCGCGCGGACATGGACGCGCTCCCGGTCGAGGAGAAGACCGGCCTCGACTACGCGAGCACGGCGACGACCACCGGCGAGACGGGTGAGACCGTTCCGCTGATGCACGCCTGCGGCCATGACATGCACATCACCTGCCTGCTCGGCGCGGCCTGTCTCATGGCTTCGTCGCCAGAGCATTGGTCCGGCACGCTGGTGGCCCTGTTCCAGCCCGCGGAGGAAGGGCGGGGCGGGGCGAAGCGGATGATCGCCGACCGGCTCTTCGAGCTCACGGGGAAGCCGGACGTGGTGCTGGGTCAGCACGTGTTCCCCAACCTGGCGGGCACGATCGGGTACCGTGCGGGCCCGTTCCTGGCCGCCTCCGACGGTTACGAGGTGCGGCTGTTCGGCCGGGGCGCACACGGCTCGCGGCCGGAGACCGGGGTCGACCCGGTGGTGCTCGCGGCCTCGGCGGTGATGCGGCTGCAGACCGTCGTCTCCCGCGAGGTGGCCGCGAACGAGCAGGCGGTGCTGACCGTCGGCGCGATCAACGCCGGCACCGCGGCGAACATCATCAGCGACCACGCCGACCTCAAGCTCAGCGTCCGCACCTTCGACCGGGAGGTGAGCGCGCGGGTGTTGTCCGCGGTCCGGCGTGTCATCGAGGCCGAGTGCCTCGCGTCCGGCTCTCCCCGGCCGCCGGAGTTCGCCGAGCTGTTCGGGTTCACCCCGACCGTGAACGACGAGGTGGCGACCAAGCGGGTGGTGCGCGGCCTGCGCACGCAGCTGGGCGCGGACGCCGTACGGGAGATCGCGCCCATCATGGGCAGCGAGGACTTCGGCGAGTTCGGTGAGGCCGCCGGCGCGCCCTATGTGTTCTGGGCCCTGGGCGGCGCCGACCCGCAGGCGTACGCGGCGGCGCAGGCGGCTGGCGAGCTGGAACAGCAGATCCCGTCCAACCACTCGCCGCTGTTCGCGCCCGTCATCCAGCCCACCCTGGGCACCGGGATCACCGCGCTGGTGACGGCAGCCCTGCAGTGGCTGGGTGGAACGCCATGACCGGGCGGGGGTTCGGCAGCGACAACGCCGCCGGCGCGCATCCCCTGGTCCTGGCCGCGATCGCCGAGGCCAACAGCGGGCACGCACCCGCCTACGGAGGCGACGCGTGGACCGCGCAGGCCGAAGCCCTGCTCGCCGAGGCCTTCGGCCCGGGCAGCCAGGCCTTCCTGGTGTTCAACGGCACCGGCGCCAACGTCTCCGCGCTCGCCTCGCTCCTGCGGCCGCATCAGGCGGTGGTGTGCTCATCCGACGCGCATCTCCACACCGATGAGTGCGGGGCGCCGGTCCGCTTCACCGGCAGCACCGTGCTCCCGGTTCCGGCGAAGGACGGCCTGCTGACCATCGAGGCCGTCGAAGCCGCGATCGGGCCGGGCGGCCGTGGCGAGCACCAGATCGTGCCCGCCGTGATCTCGCTCACCAACGCCTCCGAGCTGGGCACCGTCTACCGACCCGACCAGGTCGCCGCGCTGGCCGAATGGGCACACGCGCGCGGGTGGGTGGTGCACATGGACGGTGCCCGGCTGGCGAACGCGGCGGCTTGGCTGAACTGCTCGCTGGCGGAGGCGAGCACCGGAGCCGGTGTCGACGTGGTCTCCTTCGGAGGCACGAAGAACGGGATGATCTTCGGCGACGCCGTGGTATTCGGCGCGACCCCGGCAGGAGTCGCGGCGGCCCGCGACTACCGATACGTGCGCAAGCAGGCAACGCAGCTGGCGTCCAAGATGCGGTTCCTCGGGACACAGTTCACCGCGATGCTCACCGGCGAGCTCTGGCGCCGAAACGCGGCGGCGGCCAACGCGGCGGCGTCGTATCTCGCCGAGCGGATCGCCCAGGTCCCGGGCGTGCGCATCGCGTATCCGGTGCAGGCCAACGCCGTGTTCGCCACGATGCCGCCGGCGATGCGCGCGCCCCTGGCCGAGGAGTTCCGCTTCCACGTCTGGGACGAGCCCGCCGATCTCGTCCGGCTCGTCTGTTCGTACGACACGGAGCTTGCCGACATCGACTCCCTGCTGTCCCGGGCGGAACTCCTCGCGGCCGCCTAGCTCCGGCTCTCCCCGAAGGAAGTGCATCACCATGACGGCAACCCCTGTCGAACAAGACGCGCCGAGGGCCATCCTCGGCCAGCCCCGCGGACTGGCGACGCTGACCGGCGTCGGGATGTGGGAGCGGTTCTCCTTCTACGGCATGCAGGTCGTCCTGCTGTACTACCTGTTCTTCCCGGTGTCAGAAGGAGGGCTCGGCCTGTCGATGGCGGCGGCCACCTCCGTCGTCGGCGCCTACGGCGGCCTGGTGTACCTGTCGACGGTCCTCGGCGGCTGGGTCGCCGACCGGCTGCTGGGCTCGGAGCGGACGCTGCTCTGCAGCGCGGTGCTGATCCTGCTCGGGCACGTCTTCCTCGCCGTCGTCCCCGGCATGACGGGGGTCTGGATCGGGCTGTTCCTCCTGGTCCTGGGCAGCGGCGGCCAGGTGGGCAACGTGACCTCGCTGGTGGGATCGCTCTACGACGCCCAGGACCGGCGCCGTGACCGCGGTTTCATGCTCTTCTACATGGGGCTCAACGCCGGCGCCCTGGCCGGGCCGATCCTCACCGGGCTGGCCCGGACGCGACTGGGCTTCCACTACGGGTTCGGGCTGGCCGCGATCGGCATGGCGATCGGCCTGATCATCTACGCGGCCGGGCGAAAGAACCTGCACACCCGCGGGCGCGTGGTGCCCGATCCGTTGCCGCGCGACGGCGCGCTGCGGGCCTTGGGCGTCGGCGCGCTGATCGTGGTCCTCATCGTGGCAGGCGCGGTGAGCGGCGTGCTGTCGGTGCGGCACCTGGCGAGCGTCGTCACCGTCGTGCTGCTGGGCCTCATCGTGGGCTACTTCGTGACCATGCTACGCAGCGGCAAGGTCACCGCGCAGGAACGGCGGCGGGTTTACGCGCTCATCCCGATGTTCCTGGTCAACTGCGTGTTCTGGACGCTTTACCAGCAACAGTTCACCGTCGTGCAGATTTACGCCGCGACCCGCGTCGATCTGCGCATCCTCGGCTTCGCCATGCCTCCGGAATTCTTCAACTCCGCGGTGCCGCTCTTCGTCATTCTCTGTACGCCGCTGCTGGTGTCCCTGTGGACGAGACGCGGTTCGCGCGAACCCTCGACCCCGATGAAGTTCCTGGTCGGCATCCTCGGCATCGGCGTCTCATTCCTGCTTTTCACGCCGATGGCCGCGAGCCACGGCGCGGTCAACCCGCCGCTCGCACTCGCCGGGATCCTGCTGGTCTTCACCCTGGCCGAGCTCTTCGTATCGCCCGTACAGCTGTCACTGTCCACCAAGCTCGCCCCCCAGGCGTTCCGCACCCAGATGGTGGCCCTGTGGTTCCTGTCCACCGCGGCAGGTTCGGCCGCGGCCGGAGCCCTCGCCGGGCTCTATTCCCCCGAGAGTGAGGCCGGATATTTCTCGATCTCCGGCATCGCCTCGATCGCGGTCGGCGCACTGTTCGCGCTGACCATTCCCTGGACCAAGAAAATGCTGGCCGGCGCTCGCTGAGCGCAGCGCCGGCAGGAAAGAGGAACCGTGTTCACCCGATACGACTCGCTGTACCTCGGCGGCGCTTGGGCCGCCCCCGCGTCCGACGCGAGAATCGCCGTCGTCTCTCCCAACACCGGGGAAACGATCGGCGAGGTTCCCGAGGCGACGCACGCCGACGCCGACGCCGCCGTCACGGCCGCGAGACGCGCGTTCGACGGGCCCGGCTGGCGTGACCACGACCGCGCCGCCGCGCTGCGCCGCTTCGCCGACGCGATCGAAGCCCGCAAAGACGGCTTCGCCCACCTCGTCGCGGCCCAGAACGGCATGCCGATCGCGTTCGCCTCCCAACTGGAGGCCAACTTCCCGGCTACCTTGCTGCGCTACTACGCCGACCTGATCGCGGGCGACCAGGAAGAGGCCAGACCGGGGCTGCTCGGGGGGACCGTCCGGGTCCGCAGGGAGCCGGTCGGTGTCGTCGCGGCGATCGTGCCGTGGAACTTCCCGCAGACCCTGGGCTTCATGAAGATCGCGCCGGCGCTGGCCGCCGGGTGCACGGTGGTGGTCAAGCCGTCGCCCGAGACCGTGCTGGACAGCTTCCTGCTGGCCCAGGCCGCGATCGACGCGGAACTGCCTGCCGGCGTGCTCAACATCGTGCCCGGCGGACGAGACCTGGGCGCCTACCTGGTGACCCATCCGGGCGTCGACAAGGTGGGGTTCACCGGTTCGACCGAGGCCGGGCGGGACATCGCCGAGAAATGCGGCCGGCTGCTGCGCCCGGTCACCCTCGAACTCGGCGGCAAGTCGGCCGCGATCGTCCTCGACGACGCCGACCTGGACCTCGCCACGATCGGGCAAGACCTGTTCCTGGCGACCTTGGCCAACAACGGGCAGACCTGTTACCTCGGCACCCGGGTGCTCGCCCCGCGCACCCGGTACACCGAGGTCGTCGACGCTCTCACCGAGTTCGCCGCCTCACTGAACGTCACCGACTCACTCGACCCAGACGCCCAGATCGGGCCGATGGTCAGCGCCCGGCACCGCGAGCGTGTGGAGGGCTACATCGCCAAGGGTCGCGCGGAAGGCGGCCGCGTCACCACAGGCGGACGCCGGCCGGCGGGCCGCGACCAGGGCTGGTTCGTCGAACCCACCGTGTTCGCCGACGTGGACAACGACGCCACCATCTGCCGAGAGGAGATCTTCGGCCCGGTCCTGGCCGTGATTCCCTACCGCGACGAGGACGAGGCCGTCCGCATCGCCAACGACTCGGATTTCGGCCTGGGCGGCACGGTCTGGTCCGCCGACCCGCAACGCGCGCTGAGCCTGGCCCGAAGAATCGAGACAGGAACGATCGGGGTCAACCGCTATCTCCCCGACCCGGCAGCGCCCTTCGGCGGCGTCAAGGCCAGCGGCATCGGCCGCGAACTCGGCCCCGAGGGGTTGGCCGCCTACCAGCAGCTCAAGTCCATCTACTGCTGAGGCCGGCCCTCAGGGGCACGACCACTGACACTTACGAAACTCATCGCAAAGGATCGTCCGTCCATGACCGAGTTCACTCCCGCCGGCATCCGCGTGATCGCCTGCGACATCTTCGGCACCACCTTCGACTGGCGTACCGGCGTCGCCGACCAGGTATCCCAGATCGCCGCCGAGCAGGGCGTCACCATTGACGGAGGTGAGTTCGCCGACGACTGGCGCGACCGATACCTCCCGTCCATCCGTTGCGTCAATGACGGCGAACGCGGCTGGGCTCACCTCGACACGCTGCACCGGGAATCCTTGGATGACCTGCTGGAAACCCGCGGCATCGCGGGCGTGTTCGACGAGGCCGCCCGCCGGCGCATGGTCCGCGCCTGGCACCGGCTGCCCGCTTGGCCCGACGCGGCTTCCGGGCTGGCCCGGCTGCGCGGACGGTATGTCGTGGCGGCGCTGTCCAACGGCGGCTTCGCGTTGCTGACCAACCTGATCAACAGCTCACACCTGCCTTTCGACTGCGTCCTGTCGGCCGATCTCACCCGCACGTACAAGCCCGCGCCGGCCCCCTACCTGAACGCCGCCGACCTGCTCGACGTCGAGCCGGACCAGATCCTCATGGTCGCCGCCCACACCTGGGACCTCGACGGAGCCCGCCAGGCCGGGCTGCGCACCGCGTTCGTGGAAAGGCCGCTGGAGAAAGGACCCGGCCGCCCCGCCGACCGCGCCATCGACACCACCAGCGACCTCGCCGCCGCCGGCTTCGACGAACTCGCCGACAAGCTCGGCTGCTGAAGGACGATCTGACGGAGGCGTCCAGGCGACCGATACTCACGGGGTCCGGAGACGCCAGGTCTGGTTGGAGGTGCCCCGGCAGTTCGCCTGCCGGACGTTGGCACCGTGGGCGCGGCTCGCGCCCTGAACTTCCAGGCACTTGTCACTGTGCCGGGCGATCAACTCGAAGGGGGTGCCGGTGCCGCGCCATTTCGGTCCGGACACCGTCCGCATCTTCCACTGCTGGTTGTATCCGGGCAACCAGCAGTCCGCCTGCAGGACGTTGGCACCATGGAAGCGGCTGGCGTCCTGAACGTCCAGGCACTTGCTACTGTGCCGGGCGATGAGCTTGAAGTAGCCCTTGCCGGTCGGCGCGAGAGACCACTGCTGGTTGTATCCATTCACGCAGTACGCCTGCAGCACGTGGGCGCCGTGGGCGCGGCTGGCGTCCTGAACGTCCAGGCATCTGCTGCTGTGATCGGCGACGACCTCGTAGTAGGTGGTTTCGGCGTGGGCGACTCCGGTTCCGGTGAAGGCGAGGCCGGTGGCCGCGGTCAAGGCCACGGTAAGGGCACGGCGGGCTGTTGCGAAGGACGTTGCGGAGAACATGGTGGCACTTGCTTTCATGTGATCAAGAGTCGTTGTGACGAGCGGATTCCTCATGAGTAGGGCCTACTCATTTCCGGACTCGTTCCGGGAGCCGGGGTTCTTGGCGAGCCACGCCAGGGCCAGGCCACGGCTCTCCTCGGCGGCGGTGGCCGCCGGCGGAGGAGCGGGCCGACGTCAGCAAGAGTGCGGCGCGGGCGCTGGAAGCCGAGCGGAGCCGGGCCGCCGCGGTGGAGCAGGCCGTGTTCCGTCGAGCAGGGCGCGCGCGTCCACGGGCCTGGAGACGACCCGGATCGCGGTGGCCGGCGACTCGGTCGGCGGCAACATGAGCGGCGCCCTGACCCTGATGGCCAAGTGGCGCGGCAGGTGCTGTTCTACCCGGTGACGGACGCGTCGTTCGACACCGGCTCCTACCACCAGTTCGCCGAGGGCTACTTCCTGCGCCGCGACGGCATGCAGTGGTTCTGGGACCGGTACACCACCGACCAGGCGGAGCGGTACGCGAACAAGCTGCGCGCGGCGGGCGTGCCGGTGACGGCCGTGCGGTACCAGGGGATCATCCACGATTTCGTCATGCTCGACGCGCTGCGAAAGACGCAGGCGGCGGCCTCGGTGATCGAACTGGCCGTCGGCACGCTCCGCCGGGCGCTCACCGAGGGCTGAGCCCCTCGCTCCGATCCGTCAGGCGGTCGAGCTCCTTGAGCACGGCGGCGGTCCGAGCGGTGTCCTCGGCCAACCGGATGACCCGGCGGGCGAGGTCATGAATGGGCTCGTGTTCGAGGTCCACGCTCACCGTCGCTGGACTTCTCCGGTCGCGTTACCTGCGTCGAGCCCGAGAGCCGTCAACAAATGGAGGGGTTTTTGCATGATTTTGAGGGGATTTCCGTCCAGTTGAAGCGAAGCTTGTAACAAGCGCGTTAACTAGGCTGAGAAGGAAGAAGTAGCCTATGGTCGCTGCCGATCAGGATGGCATAAGCGTGCTCACGGCGGCTTTTGATCGTTTCCTCGCAGGCGAACCCATCGAAACGGGTGTCCGAAAGCCGGTGCTAGCCTCATGGCGACGATGTCAGTCTCTGGGCATCGCCGCTGACAACGTCCCCATCCTGTACCACCAGGATCTGGATCTGAACGGCAGTCTCGCCCACGCCGCCCTGCCCGTGCTGACCGAGCTCGAATCCCGGCTCACGGGCATGGATGTGTCAGTGGTCCTGTGCGACGAGCAGGCCAGGATCCTGCAGCGCGGGCTCGCCGACCCCTCGCTCAACAGATGGCTCGACACCCTGCAACTCGCCCCGGGGTTCGCGTTCGCCGAGCAGATCACCGGCACCAACGGCATGGGTACGGCACTGGCCGAACGACGCCCCGCGTTCATCTGCGGACGCGAACACTACGCCGACGTCATGCGGATGTTCGCCTGTGCGGCCGCCCCCATCCGCGACCCGATCAGTGGCCGCGTCCAGGGCGCGCTGGATCTGACGTGCCTGCACGAGGACTCCGACCCGTCGATGCTCGCTCTGGTTCACGACGCGGCCACCAAAATCGAGCAACGGCTACTCGCGCAGATCTCCCAACGAGAGCGAGCTCTGCTACAGACCTACCTCGAGGTCCGGCGCAGGGCCCACAGGACGAGTGCGGCCATCGTACCCGTGGACACGGACCAGCCGATCGGTGTGAACGTTTCGGACATCCACCTGCTTACTCCGCACGACCAACTTGTCCTTCGGGAAAAGGCCGCAGAACTCATCTCCGCCGGGCGTATGGACGTCGTGGTGGTGCGGCTGTCGGGCGGCCGTACCGCCACCCTGCTCAGCCGTCCGATAGAGAGTCCCACCGGAGAGAGCGGCATCGCGGTTGAGGCTGTCCTGCCCGGCGACGCCCTTTGGAGAGCGGCGAGCGCAACCGGCCCGGCACCTCCTGTCTTTTCCGATACGAGGGCCGGTTGGCGGGCATGGTCACCCGCCGAGGTCGGGACGTCAGCGTCCACCCCCTCGTCTCATGCACTCGTTCCATCCGTTCCGCTCGCCCCGGCGGCCGTACCGTCCCGGATCACCGATGGCTGGCTGCTCGCCGTGGGCGAACCAGGTGTTGGACAAGTCGCGCTGCGGGCGCGTGAACGCCTAGGGCTGTTGTGTGACGCCAGTGTCCGCCTCGGCACCACTCTGGAGGTGACCCGGACTGCCGAGGAACTGACGCAGGTCGCAGTCCCCAGGTTCGCCGACTACGTCGCGGTCGACGTGCCGGACTGTGTGCTGAGGGGAGACGAGCCCACCACCATGAGCCTCGGGACGCGCCGGATCGCGCTCAGGGCCATCCGCGAGGGGTCCCACCTGCATCCGGTCGGCGCGCTCATCCACCCGGCCCCGTCCACGCCCCAGGCGCACAGCCTGGCCAGCGAGGAGCCGGTCCTCGAACCCACACTGGACACCGCGTTCGGATGGATGGCCCAGGATCCGGTGCGCACCCAGAGGATTCGCGAACACGGCATACACTCGCTCATCACCGTGCCGATGCGGGCCCGGGGCGTCACCCTGGGCGTGGTGAGCTTCTACCGTTCCCAGCAGTCGGGGGCCTTCGAGGAAGACGACCTGTCGCTGGCCGAGGAACTGGTCAGCCGTGCGGCGGTGTGCGTCGACAACGCGCGCCGTTACACCCGTGAGCGCACGATGTCCCTGGCCCTGCAGCGGAGTCTTCTGCCCAGGGGCTTGCCTGAGCAGAACGCCGTCGAGATTGCCCACCGTTACCTGCCGGCGCAGGGAGAGGTGGGCGGGGACTGGTTCGACGTCATACCCCTCTCGGGCATGCGTGTGGCGTTGGTCGTGGGCGATGTCGTCGGACACGGTCTGCACGCTTCCGCCACGATGGGCTGCCTGCGCACGGCCGTTCACAACTTCTCCGACCTTGACCTGCCCGTCAACGAGATTCTCGCCCACCTGGACAATCTGGTCGCACGGCTGGATCTCGACGAGGAGAGGGACGATCAGCAAGGCGACAGGGCTGGGATCCTGGGAGCCACCTGCCTGTACACGATCTACGATCCCGTCTCCCGGTGTTGCACGATGGCTCGAGCGGGCCACCTGGCGCCTGCCCTGCTCCTGCCCGACGGTACGGTGGAGTTCCCCGAGGTACCAGCTGGGCCGCCCCTCGGCGTGGGTGGTCTTCCGTTCGAGACGGCCGACATTCAGGTGCCTGAGGGAAGCCTGCTGGTCCTGTACACCGACGGACTCATCGAGGACCGCCGCCGCGACATCGATGTGGGGCTGGAGTCGTTGCACCGTACGCTGGCTCAGCATCCGGGACGTGCGCCTGAGCACACCTGTGAGGCGCTGCTGTCCGAGCTGCTGCCCCCGCAGCCGAGCGACGACGTGGCCCTGCTGGTGGCCCGTACCCGAGCGCTGCCCCCCGACCAGGTCGCCACCTGGGATCTGCCCAGCGAGCCCGCGGCCGTTTCCCGCCTGCGCGGGGAAGTCACCGAGCGACTGGCCGCGTGGGGACTGGAAGAGCTGCAGTTCACCACCGAGTTGATGCTCAGCGAGCTGATGACCAACGCCATCCGATACGGTCAAGACCCCATCACGGTACGGCTGCTCCGCGACCGCAGCCTGATCTGCGAAGTTTCCGACTGCAGCGGCACCTCGCCCCGGTTGCGCCAGGCCGCCAGCACCGACGAGGGCGGACGAGGCCTGTTCCTGGTCGCACAACTCGCCAACCGTTGGGGCACCCGTCACACCACCACGGGCAAGGTCATCTGGGCCGAGCAGCCACTGCTATCCCCGGCCGCGTGAACCTCGCAATCGGGTACCACCGCCGTCGACCCGCCGACCGCTCACTGAGGTAATCCCAGCGACTTTCATGTGATCAGTCCGTGCTCGAAGTGGGTGAGAACGAGGCCGCTTTGGCGATGTCACCGCCGTTGCGAAACCACACCAGCCCGTGGACCGCCTGCCACCAGGGAGAACTCTTCCGGGTCCCCTTGCGGGTGCCGCGCAGTAAGGAGCGAGCCTCAGAGGGGACCGCCTGCGTGGATGGCTCTCGATCCAGGAACCGGCGTAACGGTGTGCGGGGCGAGGTCTGCGGGTGATCTACGATAGCGGGCCATGTCGTACGTGCTCCGTGGTGTTGTGGGTGACTTCGACCGCCTCCGGCTCCTGTCCGATGACGTGCCGTCGGCTGTGGTGGTGCCGCTTCGGCAGCGGTTGGGGCTGTTGCCGGTGACCGACGACGTTTTCGACGAGCTGACCGACGCGCGGCACGGGGACGGGCCGTTCGTACTCATGTCGCCGGCGTTCGCCGAAAGGCTGGAGGATTGGTCACGCGGCGGACGTCTCGCTTACGTGGAGGCTGACTTCTTCGGTGGTGACGGCAGCCAGACCACCGCCCTGTGGGAGGACGGCAGGCAAACCTGGGGTCCTGAGCATGCCTGGCTTCCTGCGGGACCACGCGAGAACTGGCCGATCAACGCCGTGCTCGCACGCCTTGGAGCGATCGGAACGGGTGCGTTGGATCTCTTCGACACGATCGGCTTCGGGCAGGAGCGCGACATGGAGGGGTGGCGCCGGGCGGGCCTTCGTGCGCTGGACGCCGCCGACTACGACGCGTGGGAGGCGGCGCGCCGTGCGAAGGAGGAGGCCGATGCCCGCGCCGCCGCCGAACGCGACAAGTACGTCAGGCGTGACGATGTCCCTGTCGTGCTCGACGGCAGGGCGGTGATGGAGGTGCTTGGCATCCCGCCCTCCTCGACGGTGGGGGCCGCGATTCGGCATCTGCAGGAGGTTCACCTGGAACGCGGCTCCCTCACCCGCGATGAGGCGGCTGCCGAGCTTCGGCGTTGGGCCCAGAGCCTGTGACAACGCCGCGTTCAGGGGGCCGGACGCCGGGCACGGCCGGCGATCTCGTCGAGCACGGCATCCGCCACCAGGACCCGGGCGCCACATCTTCAGAGCCCTGCTGATCATTCTCCTGACGTTCAAGATCGTTTTTGTCGGCTGGTCGGATGCGGAGGCCGGCGTCGGCTGCGCCGAGGGGGCGGGCGGCAACGTCGCCCCGGCTGCCGGGCGTCGGGAGGTCAGGGCCGCTGAGTCGTGGCCGTGCGGGATCTGCTGCTCCATGCTGTGGCCGGTTCACCGCCGGGCCCCGCCGGTGGTCCCGGCATGGAACGCAGCCGCTTGGCCGCATCGCCGGCCAGCCGCCTGTCGCTGCGAAGTTCGGCCAGTTGCACCAGCAGCTCCCAGTAGGCCGCGTCCCAGGCCTGGGGCTCGCACAGCTCGGCGGGCAGGTTCCGGCCGGATTGCCTGGCGATGCGCAGGCAGGTGTCGACGAAAACCTCGACGCGCTCCTGCTCTGGCCGGACGGGGCGGGTCTGGCTGATCATTCCGGCGATCGTGCTGCGTTTCAGCGCGTTTGGCCACGTGGTCGATGGTCGTCCTGTCGTAGCCCCACCAGAGGACCGGCTCCGCGGCGGCATCGAGGATCCGATGTGCCCGCTGCACCGGATCCTGCGGCGGCCGTCCAACCCTGGCCATCAGTGAGCGCCGCACGAAGGGCGGGGATGAGCTCGCGTGGCCCGTCCCCTTCACAGGCTGCGGGCGGTGATGTCGCCGTTGGCGGTGGTGGCGTGGATGTCGAGTTCGGTGGTGCCGTCGTTCTTGAGGGCGTTGGTGATGCGGCCGTGGCTTGTGCCGGCGTCCAGGGCGGCCGAGACTCCGACGGCGGCGGCGATCGAGATGTCGCCGGACTGGGTGCGGAGCACGACCTTGCCGCCGGTGGCCTCGGCGATCCGGATGTCGCCCCGTGAGGTGCTGATCTGCGCGGGGCCGTCCAGGCGGCCGACCTCGACGTCGCCGTCGGTCGCGGTGAGGTGGACGCTCGCGGCCTCGTCGATCTTGATCTGGCCGTACGCGCCGTCGAAGGCGACCTCGCCGAGGCGGCCGACGGTCCGGAGCTCGGCGCTGGCCGCCTTGGCCTGGACGCGGGAGCCAGCGGGCAGCTTGACCGTCACCTCGATGGATCCGGTGGGGCCGAAGTACTGGTTCTTCGCCGCGGCGGTCTCGATCCGCAGGACGCCGTCGGCGTATTCGACCGTGGTCTGCTCGGCCGCCTTCACGTCGCGGCTCTTTGCGGCGCTCGCGGGCCGGACCTCGACCGCGGTGTCGGCCCGGTCGGCGGCGATGAACTGGACGCGGCCCGCGGGGATGTCCAGGACGGCGGAGATCGGGGCGGGGGTGTCGAACTTCTGCATCATGTTCTCCTTGTGCTGCATTGTTTCGATCTTGCGAGTTCGGTGTGGTCCAGTTCGCAGCCCCGAGGCCGCGATCGCTGAACCGTTCATGGCGTCTACTGTCGCCGCCCGCTCTGATATCGCGCCGTTGCCGTCCTGACGCCGCCGCTGACACGACACCGCATGGTCGAGGACGCCCGCAAGGGGTTCAGCGGGCGACCGGAGGAGCGCTGGAAGGGTGACTGACGCTTCAGCGGCCGGCGGGAGGTGCTGAGAGGGTGATGATCAACCGTCGCAGGGGAGGGCGTTGCCGCTGCCCAGCATCTGCTGGACCTCGGGGTCGGCGGGCATCTACGGGTTCGGGTCGGTGACCGTCGGGCCGGGCGCCATGGCGTTGACCGTGATGCCCCTCCCGCCGACCAACTGGGCTGAGCGCCTCGACGGCGGCCTTGCTCATCGCGTACGGCTCGTCCACCCATCCCATCGCCGCAAGGGCATCGCCACCGCGCTGCCGGCGAAGGCGGAGGCCCGCTTCACCGGCTTCGGCGCGTTCCGGGCCGATGCCATGGTCCTGCGCGACAACACACCTGCCCACTCGGCCTGGAACGCCGCAGGCTGTGACCCTCAACCGCAGTGGTCTCGCTGGGTCAAGCCGCTGCCGGCCCGAACAGGCGATCGAGGTGATAGTCGATGATCTTGATGGCGGCCTCGTGGCTGCGCTGTCGGCTGAGGACACTGGAGGTCAGGCCGTTGGCGAGAGCCAGAAGGCCGGCGACTTCCGTACGCGGGTCACGATCGGGGGCGATGTCCCCGGCCTGCTGCGCGGCGGTCAACCGTACGGTGAGGAAGTTTTCCAGTGCGTTGGGCAGGGTGAGCCCGACCGCGGCGAGCGCCGGGTCGGTGAGGGCGGCGGTGTAGTAGGCGGTCCAGGCCATGGAGTCCAGTTTGCTCTGCTCGTCGAAGGGCAGGATCGCGCCGAGGACGGCGGCGAAAACGCCTCGCGGCGTCAGCTCGCCCGTGGCAGCGGCGGCCCGCTGCTTGACCCGTCGGTCCATGCGGGCACCCAGCTCCGTGAGGCCGGACTCGAGCAGGGCCTGCTTGTTCGTGAAGTAGTACTGGACGACGCGCAGCGAGACCCCGGCCTCGGCGGCGATCTCACGCATCGACACCGCCTGCAGGCCGCGGGTGCCGGCGATGCGCAGCAGCGCCTCGGTCAACTGGCGCCGCCGCTCATCATGATCCACCTGTCGGGGCATGCCGTTTCCTACCTGCTGTCCGTGCTGTGCCTCGGCGTCGCGGTCCCGGGCCGCACCTGGCCGGGAAAGGTGAGGATCCGCTCGGCGACCAGGTCCGGAGCTTCGACGGGCAATCCGTGTCCGGTGCCGGGCACGATCTCCACGCGCCAGGACGGCGCGATGTCGGCCAGCCGTGCGGCCACCGCCCGCGCGTCGAGCAGCGCGCTGCGGGCGCCCAGCAGCACCTGTACGGGCACGGACAGCTCGCGTATCTGCTCGTCGGTGTAGGCGGGCGGAAGGGGCAGACGCCGGCGGAAGGACCACCCGGCCCGCATCAGCTCCATCAGCCCATCCTCGCGCAGCGCCCCGTTGTCCACTACGCCGGCCAGGCGGTGTCGCAACGTACGAGGAAGCATGGAAGCGATGGCGCCGGCCAGGGCCCACCGGATGAACCGCCTGGGCAACGGCGCGAAGCCGCCCGGGTCCACCAGCGTCAGCGCCGCGACCCGGCGGCCCCCGCCGAGTTGCTGCTCCACCGCGGTCCAGCCGCCGTAAGAGAAGCCCGCCACGTGTGCGCGCTCGGCTCCGACTGCGGCCAGTAGGTCGGTGAACCAGCCGCCGACCTCGGCACCGGTCGCGAGCGGCCGCTTCTGAATCGAGCGGCCCGGCTCGCCGAGAGGGTCGACGGCAAGGACCGGGCGCGTGCGCGCCAGCGGCTCGACGTAGCGGTACCAGGCCAGCGCGTTCGCGCCGGCACCGGCCAGGAGGACCACGGGATCCCCCTCGGCGGGCCCGGCCCGGTGGATCCGCACAATGCCGGCGCGGGTCTCCACGTCGATGGCGTCCACCGGCACCGGCCACAGCTCGCCGAGCACTCGGTCATAGACGGCGTAGTACTTGTCACGGGCAGAGTCGCTGGTGAAGGCGGACGGTCGGTCAGGCATGCGCATGGTGACCCCATCTCCCGAATGGATACAGTCGTATCCTAACAACTGGCCGCGACCGCGGGTACTGGGTCTTCGCGACGCGCCGTGCGGGGGGCGAGTGCCGCCGCTACTTCTCGCCGACATTCCGGATCCGAGCCGCCCTTGACCGCTGTCAAAACCGACCGGCAAATCAGTTTGCGCAGTCGGATGTGGCGGGGCCTTCTATTCGTGCCGCCGAGTTATTATTCTCGAAGGTTCCACAGTATCGCAATAAGCTCGCCATAAATTCGCCATAGGGCTTATCCACCTGCGTGAACGCACGAATAAATCGCATCCGGGGTATGGCTTCATAGGCGATTTGAACATCGTTCGATGGAATTGTCCAGCTCTTGTCAAGTGACTTATTGACCCCTTAACCTCCAGGTGATCAAATCACTTTCTCTCTTTACCTGGAGGCACCTCTTGCGCCGATTAGCGCTCCCCGTCGCCGTCTCGGCGATGCTCATTCCCTTCCTCTCCCCGGAGGTCTCCGCCGCCGCGCTCGACGACCCGCCACCGGCCAACGTTCAGGAGATCGGCCCCGGCCAGTACTCCTCCGACACCAAGACCTTCAAGCTCACCGAACTGGACGTGTCCGCGGGCGCGATCAGCCGCCGGCACGGCGTGGTGCTGGCCGCCGACGATCTGGCCCGGCCGCAGTCCGCTCCGGCGACCCGCCCCGAGCTGGGCGTCTTCGGGCCGGGCTGGCAGGCCGAGTTCGCCGGCGGTGAGATCAACCGGAAACTCGAGAACCAGAACGGCACGATCGTCGTCACGGAGCTCGACGAAGGGACGTCGACCAGCTACCCCCTGAAGAGCAGCGTCTCCTTCCCCGACGGCGGCGGCGTCCAGACGTACGAGGCCGCCAGCGGGTCCAAGATCACCGAAACCACCAAGTGGGACGCGAACATCGGAGCGATGCGCACCACGACGACCGAGACGCTCGTGACGGATCCGGGCCCCGTGGAGGCGGGCGACGACACCTTCACCACCGCCGACGGCACCCCCATCAGCACCAGCGACCTTCAGCTCACCTACACCTGGGCCCGGCCCGCCGGGGCGCCGAGCGCCGACCCCTGGCGTGTGACCGATGTGGGCAGCACCGCCTTCGGCAAGTCCACGATCACCTACGACACCCAGGGCCGCGTCAGCACCGTGAAGGAGCCGGCCGGCACCGCGACCCCCGCGTCCGTCACCAGGTTCACCTACGCCACGACCACCACGGCCACCAGCACCTCCAACGGTGACTACGCGGGCCGGCTCAAGGCGATCGCGGTCACCTACGGAACCGAGGCGCCGCAGACCGAGGCGAGCTACGCCTACGACCCGAACGGCCTGCTGCGCACCGTGACCGACCCCAGCGTCGGCGCCGTCCAGGGGATCTACGCCTACGACCCGGTCGGACGCCTGTCGTCGATCGAGTCCGTCACCAGCGGTGGCTGGCAGCTGACGTTCCCGGCGGGCGTCGCCGCTCCCCAGGTGACCGCCACCGGCACCGACATGCCGGCCAACGGCGGGACGACCGAGGGCGCGGCCGGCCTCGACGACCCCAACGCCACCGAGCCGCCGGCCAGCGACTTCCTGCCGGACGGCGTGGATCCCCCGCAGTCCTACCCGAAGAAGTGCAACACGGCCGTGACCTGGATGTGGTACACGAAGTCGGGCTGCTCAGCCTGGGCATGGCACGGCGGCAAGTGGCGGAAGCCCGACTGGAAGCGGACCGCCAGCGGCTTCAAGGTCAGGGGCATCTACTACGACCACTGCACGAGTTCTCCGGACAAGCCCCACAATTTCGATATGCGGCCTGCCTGTGACTCCCACGACTACGGGTACGGCCTGATTGCCAACCAGAAGAAGAAGTACAAGTACTACCTCGACAACACCCGTGCGCGAAAGCTCGACGTAGACAACCGGTTCTACATCACTATGCGCGACAAGGTATGCGGCGGTTACTTCATCCTGGTACGGCCCGACTGCAGGGCATGGGCATGGACGTATTACCAGTTCGTCAAGAAGTACGGTAACCCCTGAGCCCTGACCTCGCCGGGCACTTTCCCGCCCTGTCGGAAGATGCAGGTGTTTCACCTGGAGGCGCGCAGGTAGGGCCGGCCGGTCGCGAGGTCGAGCCGAACATCAGGCGCCGATGTCGGCGGCGTGGGCCATGAGAGGTGCGGTCTCCGGCGGGAGGCAGGGGAGGGCGGGGGCGATGATCGCCCCCGCCCTTGTTCGGCCAGTCAGGAACGGGAGGGGCACGTCCTGCCGATCAGCGCTCATGCCGTGAGGGCGAGGTCGTGCAGGTGCGCGACGGCTTGAACGGCGTGGTGGCGCTTGCCCGCCTGTCGCGACGGTCTGAGGCCGGCGAGCACCGTGTTCAGGAGGCAGACGGTGCCGAGGCGGGATCCGTACGCGGGCGGCGTCGCCGGGCGTGCCGCTCGTCCGAGCCGGCTGCCGAGGGCTGCGGGGCGATCACGTCGGCAAGGTCACGGCGGGAGCGTACGCCGAGCTTGGGAAAGGCGCGATAGAGGTGGTATCCCACGGTTCTGGGGCTGAGGAAGAGCCGGCCGGCGATCTCCTTGTTGCTCGCCCCCGTGGCTGCGAGCCGCACGACCTGTTGTTCCTGTGGAGTGAGCAGGCCCAGCGGATTGCGTTCCTGCTCGGGGAGGTGGGCCGGCGGGCCGCCGACGGCGCGGAGTTCGGCACGGGCGCGCCTGGTCCAGGGGAGGGCGCCGAGCCATTCGAAGGTCTCCAGCGCCGAGCGGAGCTGTGCGCGGGCGTCGGTGAGGTGACGCGTCCGGCGCAGCCATTCGCCGTACAGGAGCTGAGTCCGTGCGCGCTCGAAAGGACGGTGATCGTGCCGGTGGAGCCGGACTGCCGGCTCGTAGTGGTGACCGGCCTCCTCGGCCGGCGCGAGCAGGGCGCGGCAGCGGAGCACGACCGGCGCCATCCAGGGCAGGTCCAATCGCTCCAGCCAGGCGTACGGCCGCTTGGCGAGCTCCGGCCGGCCGGCCCGCACCGCGGCCTCGACGTGGTCCGCCGCGGTGAAGACGGCGGGCAGGCCGTGGTAGAGCCGCACCGGCGAGGACTCCCAGCGGCCCAGCGCCTCCTCGGGGCGGCCCAGGCCCAGCTCCAGCAGGCCGAGGGCCCAGATGGCCCACCCGGCAGTCGGGGCGATCCCGTGGGAGTCGGCATGGCTCAGCGCCGCGACGGCGAGCTCCCTGCACTCCTCCTCGCGCCCGGCCAGCGCCGCCAGCACGGCGAGGAGCGCTCGGTGATGGGCCGCGCGGTGGCGCTGGCCGGTGTCCGTCGCGACGCGGAGCCCTTCCGCCGCGCCGGCGGCCGCGTCCGCGTGCTTCCCGCGATACAGCTGCGCCGTGGCCAGGAGCTGCAGGCCGAGCGGCAACGAGCCGATGATCCCTTCCGCCCGGCAATCGGCCACGAACGACTGCGCGCTGCGCTCGGCGAGCTCGCCTCCGCCGTCGAAGCCGAAGGTCGCCAGGACCAGCCGCCCCGTACGCTCCCCGAGATGCCCGCCACGGGCTTCGTCCACCAGGACACGGAGCAGGTTCGCGCCCGGCTCCCGCATCCGGCCGGCGAAAAGGCGGCGCGGATCGTCCTCGGGCAGGGAAAGCTCGCCCAGCCGGCCGAGCGCCTGCTCGGAGAGCCGCAGGTCACCCGTGTACCAGACGTTCCGTAGCGCGTCGATGAGCATTGCCGCCGCTCCGCACGGGTCCTCGCCCGCGATGAGGTCCGCTCCCTCGATGAGCATCGCGTGCGCCGCCCGCGGGGTGCCCCGCTGCAGCTCGATGGCCGCCCGAGCGCTCGCCAGCCGGGCCCGTACGGCGGGCTCGCGCGCGAGGGGAGCGGCGGCGTCCGCGAGTTGCTCCGCCCGATCCAGGCGCCCCGCGTCGATCGAGGCCTCTGCCGCGGCGATGAGGCGGCGCGTCCGGTCGGCGCGCTCGCCGGACAGCTCGGCCGACCGTTCGTAGGCTTCCGACCGCGCCGCGCGGCTCCGAGCGCGCAGGGCGGACGCCTCCAGCTCCCGGGCCGCCGTGTCGTCCGTCCCGGTGGCGGCGGCCGCCAGGTGCCAGGCCCGCAGATCGCCGTCCAGCACCCGGGCAAGGGCATGATGTACGGCGATGCGCGCGGCGAGCGTGGAAGCCGCGGCGACGGCGTGCCCGAGCAGTGGATGACGGAACACCACGACACCACCGTCAACGCTGACCAGGCGGCCCTCTTCGGCCGGACTCAGGTCTCCCGGCGCGAGGTCCAGCTCTTGCCCGGCCCGTAGCACGATCTCCAGTCGCGGCCGGTTCACGGCCACGAGCAGGAGCATCCGGGTCTTCGGCGGAAGGGCCCCCACCTGCCGGCGAAAGGTGTCATGGAGCCGGGTGACCTTCCCGGTCAACGCCAGCGGGTTGCCATCCGCCTGATCGAGCAGCCGCTCGGCCGCCTGTTCCGGCAGCGGGCCGCGCGCCCGCCTCAGCAACTCGCCTGCCGACTTCCGATCCAGCCGGCCGAGCCGCAGCTCCGGCAGGTCCTCCAGCAGATGAGCACCATCGGCGACGGCGAGGATCATCGCCGCGTTCTCCACCCTGCGGGCCACGAAATGCACGACCGCCAGGGAGCGCGCGTCCAGCCACTGGACGTCGTCGGCGAGGACGACCACGGGTCCCTGCGCGGCCAGCAGGTCGAGCACGGCGAGCCCGACGAGAAGCGGATCGCCGGGCTCGCCGCGAAGCGCCTGCTCCAGCGCCGCGCGCCGCGGAGCCGCGAGCGGGACGAGCGGCAGGCCGCGCACGAGGAGGTGGATCGCGGCGTACGGCATCGCGCTCTCCGGCTCCACGCCCGTCAACCGGTGGACGGTGAACTCGCCCGTCGCCGACCTCGCCGCGTGGTCGAGCAGCGCGGTCTTGCCGATCCCGGCCTCGCCCCGCAGGACCAGGCAGCGCCCGGCGCCGTCGAGGACCTCACGGAGCAACCGATCGATCTCGGCCCGCTCGTGATCCCGTCCGATCAGCATCGTGGATTATAACGTCACCGCGCGATGACCAGCTTGATGAACCGTGGTTGGTACCAGCGGATGTTCCGGTAGACGTCGTGCCAGTCGAGGCTGTTGAGGTTGTACGAGATGATCAGCGTCTTGCGGTACTCGCTGTCGGCGGAGAAGTAATAGTCGTGCGCCTTGGCGTTGTAGGTGAAGAGGTTCTCGTTGCCGTAGTCGCCCCACGGGCCGCCCTCGGTCGTGCGGTACAGGAACGTCTTGCCGCTGAAAGGACCGCTCACCGAGCACCCGCGGTAGAGGTAGATCTCGCCGCTGAACGCCACGGAGCTGTCCTGGGTGACCAGCCTGCCCTCGGCGTCGACGCTGAACTCGTTGCTCACCGGGACGTGCTGGCCGGTGCCGGCGATGTACTCGCGGGCCGTGAAGGACTCCTCGGACATCCAGTCGCCGTTCCTGTCCAGGAACTGCCACGGCCGGCGCAGGTCGGTGCCCTGGACGCGGGCGACATGCAGGTACTTGTAGACGGCCGTCGGATTCTCGATCGGGCCTTCGTGCACATCCTCGACGCCGTAGATGTAGGTGTAGTGGTCCCAGCTGTGGTCGGTCAGGATGGCCGCGCCCCACGCCACGCCCTGGGACGAGGGCAGCACGGTCACGTCGATGGGATGGCCGAGATCGTCGGGGTCGAAGGTCGCGACGACGTTCGCCGCCCACCCCCAGTCCCACTGGCCCGGCCCGAACCGGTTGTACTCCTGGTACACCACCTGTAACCGGTCCTCGCCGCCCGAGTTGAGCACACTCGGCGCCCCGCCCCAATACCAGTAGTCCTGGGTTCCGGGCATGATCGACATGGGGGACTGGGCCGTGCCTCCGGTGTGGGTGATCAGGTCGCCTTCGTAGGTCTCCTCCACGATCGAGTTGTTGATGAACGGAGCGGTTTCCGGCCGGGTGTCGTCCGTGTTGACGGGTGCGAGGAAGGTGTCGGAGAAGACCCAGATTCGCCCGGTGCCTTCGAGACCGGGGGTGGAGTACGTCCCGTCGGCGCCGGTCCAGCCCCGGTTCTGGTGGGCGTAGTTGTACCACTTCTCGGTCAGCGGGGAGTAGGGTGCGGCGGACTCCAGGATCTGCGTGGGGTCCGTCTGGCAGACGCCACGCGACTTCCTGCCCATGTACAGCAGGCGGTTGGGCGAGTTCGAGCCGATGCCGGTGAGTTTGTCCTTCGTGGAGTTGGCGATGAGCGCGTCGCGTACCGCCGACGGAGTGGCCTTCTCGTCGAGAGAGAGGAGGGTGGCGGCGCCGGCGACGAACGGGGACGCCATGGAGGTGCCCGACTTCGAGGTGACGCTGCCGGGGTTGCTGTAGTCGGACGAGAGGATGTTCTCGCCCGGCGCGAAGATGTTCACGCACTCGCCGTGGTTGGAGGAGGCCCACCGGCTGTCGTCGGCGGCCGAGGCGCCCACGGTGACGGTTCCGGGGACCCTGGCGGGAGAGATGTCGCAGGCGTCCTGATTGCTGTTGCCGGCGGCGACGACGACGGTGAACCCGGCGTCCACGGCCGACTTCACGGCTTTGTCGATGGCGTCGTTCACCGGACCCTGGATGCTCATGTTGATCACCGCGTCGACGGCGTGGCTGTCCGGCGGTGTCGCGTTCTTGACGACCCACTCCACGCCCTTGACGACCGAGGTCGTGGTCCCGCCCCCGTTGCAGCCCAGCACCTTGACGTCGACCAGGGTCGCCCGCTTGGCGACCCCGGACCTGCGGCCCGCGGCGATGCCCGCCACGTGCGTGCCGTGGCCGTTGCAGTCGTCGTTGTCGTCGTCGATGGTGTTGGTGCCCCACTCCACCCGGCTGTCGCCGGCCTCGTCGTCGAATTCGTCGTAGTCGTACGCGTTGATGCCCGTGTCGATGATGTAGATCCGGTCATCGGGGGAGCTGCGATCGGCGACGTAGGTGAAGGTGGAGCTCAGTGGCCGGTTCTCCTGGTCGATGCGGTCCAGGCCCCAATTGACGGGGTCGTTCTGGGTGGCCTCGTGGACCTGTTCCTCGGCGATCGTGACGACCTGGTCCTGCTGGACGGACTCGACCGCGGGATCCTGTGCCAGCCGCTTCGCCCGCGCCTCGGTCATCGCCACGGAGAAGCCCTGCAGGACCCGGTCGAAGACGTGCCGCACCGTGCCGTCGAAGCGACCCGCCAGGCTCCCGGCCAGCTGCGGCGTGGCAGCCTGCCTGAGCGTCACGATGTAACTGTCCTTGACGCCGTGGCCGGCGCGAGCCGGCACGAACCCCTCGCGCGCCACGAGCCGGCGCTTCTTGTCGGGTGGTCCGGGGTCGGGCCGGGGAGTGGGCGTCGCCTGCGCCTCCGGCTTGCCGCCGGAGAACTGGTAACGGGCGCCGTTGCCGATCGGGCGCGGGCTCGGACCGGCCGATGCCTCCGCAGTCTGGACGCACAAGGAGGCGAGCACGATCAGTACGGGAACCGCGAGCTTGAGACGGGACACCGGGCCCTCCCCGCGAGTGATCTTTAGTCGGGGCGAATGTAGGGGTTGGTCGGTGTAATCCGGTATCAGTCGTATGACTGGGTTCTGACTGCCCACAGTCAGGTAGATGACTGGGCGTCACATGGCCGGGGCGGATCGCGCTCCTCTGGGGACGGGCGCCGACGTCCGCGAGCTCGCCCTGGCCGACCGCGGTTTCAAGGGCCGCGCCGTACGCGTGCCGGCCGAGGCGCCGACCCGTATGGGACGAGTCCGTGTCACGCGGAGGCGGTGGGGTCGCTGACGTGGCCGATGAACAAGGGGGTGGACGTCGAGCGGTGCATGATGGCGAAGGCGAAGACATGGTCGGCATGGAACTCGGTCACCGTGCCCGCCAGGCCGGATACCGGGAACGCCATCCCCGTTACCGCCGCGGCCTCGGTGCCCCATTCGTCCACCGAGATGTTGGCCCGGTGCACTGCCTGGCCGAGGAAAAGGTGGTCCGCGATGCCGGAGAAGTCGGCGCCGTCGAACAGCACGCCCAGCCCGAGCGTGCGCAGCGGCGCCTCCAGGTCGAGGTCGGTGGCGAAGTCCCAGCCCGGCAGGCTGACCGTGACCGTCGTCGGTTTCAGGCCCGCGGCCACCTGGGCCAGCGTGCCGGGCTTCATCAGCTCCCCCGGCGAGCCGCCCCGCGCGGGCAGCAGCACCCACATCGCCAGGTCGCTCTTGGCGTACGGCAGTTCGACCGCCTGCCAGCCCGCGTTGGAGGCGTACCTGAACTCCTTCGTCTGCCGCATCAGTTTCGTGCGTACGGTGGAGCCGTCCTCGCGCGTGAACGTGGCGTTCTCCTCGTGGGGGCCCTCGGCGAACGAATGCTCCCAGTCCGCCTTGAGGTAGACGGCGTTCGCGATGACCAGCCGTGTCGCCTCGTCCAGTCGGTCGAACAGCTTCTTGATGCGCCCCGCGGTCTGCTCCTCGACCCAGGCGTCGATGACGGCGGTGGCGTTCTCGCGGAAGTCGACGGTACGCACGCCCGTGCCGTACTGCGCGGCCAGGGTGCGCAGGAACGGCTGCTTGACCGGCAGGTCCTGCTGTGCGAACAGCCCGTTGGCGATGCCGACCACGGGGTCGGCGGGCTCGCTGTTCTCGGCGTCCCTCTCGCCTCCTGAGGTGGGCTCCGGCGGCACGCCCGCAACCGTGACGATCTTCCTCGTGAGGGCGTTGAACGCGGTGTGCGGCCCCGCCGCGGGGAAGCCGCACACCTTGTCCAGCGCCGCTGCGGTGGCCCCGGCCGCTCCGGCCCTCGCCATGCCGAGCGCGTAGGCGATGCTGAGCGGGGACAGCACCATGTTCTTGCCCGGCTCGACCACCGCCGCGTACAGGTGGTGACCGAGGGCGGTCAGCCCGCGCACCACCTCGGCGAGGGGAGGGTTCACGGGCGCCTCCCGGCTGACCCCTTGAGCCATGAGCACGGTGTCCTCCGATCCGCCACAAGCGGTCGCGGACGCGGCGAGCAGGGCCAGGGCGAGAAACTCCCGCCGCCGCAGACCCGCAGGAAAGTCGAGAGACATAACTCCTAGACGTTCGCCGACGAGGAATGGTTCGGGACGCCGGTCCATATGCCGTTCGCCGGCGCCGACCACCTCGTCTCTCATAGTCCCTCCTGGTAGAGCCAGTCCAGGTCGGTGTGGTCGTCGGCGGCGCGGCGGGCGAAGACCCGGTCGCGCAACGCCGGGACGATCAGGTCGTCGGCATGCCAGACCTCGCCCCACGCGCGGGCGACGGTCTGCACCTGGGCGGTGCGGCCGATGCGCTCGGCCTGGTAGCCGGCGAACGCCTCGCCGAAGTCGCCGTTCTGTCCGGCCAGGTGCCGGGCCAGGCATTCGGCGTCCTCGATGGCCTGGCACGCCCCCTGGGCGAGGTACTGCAGCATGGGGTATTGGACGAGGTGCTTGCCGGGTCCGATCCAGATGAGCTCGTCGTCCGCGTCGGCCTGCCGCGCTGGGAGGGTGCCTCGGTAGGCGACGGATTCGGAGCAGATCGGCTGGTCGTCCGAGATCAGTGCCCGGGTGCGGGACCACAGGCCGTCGGCGCCCACCACGCCCTGGCAGTGCAGGCCGGTGCCGTCGGCGAAGCTCACTTCGATCGGCGCCCTGGACGTGGCGGCGCAGCGGGGCGTGCGCGTTCCCGAGGACCTGGCCGTGATGGGCTTCGACGACATCGACGCCGCCGGCCTGGTCTCATCCGGCCTGACCACCATGGCCAACCCGGCACGCGAGATCGGCCAGGCCGCAGCCGTGCGGCTGCTCGAACGGCTGCGCGGCGCCGTCGACGAGCCGTCGACCGAGCTCGTCGTCCCCGCGCGCCTCGTACGCCGTCAATCCGGCTGAGGGCTGGAGACGGACTCTTGACATCTCGAAATTTGCGCGCGCAGCCGATCCTGTGGAGCATCCTTCATCCCGAGAGGACGCCATGATCGCAAAACGTTGGACGGCGAGACCGTGTCGCCCTGGGGCCGCATGTCATGCCACGGCGCTGGACCCTAGGATCCGAGACGTGGCCAGATACTTCGATCTTCATCCGGACAATCCCCAGCCTCGCCTGATCAGCCAGATCGCCGAGATCCTGCGGGCGGACGGGCTCATCGCCTACCCCACCGACTCGTGCTATGCCCTCGGATGCCGACCGGGCAACAAGGAGGGCCTCGACCGGATCAGGGAGATCCGCGGCCTCGGCAGCGACCACCACTTCACCCTGGTATGCCGTGACTTCGCCCAATTCGGCCAGTTCGTTCACCTGAGCAATGCGCTGTTCCGCCAGGTCAAGGCGGCGACTCCCGGCGGTTACACGTTCATCCTGCCCGCGACCAAGGAGGTCCCGCGGCGGCTGCTGCATCCCCGGAAGAAGACGGTCGGCGTCCGCATCCCTGATCACGTCGTCACCCAGGCGCTGCTGGCCGAGCTCGGCGAACCGCTGGTGTCCAGCACTCTGCTGCTGCCCGACGAGACCGAACCTTCGACGCAGGGCTGGGAGATCAAGGAGCGGCTCGACCACGTGGTGGACGCGGTCATCGACTCCGGCGAATGCGGCGCCACTCCGACGACCGTCGTCGACTTCTCGCAGGACGAACCCGAGATTCTCCGCCGGGGCACGGGAGACACGTCCCTGTTCGAATAGGCGACCGGCGGTGGTTTCGCCGGGGCAGGTATTCAGCGCCTGGTGACACGGCGCGCGATGAGGACGCTCGACCGCCTCGGCCGCATCAGAATCCGTCACCGTCCGCTTGATCACTTCGACCGCATCTGCGGCCCGCTTGAGTGGGTAGCGTTGTGCGCCGCTGGCCGGTTCGAGGAGGACCTTTACGCCGATCCGGTCCGCTTGTGGCGCAGCGCCTCGAGCATCTGTGAGAGTGCGGCCCAGGTGGCGGCCAGGTCGTCGGGGTTGGTTGAGGTGGCCAGCCACAGGGCGGCCTCGTTCATGGCGCCGGACAGCAGGTGGGTGAGTGGTTCGACCGGTTGGGGGGTGATGGTTCCCTGTTCGATGAGAGTGGCGAGCGCTTCGGCTAGATGGTGTGCCGACGCGCCTTCGTCCATCGCGCGCCATTCGCTCCAGCCGAGCACGGCGGGGGCGTCGATGAGCATGATCTGTTGGACGTCCGGGTCGGTACTCGCGGTGAGGAACGCCCGGCATCCGGCGGTCAGCTGTTCCCAGGGGTCGTCATGGGCCTGTGCGGTCGCGGCCACGTTCTGGGCGACCTCCTGTTGCACCTGTTCGAGGATCGCGCGGAACAGGTCGGTCTTGCTGTCGAAGTGGTGGTAGAGCGCGCCCTTGGTGACTCCGGCGGCCTGCACGATCTCGGCCAGGCCGACCGCGCCATAGCCGCGGCTCGCAAACAACCGGCGGCTTTCGCGCAGCAGGGTGCGCTTGGTCTGCTCGCGCTGGCGGGCCCTGGCCCCGTCGGTCATCTCATCCCCTTTGACGTACCGATGGTAGGTCAAGTAGCGTACCTCCACCTACCATCGGTATGCGAAGGAAAGCCTCCATGAAACTGACCAGCTTCTATCCAGTCATCGGCACCTCGCGGCTGGCCGAGTCCCACGACTTCTACACCCGGCTGTTCGGGTTCGAGACGACCTTCAAGGCCGACTGGTACGTGAGCCTGCGGCGGGCGGGGACCCAGCCGTATGAGCTTGCGCTGCTCGACTATGCCCACCCGACGGTGCCGGAGGGATATCGCGCCCCCGTGCGGGGATTGCTGCTCAACTTCGAGGTGGAGGACGTGGACGCCGAATGGGAGCGGCTCGTTGTCGGTGAGGGACTGCGAGCAGAGCTCGAACTGCGCAGCGAGGAGTTCGGGCAGCGGCACTTCATCGTGGCGGACCCCAGCGGCGTTCTGATCGATGTCATCACGCCCATCGAGCCGTATGGAGCTTTCGCGGACCAGTACGTCACCGCGTGAGCCACGCGTTGTCCGCCTTGAGGGCAGGCGCTGAAGGCGGTGGTGGCTTGCAGGAGGAGTTGAGGCCCGCGACAGCGCGCACGCCCGGACCTGGGCGGTGCCGCCCCAGCCCGTTCTATGAGTGAGGCGGCCACGCGCTGACACTGCCCTCCTGGCCGACCAGGTGCAGGTGAACTTGACCGAGTATCACGAGTTATCTGTCGACGCCGGCAGGCGCTCCACCGGCCGGTCGCGACCATGGCGACGGTCAGGATGAGCTTCGGACCGGGACGATCCGAAGGAACTGCCAAGAGTGCGATTGCGGTTCAGCCCAGCCGGGCGTGCGCGTAGGCGGTCATGGCATCGCGCATGTACTCGGCCAGGCCTTCGGCGACCTGCTCGTAGTTGGCCCGGAACCGCTCCTCCTGCGCCTGCATCCGGGCCAGGTGCAGATACTGCGCCGCGGTCGGCGCCCAGGACTCACTCAGGTGCCGATAGTGGACGTCGAGCTCGGCGAAGACCTGCGGGGCGTCGGCGGGGGTGCCGGCGAGCATGTGCTCGGCCATCCGGATCATCCCTGCCGTCGCCTCCCGCTGCATCTGCTCCAGCTCCTCTGGAGTGCGGCTGGCCAGGAGCTCCTGCTGCCCGCTCTGCTGCCACTGCTCCGGCCACCGCTCGCGGGCGTCGGCCGCGTACCGTGCACCGTCGAATCCCTCGAACAGGTTTTCCGGTCTGCTGATCTTGGACATGGTCGTCTTCCCCTCGTTCTGCTGAAGTTCGGCGATGGTGCGCTCCACCATGCGGGCAACCTCGTCCAGCCGGTCACGCTCCGCCAGCAGGCGCTGGTGGTGCTCACGCAGCGCTGCGATGGGGTCGGTGTGCCGCTCGACGATCTCCTTGATCTCGGTCAGGCCGAGGCCCAGCTCACGCAGCACCAGAACCTGCTGCAAGCGCAGCAACTGGTCCTCCTCGTAGTAGCGGTAGCCGTTCCCACCCACCCGTGCAGGCGGCAGCAGCCCGATCTCGTCGTAGTGGCGCAGCGTCCGAGACGTCACTCCCGACATCCGGGCCACCTGCGCGATCGACCATGCCATGACCGGCTCACCCGTCCTTGTCCATCGCCGAGCCGGTGCTTTCCGGCTCATTCACCACCGTAGAAGTTGACGTAACGAGAAGGTCAAGAGTGATCAGGAAGCGAGGACTTTCGCAAGGCGGTTACGCGCGGGCGATGAGGTCCTCAAGGTGAGGCGCGGGGCCAAGCGGTGCTGCGGCCAGGATCCGGTGGACGGTGCCCTCCCCGATGCGATGTGTCGGCGAGGGGGAATCCGCGGTGGGAGCATCGGCGTCCAGGGCGAATTACGCGCTGGGTGCGCCACTCTCCGCCAAGACCTCTAGCCTTGCTTGCCCGCGGTGGCCACCGCGGACCTCTTCGCGCGGGTGTTCTTGCGGAGCCTGCGGATCACGATGATCGCCACGACCACGAGGAGCACCCCGCCCAGGATGATGAGCATCAGCGTGCTGGCGTTTCCCAGGCCCGCGGCTGCCGCGATGCCGACCAGCAGGGGTAGTGCCGTCGAGCAGGCGGCACCCACGGCCACCGGTGGCAGGAACGCGCGGTAGGACATGTGCGCCGCGCCGGCGACGGCAGGCATGAAGCTGCGCACCAGCGGGAGCAGCCGGCCGGTGAACACCGCCCAGCGGCCGCGCTTTTGGAGGAGGGCCGAGGCTCTGTCCCAGCCGTCCCCTCCGTACTTGTGGATGAGCTTCGTATCGCGCAATGACGGACCGACGCGGCGGCCGAGTTCGAACCCGATCACGTTGCCCGCCAGTGCGCCGAGCGTGACCACCGCCCACATGAGCAGGAACTCCGGCACCGAGTCGATGGTGGCCGCCACGATCAGCAGCGCCGCCTCTCCCGGAAGCAGGAACCCGACGCCGATGATGGATTCCCCCAGTGCGAGCACTCCCGCTCCCGCCAGCATCGCGGGCTCCGGCAACGACTGCAACCAATCCAACACGTTGGCGAACGCCATGATGGGCACCTCTCAGATGGATTTCCCCGGAAACAAGTGGCAGTCTGATGTCAATTGTGGCTATGCGCATCAGGGTTCACCCTGAGATCACCCCTGAAATCGACTACCTCTTGTCATGCTTCAACACGCTAAGTAGTCAGATCGAGTCGGCTGGGGCCGAAGGTGAAGGTGATCTCCTATTTGCCTGGTCGGGACGGGTCAGTCGAACAGGCTGCCCGCTCGCGGGTTCCGCACCACGGGCACGGCCGGGGGCTGGACGGTCGCGGTGGCGGGGGAGAGGCCGTCGAGGACGAAGCCGAGGTAGCGGCGCCAGCCCTCGGTCTTGGGGTCCATGCTCCAGAGCACTCCGGTGAGCATGGCCATGATCCTGGTGAGGTCGTCGGGGACGAGGTCGGCGCGCAGGAGGCGGGCCTGCTGGGCTCGGTGCATGAGCTGGGTCATGGCCTCGAAGTAGGCGGTGGACAGGTCGGGGGTGAGGGAGTCGGTGCTCTTGGCGGCGGTGAGGGTGTTCATCTCGCGGGCGACCATGGCGAGTGCGGTTTCGATCAGTGTGGTCAGGCCGTGGAGCGGGTTGTCGTCGTCGAGCGCTCGCTGGATCGCGGGCATGAGATCCTCGGTCACCCGCTGGTCGAGCACGGCCTGGATGAGGTCGCCCCGGCGGGGGAAGTGGCGGTAGAGCGTCCGGATGCCCACTCCGGCGCGGCGGGCGATCTCCTCGAGTGACACGTCCGGGCCGTCGTCGGTGAAGGCCGCGTGCGCGGCGCGCACGATCCGTTCGGCGTTGCGTGCGGCGTCGGCCCGCAGGTGCCGCTCGGTCTCTGTGGCCACCGCTCGATCGTATCAACTGGCAGCATCCTGCCAGTTGTGCTACCTTTCGGTCCAAGAAGGGAAATGGCATCAAACTGCCAATTGTGGCGGTAAGGGGAGTGCGATGAAGGTGAGCGTGGCCGCCGACAAGTGCGTCGCCGCCGGTCAATGCGTGTTGCTCGCGCCGGAGGTGTTCGACCAGCGGGAGGAGGACGGAGTCGTCGTGCTGCTGGAGGAGACGCCCGGCCCGGAGTGGCACGACGCGGTCCGGGAGTCGGCCATGGTGTGCCCCGCCGCGGCCATCCACCTGGCGGAGTCATGAACCGGGTGGTGATCGTCGGGGCGTCGGCCGGCGGGCTGGCGGCGGCGGAGTCGTTGCGCCGCGCGGGATTCGAGGGCGTGATCACGCTCGTCGGTGACGAGCCGCGGCCGCCCTACGACCGGCCGCCGCTGTCCAAGCAACTGCTGGCCGGGCAGTGGGCGCCGGACGAGCTCGCCCTGCGTCCGGCCGCCGACCTCGACGCGCTGGGGCTGGAGCTGCGGCTGGGCCTGCCCGCGACCGAACTGGACACGAGCCGGAGACAGGTGACGCTGGCCGACGGCACCCGCCTCCCCTACGACGCCCTGGTCGTCGCGACCGGCGTCCGCGCCCGCCGCCTCCCCGGCGCCGACGCTCTCGCCGGGGTGCACACGCTGCGCACCCTGCCGGACGCGCTGGCGTTGAAGGAAAGGCTGCGGCCGGGAGGGCACCTGGTGATCGTCGGCGCCGGGTTCGTCGGCGCCGAGGTGGCCGCCACCGCCCGCGCCCTCGGGGTGCGGGTGACGTTGCTGGAGTCGGGGCCGGCGCCGCTGGGACAGGCCGTCGGCGAGGAAGCCGGCCAGATCATGACCCGCAGGCACGTCGAGCACGGGGTCACGGTCCGCACTCAGGTCTCGGTCACCGGCGTCCTCGGCACCGGCGGCGGGGTGACCGGCGTGCGGCTGGCCGACGGCACCGTGGTGCCGGCCGACGACGTGCTGGTGGCGATCGGTTCGGCGCCGAACACCGAGTGGCTCGCCGGCAGCGGTCTGACCGTCCACGACGGGCTCGTGTGCGACGAGTTCTGCGCCGCCGCGGAGAACGTGTACGGGGTCGGTGACGTGGCCCGCTGGCACAACCCCTTGTTCGGCACCGCGATGCGGATCGAGCACCGCACCAATGCCGCCGAGCAGGGCATGGCCGTCGCCCGCAACATCCTCGGCCGGCCCCGCCCGTTCGCCCCGGTCCCGTACTTCTGGTCCGACCAGTACGACACCAGGTTCCAGGCCTACGGCGACCTCCGCGACCACGACGAGGCGCTCGTCCTCGACCGCGACCGGCTCCTCGTCGCCTACCGCAAGACGGATCGCCTCGTCGGCGTGCTCGCCGCCGGCCGGCCACCCAGGACGTTGCGCGCCTGGCGCGCCCTCATCGCGGCCCGCACACCGTGGACCACCGCACTCACCACCGCCGCCTGACAGAAGGGGATTTTTCATGACCTCCACCGATCTGCCGATCTTCCCCGGCGAACGCGAAGCCCGCTGCCCGTTCAACCCGCCCGCCGAATACACGCAGTGGCGTGAGGAGGAGGGCCTGCGACGGGTCGACTGGAACGGCCACAGCGTGTGGGCCGTCAGCCGGTACGAGGACATCAAGACCGCCATGAGCCACCCGGCGATCAGCGCGGACGTCCTCGGCGTGCTGCAGGGCAACGTCAAACGGGAGGGTCCGGGCGCCCCGCAGACCTTCCCCCGCATGGACGACCCCGAGCATGCCCGGCTGCGCCGCATGCTGACCAAGGACTTCACGGTCAAGCGGGTCAACGCGATGCGCCCGGACATCGAGGCGATGGCCGGCGAGTTCATCGACGCCATGGTCGCCAAGGGGCAGCCGGGCGACCTCGTCCGGGACTACGCGCTGCCCGTCCCGTCCATGGTGATCTCGCTCCTGCTCGGCGTCCCCTACACCGACCACGAGTTCTTCCAGACGATCACCGGCAAGCTGATGAACATGCACACGCCGCCGGAGGAGAAGGCCAGGGCCTCCAGGGAGTTCTTCGGCTACATGCTGGAGCTGGTGGCCCGTAAGGAGAAGGAGCCCGGCGACGACCTGATGAGCCGGGTGATCCGCGAGCACGTGCAGACCGGCGAGCTGAGCCGCGAGACGGCGGCGATGAACGGGGTCATCCTGCTCAACGCCGGCCACGAGACCACCGCCAACATGATCGCGCTCGGCACGGTGGCGCTGCTGGAGAACCCCGGCCTGGCCGCCCTGGTCCGGGACACCGACGACCCGAACGTGCTCGCCAACGCCGTCGAGGAACTCCTGCGCTACCTCACGATCGTGCACAGCCTCATCGCCCGCATCGCCACGCAGGACGTGGAGATCGGCGGCACGCTCGTCAAGGCCGGCGAAGGACTGATCATGAACCTGCCCGCCGGGAACTGGGACCCCGCCTTCACCGCCGACCCCGAGACGCTCGACCTCGCCCGGCCCGCTCGCGGGCACCTCGCGTTCGGTTACGGCGTGCACCAGTGCCTCGGCCAGAGCCTCGCCCGCGCCGAACTGCAGATCGCCCTGCCCACCCTGCTGCGCCGCCTCCCCGAGCTGCGGCTGGCGGTGCCGATCGAGGACATCAGGTTCAGGAACGACATGAGCATCTACGGCGTCCACTCCCTGCCCGTCAACTGGTGACCGGAGGACACTTCATGACCGACCTCAGGTTCGACGGCAGGGTCGCGATCGTCACCGGCGCCGGTGGCGGGCTCGGCCGGGAGTACGCGTTGCTGCTGGCCGCGCGGGGCGCGAAGGTGGTGGTCAACGACATCGGCGGTTCGGTGACCGGGGACGGGGCGGACACCGGCCCGGCCAGGGCCGTCGCCCAGGAGATCCGCGACCACGGCGGCGAAGCGGTCGCCGACACCGGCGACGTCGCGACCCCGGACGGGGGCGAGGCGCTCGTCCGCGCCGCGCTCGACACCTACGGCCGCGTCGACATCCTCGTCAACAACGCGGGCATCCTGCGGGACGCGCTGCTGGAGGACATGACCCCCGGGTTGCTGGACCCGGTCCTCGACGTGCACGTCAAGGCCCTGTTCCACGTGACCCGGCCGGCCTGGCGGGTGATGCGGGAGCAGGGCTACGGCCGCGTCGTCACCACCACGTCGGCCGCCGGGCTGCTCGGCAGCCCGCACAAGAGCAACTACGGCACGGCCAAGGCGGGCGTGGCCGGCTTCACCCGCGTCCTGGCCGTGGAGGGCGCCGAGCACGGTATCAGGGTCAACGCCATCGCGCCGATCGCCGCCACCCGCATGCTCGTCCAGCACCTCGGCGAGGACTCGCGGCTCGACCCCGCGGCCACGGCCACGATGGACGCCATCGTCGGCAAGCTCGATCCGGCGCTGGTGGCACCGGTGGTGGCGTTCCTCGCGCACGAGGACTGCCCGGTCACCGGCGAGATCTACACCGCGGGCGCGGGCCAGGTCGCCCGATTCTTCACCGGCAGGACCGTGGGCTACCACCATCCGTCCCTGTCCATCGAGGACGTACGCGACCACCTCGCGCAGATCCGCGACGAGACCGGCTACACCGTCCCGGCCGATCCCGGCGAGGAGATCACGCAGCTGTTGCGCGTCGTCGCGGCCCAGCCGTAACGCGTGATGTTCCCGGCTCTCGCGACCGAGTCCACCGAGGACGTGTGCTCATGAACGACACGACCGACCCCACCCCGCTGCCGGCGCGACATGTCCGCCTGCGGCGTCCACGAACTCCCCGTCAGCCTCCCCGTCAGCCGGTGACGCGATGCGCAGCGACCTGACACCCCAGCAAGCCCCGATCCTCCCGCGACGCCCGAACCCCACACTCGTGCTCGGCTCTCTGGCGCTGGCCGGGGTGGTGTTCGCGATGCTGCAGTCGCTCGTGGCCCCGGCCCTGCCGGTCATCGGCAGGCAGCTGAACGCCTCGACCGCGGACATCAGCTGGCTCGTGACCGCCTACCTGCTGGCCGCCTCGATCGCCACGCCGGTCGCCGGCCGGCTCGGCGACATGTTCGGCCGCCGCCGGGTGCTGCTCATCGTCCTCGGCGTGCTCGCCACCGGAATCCTGGTCGCCGCGCTCGCCGGCAACCTCGCCGTCCTGGTGACCGGCCGCGTCCTGCAGGGAGCCGGGGGCGCGATCTTGCCGCTGGCGTTCGGCATCGTCCGGGACGAGCTGCCGCGCGAACGGGTCGGCGTCGCCGTCGGCCTGCTGTCCGCGCTGCTCGGCACCGGCGGCGGTCTTGGCGCCGTGCTGGCCGGACCGATCGTGGCCGGCTTGGGCTGGCACTGGCTGTTCTGGTTCCCTCTGATGGCGATCGCCCTCGCCGCCGCAGGCATCGTGTTCGGCATCCCGGAATCCCCGCTCCGCGCGTCCGGCCGCATCGACGTGCCCGGCACGCTGCTGCTGTCGGCCGGCCTGGTCTGCCTGCTGCTGGCGCTCAGCAAAGGCGGCGGCTGGGGCTGGGCCGGCGGCCTGACCCTGGGCCTGTTCGGCGGGGCCGCCGTCACGCTCGTCGCGTGGGCAATGGTCGAGCTGCGGGTTCGTGCGCCGCTGGTGGACATGCGCATGCTCGCCGGCCGGGGCGTGTGGACGACCAACATCGCCGGCATCGCCTTCGGGGTGGCCACGTTCGGCTCGTTCCTGCTGGTGCCGCTCCTGCTCCAGCTGCCGGCCTCGACCGGCTACGGCCTGGGCAAAACTGTCAGCGAAGCCGGCCTGTTCCTGCTGCCCGCGACCGTGGCGATGGTCGTGTTCGCGCCGCTGTCGGGTGCGCTGGACCGGCACTTCGGGGCCAAGCTCCCGTTGGCGCTGGGCATCGTCATGATCGCGGCGTCGTACGTGCTGCTCGCCGTCGCCCACAGCGCGGCGTGGCAGCTGCTGGCCGCGGTCTCCCTGATGGGGATCGGCCTCGGCCTGGCCTCCGCCGCCATGACCAACGCGATCCTCGCCACGGTGCCCCCCTCCCAGACCAGCGCGGCCACGAGTATCAACACCCTCGCCCGCTCCATCGGCGGCAGCATCGGCACCGCCGTCCTCGCCGCGACCCTGTCCGCCACCGCGACGGCCGGGCACGTCCCGTCCGAGGCAGGGTTCATCTCCAGCTTCTGGATCTGCGCCGGCACGCTCGTCGTCGCCTTCGTCGCCGCCCTCCTGCTCCCCACCCGCAGACGCGATTCTTGACCAGGCCGGCGAGCCCCTTCGCGGAAGACTCGAAGCTGTACCGCATCGGACGTCAGCGATCACAGAGGGTGACGAATGTGACAACGTTGGTGAATTCTGTGCTTGACCTTGACGCCCAGGGGTTGTCCAGGCGGCGCGCAGCGGGGCTCCGGCATCGGTGAGGTCCCCCACGGTCGCCGGGTTCCCTGGACGACTAAGATGAAGGGGTGGCGCCACGAGCGTCGTTGCAGGTGGTGGGCAATCTTCCTGCTGACGCGATGGAGATCGTCGGCCGCAGGCGGGAGGTGTCTGAGGCCAGGCAGATGCTGTCGGACACCCGGCTGCTGACGTTGACCGGGCCCGGTGGCGTGGGGAAGACCCGGCTGGCGTTGCGGGTTGCCGCGGAGGCGCGGCGCGCGTTCGCCGACGGGGTGTGGCTGGTGGAGCTCGCGTCTCTGCAGGACAGCACCCTGCTGGCGCGGATGGTGGCCGAGAGTCTGGGGTTGTGTGATCAGTCAGCCCGACCGTCGGCGGAGACGCTGGCGAACCATCTGCGTGACAAACGACTGCTGCTGGTTCTGGACAACTGCGAGCATCTCCTGGACGGCTGCGCGGTCCTGGCGAGCATGCTCCTCTCCGCAGCCAAGCAGGTGCGAATTCTGGCCACCAGCCGCGAGCGTCTCGGCATTGCCGGTGAAACGCTGCTCGCGGTGCCGCCGCTGTCGGTGCCCGAACCCGGCTGGCGTGGTCCGGCCGGCGAGGCGACCGAGTATGAGTCCGTCAGGTTGTTCGTCGAGCGTGGGCAGCTGGTCATGCCGGGTTTCGCGATCAGTGCCCGAAACAGCGCGACGGTGGTGCGGTTGTGCCAACGCCTCGAAGGAATACCTCTGGCGATCCAGCTGGCCGCGGTGTGGATCCGGGCGCTGTCTCCCGAGCAGATTCTCGAACGGCTGGATGACCGCTATCGGTTGCTGATTCGAGGTTCTCGTACGGCTCTGCCCCGCCACCAGACACTGCGCGCCGCCATGGACTGGAGTTTCGAGCTGTGCTCGCGCCGGGAGCAGATCCTGTGGGAACGCCTGTCGGTGTTCGCCGGCGGATTCGACCTGGACGCGGTCCAGCGGATATGTGCCGGTGACCCGTTCGACGGGGAGGACGTGGCCGGGGACGACGTGGTCGATCTCGTCGCCGCGCTGATCGACAAATCGATAGTGGCCCGCGAAGACCACGGCACCCGCACGCGGTATCGGCTTCTGGAGACCGTTCGCCAGTACGGTCATGAACGGCTCGTCGAGACCGGCAAGGAAGGTGTGCTTCGCCGTCGTCACCGTGACCATTTCCAGCGTCTGGCAGAGGAGGCCGACGCGAGCTGGTTCGGCCCACGCCAGGCCGAATGGCTCAGCAGGATTCGCCTGGAGCTGGCCAACATCAGGATCGCTCTGGATTTCTGTCTCACCGTCCCCGGTGAAGCGCAGGCCGCACTGCGCATCGGCGCCGACCTGTACGAGTACTGGGTCTTCTACGGAGCGCACAGCGAGGCCCGTCACTGGCTCGACCAGGCGCTTCGGCAGGAGAGCGAGCCGAGCCCGGCCAGGTTCGACGCGCTCGGGGTATACGCCACGATGGCACTCCTGCAAGGCGACGCGGCCACGGCGCTGCCGTTGCTGGGCGAGTGTCGTGACCACGCGCGCCTGGCCGGAGACGGGCACGCGGACGCGTTCACCAGGTGTCTTTCCGGGCTGGCCGCCTTCCTTCAAGGAGATCTCCGGGCCGCGGTCCCGCAGTTGAAGGGAGCGCTCGACCGTTACGCTGAACACCGCGACGGTCCCGCCCGCCGCAGCGATCGAAACGACGCCTTCCTGGCCTCGGTCTATCTCTCCTTCGCCGCGACCTTCCTCGGAGATCCGCGTGCCCGTTCGTTCGCCGAGAGCTGCCGGAAGACCGCGGAGGCGGCGGGCGCGGGATGGGCTCTGTCGTGGGGGGTATGGGTCGTGGGTCTGGAACGGTGGCGAGCGGGGGACGCCCGGCAAGCCGCAGCCCTCTTCCAGGACAGCCTGTCGCGGCAGTATCCGCTGGGTGACCGGTGGGGGCCGGCCTGGGTTCTGGAAGCGCTGGCCTGGGCCACGGCTGCCGACGACCGCGCCGCCGAACGTGCGGCCTTCCTGCTCGGTGCCGCCGAGAAGCTCCGGTCGTTGATAGGAGTGTCACTGTCCGGCTTTCAGCCCTTCGCCGTCGCGCACGACCAGTGCGCGGCCGACTTGCGTGAAGCGCTCGGCGACACAGGGTACGACAAGGCCTTCCAGCGTGGCCTGGATCTCGGTTTCCACGAAGCCATCGCCCATGCGCTCGGTAAACGCCTGCTGCCCGAACAGGCCGCGCCGGCCACCTCTCCCGCGTCTTCCGTGCTGACGTCCCGGGAAAGGCAGGTCGCTCAACTCGTCGCGGAAGGCATGAGTAACAAGGACATAGCCGCCAGCCTGGTCATCGCCCCGCGCACCGCGGAAGGTCACGTCGAGCACATCTTGACCAAGCTCGGGTTCACCTCACGCGTGCAGATTGCCGCGTGGACGCGGACGGAGGGCCTTTGACGTGCTCCCCGGCGATGCGCGGAGCTGACGGACCACGCGGCAAGCGGCTGATCCCGGTCACCGACTCCCCCCCCCGGGGGGCCTTCAGCCCGCCGCTGACGGTGCGACGGAGTCGCGGTTGCGGACGGGCATCGGGACCCGGTGCACCTGGCCCGCCTGCTCGGTGTCCGCGCGGTCGCGCTCGATCTCGGTGAACAGCACCTCCACCGCCTTGCGGCCCAGCTCGTAGTGGGGCAGCGCCACGGTGGTCAGCTGGGGCCGTACCCACGAGGCGATGGGGTGGTCGTCGAAGGAGACGACGGAGACATCCGCGGGCACCTTGAGCCCGAAGTCGTCGAGCGCCTGGTAAGCGCCCATCGCGATCCGATCGTTGAAGCAGATCAGCGCACGCGGCTGGACGGTCCGCAGGAGGTCCCGCGTCGCGGCGAGGCCGTACTCCGGCTGCCAGTCGGGGCAGGTGCGAGCGCCCGCCACCTTGACGCCCGCCTCGCCGAGCGCTTCACGGATGCCGACGAGCCGTTCTACCGCCGCGACGCTTTCTGAGGGCACATCGCGCAGGCCGGGACCGGCGCCGATCAGGTAGATGCCGTCGCGGTGGCCGGCGTCGAGCAGGACGCGGGCCGCGCGCCGGCCGGCCTCGACCTCGTCGGGCAGGACGGCGGGCAGCGGGGTGGGCTGCTTGGGCAGCGCGTTGAGCAGCACGGCGGGCGCGGCCGTGACGGCCTTGGGCACCTTGATGGTGCGGGTGAACATCGAGGCCAGGATGAGCCCGTCGACCTGGCGGTCGTGCATGGCCTGCAGCAGGAGGCGTTCGAGTTGGGCGTCGCCTTCGGTCTCACCGATGAACAGCATGAAGCCGCGCTCGCGGGCGGCCTCCAGCGCTCCCTTGATCATGTCGCCGGCCAGCCGTGAGGTGGCGATGGTGTCGGAAACGAAGCCGATCGTCCGGGAGGTGCCCGTACGCAGCCCCACGGAGACGATGTTGGGCCGGTACTGCAACTCCTCGGCGGCTTGCAGGACGCGCTGCTCCACATCCTGAGAGATACGCAGTTCACGGCCGCGGCCTGACAGCACGAGGGAGGCGGTCGGGCGCGAGACACCGGCGGCCTTGGCCACATCGGCCAGCGTGACCCGTCGTGGGCTCACCCAAAATCTCCGATCGTCAAGAGTGTGTTACGGGGGGTTGACATCGTCCGGCGCACATGGTGAGACTATCGGCGCTAACCCGATTTAGCAACGAAGTCGGGACATCAGCCCGGTGCCGATTGTCCCAAGCAGCAGAGGAGATGCACATGGCTCGTCGAGTCCGCCCCGGCAGGTCCGGGGCCGCGCTTGTGATCGCCATGGGGACGCTGACCGCCGCCTGTGCGGCTCCCGGCGGCAACAGCCCGCAGCCCCAGGCCACCGGCACGTCGTCGATGTCCGCGGCGCCCACCTGCGGCTCGTCGCCGATCAAGCTGAACGGCTACTTCGAGACCGGCTTCCCGCTGCCCAAGGCGCTGACCACCGAGTTCACCAAGCAACATCCGAACGTCACCTGGGACATCCGCGAGGACCAGTTCGCGGTCATCACCCAGAACGCCCCGCGGGTGCTGGCGGACAACCCGCCCGACCTGATGCGCCTGCCCCAGGTCTCCGAGCTGGTCAAGGACAACCTGCTGAAGAACCTGGACGGCTACGCGACGGCGTTCGGCTGGGACAAGTGGCCGGCCTCGCAGCTTGAGCAGCTGCGCCTGGGTCCGGGCGGGCGCCCGCGTGGTGAGGGCTCGCTGTACGCCCTGGGGCTCAACTTCAGCATGACCGGCGTCTTCTACAACAAGAAGCTCGCCGCCCGGATCGGGATGTCCACGCCGCCCACCACGCTGGCGGAGCTCGACCAGGTGCTGGACAAGGCCAAGAGCGCGGGCATCACTCCCATCCTGCAGTTCAACGGCGGCGCCACCGGCGGCCTGGCGTTCCCGCTGCAAAACCTCATGGCCTCCTACGGCCCTGCCGGGCCCATCAACGACTGGATCTTCCAGAAGCCCGGCGCCACCATCGACACTCCGTCGAACCTGCAGGCTGCCCAACATCTGGAGAAATGGGTCAAAGCAGGATACTTTCCCAAGGACGTCAACGCGCTCGACTACGCGACCATGATGAGCCGCTTCATCGACGGCCAGGGCCTGTTCATGTTCAACGGCGACTGGGAGTCGGGCAACCTCGACAAGCAGATGCCGGGCAACGTCGGCTTCTCTCTGATGCCGCCGGCGCAGCAGGGCGGCAAGCGCGCCGCCATGTCGGCGCCCCTCACCTTCGGGATCGCCGCGAACGCCAAGAACGCCGACTGCGCCGCCTTCTTCCTCAACTGGGTCGCCACCGACAAGCGGGCCCGCGACATCGGCGTCGAGGTCGGCGGATCACGTCCGATGGGACCGGCTGATGCGTACATGCCGGCCGTGGCAGCGGACAAGGTCACCGCGAGCACCCTGGCGGCCGGGGCGGACATCGCCAAGGACAACGGCGCGATGGACTTCATCGCCAACGCCACCGGCGCCATCTACGCCAAGAGCTGGACACCGCAGCTGCAGAAGCTGGCGGCCGGGCAGCAGAGTCCGCAGGGGCTGCTGAAGACGGTCCAGTCCGATTACGCCGGCCAGCTCGAAGGGAACTGAGGCAGTTGATGACCCGTTCCGCCGGCGCCCGACCCGCGCACCGGCGGCCGGTCGTGACCACGCTGCGCGACGCGCGCGGCCTGGTCGGCTGGCTGTTCGTCGCCCCGGCGCTCGTCTTCTACGCGGTGTTCGTCCTGCGCCCGATCGCCCTGACGTTCCAGTACTCGCTGTACGAGTGGAACGGCATCGGCGCCTCCACCTGGGTGGGGCTGGCCAACTACGGCAAGGTCTTCACCGACCCGGACCTGTCCGACTCGCTGGTGAACGCCTTCCAGCTGATCGTGTTCTTCAGCGCGATCCCGGTCGTGCTGGGCCTGGCGATAGCCGCGACGATCCGGCGGATCGCCGCCAGCCGGCTCGCCCTCGTCGCGCGGACCGTGCTCTTCCTGCCGCAGGTCATCCCGCTGGTGGCGGCCGGCATCGCGTGGAGCTGGCTGCTGGCCTCCACCGGAGTGGTCAACCAGCTGCTCTCGCTCATCGGCCTCGGCGGGGTGACCCGGGCCTGGCTGGGCGACTTCGCCACCGCCCTGCCGGCGGTCGGCATGATCGGCGCTTGGGTGCTGCTCGGCCTGTGCACGCTGCTGCTGCTGGCCGGTATGAGCAAGATCGACCCGGCACTCTACGAGGCTGCCCGGCTGGACGGCGCCGGAGCGTGGCGGGAGTTCATCTCCATCACGGTGCCCAGCCTGCGCCAGGAGATCGCGGTCTGCGTCACCGTGACCGTGATCGCCGCCCTGGCCAGCTTCGACATCATCTACATCTCCACCCAGGGCGGCCCCGGCAACACGACGATGGTTCCCGGGCTCCAGATCTTCTACCTGGCCTTCTCCGAACGCGAGGTGGGCATGGCCTCGGCCCTGGCGGTGGTGCTCATGGTCCTCGTGATCGCCTGCGCCCTTCCCATCCAGTGGTTCGCAAAGGACGGCAACCGATGATCACCGCAGGCCGGGAGGCCTGGACCGGCCGACTGCTGCTCATCGGCATGATGGCGGTCACGCTCCTGCCGTTCCTCAGCCTCTTCGTCACCGCCCTGCACCCCTCGGGCACCTACCCGGCCGGACTGGCCTGGCCCGACGACCCGCAGTGGGGCAACTTCCCGCGGGCCTTCGAGGCCGCGAACATGGGCGAACTGCTGAAGTCCAGCGTGCTCATCGTGCTGGGCGTGGTCCCGATCTCGATCCTGCTGGGCACCATGGCCGGCTTCGCCATCGGCCACCTGCGCGTGATCGGCGGCCGCGTGATCTTCCTGCTGTTCGTGCTCGGCCTGACCCTCCCCTTCGAGGGCATCATCACCCCGCTGTACTACCAGATCCGCGACATGGGGCTGCTGAACACGCGCTGGGCCATCATTCTGCCGCTCATCGGCCTGTTCATGCCGTTCAGCGTCTTCTGGATGCGCGCCCACTTCGTCAACATGCCCGGCGAGCTGTCCGAAAGCGCACGGATGGACGGCGCCAACGTGTGGCAGCTGTTCCGGCGCATCCACGTCCCCCTGGCCATGCCGGCGATCTCGTCCCTGGGCATCCTGCTGTTCCTGTGGACCTGGAATCAGTTCCTGCTGGCCATCGTCCTGGTCGACGACCCCACCAAGCGCACCATGTCGGGCGCCCTGGGCGCTTTCCAGGGCCAGTGGGGCACCGACATCCCGCTGCTGTGCGCCGGATCGCTGCTGATCCTGACACCCACGCTCGTGATCTTCCTCATCTTCCAGCGCCACTTCGTCAAGGCCCTGCTCCAGGGCTCCCTGAAGGGCTGACGGCGATGAGCGCGACGCCGGCACCGGCATCGGTGTGGGAGCCGTGGCGACTCGCCTTGCCTTGGCTTGACCCATAGGCCCCAGCTGGCTCCACCACCTCCCACGACTGAAGACGAGGTCATCCATGGTTCCAAGAAGACGCCCGGGCGCCGCGAGCGGATCCGTCATGCTTCCGCACCGGGCCGATGGTCATCGCCGCCGGTACGGTGCCGCGTGAGCGGTGGCCGACCGGCGCGCTGGACTCGCCGGCACCTCGATCTGCTTGCCGAGACCGGCGTGACCACGGCGCCCGTCATCGACCCGGCTGCCGTACCGCGGATCCTGCCCGACCACGACCTGTGGGACCTGTGGCCGATCCAGGAGGAGGACGGCTCGACGAGCGTGGCCGGCGGCTACGAGCTGTGGATGGCCCTGTCCGCGCCCGCCCTGGGACACCCCGAGGAGCGCCACGATCAGGCCCGGATCCGTCTGCTCGGCAAGAACGGCGAGGACTGGAAGGACCTGGGCAACGCCTTCGCCGACGGCGTCTCGCCCGGCAGCCGCGAATGGTCAGGATCGGCGGTCCGCCGGCCCGACGGCACGGTGTCGGTGTTCTACACAGCCGCCGGACGGCGCGGCGAGCCACGCCCGACCTTCCGGCAGAGTGTCATCGAGACCCGCCCCATCCTGACCGCCGACGACCGTGGCCGGATCCTGCTGCGGCAGGACGCCGAGCATCGAGAGGTCCTGCGCTCCGATGGCCGGATGTGCCTGCCGGCCGACGAACTCGACGGGGCACCGGGCCGGATCAGAGCCTTCCGCGATCCCGGCTGGTTCCGCGACCCGGCCGACGGGCGCGAATATCTGCTCATCGCCGCATCCACCGCCTGGCAGGACACCTTCGCCGGCGCCATCGCCCTGGCCGAGCCACGGGGCGGCGCCTGGTCGCTGCTCCCGCCTCTGCTTGTCGCCGAAGGCATCAACCACGAGCTCGAACGACCACACGTCATCGTCCACGACTCCTGGTACTACCTCTTCTTCTCCACCCAGCGCCACACCTTCCACCCGTCCGGCCGCGCGCCCACCGGGCTGTACGGCTTCGCCGCGCCCGCCCTGACCGGACCTTACGAACCGCTCAACGGATCCGGGCTCGTACTCCAAAACCCCTCCCTCGAACCCGACCAGGCCTATGCCTGGCTGGTGCTGCCGGACCTCCACGTGGTCAGCTTCGCCAACTACCACTCCCACCAGGGCATCGACCTCCGATACGCGGGAGCCGCGCAGGCACGGGCCGGGTTCGGCGGCACCATCGCCCCGATGCTCAGGCTCACCCTGGACGGCCTGACCACATCTGTTGTTCCGGTCGCGACGGGTCTGCAGAACACCCCGGCCGGTTCGTGACGTGGGGCGCGATCTCCCAACGCGCCGAGAGCGATCCCGCCCACGAGTCCCGCCGTGACGGCGGGGGTCATGGCACTGGGGGAGAGCTTCACGGAAGACCATCAGGTCCATCTCCGGCCGGGGTGACCTCGTCGTGTTCACCGGGGACATGGCAGGCGGCCACGAACTGTGGGAAGGACCGAGCCCGCCAGGCCGGCTACGTCGCACACTCCAACGTCCGCCACGAAGTCTACTTTGTAAAGGGCGTCGGTTGAGGCAAATCCGGTTACCCAGAACCACAAGGACACGGGCTTCGCCCGTACGTCACCCACAATCAAGAAGTGCCCCGCTGGGTCAGCTATGGGCCCGCTCGGGTCGATGTCACCACGGTCGTGTGACGGGTCAGGTCGGTGGTCGCCGGTCATCGCCTCGACGGGGAGCGCCGCTGGGTTGACTTTGACGCTGCGTCAACTTCTAGCATCGGGGCCATGTCGATCACTGTTCTTGACACCTGCTCCGCCATGAGGCGGATCCTGCTGGCCCCGGTGGCGGACCGCGTTGACCTGCTGCGTTCGATGCTGGAGCCCGCCAGGGGCATCTACCGTTACTACCCCGGTGAGGTCGACCTGGTGGCCATGCACCTCGAAGCGTCCGGGTTCCCGATTGACCGCGACGAGGAGCGTTGCCTCGACGCGCTCGAAACCCTGGCGGCGGCCGGAGCCTGGGAGCGGATGCAACGCGCCCTCGACGACGCTCTCGCCGTACTGCTGGAGGCGACGCCGGGGCTGGGGGTCCCGGACATCACCGTGCTGTTCGTGCTCGGCGATCCGGGTGACGAGCACTTCATGGGTCCCTGCCAAGGAGTGACCGGGTTCGGCGGCATCTCGGGCCACATCGTGATCACGCTCTGGCCCTTCCCCGAGAACGTGGAGCGGCTGGAGGCCACCGCCGTGCACGAGCTCAACCACAACCTGCGGTTCGGCCCGGGCGGGGTTGTGTGGGACCCGATGACCGTCACGGTCGGCGACCACATCGTCTCCGAGGGCCTGGCCGACGCCTTCGCCCGGCAGCTCTACGGCGACGAGCTCGGTCCCACCCGTATCGGCGTGCCGCACCTGCACGATGACGAGATCTTCGGCAAGGTGCTCACCGGGCTCGACGTGACAGGCATGCAGAACTTCACTGCCTGGGTGCACGGCGACCCCAGTGCCGAGCGTTTCGGTCTCACGCCGGTGGGACTGCCGATGGGCGCCGGGTACGCCGCCGGCAACCGGTTGGTCGACACGTACCTGGCGGCGACCGGGCAGACGGCGGCGCAGGCCCTGCACGCTGACAGCTCGGAGATCATCGCAGCCACGCTCCGGCGCGGGTAACACTGGAACGATGGAGTGGACGATCCAGGAACTCGCGGCGAGGGCCGGCATCAGCAGCCGTACCCTGCGTCACTACGACCATTTCGGGCTCTTGGCCCCGTCCCGGGTCGGCGCGAACGGGTATCGCTTCTACAACCCCGCTGCGGTCGCCCGGCTGCAGCGGATCCTGCTCATGCGCCGGCTCGGCATGGGCTTGCCTGCTATCGCCGAGGTCCTGGCCGACGAGGTGGACACGTGCGACGGGCTGCGCGCCCACATCGCCGCTCTGGAAGAGGAACGGGACCGCATCGATCGGCAGATCCGCTCTGTACGTCACACGATCGAGGCCCTGCAGGCGGGGGTGGAACCGCGGATGGATGTGATGTTGGCGGGGTTCAACGACCGTTACAAGGACGAGGTGATCTCACGTTGGGGCGAGCGCGCGTTCCAGGTGAGCAACGACTGGTGGCACGGCAAGACCCTTGACCAGCAGCGGGCGTGGAAGCAGGCCACCGAGGACCTCGTCGCCGCATGGGTCGCCGCGGTGAAGGCCGGGGTTTCTCCGACGTCGGAACGCGCTCAGTCACTGGCTGCCCAGCACGTGCGGTGGCTGAGCCAGATTCCGGGTACCCCCACGGCCGGGGGAGATCGGGAGCGCTCGATCGAGATGGTGAAAGGCCTGGGGGACATGTACGTCGACGACCCCCGCTTCGCCGCCATGTACGACGATGCCGCGGGGGCGACGTTCGTCCGCGACGCATTGCACGCGTACGCGCGGACCAGGATGTAGCTCGTGTGGTTCGCGGAAATGACCGTGGTGGACGCCGCCGGGCATCTGGCCGACTTCGCCCGTATGGACGGCGGACCGGTCATGGCCATCCAGGTCGCCACCGACAAGGCCTACACCGCCGCCGGGTTCGGGATGAGCACCCAGGCCTGGTACGAGTTCATCAAGGACGACGCCCCGCTGGCGATGGGCGCCCCCACGGCGTGGACCGTCTGGTCGCCTTCGGCGGCGGCATCCCCATCTGCGTGGCGACCCATGCCGAGGGACGCGATGGAAGGCTGAGCACGCCGAACTCGATCCCGATCCTTCTGCCTTCCCCGTCAACGCCTGCTTCCCCCTGGGAGGAGCGGGTCCGCAGGCGAAGCCGAGGACGAACAATCGGCAGGGATCGGACAGGACGACACCCGTCAGATGTGCACTTCGCCCCCGTCGACGACCAGGTTGGCGCCGAGGAAGAAGCTGCCCTGGTCGGAGGCGAGGAATGCGACCACATTGGCGACCTCGTCCGGGCGTCCGATCCGGCCGAGGGGGACCGCTGCGGCGAAGTCTGACTTGGTGACGGGCGTGTCCGCCGTCCCGGCCACGCCGTCGAGTCCAGGAGTGTCGATGGTGCCCGGGGAGATCGCGTTGACCCGGATGTTCCGGCCCTTGAGCTCGTTGGCCCAGGTGCGGGCGAAGGAGCGGATCGCCGCCTTGGAGGCCGCGTACGTGCCGAATGCCGCGACACCGTCACCGGCGCGCACCGAGCTGTTGAGGATCACCGATGCGCCGTCGTTGAGCAGCGGCAGCGCCTTCTGTACCGTGAACAAGGTGCCCCGGACGTTGACGCCGAAGGTCTCGTCGAAGTGCTCCTCGGTGATGCGCTCCAGCGTCGCGAACGACGCGGCGGCGGCGTTGGCGAACAGCACGTCCAGGCCCCGGCCCCGAGCCCGGACCGCGGCATAGAGCCGGTCCAGGTCTGCCAGGTCCGAGATGTCGCCCGGCACGGCGGTCACCGCCGCTGGGCCTATGCGTTCCACCGCAGCGTCAAGGACCGCCTTTCGGCGGCCGGTGATGAACACGTGCGCGCCCTCGGCCGCCAGCCGTACGGCACTGGCCAGACCGATCCCCGTTCCGCCGCCGGTGACGACGGCGGTCTTGCCTTCCAACTGTCCCATGCTTTCACCTCGATAGAAATTTGTACCGATCGGTGCCGAAGTGGACGATAGCAGTTCAGCACCGATCGGTACAGAAGGGGTATGATCGATCACGTGAACACCCGGAGGAAGGCGCCGATCGGCCGGCCACGCGGCTTCGACGTCGAGGAGGCGCTCGACCAGGCCATGCGTGTCTTCTGGGAGCAGGGCTACGAGGGCGCCAGCCTGACCGACCTGACCGACGCCATGGGGATCAGCCGCACCAGCATGTACGCCGCCTTCGGCAGCAAAGAAGACCTGTTCCACAAGGCCCTGCAGCGTTACACCGACGGCCCCGCCGCGTACGTCCCGCAGGCCCTGGAGCAGCCGACGGCGTGGCAAGTGGCCACCGCGTTCCTCAACGGTTCCGTCCGGGCCACCACCAGTCCCGGCTGTCCTGCCGGATGCCTCGGCGTCCAAGGCTCCCTGGCGGCGGGCGAGGCCGGTCTCAACGCCCGGGATACGTTGGCAGCCTGGCGCGACAACGGCATCTCGCTCCTGCGGGAGCGGTTCCAGCGGGCCGTCGAGGAGGGCGACCTTCCCGCAGGGAGCGATCCCGGCCTGCTCGCCCGATACCTCATGGCCGTGGCCAACGGCATCGCCGTTCAGGCCGCCGGTGGCGCCACCCGCGACGACCTCCACATGGTGGCCGACATGGCCCTACGGCAGTGGCCGCGCACCTGATGCGCGTCTCACCCTGGACGAGCGGGGAGATCATGCCCACGAGCGCCGGGACGGGGAGCACGATCACCGGCGTCGTGCCGAAGACCCGGGGGTGCATGAAGTCGCGGGCCACGCACACTCACGGGCCGGCACACACCGGGCTGGATGCCGCGCACGGCCACTCCAGCAACAAGATCGCCCGGCGTCGCGGGGTGACGGTGGACACCGTGCGGTTATGGCGGGGGACGTTACCGCAGTCAGGAGGGCATCAAGAGCCTGACCGACCGGCCCCGCTCCGGCCGGCCACCCACCTTCAGCCCGCTCCAGCGCACCGAGATCAAGGCACTGGCCTGCCAGCTGCCGGCCGAGACCGGCGCGCCGCTGTCGCGCTGGAGCTGCCCCGAACTGGCGCGCGAGGCCGTCACCCGCGGCCTGGCAGCGGCGATCTCGGCCTCCACGGTGCGCCGGATTCTGGCCGAGGACACGCTCAGGCCCTGGCAGCACCAATCGTGGATCTTCATCCGCGACCCACAGTTCGCCGCCAAAGCCGCTCACGTGCTCGACCTGTACGCGCGCCGGTGGGACGCCCTTGCGCTCGGCGACGACGAGTACGTCATCAGCGCCGATGAGAAGACCTCCATTCAGGCCCGCTGCCGCTGCCACCCCACCCTGCCACCCGGCAGATCGCGGATGATGCGCCTCAACCACGACTACGACCGCGGTGGCGCGCTGGCCTACCTGGCCGCCTACGACGTTCACGCCGCTCGCGTGTTCGGCCGCTGCGCGGCCACGACCGGGATCGTCCCGTTCATGGACCTGGTCACCCAGGTCATGACCCAAGAGCCCTACGCCTCGGCCAAGCGCGTGTTCTGGATCGTCGACAACGGCTCCTCTCATCGTGGCAAGGCCGCCGCCGACCGGCTCACCACGACGTTCCCCAACGCGGTCATGGTGCACACGCCCGTGCATGCCTCGTGGGTGAACCAGGTAGAGATCTTCTTCTCCATCGTGCAGCGCAAAGTCGTCTCACCCAACGACTTCACCAGCCTTGACCAGGTCGAAGACCGGCTGATCGCCTTCGAGCGCCGTTACAACGAGACCGCCCGGCCCTTCAGATGGAAGTTCACCCCGGCCGACCTCGAGGACCTGATGGCCCGGATCGAGCGACACGAACAGAAAGAGCGCAACTCCCAGCAGCTCACCGGCTGCGAGCATCAGCCTGCCTTACTCGACGCAGCCGCGTAACCCCCGAGAGAATTACGCAGACGACCACTTAGCCATCTACCGGATGATCCGTACCTCCGCGCCGGGTAGATCGGACCACCAGCGGTCATAGCGGCGGTAAACCCCCGGCTCGCGGTCGGCCAGTAGCGCCGCCAGCGTCTGCGCCTCGGCGGCCAGCTCATCCCACACCTGGCCGGGCAGCGGATGGAACGCGGTGGCCTCGATCCCATCCCCGGCTGGCCGCCACACGCCGGCGACATAGCCGTCGGCCAGGAGCGTCGGCAGGACATCGCCGTTGGTGCGGGTGACGAGCCTGCGATACTCCGGCGGGATGACCCGGCTGCGGTCGGCGTGGGCGAGCAGGACGTTGTCCCACATGGGCAGCAGCCGTGCCGGGGCGGGCGTGTCCTCGGCCGGGCGAGGCGCGCCTGGCAGGTCGAACAACTCCGAGCCGTCCGGCCCGGTCAGCCGCTGGAGTGTGCCTGCGAGGGCGTCTATCGCGCCGCGGGCGCGCTTGCGGGTGACCAGCGCGAATTGTGCCACGTCGACAGCCGATGCCGGGCCGAACCCCTCCAGATAGCGCAGGACCAGCGTCTGCAGGGCCTGGTCGGCTTCCGCTCCGAGCGTCGGCGGGATTGCGGCGGCGACGTAGGCCGGGCGGGCGCCGAACGACCACGGCGCTCCCGTGGCCGCGTGCAGGAGCGGCGCGTAGGTCCGAATCGCCCACCACACACCCTTCGGCGGAACGCCGAGCCGCTTCTCGATCCATGACTGGATCTCGTCCGCGAACCGGGGCTGATCCGCGAAGGCCAGCAGGTCGCCCACCAGCGCGTCAGCGTCGGCCGGGGTGATGCCACTGCGCGTGAAGCGCGGGTCGCCGAGCCGGGCGCCGCGCAGCGAGGGCTGCATCGCCTCATGGAGGTGGGGGTGGTCGTCAGCGTGAACGGCGTGCAGCGTGATCCTCAGGAGCGTGGCCTTAACAATCTTGCGGTCAGCGAAAGCCGCGTCCAGGTCGACCGGGTCGAACGCGGCGATCCGATTCCACAGGGCCAGGTACGGCGAAGCCGCATGTTGCGCCTGCAGGGCCACCACCCGGCGCACCGCCTCGGCGACATCGAGGGCCTCCCGCCCCAGAAGCAACTGGCGGGCGAGAGTGGACCGGTTGAGTTCCCGCGCGGTGAGCATGCCGTCATTCCTCCTCGACCGGCAGGGTCGGATAGTCCGTCATGGGATACAGGCCGACGGCGAATCCGTAGGTCGTCTCACCGGAACGAGGCATCAGGTCGAACTCCTGCACGAGGTCCTTGATCCGATGCCAGAACTCGGTGGCCCGATCCGGCGAGATGCGGGCATGCCGGATGAACGCGTACAGCTGATGAGCCTGATAGGCCGCGGCGGATTCCTTGGCCGCGACCTCGAAGTCGTTGAAGTCCAGCGGCAGCGGGCCGCCGCCCGGAGCCTGGCCGACGCCGACGTAGAACATCCGGGCCGTACGGCCGTAGTAGCGCTCGTCGATCGCCCGTACGCGCCGGGTCCGTACCACGTACAGCAGCCCAGCCTCGGCCAGAACGTTGACGTGGTGCGCGACCGTGCCCTTGGGCCGTTTGACCGCGGTGGCCAGTTCGGTCACGGTCGCGGCCCGCTCGTGCAGGAGGCCGAGGATCGTGGTCCGCAGCGGATCGCCGATGGCCCGGACCTGCTCCGGAGTGGTCAGCACGATCGTGTCGGCGAGCTCGTAGTCGGGAACATTGATTGACATATCCCAACTAATCTACCATCTTCGATTGTTCGAGATATCTGGTTCATAGGAGGCAGCCTCATGGCGGAGATCTTGCTGTTTCACCACATTCAGGGGCAGACAACCGGGTTCCTCTCCTTCGCCGACGAGCTACGCCAGGCCGGGCACACCGTGCACACACCGGACCTCTTCGCCGGGCGCACCTTCGCCGGCCTGGACGACGGCCAGGCCCACGCCGAGAAGATCGGCTTCGACAAGCTTCTCAAGCAGGGTGTCCGCACCGCCGACACCCTGCCGAACGAGATGGTGTACGTCGGCTGGTCGCTCGGCGTCATGGCGGCCCAGACGCTGGCGCAGACCCGGCCGGGGGCCCGCGGGGCGCTGCTCTTCGAGGCTTGCCTGCCCACCTCAGAATGGCCGGAGGAGCTGCCCGTGCAGATCCACGGCATGGACGCCGACCCTATCTTCGCCGGCGAAGGCGACCTTGACGCCGCCCGCACCCTGGTCGCCTCGGCCATGCACGGCGAGCTGCTCGTCTACTCGGGTGACCGGCACCTGTTCGCCGACGCCAGCCTGCCCTCCTATGACGCCCACGCGGCCGCGCTGCTCAAGCGCCGCGCGCTCGACTTCCTCGGCCGAATCGCACCGTGACGGACAGGGATACTGCCTCAATGACTGCTGAATACGCCCAGAGTGACCAGTTCCGTGGTGCCCGCCTCCACCTGTGCGACCTTGCCGGTCTGGAGATCCGCGATTGCGAGGTCAGCGGTCTGAAGATCGTCGACTGCTATGGGAGCGACGTCTACCTCGGTGGCGACTTCGAGCGCCTTGTCGTCAACGACGTCGACGTGACCGCCTACGTCGAGGCTGAGCTCGACCGGCAGCACCCCACGCGGGTGCTGGCGCGTGACGCCGCGTCCCCCGACGACTATCGGGCTGCTTGGGATGCCATCGAGACGCTGTGGGCGGCGACGCTCGACCGCGCCAGGTTGTTGCCCGAGGCCAAGCTGCACGAGCAGGTCAACGGCGAGTGGTCGTTGGTCGAGACCCAACGGCACCTGCTGTTCGCCGGCGACGCCTGGCTCGGCAATGCCGTGCTGGAGGAGGAAGCGCCGTACCACCCGTTGGGCCTCCCTGGCGGCGGGATGCCACCCGACGCGACGGCGAAGCTTGGTCTCGCCCTCGAAGCCACCCCGACGCTCGACGAGGTGCTCGCGCCACGACTCGCCCGCATGGCCACGATGCGGCGTGTCGTGGACGGGCTCACCGAGGCCAAGCTCGATCGGGTATGCGGTCGCAAGCCGGCGGACCCGTATCCCGACCAGGAGTACGTCGTGCGCCGCTGCCTCAAGGTGGTGCTGGAGGAAGAGGCCGAGCATCACCGTTATGCGGTGCGCGACCTCGCCGTGCTCGAGGTCGGTGCCTGAACTGGCGCTGACCCGGCCGGAAATGACCTCCAGCCGCATCGCGTGCTGCTACTCCCGGCTCCTCAACTCCCGTCTCTTCCAGTTCCGACCTGCGGAAACGGCCCAGTAATCGTTATCGCGCCGGACTCATCCCTCGATGTTCGAGCCGTAACCCTCGCGCGCACACCTGCCGCGACCAGGGGACTCCCCCTTTCGTCGTTACTTGGTCTGCGCCTCCGCTGGGCCCGAACAGAGCAGCGGTGGAGTCAGCCTGCGCTGCCTCGAAGTAGGCAATCAGCAGCGCCCTCTCGAATTGCTCGAACGTCATGATCCGGACCTGCCCGCCTTGAGTCACCGCTATCCAAGGTGTCGGCCAAGCAGGCGTACGACCTCGTTCGCTGCTAATCGGGGATCCACACCCGTAGGCGAATCGAGACCTTAGCCGCAGAGATCGGAGTCGCCGCAGGTCAGAGGCTACTTCGTTGGAAATTCCTTCATCACTACCGGGACCCCCTCTGGGCCCGCGCCTCCTCACGGTGCCGTACCCGCACAAGCTCCGCGACCTTGCGCGACATGTCCTCCAGGAGCAGGCGGAACTCGGCGAAGTCGCCGCTCAGCTCGCCGAACGCCTCGGTGAGGCGCTCCTGGATGCGGCGGTCGCCACTGACGAGGGCCGCCTCGATGGCGGCACCCGCCGCGTCCACCCGGTGCAGCACCGCCGCCATCGCGCGCCGCAGCTCCACGGTGCCCTCCCCGCCCTCCTCCAGGCCCGCGAGGAGCCGGGCGACGACCTCGTCCTCGAGCTCCTCCTGCGTGGGGGGACGGCCGGAGGTCCGCCGCCCATGCGCCGCACCACGACGGCGATCCGTTCCCGGGCCGCGCGTGCCTGCCGGGCTCCGGGTTCCTCCCCGGTCGGCTCCATGCGCGCTCCCGTCCGTCCGCGAAGGCACCCGCCGTACCGGTTCATCGTTGCCGGCGGGCCCGCCGCTACGCCCGTACCAGGGTCCGGATCGGCCGGGCGCCCGGGGCGGCGACCGAGTGCCGGTGGATTTCCCGGCGCAGCCCTTCGGAGGCCATCCAGGTTCTTTATGCGGACACTGTCACGTGTCCATCATGGTCAAGAGATCTTCACGATGAGCAATGTTTAGATTACTCTCAGTAGTTGAAGTGTTTGGTTCAACGACGGGAGTGACCGCATGAAGAAGGCTTTCGCGACGACCCTGCTCGCACTCGGCGCGGTCGGGATCGCCGTTCCCGCCCACGCCGACAACGACTCGAACTTCGGCGGAGGGGTGAACGCGGCGAACAACTGGAACTTCACCGCCGCGGCCGTCTGCTTGCAGGAGGTGGCGGTGGTCCCGGTCCTGGGAGACTGGGTGGGCGACCACGTGAACAACTGCTCCAACGGCAACGTCATCGATCACAGCAAGTAGGAACTGGCCTGCCGCCTTCGTCGCTGCCGCGCATCGAGCAGGCGCGGACTGTGCGGCGGGCCTGAGTGGCTCGTTCAACCGGAGAAGGCGCATGATGGCCCGCGCCGCGAGGGCGACCGTCGCGGAGGTGGGCCGGTCGTCCTGCGCACCGGATACCTATTGCGCTACCCGCCCTCACCCCACAGCAACAGGCGCAGCCGGTCGCCGCCTACGGCCGGCTCCTCGACTGCACCTCGCAACCCGCCCTGCTCACCCGCGCCGCGCCTGGACGATGCGCTCCTGCTTACCGGCCGGTGGGTCCCAGTGGGCGATGCGGACCTCGCGCAGCCACGCTTCGACCGTCGCGGCGTCGGGCTGATCGGGCAGTGGCGTACGTACGGTGTCGAACGCCTTCTCGGTGGCCGCCAGGAGGTCCTGGGCCTCCTCGATGTTGCCGGCGGCGACCCTTTCGCCGAACGTGCGGATCGCCTCGGGGTCGGGGAGCCGGATCGGCAAGTGGCCGGTCTCGTACAGCTCGCGCCCCTGGTGCAGGAGGCGGGCGAGGTGGCGGGCGTGCTTGCTGGTCCGCTTGCGGGTGTCGGCCGAGAACGAGCCGTCGCCGCGCTGGTCGAGGCGTTTGAACTGCTGGGTGGCGTACCCGAGGTAGGCGTTACGGACTCGCGGGCCGGACAGGAACGCGGTCCGGATGGCGATGAGTTCGTCGCCGAGCGGGGTGCGGGTCTCGTACAGGTTGTCGGGCAGCCACGCCAGCTCCATCACGGTCGGATTACCACCCAGCGCGAGCGAGCACCACTTGCCCACCTCGTGGAGCGACCGGTCGGGGTTCGTCTGGACGATGCTTTCCTTGGGCCGGGAGAGGCCGACCATGGCCAGCGTGGGAGTGACGAAGATGCCGAGCCGGTCGACGTCGGAGTCGGGTCCGGCCAGGCCGTAGGCGGTGGAGCCGACGATGCCGGCGAGCAGGACGCTATTGGTCGTGTCGGCCATGGGATGTCCTTCAGGGGTTCGTGTTGTCCATGGGGTCGAGGCGGACCTGGTTCGGCGTGGGTGACCAACCGTCCCACCGCTGGACCAGCGCTCCGAGGGCGAAGCCCTGCCAGGCCGCACGCCTCCGTCGAGGATAGGGCAAATGATCAAATTTCGTGGTTACTCGTGGGCTCGGCCGAACGCTGGGACACGCCTTGGATGCGACTTGCCTCAAAGGCCGGTCCGTGTGGCTTGCGTTCCTGAAAGATCATCTCGCTCTGACCTGCAAGAAGAGGCCAATAGCCCAAGATGAACGTCTCGTCCGGGCCACGATGCGTTCGAGCCGGGCTGGGCGGCGCTGCCCGACCATGCCCGCGGGCGCGGGTCTGGGACACCATGCCGTGGGGGAGTGGGGCAGCGACCGGCGTGCGGGCATGGTTCTGGCCGAGGCCGGATGGGTGAGCGCGGGATGTCTGGCCGGCGACATTCGGCCCACCCTCCAGCCCGAGGTCGATAACGGCCAAGGCGCCCGCACCGATCACATTCTGGTCAGCCGAGACCTCGCCCCCGCTGTCGTCGCCGGCTCTCGCGACGTCGACGACAGCTCGACCGGTGCCCGGGCGAGCGACCACAAACGGGGTTTAACCTGTCGGCGATGACGAGACTGAAGCTCAGGCTGGTGGCTCCAGCATGGGTACGAGGAACCGCCGGGCCACCGCGGCCAGTTGCTCGTCGTCATCCAGGTTGATGACGACGCTGGGGATCGTCAGGAAAGAGGTGGAGATCCGCACCATCATCTCGGCCACGAGGTCGACGTCAAGGCCGCTCGACACGTTGCCCGCGCGTTGCTCGCTGCGGAGCTGACCGGCGACGAAACGCCGTACGGTGGCGAGGGTCTGCCCCCCGTCGGCCGTCATGGAGGGGACCAGCAGGTCCGGTTCCGTGGCGATGAGCCCCCCGATCAGCGGGTTGCCGCGAATTGCCCGCAATGAGCTCACGAAGCCCAGCACCACCCTGTCGGCGGCGGTGCCGGCTTGTTCTATGTCGATGAGGAACTGGTCGAAATAGCGGCGGAACTCCCGGCGCACCACGTGTTCGATCAGCGCGTCCTTTGTGTCGAACCGCCGGTAGACCGTGATCCGCGACACCTTCGCCAACCGGGCGACGTCCTCCATGGTGGAGCGCCTGAGGCCCATCCGGCAGAACTGCTCGTACGCCGCGTCAAGGATGCGCGTCCGTAGCTCGTCGCTGTCGTCGACGCGCTCGACGGCATCGAAATAGGCGCGCTGCAGCAACGAATCCGAGTCCGACTGCGCCATGAATCCGGACAGCACAGATTCCACGATCACCTCCTGTAGGGATTCTCCCTCAAACGCGGTCTTGTGATGCTCGTCACACTGTGCTCTGATGATGATACACAGACTCATGATTTGTTTCTCAGTATCATCCATTCCTCGCATGCCCGGAGCGGACCTCACCTCGAAGGAGTGCAGAGCATGGCAGAGTTGAGCAGGCGCGAAGTACTGATCTCGGGCACCGCCATGGGAGCGCTCGGCGCGTTAGGGATGATCTCCCCGGCCCAGGCGGACTCCCTGTCCGGCGACTGGACGTGGCCGGCCAGCGGTTCGATCGCGGGTTCCGGCAGCGGCGCCGACCCCCGATGGGTGTGGGACGACGTGGCCGATCCGCTCCTCGCCTCACTGTTCGACCGCGGTGTCATACCCGAGGTCAACCGGCTGCTGTACGACTGGAACCGCAACGACCAGCCCCTGCCCGCGGGACTGCCGGAGGATCTGCGGGCCTTCATCGAGCAGGCGCGTCAGCTGCCGTCGTGGGCCGACCCCGCCATGCTGGATGCCGGGGCGCGCTTCCACGCGCTCAAGGGGAACTACATCGTCGTCCTCACCATTGTCGGCGCCGGGATGCTGGCCACCGCCATCCCCAAGGAGGCACGCGCCGTCTATTACTCCGCGGGCGGTGCGGATCTGAAAGACCGGATCGCCAAGACGAACATCCTGGCGTACGCGGTCAGACCCCAGAACGCCTGGGGCGCCGGCGGCACGGCGGTGGTCGAGGCTGTGAAGACCCGGCTGGTGCACGCGGCGGTGCGGCACCTGCTGAAGTCGTCTCCCCACTGGTCCGGCCCCATCCCGATCAGCCAGGAGGACATGCTCGTCACGTGGCACACCCTGGCGACCTACTCCATGCGCGGGATGCGGGAGTGGAAGGTGCGGATCTCCTCCACCGAGGCGGCGGGGTACCTGCACTCGGTGCAGATGCTGGGGCACATGCTCGGCATCAGGGACGAGTTCCTGCCCGCCACCTGGGACTCCTCCTACACGCAGTCGGACCTGGTCCTGCCCAGGAACATGGGGCCGACCCCGGAAGGGGTGGAACTCAACGCCATCCTGCGGGACATGCTCGCGGAGCTGACCAGTCCCGGCGGCATCGACAAGTCTCTCGTCAACGCGTTCGCCAGGTACCTCACCGGCAACCAGGTGGCCGACTGGAACGGCATCCGGCGCGAGCCGCTGTGGGACCCGGTGGTCAAGGCCGCCTGGCCGCTACTGGTGCAGTTCCGGGAGGGTCTGATCGGGCTGCCGCTGGTGCCCGCCGCCGCCTGGCTTCTCGACGAGATGGTCAAGAAGTGGACCACGTACTACCTCACCAAGGGGGCACAAACCAAGATCGTGATTCCGACGGGCAATCGGCCCAGCTGATCACGGTCCAGGAGTCCGGAAGGCGCACCTGATGAGCCGTCTCCTGGCCGAGCGCGGCTACCAGGTGGTCTTCCAGAACTGCCGCGGCACCTTCGGCTCCACCGGAGAGTTCGAGCCGTCCAGGAACGAGCGCGAGGACGGCCTGGCGACGCTGGAATGGCTCGCCACCCAGCCGTGGTTCAGCGGCTCGGTCGCCATGTTCGGCCTCAGCTACTACGGCTACGTGCAACTGGCCTCGGGCGCGGGCGCCCCCGACCACCTCAAGGCGCTGGTGTCACAGATGGCCGCCTCCCGCGTCTACGGCGTGCTGCGCGGCGAGCCGATGCGCCTCGACGGCGCGCTCAGCCGGCTCTACACCACCTACAACGGCCATCTCGCCACGTCACTGCTCGACAAGGACAACCGCAAACTCGAGGCCCGTCCGGACGTCCTCACCTTCACCGGCGACCCGGTGCGAGCCGCCACGACCACCATGGGCACCGTCTCGGCCAGCCTGCGCGCCCGCTCGACGCTCGGCCACACCGACTTCTTCGCCCGCCTGTGCGAGGTCGCGCCCAAGGGTACGGCGACCAATCTGTGCGACGGCATCATCCGCCTCGACCAGGGCGGCACCCAGCAGGTGACCATCAGCCTGACCCCCACGGCCCACTGCTTCAAGCGACACCGATGATTCGTCATAGCGCGGCGTCAGTGCGCTCAGCTGTCTCGCAAGCGAGCTGAGACAAGCCCTACTCCGGTGTGACGTCTCGGGTGACGAGACCGTACAGCAGAATGTCGATGAGGTCTTCGGAGTCGGGACGCTCGCAGCTGCGCTGGTCGCCGGCCCAGGCGACCGCGGTGGCCAGCGCGATGACGGTGTCACGGGTAACGGGCGCTCGTAGGCGGCCGGTTTGTTCCACCCGAGCGACCAGTTCGCCGGCCGCGGTGATGGCGGCGGTGCAGTGTTTGCCCAGCGCGCTGTCCGGTTCGGTGACGGCTCGTGCGATTTCTTCGGCCAGACCTCGGACTCGGCGGATGTGGGCCACCAGCGCGCTGATCCATTGATCTCGTGGTGCGGGGGCCACCACCGCCTGACCTGGGAGTGCAAGGCGGCCAGACGGGCGGCCGACTATCTGATCAATGCGCTGAAACCCGTACCCACCCGATGGGGCGCCGGTCGTCAACTGCCGGATCGGCGTCTCCTCGGCTGAACGCTTTCTAGCAAGTTTACTTTGTAAAGGGCGCCGGTTGTAGAAAATCCTGTTCAACACAATCGCAAAGGCACGGGCTTCGCCCGTACATCACCCGGGACCAAGGATCGCTCGAGCGGTTGCACCCATCGAAACTGTCACCGAAGTCGGAAGGGCCTGCATCGCGTCGCACCAGGGTGCTTCTTGGTCTGGCACCAGGTGAGCCAGGAGGTGACGGCGGCGCGGTTGCGGTTCCAGGTCGCCGGCACGCTGCGGCCAAGCCGGGTGACGACACGGTCTCCGGGCCGCCGGTGCAGGAGACGCGCCGATACCACTCGTTCGCCAGCATCTGAGCGCGGTGGGTGGCCATCTCCGCTCTTGCCGTTGGCGGGGCAGAGGAGGATCGCGCGGCGGGGCAGCGCTATTTTGACAGGGTGATGTTTCGGCACACTGTGGCGGCACCGGCCCGCGCGACAGCGCGGGCCGGTGGGGAATCGACGCCCGGCTGGGCGGGAGCCGCGAGCACTGCTCCGGGCCTGCTCGCCTTCACGGGCGCGATCGGATCGGCCGAACCGCACGCGCACGCCGCGGTGCAGGTCCTGCTGGTCTTGGAGGGCGAGGTGATCCTGACTGACCGGCATGGCGACCAGCGTCGCGCCGATGCCGCCATCATCCCAGCTGGTATCCGCCATGAGCTGCGGGCCGCCCCCGGCACGCACGGCCTGCTGGCCTACGTCGACCGGGCCGGTGTGGCCGTGCGCGCGGCCAGCGCGCGCGTCGTGGCCGAGGGCGACCCGGCGGCCACCACCACCTGGGTAGGGGCCGTCCGCCCGCTGATCGCCGCCAAAGCGTCCCGCCTGCAGCCTGACCCGGCAGGCCTGCCGGTGCTCTGCTCGGGGCTTGCCGAGAACGGGGCGTCTGCGGCTGCGCCGGCGCTGCCGGCCTCGTTGTCCCGTGCGCTGCAGATGATCCCGCAGCTTATGGACGGGCAGCTGTTGCTGGGCGAGTTCGCCGCGCGGGTGGGGGTGTCGGCCAGCCGGTTGGGGCACCTGTTCGCCGAGCACCTGCATCTGCCGTATCCGGCCTGGCGGCGCTGGGCGCGGCTGCTGCACGCCATCGAGGCGGTGCGCGGCGGCGCCACGCTGACCGAGGCCGCCCATGGAGCCGGGTTCGCCGACAGTGCGCATCTGACCCGCACCTTCCGCGCCATGTTCGGCCTCACGCCCAGCCAGGCCATGGCGGCCACCGGCCGGCCCGCCTCGGCCCGCTGAACGAGGCCGGTAGCCGCCCTCCCAGCAACAGCGGATCCGTTCAAGGCCATACCTGGTGGGACCGGCCAGGCTCGGAGCCATGACGAACACTGATAACACGGCCCTTCCCGCCGCCGGCGGCGCCTCACGCCCGCTGGCCGCACTCGTCCGGTACGGCTATGTGCCGCTGATGCTGATCGGCGTCAACGGCGTCGGCGTCGCCCTGATCGCGTCGGGCGCCGCCAAGGCGTGGCTGCTGGCCTTGCTGGCCGCGGCGATCATGCTGTCGTTCGCCGTGGAGCGGCTCATCCCTTATCACGGTCCCTGGAACGTCGGCCACGATGACACCGGCCGCGACGCCGCCCATGTCGTGGTCAACGAGATCGTCGTCCTGGTCAGCCTGTCGGTGGTGCCGCTGCTGGCCGCCTTGATCCCTTGGACGGGCCCATGGCCGCTAGCAGTGCAGGTGCTGGCCGCGATCCTGATCGCCGACGTGGGAGTGACCTTGATGCACTACGCCAGCCACAAGGTCGGCGCGCTGTGGCGCTTCCACGCCGTTCACCACAGCGTCAAACGCTTCTACGGCCTGAACGGCCTCATGAAGCACCCCCTGCACCAGAGCATCGAGAGCACCGCCGGATTCGCCCCACTGCTGCTGGCCGGCATATCAGCCGAGGTTGCGGCCGCAGCCGCGCTGGCCGCGGCCGTCCAGCTGCTGTTGCAGCATTCCAACGCCGACTACCGCATCGGCCCGCTGAAGTACGTACTTGCCCTCAACGAGGGCCATCGCTTCCACCACCTCAAATGGGCCGGCATCGGCGACGTCAACTTCGGCTTGTTCACTCTCATCTGGGACCACCTACTCGGCACCTTCTCCTACGACCCCAGGCGGCGCTTCACCTCCGACGTGCTCGGCATGGCCGCCAAACCGAACTATCCCACCGCCTATTTGGCCCAGCTGGCCGAACCCTTCCGCGCCTCCGGCGCCTGTCACGCCGAAGCTCCACAAGGCGACCCTGTCATGCAGCAGCAGACGACGTGATCTCTTGGCCATCGCGGCCCTGGCGACTACGAGAGCGCAGCCGGGCCCAGGCGGCTGGCCTGGTCAACCGGGCCAGCGCCCGCATCGTCTGACTGCGTGACCAGCACATCGCGATCAGATCGTCGGTATAACGGACCAGCGTCCCGTCCGCTTCGTCCCAGACCCGGTCCGGCCGGTGCAGATAGACGTTGCACAAGACGGGGGCTGACCGCCCCGCTCTGCGGGCTGCCGGTGACCTCGCGTCGCGCCTGCCCCTCCTCCATCACGCGGGCGCGCAGAATCTGCAGGCGGAACACGGTGCCGAGCGTTGCTGGCAGGCGGGACAGCTGGGCGATGCGGGTGCGGCGGAGAGCAAGACCGGCTGAGAGTACGCGATCATCGCCCTCCATTCGATCCGAAGAGCGCAGTTCGTGCGACGCGATCTGGATAGCTGCGGATCATCTGCACCTTCCATACTTCATTCCTTGTAAGTCAGCGGACTGTCTAGGAAGAGTTCACGTGAAAGCGTTCAGGAAGAAGGCGGCGCTGGCATTGGCCGTCGTGGTTGCCGGCGAGGTATTCCTCACGTCACAAGTGAGCGGTACCGCGGCCGCCGATACCGCCGATGTCGTGCGCGAGGAGGCCGAGGGCCGGCTTGGGCCGGGCGAGTGGCTATTGCCCGGCCAATCGTTGACGTCGCAGGGCGGCCGGTTCCGCCTCATCCAGCAAAAGCAGGGAAATCTCGTCTTCTACGACGGGACCACGGCGTTGTGGACGTCCCCGACCTCCGGCAACCCCGGTGCCAAGGCGGCGATGCAGAAAGAGGGCAATCTCGTCATCTACACCTCCGACAACAAGCCGTTGTGGGGGACCCCTACGGCGGGAAACCGGGGCGCCTACCTGCTGCTCCCGGAGAGCGGCGGCGATCTGGTGCTGTACTCGCGGGACAACGAGCCGCTCTGGTCGTCCAGGTTTTACATCGGCAAGCTCCCTTCTGGACACTCGCTGCGTGCCGGGCAGTCGGTGCGCTCCCAGAACGGCAGGTTCAAGCTTGTGCAGCAGAAGGAGGGAAACGTGGTCCTGTACGACATGCAGGGCGACCAGCGTGCGTTGTGGACCACACCGACGGCCGGCAAGCCCGGCGCCCGGTCGATCATGCAATCGGAGGGCAACTTCGTGGTGTACGACGCCAACCTGAAGCCACTGTGGACGACCCCGACCGCCGGCCATGCGGGGGCGTGGCTCGCAGTCGGCAACGACGGCCAAGTGATCATCTACTCTCGAGACAACCAGCCGCTGTGGTCCAACCGCCGATAGCGTAGGTGACTTCCCCGCCTGGCCGGTGTGCCCCTCCTCACCCCCGGCCCAGGCGGTCACCGCACTCACGGCCGAGCTGTTGAGGTGAACGAGCGCCGATGCCGTGCCGGGGAGCAGGGGTCCATGCGGGCCGACAACGGCAGTCGCCTCGGGCTGCTCCACGGCGTGCCCTTCCGGTCACCATGCTCGGCATGAACCGCCATCTGGAGGACGTGGCTGCGACGTGGCTGTGACCGCTGTCCTGCAGATCACCCTTCCGGCTCTACGGCGTCGGCGCTCGGCTCCTTGATCACGAGAGGCAGCAGCTCCCACGCATCGACGGCGTAGCCGAGGCGCGCGCCCGGTGCGCTGTGGGCCTGCAGCCGCCATGGGCCATCCCCGGTCGGGTAGCAGCGCAGCGTGAGCGCCTGGCCGGTGGTGGACAGGAAGATCTCGGCGATGGAGTGGTCGACGACCACGCGCAGGTCGACCGGCTGGTGGCTGGGGCAGGGCATTCGGTAGGCGCCGCCGCGGGCTCGGGCGTCCAGCGAGGCGCGGTCGCGGTCGACGATCAGCTCACCGGCCACGGGGTCGAGGCGGAGGTCGAGGTACTCGGAGCCGTCCGCGGTGGTGAGCAGCCGCAGACCGGCATCGCCGGTCGGCTCCAGGCGGGCCGTCAGGTCGAAGGCGCGGCCGACGCCGCCGAGGTCGACCGGTTCTGGGCCGTGGGTGGTACCCGTGGCGTGGACGGTGTGCTCGCCGCGCAGCGCGAGCAGTTCGGCGGCGGGTTGCTGGTGCAGCCCGCCGTCGTCGGTGAGGGTGATCTCGCGGGGGAGGGTGAGCACGCCGGCCCATCCTGCTGCGGCGGACCACGCGTCGTCGCGGGCTTCCCAGGACCAGCCCCACAGCAGCCATCGGTCGCCCGGTGCGCGCAGCAGCGCGGGCGCGTAGCAGTCCGGGCCGTGGTCCAGGAGGATGGGCGGGCCGGCTTCGAAGTCGTCGCCGCGTTCTTCACCGACCAGGGCTGTGACGCACTGCGGGCCGTCGTGGTCGTTCCATGCGCTGGTGATGAGGGCGCCGCGCCCGGAGCCCGCCGGCAGGTATTGAGGGCATTCCCAGCCCCTGCCGGTACGGGCCTGCGTCCCGGTGACGTCCTGCGGTTCCCGGGTGCAGAACGGCCCTTGGTAGGTCCAGGTCTCCAGGTCGGGCGACTCATACAGCAGGGCCGCGCCGCGGCCGTCGGCGAGTGCGGCGCCGACCAGCATTCGCCAGCGTGCGCCGTCCTGCCAGACGTAGGGGTCGCGGTACATGGTGCAGCCGTCGGGCGGCTGGGGGATGAGCAGGTCGCCGCGGGGGCGGAAGGTGCGGCCGCCGTCGTGGGACTGGGCGGAGGTGACCGGCTGGCTCCAGCGATCCTCGCGGTAGGCGGAGTAGAAGGCGATCATCCGGTCGCCGTCGGAGACGGCGTTGCCGGAGAAGCAGCCGTCGGCGTCCTCGCCGCCGGGGGTGGGGGCCAGGGCGATCGGCAGCGGCTCCCAGCTCAGCAGGTCGGGGCTGCGGAAGTGGCCCCAGTGCATGTTCGCGTGGTCGGTTCCGTGGGGGTTGTACTGGTAGCAGACGTGGTAGTGGCCGTCGTGGTAGGCCAGCCCGTTGGGGTCGTTGATCCAGTTGCGGGGTGGGCGCAGGTGCGCGACGGGCCGGTGGGGGTCAAAGGGCGTGGTGGACACACACGTGCCTTTCGGGGTATCAGAGCTGCTGGGGAAGGGTCAGCGGAAGGAGCCGGCCACGATTCCCTCGACGAAGTAGCGCTGGGCGGCGATGAAGATCAGCACGCTGGGGATCAGGGCGATGATCACTCCGGCGAGCACGATGGAGATGCTGCCGGTGCCGTAGGTGCCCTGCAGGGTCACCAGGCCCAGCGGCAGGGTGAACCTGGCGGTGGACTGCAGGAAGATCAGCGGCCGGAAGAACTCGTTCCAGTAGGCGGAGAAGGTGAGCACCGCCAGGGTCGCCATGGGGGCGCGCGCCATGGGGGCGTAGATGCGGGCGAAGACCTGGAAGTGCGAGGCTCCGTCCACCCGTGCCGCTTCGCCGAGTGCCCGCGGCATCTGCAGGAAGTACTGCCGCATCAGGAAGGTGCCGAAGGCGCCCCCGACCGCGGGGAGCACCAGCGCCATGAGGCTGTCGGTCAGGCCGAGGTACTTGATGATCAGGAAGACCGGGATGATGGTCGTCTGGAGCGGCACCATCATGGTGGCCAGGATGATCCAGAACAGGGCCTTGTTGCCCCGGAAGCGGACCATGGCGAAGGCGTAGCCGCTCATCGTCGAGGTGATCAGCTGGCCGGCCACGATGAGGCCGGTGACCAGGAAACTGTTCAGGAAGAAGGTCGCCAGCGGGACCTGTTCGAAGACGGCTCCGTAGTTGGACCACACCGGATCGGTGGGGATCCACTGCGGGGCGCCGCCGAAGGAGGTGGCCGGCGTGCGCAGCGAGGTGGACAGCGCCCACATGATCGGGGCTACCACCAGCATGGCCGTCACGGTCAGCACGGTGACCGACAGCATGGGGGTGATCCGCGGGCGGCGCCGGTGGGGGGCCTGGTGCGGGGCCGGTGTGGGCTGGTCCACGATGGCGGTCATGAGTAGAACACCCACTTTCGGCTCAGCGTGAACTGCACGGCCGTGATGACCAGCAGGACGGCGAAGAGCAGGACGGAGATGGCCGAGGCGTAGCCGAACTGGAGGTTCTGGAAGGCGGTCTGGTAGACGAGCAGGACCGTGGTGTAGGTGGCATCGCCCGGGCCGCCCTTGGTCATCACGTACGGCTGGTCGAACAGCTGCATCGTGTTGATCAGACCCACGGTGCAGGCGAACAGCACCGTCGGGCTGATCAGCGGCAGCTTGATCCGCCAGAACAGGCGGGCAGAGGACGCGCCGTCGATCTGGGCCGCCTCCAGGACGTCTTTCGGCACGGAGCCGAGGGCGGCGACGAAGAGAATGAACGTGAAGCCCAGTTGCTGCCACACGGCGACCAGCACGACTGTGGCCGTCGCTCCCCCGGTTGAGCTCAGCCATGGCACCGGGGGCAGGTGGAGGGCGTTGAGGTAGTAGTTGATCACGCCGAAGTGATCGTTGAACACATAGCTCATCACGATCGAGATCGACGCCGCGGAGGCCAGCATCGGCAGGAAGAACGCCGCGCGGAACAGGTTGCGCACGATCGTCGAGACCCGCTGGGCCACCAGCAGCGCCAGCCCCAGGCCGAGGGCGACCTGCAGGAAGACGATCAGCACGGTGAGGCCGGAGGTCACCAGCAGCGAATGGGTCACCGCTTTGTCGTGCAGGAGCGCGTCGAAGTTCGCCAGCCCCACGAACTCGGGGCTGCTGATGGCGTCCCACTTGAACAGCGCCAGGACGAACGAGCCGGCGATCGGCGCCACGGTGAAGACGAACACCACCACCAGGGACAGCGACACCATCGCATAGCCGAAGAGAGCTTCGCGACGGGCACGGCGGGTCAGGGCACGACGCCGATCCGCAGCGCCGTCTGCTTGGTCCTGGGCAGAGCGGCCGGGCCGCGCGTCCGACGGGGTGGACGCGCGGCTACGGCTTCGGACAGGCTGCGACATCAGCGCGTCATCCCGTCTTCGCGGCGGTCTCAAGATCGCTCTGCAGGCCGTCGAGGGCCGCTTTGGCGTTGCCCGTGGACATGGCCTCGGTGGTGCGCTTGTTCAGTGCGATGGCCATCGCGTTGTAGTACGGCGGGGCCGGGATCGGGGCGGTGTCGTCGAACCGGGTGAGCGTGTCGTAGAAGACCTGCCAGTGCTCGGGGCCGGTGGAAGCGTACTTCTCCGCGGTCGCCATCGACCGGCGCGGGGAGGTGGTGCCGTTGCCCGGGAACAGCAGGTTCATGCTGTCCGGAGTCACCAGGGTCTTCACGAACTCCCACGCCAGGTCCTTGTTCGGCGACGACTTGAAAATGCCGAAGCCGCCGGCGCCGAACAGGTGCCGCTGCGTTTTCCACTTGGGGAAGTACTGCACGTCGAAGGAGCCCGGTGCCATGCCGGCGTTGTGCAGGCCACCTGCCCAGAACCCGCCACCGATCGCCATGCCGATCTTGTTGCCGGCGAACAGGCCCTGCAGCGTGTTGCCGCCGCCGACGTCGGGACTGGGCGACAGGCCCTCTTTCTGCAACTGGATCAGGTAGTCGAGTGCCTCGACGACCGGGGCGGAGTTGGCGGTGGGGGCGCCCCAGCGCCAGCCGCCCTTACGACCGGCCGCGGCGGGGTCGTTGGGGTAGAAGGTGTTCCACAGCCAGTCGCCGCCGTCCCACTTGCCCTCGGTGAGCAGGTTGCCGCCGTTGGCGTACATCCAGGACGTCCAGCTGCCCCACAGCCGTACGACCCAGTTGTAGCCGACCACCTGGTCGCCCTTGGCGGAGATCTTCTTGGCGATGTCGTAGAAGTCGTCCTTGGTCCAGTCGTCGGCCGGGCGTTCCATGCCGGCGCCGCTCAGCAGGGAGGTGTTGAGGAACATGTTGCCGGCGTTGAAGTCGCTCGGCAGTTCGTACAGGTGTCCCTGGTACATCATGGCTTCCACCAGCGCCGGGTGGACGTCGGCGAAGTACGGCTTGAGTTCGGAGGCGTCCCGCCTGACGTAGTCGTCCAGCGGTTCGGCCAGGCCCTTGGCCGCGAACAGCTGCAGCCCCTCGGTGGCCACCGAGGCGATGTCCGGCGCGTTGCCGGCGGCGATCTGGGTGAGCAGCTTGCTGAAGAAGTCGTTCCAGTCCGTGCCGGTGGTGCCGGTGAACTTCACCTTCACGCCCGGGTGGGCTGCCTCGAACGTGCCTGCCGCCTTGGCCATCTTGTCGGCCGTCGCCTGGTCGGCGAAGACCGCGACGTTCAACACCTTCGAGCCGGAAGAGGCGGAAGAACCGGAGGAGCCGGAGGAACTGGAAGCGCACGCGGAGGCCAAACCGCCCACGCCCGCCAGTGCGGCGGAGGCGGCGCCGGCCCGCAGCAGGCCGCGGCGGCTCAACTGCTCGTTGAAGATCCCTGAGGACATGCGTGTTGTACCCTAACTGTGTTCCAAGTACTGACAGGGATGACGACCGGTTGCGACGGTCGCCTGTCGACGTGCGACTGCTTCGCCGTCCCGGGGTCAGAGCCGGGGCGGCGAAGTGACCGATGCCCGCGCCACCAGCGGGCAAGGCAGCATCTCCTGGGTGACCGGGCCCGGTGGCGAACCCGGCGTTTCGGTGAGTGCGAGCAACTGGGTGACCGCCCGCACCCCCATCTCGTAGTGCGGCAGTTGCACCGTGCTCAGCGCAGGGCGCATGCCCTCGCAGACCAGGTCCTGGTTGTCGAACCCGATGACCGACAGGTCGTCGGGAATGGACAGTCCCACATCGGCGGCGGCGTGGTAGGCGCCCAGCGCCATCCGGTCGTTGAAGCAGAACAACGCTGTCGGAGGCTGCTCCGCCGTCAGCAGGCGCCGCGCGGCTCGGTAGCCGGCGGCCACGTCACCGGCGACCGTACCGAAGGGGATCGCCGGCTCGGCGGCCACCAGGCAGGGGTCGTAGGGGACGCCGACCTCGTCGAGTGCCTTGCGGTAGCCCTCCAAACGGCCGTGCAGCGCGGGGATGTCCTGCGTCTCCACGGCCATGCCGATCCTGCGGTGCCCGTGGTCGGTCAGCTCACGCACCGCCGTGTAGCCGCCCTGGACCTCGTCGGGCACCACGAACGGGATCGCGGGGTCGTCGCTGCGCGCGTCCAGCAGCACCGTGGGGGTCGAGCGCAGGCTCTGCGGCAGCCGCACGATCCGGTGATACATCGCCGCGTACAGCACGCCGTCGACCTGGCGCTGGAGCAGCATCTCGATGCTGCGGCGCTCGAGGTCGGCGTCGCCGCCGGTGTTGACCAGGAGCAGCAGCATGCCCTGGGCCGCCGCGGCCTCCTGCGCGCCGAGGATGATGCGGCCCGCGTGGGGGGTGGTGGCGATCTCGTCGCTGACGAAGCCGATGGTGTGCGAGCGCTGCAGCCTCAACCCCCGGGCCAGCCCGTTCGGCGCGTACCCGAGCTCTTCGGCGACCTGCAGGACGCGCTGCCGGGTGTCCGGGTTGATCCGCTTGCCCTCGACCTGGTTGAGGATGTGCGACACGGTCGTGACGGACACACCGGCCGCCGCGGCCACGTCCTTGATCCCGATCCGGCGCGCCATCATCCTGCCCAACTGCTCGTTCTCGGTTGCCCAATCGTTTTGGCATCCGCGTGTAAATGAGGGTGCCAACGACCAAAGCCCCTGTCAATGGCTCGTTACGAACTCGTGGCCGCAGCATGTCCTGGCCCAGGTCGCGCCCGTCGCGGCCATGTCATCCAGCTGCGACCTGACGATCGCGCAGCGAGACCGCGGCGCCCTGCCGGGCCGCGCGTCGGCCGAGCTGTCGGTCATGAAGCCGCCCAGGTACGCGTGATCGCGTTTGCCCTGCTCGGCGGATGATGGGAGGAGCTTCTCCCGCGCCGACGCCCCGACGGTCCCGCCATCGGCGAGCACCCGGTAGACGCTGGCCACCGAGGGTGCCGACCCTTGTTCCTACCTGCCGGGATGACCAGCGTGCGGGCGATGTCGGGCACGGCCACCCCATGATCGGCGCATCACTTGGGGAGGGTCGCGAGCTGCGACGTCGGTGAAGAGCGCCGGGTCTCGTACGGCAGCGCTCTGGTGGCCTGGCGCGGAGGACCGGTCGCCGCAGTTCCTCCGCGGACAGGCGGTCACCGTCTTCGTGGACTCGCGTGGGGCTCGTGGTGAGATCGTCACCGGCGGCAACGGAGCTGGTGGTGCTCCTGTGCTCAGGTTCCTGTGCGTGACCGCAGGCCTGGGGCCGTCTCGGGCGACGGCTCCCAAGTCTCGGGGTTCAGTCCTTCAGCGCATCGGTGATGAAGGCACGGGCTGCCATGACGGTCTCGTCGGGGTTGTCCCATGTGTCGCGCCAGATCGCCAGAGTGCTGGAGAGCGTGGCCGGCGCCGGGCCCTGGCCGCCAAGATCACGATGGGCCTTCGGTGGGGAGCCGGACGCGGCGGAAGATCCGCCACAGGGTCAGGTCGTAGAGGCTCTTGGCGGTCCCGGCGATCAGGAACGGCCAGGCCAGGCCGAGGGGTTGCAGCAGCCCGGCCAGCGCGGGACCGGCCGGGCGCGTCAGGTAGCGGGCGGTGTTGGTGACGGCGGCCGTGGTGGTGCGCTCGGTGGGCGGGACCATGGCCATGACGTAGGCCTGGCGGGTGGGCACGTCCATCGAGGACAGGCAGGCGCGGGCCAGCAGCAGCCCCACCGCCACGGGGAACCCCGGGGCGAAGGCCACGCCGACGAGCAGCAGGTTACTCGGCAGGTGGGTGAAGACCATCGTGTTCAGCAGCCCGATCCTGGCCGCGATGACCGGCGCGAGCAGGAAGGAGGCGGTCTGCAGGACGGCACAGCCCGCGAACAGCAGCCCGATGCTCGCGGTGTCGGCTTGGTAGCGGACGCCCAGCCAGTAGGCCAGGTAGGCCTGCACGACGAAACCCCCGGCCAGGCTGTCCACGGCGAACAGCGCCGCCAGCCGGACCACGACCGGGCGGGGCCGGACCGGCGCGGAGACCTGGACCGAGGCCACCTCGAGCGAGGCGGGCAGCCGCAGGGCCAGCAACGCGCCGGTCATGCCCACGGCCAGCAACACCCCGCCGAGCAGCAACCGCGAGGGCGGGAGCGCGCCCAGCAGCGCGCCGACGGTCCCGGCGATGGCGGCGACGGCGTTGTAGAGGCCGAAGCCGCGCACGGCCACGCCGCTGCCGTCCAGCATGACCTGCTCCACGGTGGTGAACGGCCCGGACTCGACCACCTCGACCGACAGCGCGCCGGACAGGGCGGCCAGGCTCAGCAGCCACACCGGAGCCCCGACCGCGATCAGCGACCCGCACACGGCCAGGGCCAGGTACAACACGGCGTAGGAGCGGCGACGGCCGAACCGGTCGCCCCAGCGGGCCAGGGCGATGCTGGCCAGCGCGCCCCCGGCCATCACGGCGGCCAGCACGAGACCGACTCCGGCGCCCTGCAGCCCCTCGGCCCGCAGCAGCGTGGCGAACTGGACGGCGGCCAGGCCGTACGCCAGACCGCGTAGGGCCTGCGCTGCGAAGATCAACCGCGCGGCGCTCACGCGGGCTCCCTGCCGGGCAGCGGCCGGCGGAGGCCGGGCGCCTCGGGCGCGTCAAAGCGCTCATCGTCGATGTCGGCCGCGCGCAGGTCGAGGGCGGTCGCGTCGTCCGGCACCATCCAGGCGGCCACGGTGGAAGCACGCATGACGTCGACCACGATCGCCATGGACGGGGCTTCGACCAGATCAGCGGTACCAGGGGAACGAGCGTCCATTCCGGCCATGATCGCACATGCCCGACCCTGGGCACCCGCTCACCTCCGAGGAGATCGGCCTCCAGGCCCAGCCCCGGTCGGGTGGTGTGTCAGAGGGTCACAGCCGTGTGGCCGTGCGGATCAGCCCGGCGAGGGCGAGGGAGCGGCTGTGCGCGGGCCAGGCGATGTGGGTGACGACGGGGGGTGCGTCGGTCAGGGGGACGGCGGTGTGCTCGGCCCATAGCCAGGCGCGGGCGGAGTCGGGGAAGACGGCCACGGTGCGTCCGAGAGCGATCAGCTGGGCCAGCTGCGTCTGGTCGTGGATCTCGGGGCCCGGGCCGGATGGGTACGTGCCGTGGCGGGACCAGCGGGCGAGCGGAAGATCGGGGATGTCGCTGACGTCGGCCAGGGACAAAGCCTTGCGCGCAGCGAGGGGGTGAGCGGCGGGCAGGATGGCGATCTGCCCCTCGGTCATCAGTTCCTCGCTGTCGAACCCGGCGAGGGAGTTGAACGGTTTGTGCATGAGCGCCACGTCAGCGCGGCCGTCGCGCAGCATTTCCTCCTGCTCGCACGTGCCACTCGGCAGCACCTCGATCTCGGCGGCGCCGGGCTCGGCCGCGTAGGCGTCGAGGAGCTTGTGCAGCAGCTCGTGAGACGCGCCGGCTTTCACTGCCAGCACCAGGCGGTTGCGGGGGCCACCCGGACCATCGGCGCCACCGGCGCGACGGGTGCGGCGAGCGGCAGCGGTGGTCGCGTCGAGGGCTGCGCGGCCCTCGTGCAGCAGTACCTCTCCGGCGCCGGTCAGGGCGACGCCGCGGCGGTTACGTTTCAGCAGGGAGACGCCGAGGCGCCGTTCGAGCTGCTGGATCGCCCGGGACAGCGGTGGCTGGGCCATGCCGAGGCGCTCGGCGGCGCGGCCGAAGTGCAGCTCCTCGGCGACGGCCAGGAAATACCTCAACTCGCGGGTCTCCAAGGTATCCATGGCCACACCATAGCTCAGTGATACCTAACGGGTATGACAGGGCACTGGATCGGTGTTGGCCGCACCGCTCGTCCGCGAGCGAGCATCAACGGCATGAGCGAAGCGAAGATCGCGCTGGTGACCGGCGCGAACAAGGGAATCGGGTACGAGATCGCCAGCGGGCTGGGCGCCCTCGGGTACCGCGTGGGTGTGGGAGCCCGCGACGAGGTCAGGCGCGAGTCCGCCGTTGAGAAGCTGCGCACCGCCGGGGTGGACGCGTTCGGGGTGCCGCTGGAGGTGACCGGCGACCAGAGCGTCACCGATGCCGCGCAACTGATCGAACGGCGGGCCGGGCGTCTGGACGTCCTGGTCAACAACGCCGGCATCTCAGGACAGACGGGGCCGGGGTGGGCGCAGGACCCGACCGCGCTCGACCTCGACGTGGTCCGCACGGTCGTGGAGACCAACGTCATCGGTGTCATCCGGGTGACCAACGCGATGCTGCCACTGCTGCGGCGCTCGACGTCGCCACGCATCGTCAACGTCTCCAGCGCCGTCGCCTCCCTCACCCGGCAGGCGGACCCGGACATCGAGATCGGCCCCGTCATGGCGGCCTACTCGCCGTCGAAGTCGTTCCTCAACGCCGTCACCGTGCAGTACGCCCGGCAGTTCGCCGGCACGAACATCCTGATCAACGCCGCCTGCCCGGGCCTGGTCGCGACCGACTTCACCGGCTTCCACGGACCCCGCACTCCTGAGCAGGGCGCAGCCACAGCGATCCGGCTCGCCACGCTGCCCGACGGCGGCCCGACCGGTTCGTTCTTCGAGGACGACGGCGTCATCCCCTGGTGAGCCCGAACCTGGCGTGCTCGACGCGACCGCGGATCCCGAGGCCGGTGGCGTGAGGTGCTGCCGCTCCCGGCGCGAGCGGGCTCGCCCCCGCCTCGCCCGCGCAGATCCCAGCCCGTGCGCTTTGCCGCCGAGGGCGGTGCCCGCGTCCCAGTACACCGAACCAGGCCTTCGGCGGTCCTGAAACCGCCGAGGTGAGCACGTGCCGCAGCCGCTGGTCGTAGCCGTCCAGCCAGGGCTCGATCAGCTCCCGGCGCCGTCGCTGCCGGCCGAGCGACGCCGGTCCGGTTGTGGCGGTGCACCAGGGCGGCGGAGGTCAGCCGCATCGCGTCGCCTGACAGCGAACCTCCAGGTCACGATTCGGTACGGGCCGCGTCCGGTCGTCTCGCATCGGTACGCGCCGAAGACCGCATCGATTCGGGCGGTGTGGGGCGGTAGGCGATGGCGGCCACGAACGCGCTCGCCAGCGCGACGGCCGACGCGGCGACGAACGCGGCGCTTCCGCCGTCGTCGGACCCGGTCAGGTGGCCCGCGATGGCGGTGCCCAGGCCGTAGCCGGTCCACATGAAGGTATTCAGCCAGGCGAAGACCTCCGTACGGTAGCGGGCGGGGGCGTGTTCGGCGAGCAGGGTGGGCTGAACCGCGTCGCGCGGCCCCGTCAGCAGCCCGATCACAGCGATCAGTACGGCCAGGGCGAGGAATTCCGGCGCAAAGGCTCCGGCGAGCATGCCGGCGCCATCGGCCAGGGACAAGACGATGAGCAGACGCTTGCCGGAGATGGGCCAGGCGCGGGATCCGTAACCGAGCGCGCCGACGAGCGCGCCGGCCGACAGCAGTCCCATCAGCACTCCCGCCGAGGACGGCGAGTCGAACTTCGTGGCCGCGGCCACCGTGGCGATGCGCAGGCAGCCGAAGGAGAAGGTGCCGAAGGCGGCCAGGACCAGCAGGACCAGGGTGGGGCGGTGGGTGAGGGGCCCGGCCAGCCGGTTCAGCCGGGTACCGGCCTTCGCGGCCGGTGTCACCGGCGCCGCCCGGCGAACCCCGCGTGACGCGAGCATGAGGAGGGTCCCGATCAGTAGGCAGGCGCCGGCCGCGGCGACCACACGGTCCGCCGGCATCGCCGGCATCAGTACCGGCACCAGCAACGGACCGAGGATGAACACCCCCTCGTTGACGGCGTTGTCCACCGCATAGGCGGCCGGCAGCGACTCTGGCGGGACGATCCGCGGCCAGCTCCCCCTGATCACGGCGCCGACGGGTGGCGTGGTGGCGCCCAGCAGCACCGCCGCGCCCACCATGGCGGCGGGTCCGGCCTGGTGGGCGGACAGGAGCAGGCCATAGGCCACCGCGTGGGCGGCGAGGTAGGCCATGAGCACCGGGCGCGCGCCATGACGGTCGGCCAGGCGGCCGCCCAGCGGTGCGCACAGGGCCAGGGCCAGGGCATGCCCGGTGAGGACGAAGCCGGCCGCGGAATATGAGCCGAGCCGGTCGACGGCCGCCAGCAGCAGCGCGAGGCTGAGCACCGGAGTGCTCAGCTTGACGATCAACCCCACGACGAGCAGGAAGGGGACGCCTGACTGGGTCAGCAGGCGGCGATAGGACGTGATCACCAGCACTCCGTTACTATCTATTCGGGTTATGCCCATAACAGCGGAAGGGATGTTACTGGTCAAGTGGAAATAGCCTGTAACGTGACGCGGCAAGCGCCGTTGATAGCCGAACTGGTCAACCTGGCGACCTCGCACCGGCGAGGCGGCGCCAGGACACGATGCCCGCAGGGCGAGGAGTTGGTGGCGGCGTTCGCCGCCGCCGCAGGCGAACGCGTCGGGATGGCGCTGCGGGCCGATCCGGACGCCGGTCCGCGCCTGGCCGAGCTGGCCCGGGAACTGCGCGAGGCGCTGCTGGCGGACCAGGCGGCGGACCAGGCCGCCCGCATCAATGCCATGATTCGCAGGTACGGCGCGCAGCCCTACCTGGTCGAGGACGTCGGCCAGCCGTTCCATCTGCACTTCCACGGGGCAGGCGACGCCCACGTGGAGGCGATGGGCGGCGAATTCGCCACCGCGCTCGCGCTGATCGTGGACGGCTACGGCCCCGACCGGTTCGGGCAGTGCGAGGCCCACCAGTGCGACGCCGTCTACATCGACCTCACCCGCAACGGGTCACGCCGCTACTGCGGCACCGCCTGCACCGCCCGCGCCAAGACCGCCGCCTACCGCAGCCGCCGACAGACCTGAGCCATGAACTCGCCAGGACTGCCGAGCTTCCGGAGACGCCCCCTGCCTTCGCACGTTTGACCTCAACCGCAGTTGAGATTGCAGGATGGGCGATCGGGACCTGCCCTGCATCCGACCTTGAGGAGCATGTGCGTGAGCACGGATACCGGTTTCTACTCGATCATTGACTACACCGTCGATGGATTCGACACCCAGCGTGAGCTTGTGGAGGCCTTCGCGGAGATCCAGGAGCGGTGGGTGCGCTTCCATCCCGGCTACCGCTCAGCCCGGTTCCACGTGAGCACCGACGGCACCCGCGTGTACAACATCGTGCACTGGGCGAGCGAGGCGGACTACCGCGCCTTCGTGGAGACCTCCGACACCGACGGCCGGATGGCCGCCATCGGCACGGCGCTGCAAGAGCTGTCGGGCAAGGCCGAACCGCGCATGAGCGGGGTGCCCACCTACACCGTTGCCCGAGAGGTCGGTCCCGGGCCGCAGCTCCTCGACGCCTGATCGCCGGACCCGCGCTCAGCGCGCGCCTTCCCCCTGCCCTTGAACAGGCGCGACGCGGGATGAGGCGAACACCTGTGGCCCAACAGCGATGATCACTGACCAAGGACGTACATGAAGCTGGAGATATACGCCGATGTGCTGTGCCCGTGGTGCTACATCGGCAAAAGACGCCTGACGGCGGCGTTGGCGGACCTCGCCGACCGCGACAGCCTGGAGATCTCCTGGCGCAGTTTCGAGCTCGCCCCTGAGGAAGGCCGGATCCCCGGCCCGACCGCCGCCGAGGCCATGGCCGGATGGTGGGGCGAGCAGGCGCCTGCCCGGATCGCCCAGATCCGATCGCTGGGCGCCGCGGAAGGCTTGGAGCTGAACCTGCATCTGGCCCGGCCGGTGAGTACCTTCGACGCGCACCGGCTGTGCAAACTGGCCGCAGACCGCGGCGGGGCCGACCAGATGATGGAACTGCTGCTGCACGCCTACCACACCGAAGGGCTCAACGTGGCCGACCCGCAGGTCCTGCGGCGCCTGGGCGGCGAGGCCGGCCTGGACACCGATGAGGTGCGCGCCGTCCTGGCCGGTGACGACTATGCCGAACAGGTGCGGGCGGACCGGCTTCGCGCGGCCGAGCTCGGCGTCACCGGCGTCCCCAGCCTGGTGGTCGGCGGCCGCCCGCCGCTCTCCGGGGTCCAGCCCGTCGCCGACCTGCACCGGCTGCTGAAGCGCGGCCTGACCGGTATGGACAGCGAGCGTCGTTGAACGTCAGGTGCTGACCGGCTCGACCGTACCCCCCGAACATCAGACTGCCGACCGGCGTTCAGGTGATTAGGCCCTTCTCATGCCAGGGCGGCTGAAGGACAATCCTGAAGCCGGTCGACGTGACCAGCGGGGGACAGACCTTGATTCGACACGCGACATCCGTGGCCGCCACCTGCGCTGTGATCACCGGCCTGGTCTCGGGCTGCGACCAAACCAGTTGCACCCCGAATCCGATCGTCAGCGTCTACGAGGCCTATTCGCCTATCGTATTGGCCGTCCTGCCCGAGGCGGCCCCGAAGACGATCCCGGGCATTGCGGTTAGTCTCGGGCTGTTCGCGGCGGACGCTCTGGCGAAATACCTCATCGACCATACGGTGCCGAAGAACAAGACCTGGCTGCTGGTCGAGCAGACGCTCCAAGGGCAGCAGCGGACGAGCGTGTTCGAGCTCAACACCGATCACGAGCTCAAGGTCAGCGTGAACGGCGCGCAGCTCAAGCAGGTGGACCTCTACGTCACAGAGCGGCAGATCAAGGTGGTCATCCCGCCCGGCACCACGGCGAAGGTCGCCGTCACCGACGCCAAGGGCGGGAGCAGCGTCGCGGTGCGCGGCACCGTCCCCGGCGACCTGGACGGGTCCCAGGACCTGGACACCGGCAAGACCTTCCAGGCCGACCCGCCCGAGGCCCGCGCGGCGGACATCCGGGTCAAACGAATTGGCATCGACATAGGCCCGGAGCTGATCAACGGGGCGACGGCCGCGGAGTTCACCGGAACCGGCGAGCCGACGCTCAGCGCATGCATGTCCATTCCCGCCGCGTCCTGGACGAGCAAGCTCCAGGGATGGCACTGGCCGGGAGGAGACAAGGACAGTGCCTGGTGCGTCAAGACCAACGCCGGGCACTACGGCCTCGCCGTCCCCAAAGTGACCAGCGCCTTCTGGGCCGGCCCCACCTCGGACTTCGGCGCCATCTCCTACCTGCTCTGGGCCCAGCCCGGCCTCGCCGCGGCCACTGCCACCCCCGTTCCCGAAGCGGAGAACAACAGGTGCTGACCCGGACAGGAACACGACCCGGGCGTGCAGACGGCTTTGGGACAACCGTGCAGAAGACTGCGGGACATCGGCATGGCCGGTGGGTGTCTGCGACCACCCAAAAGACGATGAGGGCGTCACAGGGTTCGTCCGGCCCGACCTGGACGGGGCGCCCGCCACGGGAGAAATCACCGGCAGGGGGCGAGGGGCGAACCCGCCAGGCTCATCCCTCGACGCCACCGCGTAGAGTCTGCTCCATGCAGGGCATGATCACGATCCGCGAGGCCGGGCCCGGCGACGGGGACGTCCTCGGCGAGATCCATGCAATCTCCTGGGGCATCTCGCACGGCCCGTTGTGCACGCCGAAGGTCGCTGCCGCCGGTATCCAGGAGCGGCGCACCAAATGGCACGCCATCCTGGCCGAGGGCAAGGACACGATTCTGCTCGCGCGCCTGGACGATCGTCCAGGCGCCTTCGCCCGCTTCGGGGCCTCCTCCTCCCGCCCCGGCCTCGCGGAGATCCACACCCTCTTCGCTCACCCCGACGTCTGGGGCAGCGGCCTCGCGGCGGCCTTGCTGTCCGCCACCTTGGACCGGCTGCGGGAGGCCGGCTACGACCGCGTGCATCTGTGGACGCTTCGGGATTCAGCCCAGGCGCGCCGTTTCTACGCCAAGAACAGCTTCGGTGAGACCGGCGGGCGACACAACCACGACTTCGGCGAGGGCCCACCGGTCGTCCTCGTGGAGCTCGAACGAACCGTGCCCGGCCCCGGCCTGTGACGATCAGACCAAGCTGGCTGCCCTCAAGGCGCGGAAGTCCAACCTGCCCGCTTCCGCCTGGGAGAACTCCTTCAACGCGGAGGCGTCCCGGATCACCTCCTGGCGCTCGAACGGCGTGTTGCGCCGCTCGGTGCAGCGGTTGATCTGGGCGACGTCCTCGATCCCGAGCTACTCGGCGATGCTGCAGCGCCCATGGCGTCGCAGTCGTGCGCGTGCCGGGTCCTCGCCGTTCATGAACTGCCGGACGATGTCGGCCGCATCGCCTTGAGAAAGACCTCGACGAGGGCGTCGGCGTATTCCTGGGTGAGCGGTCCGGAGCGCAGCAGCCAGCGCTGATAGAGGGGCGCATACAGCAGTTCGAGCGCCAGGTCGAGGTCGGCGCCGGCGGCGATCTGGCCGGCCTGCTGGGCGCTGCGCAGCCGGGCCTTCTTGGCCTCGTCGACCGGGCCGGCCAGCTTCTCGCGATACTGGCCGGCCAGGGCCGGGTCGTTGATGATCTCGGTGTTGAGCGCCCGGATCGGCGCCTCGAACGCCGGATCGGCGAACTCGGCCACCGTCGCCCGCATCACCGCCCTGAGGTCGGCTTCCACGTCGCCGGTATCGGGCAGCGCCATGCTCTGCTCGGGCCCGGCCTCGCTGAGCGCCAGGAAGGCGTCGAGGACGACGGCGCCCTTGGACGGCCACCAGCGGTAGATGGTCTGCTTGCCCACGCCGGCCCGGGCCGCGATGGCCTCGATGGTCAGCTTGGCGTACCCCACCTCGGAGACCAGGTCGCGGGCCGCGGTGAGGATGGCCTGCCGGGAGCGCTCGCTGCGGCGGGCGGGGTCGGGCTGCTTCTCCATGGCCCGGATCGTACCACGCCATGAGACGAGACGTTGCGTCTTGACGATGAAGCGAGGCGAGACGTACCGTCTTGTCTCGCCACAGAGAACCGACAGAAAAGGGGGAGCTCAATGAGCCGAGTGTGGTTCATCACCGGCGCGTCACGCGGTCTGGGCCGGGCCTTCACGGAAGCAGCACTGCAGACGGGGGACCGCGTCGTCGGGGCCGCCCGCAACGTCGAGCCGCTCGCCGACCTCGCCCGGAAATATCAGGACCAGCTGGTACGGCTGCCGCTCGACGTGTCCGACCGGGCGGCCGTGTTCGAGGGCGTGGACCGGGCGACGGCGGCCTTCGGCAGGCTCGACATCGTGGTCAACAACGCCGGCGTCATGCTGCTGGGCATGCTGGAGGAGGCGACGGAAGAGCAGATCAGAGCCCATTTCGATGTCAACCTGTTCGGCGCGGTCTGGGTCACCCAGGCCGTGCTCCCGCACCTGCGCGCCCAGGGCGGCGGCCGCATCCTGCAGGTCACGACGATGGGCACCGGCGGCGGCTTCCCGATGGTCGGCCTGTACGCGGCGGGCAAGTCGGCCCTCGACTCGATCTCCGAGGCCGTGGCCATGGAGGCCGAGCAGTTCGGCGTCAAGCTCACCATCGTGCAGATGGGCGGCTACGACACCGGCCTGTTCACCGCGGGCACCACGATGACGACGCCCGACCCGCGCTACCAGGAGCTGCGCGACAAGCTGATCGAGATGTGGGGCGACGAGGCCGGCCCCGCCCCGGGCACGGCCGCGCCCGTGATCATGGAGCTGGTCGACCTGCCGGAGCCGCCGCGGCGGCTCATCGTCGGCGGCGCGTCCTACGACATGGTCCAAACCGACATCGAGGACCGGGTGGCGAAGTACCGCGCCTGGGAACACCTCAGCCGCAAGGCGCCCGGATGACGTCCACCCGGGACCACCGCCGAGCCCCTGAGGACATCGCGCACCGGCCGGTCAGGGCCGTGGCTTTCTCGTCCCCTGCCGTGGAGGACCCCCGTCCCAGACCGGGCGGCATGCCCCTGGCGCGACACGGCGGAAGGGCGGCGCTGTGACGCCGATCCACCCCTTCACCACGCATGCGCACGCCCGGAACACGAGCAGAGCCGACGGCGGCCGCACGCCCGCAGACCGGGCGCGGCGCACGCTCTCGCAGAACTTCCTGGCCGACCGCCAGGCCGTCGATCTCGTGATCAGGGCCGCCGATCCCGCGGGCCTGGTGCTGGAGCCGGGTGCGGGCACGGGAGCGCTCACGCTGGCGCTGGCCCGGGCGGGCGCGCACGTCATCGCCTATGAGATCGACCCGCGCCTGGCCCGGCGGCTGGCCGTGCGCACGCGCGGCACCGCAGGCATCGAGGTGGTACGCGGCGATTTCACCACGGCGCGGGCACCGGGACGGCCGTTCGCGGTTGTGGGCAACATCCCGTATTCGGCGACGTCGAGGATCGTGAAGTGGTGCCTGCGGGCGCCGTCTTTGACCTCGGCCACGCTGCTCACCCAGCGCGAGTACGCCCGCAAACGCGCGGGCGGCTACGGACGATGGAGCCGCCTCACGGTGCTGTCGTGGCCGTGGTTTCACTGGCGGCTCGGCGCCACGGTGGGCCGGGAGTGCTTCCGGCCGGTGCCGTCGATCGACTCGGCGATCCTGCGGATCGATCGCAGGCCAGAACCGCTGGTGCAGGACCGCCGCTCCTACCAGGAACTGGTCGAGCTGGGCTTCAGCGGGCTCGGCGGCTCGGTGCGTGCCTCACTGAAGACTCGCCACGGGGGAGTGGACGCCGCCCTGGCGACGGCCGGCGTGCCCCGCGACGCCGTCGTCGGCTACGTTCACCCCGACCAGTGGATCACGCTGTGGCAGCGCCTATGCCGATGACCTGACCCAGACCCATGGGCGGCATTCCCGCCATCGCGGAGCCGTCCTCACCCGCCGGCCCCGGCAGAGCCTCGATGGCCCCCGCCTGCAGGAGCGCCTGAGGACACATCCCGGCACGGTGCGACGCCGAGGCGCGCAATGTGGTCTCATACCTGCGCCGGGACCTGGGCCGGTACCCTGACGACCCGGCTTTCGCCGCAATCATCGGGGAGTTGGAGGACCGCAGCCCCGGGTTCCGCGAGCTGTGGGCCGAGCGCGAGGTCGCCGACCGGATCGTCGGCGACCACCGCATGCGGCATCCGGTCGTCGGCGAGCCGAACCTCACTTTCGAGAGCCTCCTGTCCAGCGTCGACCGGACATCAGCCTGATCACCTACACCGCCGAGCCAGGCTCACCGTCCGAGGCCAAACTGCGCAGGCTCACCGGCTGACCGCCCACGCCACCAGCGCCGCTGCCGCCTTCTGCCTGGGACGTGAGCACGGTCGACCCACCGACTCTGCCTGGACGATCGACAAGGTCGCATCATCGGCCGTCATCTGGACCAGCAACGCCTTCCGTAACCCAGGCAAGAAGCTGAAGGACAAGTACGTCCGTGACACCGCCCAGAAGAAGAGAAACGACCGCCTCATCAGCAGGTCGTCGGTTGATGTCGCCGCGTCCCCTGTTTCGTGGTTTGCGTCGACACAGTGGCAGTGGGGGCGCAGCTGAAGAACAACGACTGCCCAGCCCCATCCAGCAACGTGGGTGAGAAAGAGGGCAACAACGCGCCGATCACCGACGGCAGAACCTACAAGAGAGCTTTCCGAACGCGAATCACAGTCGAGCCCGATCCCGTTCTGAGAACCTGCCGGCAAGGCACCACCAGCCCCTGCTCACTCGCCAAATTCCAGGTAGTCACAGCAGGTGCCTTCCACATCTCTCCCGGCGAGGGAGAGCCGGATCTCCGCATCATGCAGGCCCCCGCCAAGTGGGTGGACTGGTGAACCAGCAGGCCCGCAACCACCAGCTTCCCGGCAGGCCCCGATGCGCTCCGTGTGGGGCTGGGATGAGGGCACCGGCAGCTGGTGGGAGCAGCTGTGGCGCAACGACCTGCCTGACGCCACGGTCGCCGACGCCCCGAACGTGAGCATCGGCCCGCTCGCCGGGCAGCACATCTCCGCGGCGAGCGGCCTGAGCCCGCTGATCGCCACCACTGGGGCCGAGCCGGATCGTATCGACCAGTTGGCGGCCGAAAGCATGCGCTGACCCATCCCTGGTGTAGAACGACACTCCGTTTGAGCACGTAGATGACGTACGGCGACATGGCCGTTTGTCCAGGGACCGCTGAATCCGCCAGTGGGGTGATGCGCGGTGCTCGAAGCAGGGCGGCAAAGAACGCTGAGGGCGGCTGTTCTGATGGCCCGCGGGCCTGATGGGATGATGCCAGAGTGGCGCGCTTTGAGAAGTTCGTGGAGGAACTGCTCGACTTCCTGCTGACGCGGCTGGATGAGGCCGGGTTTGAGCGACTCATCGCCCATGAGCCCCGGCGAATGTATGCCCCTTTTATCTTCTCGGGCGGCGGCCGTGTGGAGCAGCGAGGAATGTGGTTCACGGGGTGCTGCGCTTGCTCGCAGATCCCTCAGGAGGGTTCGGCTTCCGAAAGGCCGCGTTTCCAGCTGTCACCCTGCCTCCTTGCCGTCGGCACCACGCTACTGAGGGACTTTGCCGCCCATCCACCCATTACTTGGCCCGACGCTCGGGTCGATGCCATCAGAGGAAAAATAACTCTGAGTAGTCGGCGGTCACCGTGGCGGAGGCGTTCGCCATGGCGCCGATGATCTCGTCAAGAGGATGGGGGCCTCCAGGCATGCAAGGGTGCCCCCTCGCACGCGGTGGGGGCGCCCTCGGACATCAGCTGCGGTCAGGCCAGATGAACAACATCACCGATCATGTGGTGGATTGTGCCAGTCTCACGCCAGTCATGATCACCTGCCGTGGTGGTCGCTCCGCTTGACGGTCAGCGAGCGAGCCAGTCCTCGGATGGGGAAGGCGACGTCACTCAGATTCGGCGCCACCGCCAGCGGCTGGTGAGCCTATCGAGGCATCCCCGCCACAAGGGGACACCCCATGGCGAACAGTAGGGTGGTCTTGTTCGCGGCCATCGGGCGCGATGCCCGGCAGGTGGCCGGCCACCTCCTCGATCTCCTTTTCGACGGGCTGCGCGGGGAGGGGCAGATGCACGCCGCGACGCGGCGATGGTGCGCTGGAGGCGCGCAGGTGCCGTCCTGCGTGGCCGGCCGTCGACAGGCGGAGCCTCACGTGCCGGATCGGGCGGTCGCCGTCAGCGTCGCGCGCGCCGCGGTGAGGATTTCCTCGGAGAAGGGGGAGCCCTTGGTGGCGCGGGCCAGGAGGAGTGCGCCGAGCATGGTGCAAAGGCGGGTGATGCCGTCCTGGTCGTCGGTGGCGAGCCGTTCGGCGAAGTCGCTGACGCCTTCGGCGTAGACGCGGTGGGCCTCGTGGTTGCCGGGGTCGCGTGCCATGTCGCCGGCCAGCGCGGCGACGGGGCAGCCGTCTGCGGGGTTGTCGCGGTGCTCGACGGAGAGGTAGGCGTCGATCAGCGCCTGTTGAGCTGCGTCGGGTTGTCCGGTGTGCTGTTCGAGCGCGGCGGTGTGGCGCTGGGTGAACTCGGCGAAGGCATGGGTGGCGGCTTCGTCGATGAGCGCCTCTTTGGAGGCGAACTGCTTGTAGAAGCCGCCGTGGGTCAGGCCGGCCGCCTTCATGAGGTCGGCGACGCTGACGTGTGTGCCCTGCTCGCGGAACAGCCGGGAGGCGGTTTCCACGATCCGCTTGCGGTTCTCCTGCGCTTGCGCTCGCGACACGCGGCCCACAGCCACCCCCTCGTTTGGATGTCGATTGACTTCTATTCTACCTTTTGGTTTAGATTAGGAACGTAATCTAAATGAGTGGGGTCGGCCGCTCGGGTCCCGCGACGTGGGGAGCAGGCAGGTCAAGCAGGGCTTGGCCGCCGCGCCGAACCCTGCGTGAGAGGCACCCGCAGCATTCCTGCTCCACCCGCCATCCCCGCTGACCTCAAGGAAGACCTGATGCGTTACACGACCTTCGGACACCGGACAGGACTGCGCGTTTCCGAGTACGCGCTCGGCACGGCGAACTTCGGCACCGGCTGGGGTGCCGGCGCGGAGCCGGATGAGGCGCGCCGTATCTTCGACCGGTTCGCCGAAGTCGGCGGAACTTTCCTCGACACGGCGGACGCCTACCAGTTCGGTGAGTCGGAACAGCTGGTGGGCAAGTTCGTCGCCGCCGACCGCGACCACTTCACCCTGGCCACCAAGTTCACCAACGGGGCCGCGCCACGCCCCAGCATCTCCAAGACGGGCAACAGCCGTAAGAACATGGTCGCCTCGCTGGAGGCGAGCCTGAAGCGCCTGGGCACCGACTACATCGACCTGTACTGGGTCCACTTCCCCGATGGCCTCACTCCCATGGAGGAGATCCTGCGCGGGATCGACGACCTGGTGAGTTCCGGCAAGATCCTGCACGCCGGCCTGTCCAACTTCCCCGCATGGCGCGTCTCCCGTGCGGTGACGCTCGCGGACCTGAAGAACTGGGCGCCGATCGCGGGCATCCAGGTCGAATACAGCCTCGTCGAGCGGAGCGCCGACCGCGAACTGCTGCCGATGGCCGAAAGCCTCGGACTCGGTGCCACCCTGTGGTCCCCGCTCGGCGGCGGACTGCTCACCGGAAAGTACCGCCGCAGCACCGAGGGACGGCTGACCGATCTGAAGGCGGTCATCCACACCGAGAGCACCGACCAGAAGACCGCCATCGTCGACGCCGTCCTGGCGATCGGCGAGGAGAGCGGCGCCACGCCGGCCCAGGTGTCGATGGCCTGGGTCCGTGAGCGTGCCTCCCAGGCGTCGACCTCGTTCATCCCGATCATCGGCCCGCGCGACCTCACCCAGCTCGACACCTACCTCGACGCCCTGGACCTCCGGCTGACCCCCCAGCAGTTCGCACGCCTGTCCGACGTCAGTGCAGTGCCGCTCGGGGTGCCCCACGAGGCGATCGCTCGCACCCGGGACACCGTCCAGGGAGGCGACGCCAGCCGCGTGATCGCCCCGGCCGCATCGGTGGCATGACCTCGCAAGGGCATGGGACCTGCTTGATGGTCAGCAATCACCTCGCAACACCCTGGCAGGGTCCCCTACTCGAGGGAAACCCCGGAGTGAACAGAGATCCCGGCCGCTTGCGGACGAGAAAACGGAGACAACGATGAAGGCCTTCACAGTCGAGCGCTACGGCGGCGAAGCCGGCGTGCGTGCCGGTGAGATGCCGGATCCGCAGGTGGGCGCGGACGATGTCCTGGTCCGGATCCACGCGGCGAGCGTCAACCCGCTCGACCTGAAAACCCGGGACGGGCAGTTCAAGACGATCTTGCCGTACCGGGTCCCCTTCATCCTGGGCAACGACCTGGCCGGGGTGGTGGTCGGCGTTGGTGCGGCCGTCAGCCGGTTCGCGGTGGGCGATGAGGTCTACGCACGGCCCGACAAGGATCGGATCGGCACGTTCGCCGAACTCATCGCCGTGCACCAGGACGACGTCGCGATCAAACCGGCCACGCTGACGATGCAGGAGGCCGCGTCCCTTCCCCTGGTCGCCCTGACCGCGTGGCAGGCGCTGGTCGAGCGGGCACACCTCCGGCCGGGCCAGAAGGTCCTCATCCACGCCGGTTCCGGCGGCGTGGGCACCATCGCCATCCAGCTGGCCAAACATCTGGGCGCGACCGTGGCCACGACCACGAGCACCGCCAACATCGACCTGGTGAAGAGCCTGGGCGCGGACGTCGTCGTCGACTACAAGAAGCAGGCGTTCGAGACGGTCTTGCACGACTACGACGTCGTCCTTGACTCTCTCGGCGGCCAGACGCTCAAGAAGTCCCTGCAGGTGCTCAAGCCCGGCGGAAAGGCCATCAGTGTCGCGGGCCCGCCCGACGCCGCCTTCGGCAAGGAGCTGGGAGCGAATCCGATCATCCGGCTGGCGATGTCCGCGCTGAGCTTCCAGACCCGCCGCCGCGCCCGACGCCACCACGTCACGTACTCGTTCCTGTTCATGAAGGCCAGCGGGGACCAGCTCCGCGAGCTCACCCCGCTCATCGACGCGGGCGAGATCCGGCCCGTCGTCGACCGCGTCTTCCCGTTCAAGGAAACCCGACAAGCACTGGCCTACGTCGAGGCGGGACGCGCGAAGGCCGGCAAGGTTGTCGTCACGATGACCTGAGGAACAGCTCTCACAGGGGTGATCGGGAGGACCTGGACGTGCGGGCATCGCAGAGTTCGAATCCCCGTTCACTGGCGTCGTTCCCAGGTCAGGCGCGGTGAGCTTCAGCGGCTCTGCCCATCAGCGATGCGCGCGACCTCGGCGGTGCTGAGGTCGGCGCTCACGGCGATGGTGCCGGTCTCCTTGAGCTCGCTGGTGATCGTGCGGGCGGCGCCGAGGATGGCCTTCTGGACCTGCACGTCATAGACTCGCCCGCGGTCGGCCGGGCCGATCGGGCGAGCGCAACGCTCGGTCGCCGGCTACTCCGCCGGGTTACCGGCCAGGAGGCTGAGGGCGCTGAACCACAGAATGCCCGGGTTGATGCGCTCCGGGTGGAGGCTCAGCATCCCCTCGAAGAACTCCATCGGTGTGGGTGAGCCCTTCAGCAGCCGGTCCGCGTCGTCGAGGTAGCGCTGGGTGCGGCCGATGTCAGCGGCGTCGTCCGGTCGAGTGGGGTCTTTGTGGCCTGCCACCACGAACTCCGCTCCGAGCGCCTCCACCTTGTCGAGTGCGCGTCGCCACGCGTCGCGGCCGCCGCCCGCGGATTCCGAGAGCGCCGGGTGCACTCCGTTGTAGACGACGTCACCGGCGACGGCCAGCTTCAGGCTCGGCACCCAGAGCACGGTGGTGTCGTCGCCGTCGCTGTGACCGACCTCGATCGGGATGAGCGCATTCCCCTCCAGGCTCAGTCCCTCCTCGCCTACGACCTGCACGTGGACGGGGGCTGTCGGGATCTGGCCCGGGAACAGCACGCTCCAGAACGCCGCACGAGACTCCGCAGTGGCCAGGCCGGCCATCTGGGCCTTGGTTCCGGCCGTGGCGCGGACCACGGCGTCGGGAAACCGTTCGAGCAGGACGGGAGCGCCGAGCCAGTGGTCGCCGTGGCCGTGCGTGATGTAGATCTCCGTGATGTCCCGGCCGATCTGCTCCACCCAGGCGAGCACCTCGCGGGTGGTGTGGGTGGTGAAGGGCGGGTCGACGAGGACGGCGTCGTGCTCGCCGTAGATCAGGGTGGTCGAGATGGGCGACCACACCATGGGGTCCCCGTTGGGAAGGTTCAGGGTGCCGCTGCTCTGTGAAATCGCGGGTGTCACGAACACTTCGTACTGCAATGCAGTCATGCCTTCTCCTCCTGGATGGCGAAGATCGTTGAAGGCGTTGCCCAGGGTCGTAGCGCGACCGCTACGACCCGGCGGCCATCAGCACGCGGCCATCAGAACATCGTGTTGTCGTTGGCGGAGGTCGCCGGCACGTCCTGCGAGGCGTCCCAGTGCTCGACGATCTTCCCATTCCGCACCCGGAAGACGTCGATGACCGCCCGGCCTCGCTCGCCCGGTGTGTCGAGGTAGTGGCTGTGGACGGCCACCAGATCGCCCTCGGCGATGACCCGCTTCGGCGCCACGCTCAGCTGCGGGAACTGCTCGAAGTACGCGCCGAGCCCGGCCTTCACGCCCGCCACGCCGTCGGGGATGTTCGGGCTGTGCTCGCGGTACTCGGGGCCTGCGTAGATGTCGATGGCGGCCAGGTCCTTGCGGACCAGGAGCTGGTCGACGAACGCGGTGACCAGCTTCTTGTTGTACGCGGTGAACCATCGCTGTCCCGGCGCCCCGGTCGGCGGCCGGCTGAGCGTGGAGAACATGTCGTTGCCGTTGGCCGTGGTCGCCGGCACCTCCTGGAGGATGTCCCAGTGCTCGGCGATCTTCCCGTCCTGGAAGCGGAACATGTCGAAGACGGCGAGCCCGGGGGTGCCGGGGGTCAGGACGCCGCTGGAGTGCAGGAGCACCAGGTCGCCCTCGGAGATGACCCGCCTTTCCTCATACGTGGCGTCCGGGAACCGCTGCAGCCAGGCGGCGCCGAAGGCCTTCATGGCCTCGGGGCCGTCGGGGGCCAGCGGGTTGTGCTGGATGTAGTCCGGCCGTACGAAACGGTCGATGACGGACGTGTCGCCGCCCTCGAATGCGGCTCTGAGGACCTGCACGGCAATCTGCGCCTTCCCGGTTCCCTCCACGGTCAGCACGATCTTGCCGGTGGTGCGGCCGGTCTCGCCGAGGGCGTGGGCTTTGGCGGCCTCGGCGAGCGGGAACGTGGCCTCGATGTGGGCGCGCAGGGCGCCGGTTTCGACGAGGCCGGCGATGGCTTGCATGCCGGCGCGGTCGGCTTCGACGAGGAGGGACTCGAAGCGGATGCCCCGCTCGGCGATCTTCGCCAGCTCGTCGGGGTCGATGGGTACCGGCAGGATCGAGACGAGCGTGCCTCCCGGGCGCAGTACGGCGAGGGAGCGGGCGCGGGCGGCGGTGTCCAGCGAGACCGGGTCGAGGACCACGTCGATGTTCGTGAGGGTCTCGGCGAAGTCGACCGTGTGGTAGTCGATGGCCTCGTCGGCTCCGAGGGAACGCAGGAAGTCGTGCTTGGCGGCGCTGGCGGTGCCGATGACGTACGCGCCGCGGGACTTGGCGATCTGTACGGCGAGGTGGCCGACGCCGCCGGCGGCCGCGTGGATGAGGACCCGCTGCCCGGGCTGGACATCGGCGGTGTCGACGAGTGCCTGATAGGCGGTGAGGGCGGCGAGTGGCAGGGCACCGGCCTGGACGTGGTCGATGCCGGCGGGCCTGTGGGCGAAGGAGCGGGCGGGGGCGGTGACGTACTCGGCGTGGGCGCCGACCCCGTAGGGGTAGGGCAGCATGCCGAAGACCTCGTCACCCGGCTTGAACAGGGTGACGCCGGTGCCGACGGCCTCGACGACTCCGGAGACGTCCCAGCCCAGGACGAGTGGCAGGCGGTCGATGGTCAGGGCCTGGGCGCGGTTCCACCAGTCGGTCGGGTTGACGCCGGCCGCGCGGACGGCGACCAGGATCTCGCTCAGGCCTGGCACGGGCTTGGGAAGTTCGACCTCCTTGAGCACCTCGGGGGAACCGTGGATGTCCTGGCTGATGGCGCGCATGGTGGCGGTGTTGGGGTTCGTCATGCGTCCAGCCTCGCCGCTGTCCCCATCCGCTACCATGGCATGATTGCCATCTTTCGACGGGATTCTGCCATGGCACGCGTTCACCGGGTCGTCGTTCTGGCCGTCGACGGGGTCTACCCCTTCGAGCTGGGCATTCCGAGCCGCGTCTTCGGGGCGGCCGGCGGCCGCTACGAGGTCCTGACCTGCACCGTCGACGGTCGCCCGGTACGCGCCAACGCCGACTTCTCGATCGCCGTCGAGCACGGCCCGGAGGCATTGCGCACAGCCGACACCGTCGTCATCCCGCCCTTCGTCACCTCCCCTATCCCCCAGGAAGTGCCGGCGGCCGTGGTGGCGGCTCTGGCGGCCGTGGCTCCCGGCACGCGCATCGTGTCGATCTGCACCGGCGCCTTCGTCCTCGCGGCCGCAGGGCTCCTCGACGGCCGGCCGGCCACCACGCACTGGGTGGTCGCGGACCTCTTCCGCGACTGGTTCCCGCAGGTGGCACTGGATCCGGACGTTCTGTTCATCGATGACGGGGACGTGGTGACCTCGGCGGGCGCCGCCTCCGGGCTCGACGTCTGCCTGCACCTCGTCCGCAAGGACCATGGCAGCGAGGTCGCCAACCGGGTGGCGCGCATGTGCGTCGTCCCCCCATGGCGTGACGGCGGGCAGGCCCAGTACATCGAGCAGCCGGTGCCCGAGACCACCGCGAACGGAACGGCCGCCGCCCGCCAGTGGGCGCTGGAGAACCTCCACCAGCCGCTGACCCTGGCCGACCTCGCCAAGCACTCCCACATGAGCCTGCGCACCTTCGCCCGACGTTTCAACGAAGAGGTGGGCATGAGCCCGGGACGCTGGCTGATCCAGCAGCGCCTGGCCCGGGCACGGCACCTGCTGGAATCCACCGACCTGCCGGTGGACGAGATCGCCGGGCAGGTCGGCTTCGCCGCCGACACTTCGCTACGACAGCATCTGCACGCCGCCATCGGCGTCTCACCGCTTGCCTACCGGCGCACCTTCCGGGGCGTTCTGTCGCCCAACTCCTGAGCATCACCGCAGGCACCGCTCGTCAAACGCGGCGATGAACGGGATGGGGGTCAGCTCTGTTGTGTGGCGTCCAGCAGTGTGAGGGCGTTCTGGATGCCCTGCTCGAGGACGGCGTCAGCGAGTTGGGGGTCGGCCAGGGCGCGGGAGAGCTGCATTGTCCCGATCATCGCGGCGTAGACGCTGAGTGTCTTGACGCGTGCCGACTGCGGATCGTGGGGCGCCAGGCGCGTGGCGATGTCGTCGATGATGGCCAGCACGCCGTCGGTGTAGGCCTGCCTGGTCGCCTCCCCGCAGCGGCCGATCTCATCGAGAAGAGCGGCTGACGGGCAGCCTTCGCCGGGGTTGTCACGGTGCTCCACCGAGAGGTAGGCACGCACGATCTGCTCGACTCCGGCGCGGCCGGGCGCCACCGCGCTGAGGTTTTCGCGCTGTTCGCGGAGCTGGTCAGCGACCGCGGTGGCGACCAGGTCCTCCTTGGAGGCGAAGTGGGCGTAGAAGGCGCCATTGGTCAGTCCCGCGTCCGCCATGAGCGTGGCGACCCCGGAGCCGTCGATGCCGTCTTTCTTGAGCCGACGGCCGGCCGTCCCAATGATCCGCTGCCTTGTCTCCTGCTTGTGCTCCCTGCTGTACCGGACCACCCGTTCCTCCTCCCGTGGCGAGCACTCCCGTGCCCTCCCACACTCCATCTTCGTACGATCATAATCTAAATTCGGCTGAACACTTGTGCCCGGACGACGTCTCATCCTATGGTCGTATGGTCGTAATCTAAAGACGGTGCGCCGGCAGCGTGCGCCGCAGTGAGCAGGAGTTGCCACCATGGGAGTCAGTCCGCAGGCGCAGCAGTTCGCCCAGTTCCTCGAAAGCGTGAGCGCGAAGTCGTCGGTGCCCGGCCTCGATCTGGCCATCGTGCGCGACATCGTCGAGACGCACCATCTGGCCTCGACCGAGCCTGAAGGCGTCACCTACGCCGAGGTGGACGCAGGCGGCGTCCCCGCCCTCTGGTGCATCCCCGAGGGCGCCGACCCCGACCGGGCGCTGCTTCACTTCCACTTCGGCGGGTCGGTCACCGCCTCGATGCATTCGGACCGCAAGGCCGCCGGCCACATCGCGAAGGCGGCAGGAGCCCGCTCGCTCGTCGTGGACTTCCGCCTGGCGCCTGAACATCCCTACCCGGCGCAGCTCGACGACGCCGAGACGGCCTACCGGTGGCTGCTCTCGCAAGGCTACGAACCGCGAAACATCGGCAGCACCGGCCACTCCATCGGCGGCACCCTCGCGGTCCTGCTGCCGCTGCGCCTGCTCGCCAAGGGCGAGGCGACCCCGGGCGCGATCGTCAGCATCTCGCCGTGGACGGACCTCACCATTCAGAACGCGTCGGTGGACGAGAACGAGGACCGGGACAAGATGCTCAGCCGGGGCGTGCTCGAACTCTTCCGAGGAGCCTGGCTGCAGGAACCCGGCCTGGACTTCGCCGACCCTCGAATCAGCATCGCGAACGCCGACCTGACCGGCCTGCCGCCCACGACCGTCCACTACGGCGAGTACGAGACCCTCGCCGACGACGGCGCCGAGTTCGGGCGCCGGCTCGCCGACTTCAAGATCACCTCAGAGATCCACCAGATGCCCGAGGGGCAGCATTCGTTCATCCTGGGCGCGGGACGCGTGCCCGAGGTGAACCAGGCGATCGAGCAGATGGGCCAGTGGCTCCGCCGGCATCTCGGCGCCTGAGCAGCAGAACCGTTCGCCACCGCCGACCCGGCTCGTGCTCGCACGCGAGGAACACAGCGAGACATCGGCGAAGAAGACGCGTGCCACGGCGTCACCGCCACCTTGGCCGTACGGCGCAGATGCTCAGGACGGCTCCGGCACCAGAAGAAGTACACCGATCGATTTACCAGGAGAAACCGTGAGCACCACCTACAAGGACACGCCCACCGAAACGGTCGAGGTCGGCGGCACGAGTTTCGCGTACCGGCAGCTCGGGACCGACACCGGCGTGCCCGTGATATTCCTCAACCACTTGACCGGCGTTCTGGACAACTGGGATCCCAGGATCGTCGACGGCGTCGCCGCAAGACATCGAGTGATCACCTTCGACAACCGAGGTATTGGCGCCTCGCAAGGCACGACGCCGAACTCGGTGGCCGCGATGGCGCGTGACGCCATCGCCTTCATCCGGGCGATGGGCTTCGAGCAGGTTGATCTCCTGGGCTTCTCGCTCGGCGGCATGGTCGCTCAGGTGATCGTGGAAGAAGAGCCGAAGCTCGTTCGCAGACTCATCCTCGCCGGCACAGGCCCGGCCGGAGGCCGAGGCATCGACAAGGTCACCTCTCTCACTATCCGCGACATGATAAAAGCCGCGCTGACCTTCACAGATCCGAAGACCTATCTCTTCTTCACCCGAACAGCAAACGGCCGGACAGCGGCCCGGCAGTTCTTGGAGCGACTGAAGGAACGTACGGACAACCGGGACAAAGCGATTTCGCTGACGGCTTTCCGCGCTCAGCTCAAGGCCATCCACGCCTGGGGGCTGCAAGAGCCTTCCGACTTGACGGACATTCAGCAGCCTGTCCTGGTCGTCAACGGCGACAACGACAGGATGGTGCCCAGCAGCAATTCGGTCGACTTGGCCCGGCGATTGCCGGATGCCCAACTCAGTCTGTATCGCGACGCCGGACACGGCGGCATATTCCAGTATCACCAAGAGTTCGTCAAAGAGGTTCTGGAATTCCTCGCGCCATAATTCCTTCCCGGATCGGACCGGCCGAGCAGGTTCGCGCGGTGTACGCGCAGCCACCCAGCCCGCCGTAGAACCTCTGGACGAGTAAGTTCCCAACCGCCCCCGGAGGATGGGCGCCGCTCGGAGCTCGGGTGGCCATTGAGATCGGTCCGCGGCGATGAAGGACGGCGACGATCCCGCAGTCGTCGCCAAGGTGACCGTCGCGGCAGTCGCTGGCCCGAAACCGACACTGCGCTACACCGCCGGTCCGACCGCTGGACGCGTCAGCCCGCTACGCCGTAGCCCCCCGCCCGGACCTTCGGCAAGCAGATCCGCATGCTCAATCGGATGGCCGGCTGACAATCCGGCTTTCGGGCCTGCGAACACACCGACAAGACCCTTAAGCACACCGGTTACCAGGAGAAGCATGTCATGAGCACGTATCTGGCAGACGCGGCCGAGAACCTTTCCGTGGAAGGTCCCTCCGCCCGGTTCACCTACCGGCGGATGGGACAGCGGGGCGGTGTCCCGCTGGTCCTGCTGAACCGTTTCCGCGGCACCATCGACTGGTGGGACTCGGAGTTCCTGGACTACCTGGCCACCAAGCACGACGTGATCGTGTTCGACAATGTCGGGATCGGCTACACCACCGGCGAGCCGCGTGACTCCCTGGAGGGATTCGCCGAGGGCGCCATCGAGTTCATCCAGGCACTCGGTCTCGCGCAGGCCGACCTGCTCGGCTGGTCGCTTGGCGGCATCGTGGCGCAGCGCGTGGCCCTGCGCCGTCCCGAGCTGGTGCGCAAGCTCATCGTGGCGGGCAGTAGCCCGGCCGCCTGGGTGCCCGGGGCGCCGCCCATGAGCGAGAAGGTGCTGGGCATCATGGCCAAGCCCGGCGGGGGTGACCTGGATGACCTGATGTACCTGTTCTACCCCGAGACCGACGCGGCCCGCGCCGCCGGGCGCCGGCACGTCGCCAACGTCTCGACCCGGCTCGCCACCGGCGGTCCCAGCGTCTCCGAGGCTGCCGCGCAGGGCCAGCTCACCGCGGTGGGCAAGCTCTTGGAAGTGCCCTTCGACCAGGTGCGGCCGGAGCTGGAAGCCATCAAGCATCCCGTCCTGTACGCCAACGGCGTGCACGACGTGATGATCCCCGCCCACGCTTCCTACGTCGCGGTCCAGCACCTGGAGTCGGCCACGCTCATCCTCTACAGCGACGCCGGCCACGCCTTCCTGTTCCAGCACGCCAAGGAGTTCGCCACCGAGGTGACCAACTTCCTGACCGCCTGACGTCGCCTGCGCCAGCGCCGCCATCACCGACCTCGCCGACAGGCCGCTCGGTCGAACACCGAACCAACCGATGGGCCCTCCCCCCGATGACCAACCGCCGGCGCGCACCGGTCGCCACCCCTCGCACAGAACCGGCACGGCACGTCGGTCGGCCAACGTGCCTTTCCCCTTCACCAGGAGCTTTCCATGGACCTGTCCACCAGCACCGTCCTTGTCACCGGAGCCAACCGGGGGTTCGGCCGCGCGCTCGCCGCCGAGCTGCTCAGCCGCGGCGCCACCGTTTACGCCAGTGCCCGCAACCCTGACCAGGTCGACCTGCCGGGTGCCAAGCCGATCGCGCTCGATGTCACCGACCCCTCCTCCGTGGCGACCGCCGCCCAGGCCACCGGTGACGTGACCATCCTGATCAACAACGCGGGGTCATCCACCGGTGCCGACCTGCTGGCGGCCGACCTGGACGATATCCGCCTGGAGATGGACACCCACTACTTCGGCACCCTGTCGGTGGTCCGTGCCTTCGCGCCCCAGATCGCGGCCAACGGCGGCGGGGCAATCCTGAATATCCTGTCCGGCCTGTCGTGGGTCAGCTTCCCGGAGATCGGCGCCTACTGCGCCGCCAAGTCCGCGCAGTGGTCGCTCACCAACGCTCTGCGCCTGCAACTCGCCGACCAGGGAATCCGAGTGACCGGACTGCACGTCGGCTACATGGACACCGATATGACACAGGCGGTCACCGCGGCCAAATCCGACCCCGCCGACATCGCCCGGATCGCCGTCGACGGCATCGCCGCCGGTGCCTACGAAATCCTCGCGGACAACGCCAGCCGCCAGGCGCAGGCCGCGCTGGCCGCAGGCGTCTCGGCGCTCTATCCGCAGTTGCCCTGAGGATCAGTCGACCTCGAGCACCGGCCCATGAACTCCTCTCCACCCTCCGCGAGCAGTGCCGGGCTGGCCCTCAACCAGCCCGGCCCCGACATCACCACCCGCGCCAAGGACGTGGAAGGCGGCCCGGCCGCCATCGTCACCGTCGGCACGTTGGCGCTAGCCAACCTCGACCTGGTCGAGCGCGTGCACTCCGGCGCGCCGCTGAACACTCCCGACCCCGCCAGTTCTACGGCGGCGGCGAAGCCGACTACCCCACCCACGCCACCTGAGAAGCCGTTGCCTTGATCCACGTCATGACTAGTTCTTATCGAAGGGACTTGACCCTCATGTCCGAGCAGATTCTGCCCGCCGCCCTGCCCACCACGCTGCCCACCACTGGCCGCGCATGGCACCTGGAGACCCGCCCGCAGGGCTGGCCGGTGCCCTCTGAGTTCTCGCTGAGGGAGGTAGAGATCCCCGCGCCCGGCCCGGGTCAACTCCTGGTCGCCAACGAGTACCTCTCGGTCGACCCCTACATGCGCGGGCGGATGAGCGACAAGAAGTCCTACATTGAGCCGTACGAGGTGGGCGAGCCGATGGACGGCCCCGCAGTCGGCCGCGTCCTGGCCTCCAACGCGGACGGCTTCGCGCCCGGCGACCATGTCCTGCATGTCCTCGGCTGGCGCGACTACGCGGTGCTCGACGCGGTGACCGCCCAGAAGGTGGACCCGAATCTGGCGCCGCTCACCGCTTACCTGGGCGTGCTCGGCGTCACCGGCCTCACCGCGTACATCGGGCTGGAGCGGTTCGCGAAGATCAAGGAGGGCGACACGGTCTTCGTCTCCGGCGCGGCGGGCGCAGTGGGCAGCCAGGCCGGTCAGATCGCCAAGCTGAAGGGCGCCGGACGGGTGATCGGCAGCGCGGGCTCGGACGAGAAGGTCAAGCTGCTGGTCGAGGAGTACGGCTTCGACGCGGCGTTCAACTACAAGAACGGGCCGGTCGCCGAGCAACTGGCGCAGGCAGCGCCGGACGGCATCGACGTCTTCTTCGACAACGTCGGGGGCGAGCACCTGGAGGCGGCGATCGGCGCACTCAAGCTGCACGCACGCATCGTCCTGAGCGGCATGGTCTCGCAGTACAACGATGAGAAGGTGGTCGGGCCGCGCAACCTGTGGAACCTGTCGGTGACGCGTTCGGACATCCTGTCGTTCATGTTCAGCGAAGAGCTGGACCTCCAACCGGAGTTCGTACGTGAGGTCGGCGGCTGGCTTGCCGGGGGCAAGCTGCGCTACCGCGAGACAGTGAGGGATGGCCTCGAGAACACCCTGGATGCCTTCCTCGCACTGATGCGGGGCGAGAGCGTCGGAAAGATGATCGTCAAGCTCTGAGCTGTTTCCGAGAGCAGGGCACACGTCAGCGTCGCCGACCTCATCAAGGTGGCCAACCTGACCCACGGCGGCTTCTACGAGCGTCTCCAAGGAGGTGCTCATAGAAGCCGCCGCCCACGCCTCGACGAACTCGCTGCCAAGGAGGTCCACGGGTCTCACGCTACCGACGACCTGATCACCATGGTCGGCGACCTACGCAAGCGCGAGATCGGCTTCACCTCGCTGCACGAGAAGCTCGACACCACCACGCCCGGCGGACGGCTGGTCTTCCACGTCTTCGCCGCCTTGGCGGAGTTCATCCGCGAGCTCATCGTGGCTGGCACCCACGGGGGCCTGGCCGCTGCCCGCGCGCGGCCGCACCGGCGGCCGCCCCACCGTCGTCAACACTGAGTTGCTGAAGGCGGCCCGTGATCTGCTACCTGACCCCGGGCGGTCGGTGACCTCGATCGCCAAGCTGCTCGGTGTGAGTGTCGGTACCCTCTACAACCACATCCCCGATCTCCAAGAGCTCCGCTCAGGACAGCACACGACGACCCCTATCAAGAAGGCCTGACCTCGGAAAGATGCCTCGTTCGGGGCAGATGACACACCGCTGGCGGGCATCGCGACCACCAAGATCAATCTCACCGATAACGGTTGTACCGCTGTTCCTCAGCCCCCGGCCACCCTGGGCATCATCGTCATGTCGGCTTGCATAACTTCTAGTGCCAATATCCGTCGTGGTGGTCGACCAGGTGCTGGGCGTCCGGGCCGGCCGAAGCGGCGGCGACTGTGAGGTCGGCCTCTCGGAGGATCTCCGACCGCACCAGCGGCGGCACCGACGCCGCCGGCACCTCCTGGCCGTCGCGGTGGAAGGTCATCGGGTTGGTCGCGCACAGCGCGTCCAGGTCCCAGCCCTCGTCGGACATGCCCACGACAACGCGCAGGAGCCAGCGGGCCTGCCAGCCCGCAAGGTCGCGCACCACCTCGCCCTGTCCCTCGTGACAATCGTGCTCCCAGTAGCCGATCGACACGCCGGTCCAGCCGTGCCGGATCAGCTCCGTCCGGGCCAGGTCGTAGCGCACGACGTGACCGGCGACGCGGTCCGGCTCTTCCATATACACCTCGCGGAGGACTTGTTCGAACGGCTGCGCCAGACCCCTCTCGCGCCACCCACCCACCTCCTCGGCGCTTGCGCCGGCCGGGTGCCACAACGCGACAGGGCCCTCGGGGCGGCGCCCGGCCAGTTCCCAGCCGTCGACGGTTCTGACTGGCAGGCCAGAGGGGCCGCCGGGGACCCGCCACACCAGGGTGCGTGCGTCGGGGCCAGTGACGGGGTGGTCGAGGAGGTACTCGCCGACCTCACGCCAGGTCCATTCGCGCTGGTGGATGAGCGCCTGTTCCAGGCGGTAGCGCGCGGCCATGCGCGCCTGCTCGACCTCTCTGGGCGTGGCGGCGGCGGGCAGAGTGCGGTCGAGGAACTGGTCGCGGGTCAGCGCCGCCGCGTCGGCGAGCGCGTCGAGCGCGCGAGTGACATTCTCCTGTACGGACGCCGCCCGCACCCGCGTCTGAATGAGCGCCAGTGGGGTGACTGTCTCGGGTCCGCCCCGGCGGGCCAGCACGCCGACAGCCCCGTTGGCGACGGTCTCGCTGCGGCAGGTGGAGCCGGGGCCATCGTGGCCGGTGCCGCAGGTGACGGCGGCGTCGGCGAGCAGCGACGGGACCCAAGGTTCGTCAATGACCTCGCAGGTCCAGATCAGGCCGCGCGCCACCGAGACGGTCCGGCCCTTCAGGAAGCGGTCCTCGCTCCAGCTGATGTCGGCGTGGTGGCAGACGAACGGGCCGCCCCGGTAGGCGGCCAGGCGGGTGACCAGCTCGTGGACCAGGGCGATGGCCTCAGGAGTGAGCAGGTCGCAGACGACCGGCAACCAGCCGTCGCCTGGGGCCGGCGTGTCGGCGGCGGCCCAGTGACGCAGCAGCGGCAGCATTCCAGCCAAGCGGAGACCGTACTCCTCGGCCAGCATCGTGGCGAAGGGGTCGGCCTCCCCGATCACGTTTCTGACCGCACCGGCTGGGCCCTCCTCGGTGAGCAGGCTCTCCAGGAGCGGCTGGAGCTCTCCGAGGTCCGTCAGGTGGCCGAACAGGTCGCGGCGCTGTTGCAGATGGAGCAGGTGGGCGGCCGACAGCGGGATCCGATAGAGCTCCTCGTGGCGGGTGTGGCCCTGGCGGGCCCAGTAGCCGGCGCGTTCGGCCAGGTTCCAGGCGTCGTCGGGCGTCCAGTCGACGGCGCGCCCGGCCACGGTGCGGACCAGGCGCAGGACGCGCTCGTCGTAGTCGTGGCCGCCCTGCGGGCCGAGCCAGAGCCTGGTGTGGGCGTAGGTGCCGTAGAGGCGCCAGTCGGTGCCAGGTCCGGGGTCGAGGCCCTGCTCGGTGAGGGCGTCGAACCGCCGGTAGGCCTCCTTGGTAGCCGGTTCCAGATAGTCCCAATTCCCCGCGAACGTCACCCGGTGATCGTAGTCGCACGATGTCCGAATGAAGATCGCCGTTCTTGACGACTACCAGCGGGTTGCTCGAGACCTGGGTGTCCGGCGTCCTTCTCCCGGAGGTGGCCCCAGCCGCCATCTAGCGACACAGCCCTGTTCACGGAGGTGCCAAGCTGGGGTTTGCCTCTCAGCTGTGCGTGTTCTCAAAAGTCGTGACCGTCTCCGCTCCCGAGAACACGATCTTCTCGGGAACCAGTTGACCTGCGCAGATCAGCATCCCGTTCCATCGCACAGACGGTTGGCGCTGATAATGATCACGATGTGGGCGGCAGCCTTCGAGTCTCGGCGCGCCCCGCATCTGCTGGACGACCACACCGTGGAGCGGATCAAGCAGGTATTCGGGTGTTGAGCGCAGCGGACAGACGGCCCCCCGGGCCGCCGGTGTTCCGATGGGGGACTCCCAAACGGAACACCCACGAACGGCCACAACTCCAGCCACAAGACTGGGGGTCGCCATCGAGACAACGTGACCGCTCGCCAATCCGGGCGGCGGCGGCTGGGACAAGTCCAACGGAAGGACGCCGGCTGGGCGCCCCGGCGGTTTCGCAGGACGGCCGAAAAACATGACACAAGGCGTCGGGTTTTAGAGCGATCATCGGTTCACCGGTCAGCGCCGATGTGAGTGTGGACCGGGGCCTCACAGATAGACAAGGACCTCAATGCGCGAAACCCCCGAGGAGCTCAAGGAACTTCAGGCTCTCCTCGAAGCCTCCCTTTCCCGCTCTACCTTGCACCTCCGCTCGATCGTCACCGAGAACACCCTGACCGCGGAGCAGCTCACCCGGATCCTGACCGGAATGTGCACCCTTGCCCTGTCCACCGTGACGGCGAAGGGCGAGCCGCGGATCAGCGGTGTGGACGGGCACTTCCTGCACGGCAAGTGGCACTTCGGCACGGCGCGCGGCGCCGCCAAGGCCCGCCGTCAGCGCCGCGCACATGCGCGGTGAGGACCTGGGCGTGTTCACCCACGGCACGGTGGAGATCCTCAACCCTGAGGACAGCGAACCGGCCGAGGACTGGCCGGACCTGCTCGCCTACTTCAAGGATTTCTACGGCGACTTCTCCGACTGGGACAACGACGTGGTCTACTACCGGCTGCATCCGCACTGGATGACCGCCTACGCCCCCGGCGTCGACAAGCTCACTTCGGTGCTGCGGTCCTGATCTGCAGTTGGGCGGCGACGACGTCCAGGACCTCGTTCGGCACCTCCAGCGGATCGGCCAGGAAGCACCCCAGGTAGCGGACGGTCACGAGCTGGAGGACGAAGCCGCACCGGATGTGCCGGCCACGATGCCCCTTGATGAGGGCCATGTCCTCGTTGTCGAGAAAGAAGATCTTCTCCATCTCGGCCCGGGAGTCGACCGTCGATGGCTGGGCGGGGCCGGCCTCCTGGCGGCGCAGCTCGTGGTGGCGGCGCAGCTCGCGCCTGAAGGCAATCGTTATCTGGGGTTCTCAAGCGAAGTAGCTGGTCAGCAGCTTGAAGGCCTGTCAGGCATGTAAGGCAAGCAGGCTGCCCCGCGGCTGCCGCCTGGGACTCAAGCGACCCGTTGTTGTGAGGATGCCGGAAGGAAAACGTCCGGAATGCGCCCTAGCATGCGGACCATGACCGACGACACCGTCATTAGCGAGCCGTCCCTGACCGCCGGCGAAGTTGAGATGCTGCTGTTCGCCCTCGACCGCTCCCGTGCCACGTTCGCTTGGAAAACCGGAGGCCTGGACGCCGCCGCCCTGAACCGGCCGCACCCGCCGAGCACGATGACCGTGGCTGGATTGATCAAGCACCTGACCCGGGTCGAGGAGGAGACGGCGGCTTGGCGCCTGTTCGGGGAGCGGCCCACGCCGCCCTGGGACAGCGCCGAACACGGTTGGGAATGGGAAGCCGCTGCCAGCGACACGCCTGAGGAGCTCTATGCCCGTTGGCGCGAGGCCGTGGGCCGCACTCGGGCTGCCGTGGCCAGGGTGCTGGCCGACGGCGGCCTCGACCGGACCGCTGGGTTCACCGTCACCGAGGACGGCCAATCGCCCAACGTGCGCCGTGTCCTGGTCGACCTTCACGACGAATACGCCCGGCACGTTGGTCACGCGGACCTGTTCCGCGAGGCGATCGACGGCCTGGTGGGCGAGGATCCGCCCCAGCCTGAACGAGTTCCCTGAGCAAGCTGTTGATCTTCGTCATAGACACGTTGAGCAGTGATGCCTTCAGACCAGCAGACCCAGTGCCAAGGTCGGGGGCTTTCGCGGTGCCGGGCCCTGCACCCGGCACCGCGATGGCTCAGGCGGTGCGCTTGGCCCAGAAGTGCCCGCCGATCGGCACGGACAGCGACAGCGCGCTGGCCTGGGACGAATTGGGTTGTGCCAGGTGCCGGAGGTTCGCGACGTTCTTGGTCGGCAGAGCGCCGCCAGGACCTGACACTGCGGTGGGGTGGAACCACTTCTGGCTGTCGGTGTTGTTGCAGGCGGCCACGACCACATCCACGGTGTTCTTGGCGGTCAGGCACAGCGGAGAGCCCGTCTCCAGGCTGGCCCGCAGCGTGTAGATGAAAGCGGGCTGCCCGCCACCCGAGGAGACGGTCGCCGTCTGCGCCCACTGACCCAACGCGCTGTTGAGGTCGGACCGCAGGACGACGAAGGAGCCGTTGAAGTTCGCCTGCGCGGTCAGGACCAGCTTGGAGGCGTTGCCGCGGTATTCGAGCTCCTTGTACACGGTGGCGGCCTGTGCCGGCGAGGCGAGCGCGACACCGGTTCCGGCCACGCACATGGCGGCGGCGAACGCAGCGGCACGTCTCAGTCTTCGTGATTCGAACATATTTCCCTCCTGATGAAGCGGCCCACTGCGAACTGGCAGTGGCGTGACATGGTGGTAGTACTCCTGCGGTAACGAGGACCGCCGCGGAGATGTGATCCGCAGAACGAGTTTGAGCTGAGTGCGTCTTTAGCCGCACACTCTTTCCGGCTGAGCGGAAACACTGATCCGGTGCTGAGAATCCACGTCACCCCGCAGGACCTGCTGCACCTGCGGTTCGCGCCACAGCCCGCGCCCATGGTGGAGCTGACGCTCGCGGTGATGATGTTGCGCCGGCGTAGGGTCGGAGTGCTCGACCGGTGGCGGCACCGGGCGCTGCGCGCCTTCCCGCCAGAGGCGCGGCCGCTGCTGGAGCTGGCGTTCCCGGACTCCGGCCCGGAATACCTCGACACGCTGGAGCCGGATTTCGACCTGGCCGTGGACGCCGTGCTGTCCGCACCGCCCCAGCTGGTGCGGATGTCGCTGGACGATCCCCTGGCCCCACACCCGGTCACCCCTTGGGCCCGCCGGCTGGCCTTGGGCGACCGAGAGGCACAGCTGATCTTGGAGCGGGCACTGCGCAGCGCTCACGCGGCCCTGCTCGACCCGGTGTGGCGCCGAGTGGTCACCGGCTTTCGCGCGGATCTGGCCCACCGCACCGGCTTGCTCTTGTCTGGAGGAGTGGGTACGGCCATGGCCTCGGTGTTTCCCGACGCCCGCTGGCACGGCAACGTCCTGGAAATCAGCGCTCCAGGAGAACACGACGTGCATCTCAACGGGTCGGGCGCGGTCATGCTGCCGGTGGCTTTCTGGACCGGCCCACCGGTGATGAGCAGAGCCGTTCCGGGGCGGCCGCGGCTGGTGATGTATCCCGCCCGCATCCCGCTCCCGCTCATCGCCGACGACCACGGGGCTCCAACGCGCTCGCTCACGGCTCTCCTGGGCCGCACCCGCGCCTCCGTCCTTCACGCCGTCGTGGACGCACCGGCCAGCACCACCTCCGAGCTGGCCCGCCACCTGAACATCTCACCCGGCCGAGCAAGCGAACACGCTGCCGTCCTGCGAGAAGGTGGGCTCATCACCAGTCACCGCCACCGCAACACCGTGCTCCACAGCGTCACCGAGCTCGGTCGCGGCCTCCTCGGTTGACGGTGCACGCCCGACGGGCGGATCTGGATCTAATGGGCCTATCTGTCTGATGCGGCTCTTGGTGCGCGTCAGGTGCCTGCTTCCTGGTGTGCTGTTGCGGGACCTCCGCTGATGAGTGGCAGCCATAGCACGAACCTGGCCCCACGTGGCGAGTCCTCGACCGTGAGGGTGCCGTGGTGGTTGTGCGCGATGTCGCGGGAGATGGCCAGGCCGAGCCCGCTTCCGCCGGGGTCGCGGCGGCGGCCGTCGTCGAGGCGGACGAACCGTTCGAAGACGCGTTCGCGGTGGGTCGGTGGGATGCCGGGCCCGTCGTCGGTCACCGTGACCGCGACCCTGTCGTCGGCCGGCTCGACGCTGACCTCCACGGTGGACTCGGTGTGCCGCAGAGCGTTGGCCAGGAGGTTGTCCAGCACGCGGATCAGCTGCATGCGCGAGCCGCAGATCTTCAGTCCGGCGGGTGCGTGGAGGGTGATCGGCACGGAGATCGGCGCGGCCGAGGACTGCGCGCTCACCTCGGTGGCGACGAGCTCGCCGAGATCGATCGTCTCCGGGGGCAGCGGATCGGTGGCCCGGAGACGGGCGAGCAGCAGCAGGTCGTTGACGATCGCTTCCAGCCGGCCGGCGGTGGTCAGCGCCGTCTGGAGCGTTTGCCGGGCGTCGACGTCGTCGGGGTAGAGCAACGCCTCCTCCAGTTGCGCGCGCAGCCCCGCGATAGGGGTGCGCAGCTCGTGGCTGGTCGTGGAGGCGAACTGGCGTAGCTGCTCCACCGCACCGTCGAGCTGGCTGAGGGTCTGGTTCGTGGTGGTGGCGAGCCGGGTGATCTCGTCGTCGCCCGGCGGTACGGGAACACGCAGGCCGAGGTCGCTCACCGTGATCTGGGAGATCCTGGCCCTGATCGCCTCGACGGGGCGCAGCGTGCGCCCGGCCAGCACCCATGCGGTCCAGGCCGCGACGGCGGTGATCAGGGCGATCCCGGTCGTAATGGTGTATTCGAGGTCGTGTGTGGCCAGCAGGCCCGGTTCCGGGATGCCGGCGTACACGACGCCCGCGTCCGGCGCGGGCGACAGGCGGATGGCGTGCAGCAGGATGCATCGGCCGTGTGGCGGGCACTCACTCTGCGGCTGGAAACGGGCGTCGGCCGGAGGCCGGAGCCGGCTCAGCGGCACGGTCGCGGAGGCCATCCGGCTGGACTCCACGACGCGCTGGTGGGCGTCCACGACCTGGATCAGGTCGGCGGGTGAGTTGGCGGGGATCGGGCGTGGCACGACGCCGCTGCGGGCGGCCGGGCTCCACTGGCTCGCCACCCGTTCGGCCTGGTGGAAGGTGTCGGACTGGAAGCGGTAGCGGATCGTGAGGTCCAGGGCCACGCCGAGCACCACCAGGATGCTCAGCGCGAAGAGAGCCGCGATGACCGTACACCGCGCCCGGATGGAACGAGGGCGTGGAAGGAGCGGCATATCACCTCCGTAGGTCAGAAGCCGTCGAACCGATGCAGGACCGGCGCCCTGCGACGTCACGTCAGTCATGTGCCTTCACCAGTTGCTCGGCCACGGTGTCGAGCAGTTCCAGCCAGGACTTCTCGAATGTGCCGATGCCCTTGTCTTCGAGTACCCGGAACACGTCGGTCAGGTCGACACCGACCTCAGCGAGTCGAGCGAAAACCTCCCGCGCCTGCGTGATCGTGCCGCTGATCGTGTCGCCAGTGATACGGGCGTGATCGGCGACGGCGAGGAGAGTCGTCTCCGGCATGGTGGTGACGGTGCCGGGGGCGACGAGCTCGTCGATATAGCGGGTGTCGCGGTACTGGCGGTTCTTCACGCTTGTGGAAGCCCAGAGCGGGCGCTGAGGCCGGGCGCCCGCGGCGGCCAGTGCCTGCCACCGGTCCGTGGCGAAGAGCCCCTCGAACACACCGTAGGCCAGGCGGGCGTTGGCGATCGCGGCCTGGCCGCGCAGCGACCTGGCCGCGTCGGTGCCGATGGCGTCAAGCCGCCTGTCGACCTCGGTGTCCATGCGGGACACGAAGAACGACGCCACCGACGCGATGCGGCCGAGGTCGTGGCCGTTGGCCTTGGCCTGCTCGAG
>NZ_JBITJQ010000034.1:0-131010 GCF_044460125.1 Nonomuraea sp. NPDC050153
CACCAGGGAAAGCACAGCCGACCGGGAAACCGGCGGAAGAAAGGCCCTGGGCCCTACCGTCAGACATCATCACCTCGTCTGCTCCCGACCCGACTTTGGATCGGTCGGTTCAAAATGAGGGCGTGAGAAGGTCAGAAGACGCCCAGCGCGGTTTCCGCGATCGACTCGAGCCCGTCCCGGTCCGTCCCGCCCCGCGCGGCGACGCGCAGGCCGCTGACGGCGGCGAACACGAAGTGCGCCAGGGCGAGCGGGTCCCTGTCCGGGTCGAGCTCGCCCCGCGCGCGGCCGGTCTCGATGGCGGCCCGCACCATCTCGCGCCGCCTCTCGTTGTCGCGCCGCAGCAACTCGGCGATCTCGGGGTCGTGCGGGGCGAGCTCGGTCATCGAGTTGACCACCAGGCAGCCGGGCGGCTCCTCGGGGTCGAGGTCGACGGCCCACCACAGGACGGTCCTGATCTTCTCCTTGAGCGGCAGGTCGGCGTCCAGCGTCTCGGCGAGCGTGGCGTTGCGCTGGTCCATGTAGAGCCGCAGCGCCTTCGCGAACAGGTCGTGCTTGCTGGCGAAGGTGTTGTAGATGCTGCTGCGCCCGAGCCCGGTGGCCGCGCACAGGTCCTGCGTCGAGGTGGCCTCGTAGCCCGCGGTCCAGAACGCGCGCATGGCGGCCTCGACGGCGCGTTCCTCCTCGAACTTCCTCGGTCGGCCCATGGCGGGCACATTACCTGTTTTGGAATGAATGGTGCAATACGTCAGCCGCCCCGCCGGAACGTGTCCAGGAACACCTTGCGGGTGTCCGCCTGCTCGTCCCACTTGAGCTCGGGCAGGTCGAACGTGATCTTGAACGCGGTGATGTCGTCGATCGAGACGTACCGGGTGAGCGCGTGCATGGGGACGCCGCTGCCCGTGGTGTAGGTGTACTCCCAGTCGGCGGCCTGCCAGCCGCGGTAGTCGACGCCCTGGAGCTGCACCTGGATGTAGCCCTCCACGCCGCCCTTGGCCTCCTGGCGGCTCAGCTCGGACAGCCCTCCGTCGGTCTGCGGGCTCACCTTCTGCACCATGATCCGCATGCCGGAGTCCTTCGGCCCGCTGAACGTGGTCACCCCGCCCGACGCCGCCGGTTTCCAGCCCGCGGGCACGGCGGCGGCGAACCCGGCCGTGCCGTGCTCGGTGTAGCCCGAGGGTATCGCCGAGGGCTCGGCGTTCCGGGGTTCGACGGGCGCGGACGTCGCGGCCTGCGTGACGGCGGTCACCTGGGACGGCGATCCGCCCGGCATGAGCACCATCACGACGCCCACGACGGCGGCCACCGCCACGAGCGCGCTGATGATCGTGAGCGGCGTCGGCCGCCCGCGGCGCACCCACGTCCCGTCGTCCTCGTCGGGCCTGCGCCGGCTCTTGCCGGTGCGCGGCGCCGCGCTGGGCAGCGTGGCCAGGCGGTGGTGGCCGAGGTCGCGGGACAGGTCGCGCGACTGCTCGCGCAGGTCCTCGGCCGAGGCCAGCGGCCACGGGGTGGCGGCGGACGTGCGGCTGTCCGTGGTCAGCGGCAGGATCGGCGCCGGCTGCGGGCCGGAGTCGTCGCCGAGGTTCCCGGTGACCCGGTGCGGGCCCGAGGGCGCGCCGAAGGGACGCCGGGCCCCCGGAGGGCCGCCGAACTCGGGTGGCGGCGGCACCAGCTGGTCGGTCCGGTGGTTGCCCGAGGGGCTCGTCAGGCCGTCGTACGGCATCGAGTGGCCGCCGGACGGGCTGGTCAGCGGGTCGTACGGCACGCGGATCGGCCCCGAGGGCGTCTCCACGATCCGCGAGGGCATCGGCCCCGACGGGGACTCCAGCAGCCCGGAGGCCGGTCCGTCATCCGGGGTGGGCCCGGGGGCGGGCAGCGGCGCGGCCGGGCGCGGCCGGACGGAGCCGTGCGCGCGCAGCACCGCCTCCATCATCTCGATGACCTGGTCGGAGGTCAGCCGCTGGGCCGGGTCCTTGCGCAGCAGGCCCTCGATCACCGGCCCCAGCGAACCGGCCCGCTGGGGCTCGATCGGCTCCTGCGTGAGCACCGAGCCGAGCACCGCCACCGGATCGGGCCCCTCGTACGGCGGCCGCCCCTCGACGGCGGCGTACAGCGTCGCGCCGAACGACCACAGGTCGGCCGCCTGCGTGATCGGCTGCCCGGACAGGCGCTCCGGCGGGATGTACGCGGGCGACCCCATGAGCAGGCCCGTCTGCGTGATCGTCACGTCGCCCTCGATGGCCGCGATGCCGAAGTCGGTCAGCACCACCCGGTCCTGGGTCAGCAGCACGTTGCCCGGCTTGATGTCGCGGTGCAGGATCCCGGCGGCGTGCGCGTGCCTGACCGCGTCCAGCACCCGGATGCCGATCTCGGCCGCCTGCAGCACCGGCAGCGGCCCGCTCTGGCGTACGGCCTGCTCCAGGGACCACGCGCGGACCAGTTCCATCACGATCCACGGGCGGCCGTCCTCCTCGACCACGTCGTGCACGGTGACGATGCCGGGATGCGTCAGCCGCGCGGCCGACCTGGCCTCGCGCAGCACGCGCCGGTGGGCCACCTGCCGGCCCGCGGTGTCGAGCCCGTAGGGGAGGATCAGCTCCTTGACCGCCACGTCCCGGTCGAGCAGGACGTCGTGGGCGTGCCACACCATCCCCATGCCGCCCCTGCCGACAGGCGACATGAGCCGGTAACGCCGGCCGATCAGACGGCCCTGGCTCTGCGGGGCGCCGCCCGGGGCGCCTCCTTCCGCGCCGGGGCCGCTGAGCAAGCGGTCGGCTGCCATGTTCCCGCCCCCATCCCGCGCTACGAGCAATTTAAAGTGGTTCGTTACGATATCGGCGGGCCATGCGCAAGGGAAGCTGAAGCATCCTTACAAAGGTTTTGACCTGCGGATATGTCGCCATTCAGATGGCTTGCTCCGCCAATGCGATCAATGCCGTGGTGAATGCCTCTACAGGGGGTTTGACCAGCCCTGCTCCTACTTGACCGGTTCCTGCGACACGGCCCGCGATGCCGGTGTTGACCACGGGGAGCAGGCCCGTTCTCGCCACGAGAGTCACATCGATGCCGACCGGCGTGCCGCGGAAGCCGAGCCCGGGAATCTGGTAGGCGGGGTGCTCGGCGAGCGTGATCTCGTACATGGAACGGGTGGCCCGCACCGCGTCGGACACCTCGCCGCCCACGAACCGCACGATGGCCGGCGACGCCGCCATCGCGAACCCGCCCAGCCCCGACGTCTCCGTGATCGTGGAGTCGCCGATGTCCGGGTTCGCGTCGTCCGGCCCGTACGTGCCCAGGTAGAGCCCGTCGGGCACCCCGGCCGGCCCCGTGAACCAGCGCCCGCCCAGCCCCGAGACCTGGACGCCGAAGTCGGTGCCGTTCCTGGCCATGGCGACGACCATGGACGAGCCGGGCACGTCGCGGGCGGCGTCGGTGCTGACCTTGGCGGCGGCCATGGCGGCGTTCAGGAAGAAGTGGTCGTTGCCGTTGATGAAGCGCAGCACCTCCGCGGCGACGCCCGGGGCGGCCTCGACCACGGCCGGGGCCAGCTCGCGCAGCAGGAGCGAGGTGGCGGCGCGGTTGCGGTTGTGCAGCTCGTCGCCCATCTGCAGCGCCTGCGCCATCAGCGAGCGCAGGTCGAGCGGCCCCACACGCTCCAAGGTCGCCGCCAGGGCGGGGCCGAGCACCGTGTCCATCCAGCGCAGCCGCTCCAGCACCTCGGGCCCGTAGGCGCCGTACCGCAGCACCTTGCCCAGGCCCTCGTTCAGCGAGCAGTACGCGGTGCCGCCGTGCTCGTCGTCGCGCACCTCGAACAGCCACATCGACGGGCTCACCACGCCCGCCATCGGGCCGACGGCGGCGTGCTCGTGGCACGGCCGCAGCGCGATCTCGCCCGCCGCCAGCCGCCGCCCGGCCTCCTGCTCGTCGCCCGCCAGGCCCTCCAGCAGCATCGCGCCGATCAGCGCGCCGCGCATCGGGCCCGACGCGCGCTCCCAGGTGATGGGCGGGCCCGCGTGCAGGAACGTGCCCGCCGCCAGCACCTCCGAGGCCCGCCGCACCCCCACCAGATGCGGGCGGGCGGAGGTCAGCCTGCTGACGGCCAGCTCGTTGGCGGCCTGCCGGCGCGGGTCGGCGAGCACCACGTCCAGGGCCTCGGCGGTGCCGGGCAGCGGCGGGCGCCAGGACACCGGCGTCGTCTCGACGGCCTGCGCCCTGAGCGCCTCGTCGAGCAGGTCGGCGCCCACCGTGATGACGCGGGACGGGACGGAGAGCAGGCTCAAAGGAGGCTCCTGGCGTGCCGGGCGGCCTGGGCGTTGGAGGTGAACACGGCCGCGCCCGCCTCGCGGAAGGCGGCGGCCTGGCGGTGCAGGTCCTGGGGGTCGCCCTCGGTGCCGACGAGCGCGATCACGACGGTGGCGGGCGTGCGGGCGACGGCGTGCGCGAGCGAGGCGGCCGGGTCGGGGTCGGCGCCGTGGCCGAGCACGACGTCCATGAGCACCAGGTCCGTCTCGTGGGCGCGGGCCAGCGCCTCGACGCGCAGGGTCGGGTCGATCATGGGATGCGCCCGGCCCCTGGTGTAGGCGTCGTCCCCGTAGTCGACGAAGTCGCCCGTCCCGGCGACCAGCGCGGCCTCGGCGCTGAGCGTCCCGCCGGAATAGACGCCCTTGATCGTCTTGGCCCGGCTCTGCTTGCCCGACCACGCGGGCCAGGACGGCCACTCGGGCACGGGCCGGCCGAGCGCGCGCAGCACCTGCTCGGTCGCCTCCGTCAGGTCGGGCTCGGGGAGCAGCGCGGGCACCACCGGCGTGCGCAGCCGCTCCACGGCGTCCCGTACGGTCCGCGCCACCTCGGGGGAGGGCGGCTTGGAGACGAGCACGATCAGCTCGGTGGCCGGGTCCTCGTCGAGCAGGCGCAGGGCCCGCAGCGTGGACAGGCCGCCCACCTCGGCCGACAGGTCCCTGCCGCCCACGCCGAGCACGTGGCTGACGCCGGTGCCGGCCCAGTCGAGCAGGGACGTCACCTGCTGGGCCCCGGTGCCGGACGCGGCCACCACGCCGACGGGGCCGGGGCTGAGGACGTTCGCGAAGCCCAGGCCGACGCCGCCGATCACGGCGGTGCCGCAGTCGGGGCCCATCACGAGGACGCCCGCGGCCTCCGCGAGCTCCTTGAGCCGCCGTTCCTGGGCCACGGGGACCCCGTCGCTGAAGATCATGACGGGGAGCCCGGCCTGGACGGCGTCCAGCGCCTCGGCGAAGGCGTGCTCGCCCGGGGTGGAGACCAGCACCAGGTCGGCCGGGGCTCTGGCGGCCGAGCGGGTGGTCAGCGGGGGCTGGTCGGCCGGGTTCCCCTCGGGGCGGCGGAAGGTCGCGAGCTGCCGGTCGGCCTCCTCGACGGCCGCGGCGGCGTCGCGGGCGCGTACGGCGATCAGGAGGTCGCCGGGGCCGGCCGGCGGGACGGTGAAGCCCAGGTCGCGGAGGATGCCGAGGTTCAGCTCGGTGGCCATGGCGACCATGGCGGCCTCTGTGCCCGGCATTTCGGTCAGCGCCCGACTTATGCGCATCAGGGAGATGGAGTCGACGTACGCGCCCTTCCGTACCAGCACCTTGTCGGCGGTCATCGGGGCCCGCTCAGCGCGAGGACGGCGGTCACGCCGATGGCGACGCCCTGGGCCAGGTCGGAGCCCGAGGTGTGGCCGAGGCGGTGGAGGCGGCGCAGGGCCGGTTCGAGGGCCTGCGCGCCCGTGACGCCGCGCAGCACGGCGGTCACCTCGGGGCTGGCCTCGCCCCTGGCCGCGCAGTGCAGGAGCGTGGCCGAAATGGGCGTCGTACGCGTCCTCGCGTCGAACGTCACCGTCGCCGCCAGCCAGTCGGCCAGCCAGACCGCGCGCTCCGCCCCGGCCGCCGCGCCCAGGTGCCGCAGCGTCACCAGCAGGCCCGCGAGAACGTCGTCGCCGCTCGGCGTGAGGCCGGGCCCCAGGCCCATGAGCTGCTCGGCCGCCGTCACGGCGCCCAGCAGCCAGCCCTTCGCGCAACTGTCCGCCAGCAGCTCGACGGCGCCGTTCTTGACCAGCCCCGGTTGCGGCGGGTCGCCGAAGCGGGCGGCCGCGTGTGCGAGCCGGGCCCGATCGATCCGCCCGAGCGGCGGGGCGGGGTCCCACCAGCGGCGCACGCCCAGGCTCAGCGGCCCCAGCTCGATGTTGCGGTCGCCCACCGAGGCGTCATCACCCACCGTGACGCTCGGCAGCGGGCCGGCCAGCAGCACGGAGTTGGGCAGGCGCGTGGCCGTGCCCGTGATGACGGCGATCACCGAAGGCTCCAGCTCGGTCCTGACCTCGAGATACACGCCCGCCGGGAACGCGGCGAGCACCCGGGCGGGGCGGCGCGGCGACTCCAGGACGGGGCGCACCGCCGTGCTGGCCGCGCCCGTGACGTGGATGCGGGTACGCCTCGCATGAGTACTGACGGTCACCGAACCTCCCATCCGACCTTGGACCTGACCGTAAAGCGCTCCGGCAACCCTCCGTACGGAGAAATTTGCCAACAGTCAGCGGGAAGGTTGGCTCTTCCTGACAGACGGCTTCTGGGGTCACAATCGACCACATGGAGCCCCCCGTCCGTCTCGCCAGCACCGGGACGATCATTCACGGCGTTTCCGTCGGAGAGGTGCTCGGCGTCTCCACCCTCGCCGAGGCCCGGCTGATCGCGGGGGAGAGCGGGCTGGGCCGCATCGTCCAGCGGCTGAACGTGATGGAAGTGCCCGACATCCTGGCCTGGGTCAAGCCGCACGAGCTGCTGCTGACCACCGGCTACCCGCTGCGCAACACGCCGCAGTCGCTCGGCCGGCTGGTCGCCGACCTGGACGAGCGCGGCCTGTCGGCGCTGGCGATCAAGCTCGGCCGGTACGTGGACGAGCTGCCCGACGAGATGGTCGAGCAGGCCGACCGGCTGGGTTTCCCGCTCATCCTGCTGCCGAACGACGTCGGGTTCGACGACATCCTCAACCAGGTGCTGACCGACATCCTCAACCGCCAGGCCGCCGTGCTCGCCCGCGCCGAGGAGGCGCACCGGGCGCTGGTGCAGGTGGTGCTGGCCGGCGGCGGGCTCAACGAGGTGGCCGCCGAGGTGGCCCAGCTGCTCGACGTGTCGGTGGCGGCCGTGGACGGCTCGGGCCGCACGCTGGCCACCGCCGGGCCCGCCGAGCACGTGGCCGTCCTGCGCGAGTCGATCTCCCAGGAGGGGCCGCCCCGTACGCCCGCCTCGGGGCGGGCACGGTCGTTCGCCTCGGTGCCCGTGCTGGCCGGGGGCCATCACCACGGGAGGATCGTCGCCTACAGCCCGTCCGGGGCGATCCGCGACAGCGACGTCGGCATCCTCGAACGCGCCGCCACCGTGGCCGCGCTGGTCGTCACCCGGCAGGAGGCGGTCAACGCCGTCGAGAGCAAGTACCGCGCCGACTTCCTGCGCGACGTCCTCACCGGCCGGGCGGGCTCGGCGGAGCGCGTGACGGCCAGGGCGCGGGCGTTCGGGTGGGACCTGGCGCGCCCGGTGACCGTGCTGGTGGCCGAGCTGGACCCGGACGGCGACGAGCGCAGCGCGCAGGACCGGCTGGTGGCGTGCTGGACGGCGGCGATGCGCCGGCACGACCCGCGCGGGGCGGTGGCGGGGTTCTCGCACGAGGTGGTGGCCGTGGTGGACGCCTCGATCGACGCGACCCGGGTCGCGAAGGACGCGGCCTCGGCCTTCGCCGACGTGCCGCCCGCGACGTTCTCGACCGGCACGTCCCGGCCCAGCCCGGGGGCGGAGACGCTGCCGGAGGCGTACTCGCAGGCGCTGAAGGCGGCCCGTGTCGGCCGCCAGCTGCACGGGCCCGGAGCGGTCGCCCACTTCGACCAGCTCGGCGTCTATCGGCTGCTGTCCCTGGTCAACGACACCGACGAGCTGCACGCCTTCGTCCGCGAGACGCTCGGCCCGCTGGCCGCCGACGCCGACGCCGAGAACGCCGACCTCCGCCGCACCCTGCAGGTGCTCCTGGAGACCAACCTGAACGTGGCCGAGACGGCGCGGCGCCTGCACTTCCACTACAACACGCTGCGCTACCGGATCGGGAAGCTGGAGCGCCTGCTGGGCAACTTCACCGACGACCCGCACCTGCGCCTCAACCTGACCCTGGCCCTGCACGTGCTGCGGATGCGCGGCATCTAGGGTTGGGGTTGTGGATTTCGAACTGCGTTCCGAGTACATCCCGCTGTGCGACCTGCTGAAATACTGCGGGATCACGGAGACGGGCGGCATGGCCAAGCACCTGGTCGCCGAGGGCATGGTGCTGGTGGACGGCGAGGTGGAGCTGCGCAAGCGCGCCAAGATCCGTTCGGGACAGGTGGTCAGCGGCGAGGGGTTCTCCATCCGGGTGGAGTAGCCGCCCGCCGCACCGGACCGGCCTAACAGCGAAACAGATCTCTTGTGCGCGAGGTTTTCACTGGCCCTCCGCGTAGATTTGGCAGATCATGCCCGTGTAGGAGCGTGACGGCGGGCCTAATGTGCCCGCAACGGAACGTGTCGCCGGCCCAGGCTCCGAGCGCAGCTCGGCAACCCCAGCACAAGAGGGGCTCTCATGGTTTCGGGATGGACCAAACACGGTGACGGCAAGCACCTGGCGCCCGGAGAGGTGGTCAGGCCCGACGAGCGGCTGAGCTGGCCCAGGATGGTGGGCTTCGGGGCGCAGCACGTGATCGCGATGTTCGGCGCGACGTTCGTCTTCCCCCTGGTGATGGGGCTGGACCCGAACGTCGCCGTGATGATGTCAGGCGTCGCGACGATCCTGTTCCTGCTGATCGTGAAGGGCAGGGTGCCCAGCTACCTCGGCACCAGCGCGTCCTTCGTCGGCGGGGTGCTGGCCATCAGGGCCGCCTGGGGCGGTGACACGGCGGGCGCGGACGCGATCGTGACCGGCGCGATCCTGGTCGCCGGGTTCGTGCTGGCGCTGGCCGGGCTGGCCATCCACTTCCTCGGCGTGCAGATCATCCACCGCGTCTTCCCGCCCGTGGTCACGGGGGCGGTCGTCATGCTGATCGGGTTCGGGCTGGCGTATGTGGTGGCGGACGTCTACTGGCCACAGGACCACTGGGTCGCGCTCGTCACCATGCTGGTCACGTTCCTGGTGATCGTGCTCTTCAAGGGGTTCGTCGGCCGGATCGGGGTGCTGGTCGGGCTGATCGCGGGGTTCGTGCTGTCGTGGGTGCTGGACAAGGCCGCGGGCCCCGTCACGTCCGCGCTGCCCGGCGCCAACCTGCGGGACGCGGCGGGCGCGAGCTGCCCGGCCGAGGGGACGTACTGCGTGGCCACGGCCTTCCCGCACGACCGGGTGAACTTCGACTCCGTGGCCTCGGCGCCCTGGTTCGGGGTGCCGGACTTCCACGCCCCCGACTTCAAGACCTCCGCCGTGCTGCTGGTGCTGCCCGCCGTCATCGCGCTCATCGCCGAGAACATCGGGCACGTCAAGGCCGTCGGCGAGATGACCGGGGCGGACGTGGACCCGTACGTGGGCCGGGCGGTGGCGGCCGACGGCGTGGGCACCATGGTCGCCAGCGCGGTCGGCGGCTCGCCCACCACCACGTACGCCGAGAACATCGGCGTCATGGCGGCCACCAAGGTCTACTCGACCGCCGCCTACTACATCGCCGCGATCATCGCCATCCTGTTCGGGCTCTGCCCCAAGTTCGGCGCGCTGGTCGCCGCGACCCCGGGCGGCGTGCTGGGCGGGGTCACCGTCATCCTGTACGGGATGATCGGCCTGCTCGGCGCCAAGATCTGGATCGAGAACCGCGTCGACTTCTCCGACCCCGTCAACATGGTTCCGATCGGCGCGGGCATCATCCTGGCCATCGGACCTGTGAGCCACTTCATCGGCGGCGACTTCTCCCTTGAGGGGATCGCGCTCGGCACCATCGTGGTGCTGGGCGGATACCACCTGCTGCGGGCCATCGCCGGACGGCCCGCCCGCCCGGCCGGGAGCGAGGCCGGGTGAAACCGCCGCCGTTCGAGTACCACGCGCCCCGCGATCTCGGCGAGGCGCTCCGGACGCTCGCGGAGGTGCCGGGGAAGGTGCTGGCCGGAGGACAGAGCCTGATCCCCATGCTCAACATGCGGCTGGCCGCCCCCGAGCATCTCGTCGACATCAACCGCGTCCAGGGGCTGGAAGCCATGGAGACGACGCGGGAGGGCGTCCGGGTCGGGGCGACGGTCCGGCACGCGCGGGCGGAGCGGGCCGGGGCGCACCCGCTGCTGAGCCGGGCGCTGAGGCTGGTCGCCCATCCGGTGATCAGGAACCGGGGGACGGTGGTGGGCAGCCTCGTGCACGCCGACCCGGCCGCCGAGCTGCCCGCCGTGCTGGCCGTCCTGGGCGGCTCCGTCCAGGTGGCCCGCTGGCAGGGGCCGGTACGCGACGTGGGCGCCGAGGAGTTCTTCGTCGGGCCCATGGAGTCGGCGGTCCAGCCGGGAGAGCTGGCCGTGTCGGCATATTTCCCGGCATTGGGTCCGCGTACCGGGACGGCCTTCGAAGAGGTGGCCCGGCGCCACGGCGACTACGCCCTGGCCGGGGTCTGCGCGGTCGTCACGCTCGACGAGGACGGCCGCGTGGAGGCCGCCAGGGTCGCCTGCATCGGCGTCGGCCCCGTGCCGGTCGTCGTGGACGTGACGGAGAGCCCGGCGGACGCGGCGCGGATCGTACGGGACCGGGTCGAACCCGAGGGCGACATCCACGCCTCGGCCGCCTACCGCCGCCACCTCGTGGGCGTGCTGGCCGAGCGGGCCGTACGGAACGCGACCAGGGAGGCAGGCGCCCGTGGAACATGAGATCACGCTCGTCGTGAACGGCACCGCCAGGCGGGTCGGCGTGCCCGCCCGCCGCCTGCTGTCCGACTGCCTGCGCCACGACCTCGGCCTGACCGGCACCCACGTCGGCTGCGAGCACGGCGTCTGCGGCTGCTGCACCGTGCTGCTGGACGGGGAGCCGATCCGGTCGTGCCTGACGTTCGCGGTCAGCGTGGACGGCTCCGAGATCACCACCGTCGAGGGGCTGGGCGCCCCGGATGAGATGTCGGCAGTGCAGCGGGCGTTCGCCGAGTGTCATGGGCTGCAGTGCGGGTTCTGCACGCCGGGGTTCCTGTGCACGGTGACCGCCCTGCTGCGGGACAACCCGGCCCCCACGGACGACGAGGTGCTGGAGGGCATCTCCGGCAACCTGTGCCGGTGCACCGGCTACCAGAACATCGTCAAGGCCGTCCACCGGGCCGCCGAGCTGCTGGCGGAGGAAGCATGACGACGAGGTTGTTCGGGGAGCCCGTGCAGCGGCGGGAGGACCCCAGGCTGCTCACCGGCCGGGGCCGCTACCTCGACGACCTCGGGCGCGACGCGCTGGCCGTCGCGTTCGTGCGCTCGCCGCACGCGCACGCCCGCATCCGCGACATCGACGTGGACCCCGCGCTCGACGTCGAAGGGCTCGTCGCCATCTACACCTGGGAGGACCTGCCCGAACGGGTCGGCCGGCCGCTGCCGCTGCTGATCCCGCACCCGGCGCTCACGCACGGGCGCACCGCGTACCCGCTGGCCAGGGAGATCGTCAGGCATGTCGGCGAGCCGGTGGTCATGGTCGTGGCCGAGGACAGGTACGCCGCCGAGGACGCCTGCGCGCTCATCGAGGTCGGCTACGAGCTGCTCAAGCCGGTCGTCGGCCTGGAGGAGGCCGTGCAGGGCGCCCAGCTCGTGCACGAGGACGTGCCGGGGAACGTCGGCGCGCACCTCGTCCAGGAGGTCGCGGGCACGGACGGGCGCGGCGCGCGGGAGGCGATCGAGGCCGCGCCGCACACGCTGGCCTTCCGGCTCGACATCGAGCGCAGCGCCAGCATGCCCCTGGAGGGGCGCGGCGTGTACGCCCGGTGGGACGGCCGGGACCTGCGCGTCTACTCCAGCACCCAGACCTCCACCAGCGTCCGCATGGCCGTCGCCGCCGCGCTCGAACTGCCGCTCCCGCAGGTCGAGGTGATCGCGCCCGACGTGGGCGGCGGCTTCGGGGTGAAGATCGTGCACCCGTGGCCCGAGGAGGTGCTGGTGCCGTGGGCGGCCATGACGCTCGGGCGCGAGATCAAGTGGACGGAGGACCGCAGGGAGCACTTCATCTCCTCGGCCCACGAGCGCGGGCAGGTGCAGTACGTACGGGTCGGCTTCGACGACGACGGCCGCGTGCTCGGCCTGGACGTGACGATCCTGCACGACCACGGCGCCTACACGCCCTACGGGATCATCGTGCCGATCATCACCTCGACGCAGCTTCTGGGGCCGTACAAGATCGGGGCGTACCGGGTCGAGTTCTCCGCCGTCTACACCAACACCGTGCAGGTCACGCCCTACCGGGGGGCCGGCAGGCCGCAGGGCGTGTTCTGCATGGAGCGGACCATGGACAAGATCGCCCGCTACCTGGGCAAGGACCGCACCGACGTGCGCGAGGTCAACTTCATCGGGCCCGACGAGTTCCCGTACGACCAGGGGATGACGTTCCAGGACGGCCGGCCGCTGATCTACGACAGCGGGAACTACCCCGAGATGCTCCGCATGATCAAGGAGCTGATCGGCTGGGACTCCTTCGAGGCGCGGCCCGGCAGGGGCATCGGCGTCGGGTGCTACGTGGAGGGCACCGGCGTGGGGCCGTACGAGGGCGGGCACGTGCAGGTGACCTCCGACGGGCGGGTGCACGTGTCCACCGGGCTCACCTCGCAGGGGCAGGGGCACGAGACGGCGTTCGCGCAGATCGCCGCCACCGAGCTGGGCGTGCCCATCGAGCGGGTGAGCGTGGTCACCGGCGACACCCGCAGGTTCGGCTACGCCGTGGGCACGTTCGCCTCGCGGGCGGCCGTCGTCAGCGGCAACGCCATCGCGCTGGCCTGCAGGAAAGTACGCGAGAAGGCGCTGCGCATCGCCGCCGACGCGCTGGAGGCCGACCCGGCCGACCTGGAGATCACCGACGGGATGGTGCACGTGGCCGGCACGCCGACCGCGTCCGTCCCGCTGTCCACGGTGGCGGTGCTGGCCAACCCGCTGCGCTACGCCTTCGACGACGAGACCGCCAAGGCCACCCAGTTCGCCGGCACCGCCTCCCCGGACCGGCCGCCGGTCGCCGAGGGCGAGGAGCCGGGGCTGGAGGGGCGCGACTACTACTCGCCGATCAGGTCCACGTTCGCGTCGGGCATGCACGCGGCGATCGTCGAGACCGACCCGGACACGGCCGAGATCAAGGTGGTGCGCTACGCGGTCGTGCACGACTGCGGCCGGCTGATCAACCCCATGATCGTGGAGGGCCAGATCCACGGGGGAGTGGCGCAGGGCATCGGCGGGGCGCTCTACGAGCGGATGGTGTACGACTCGCACGGCCAGCTCGTCAACGCCTCCTTCATGGACTTCCTCATGCCGTACGCCACCGAGATCCCCCGCGTCGAGACCGCCCACCTGGAGACGCCCTCGCCGCTCAACCCGCTCGGCGTCAAGGGCGCGGGCGAGGCCGGCGTGATCCCCGTCTCAGCGGTCATCGCCGCGGCCGTCGAGGACGCCGAGGGCATCGAGATCGACCGCATGCCCATCTCCCCGTCCGAGCTCTTCGACCTGCGCGCCGCCGTGCGATGATCCCTGGATGCGCGCGCCCGGCTCCGGCCTGACCTCGTTCCCCGCCGTCCCCGGCGACGTCCGCCTGATCGACCTGGCCTGGAACGACCTCACCGAGGTTCCCGCCTGGGTGGCCGGGCTCTCCGCGCTGGAGGAGCTCAGGCTCGACGGCAACCGGCTGCGCTCGCTGCCCGACCTGTCGGGGCTCACCGCGCTGCGCGCGCTGCACCTGGACGGCAACGAGCTGACGTCCTTCCCGGGTTGCCCGCCGCACCTGGAGGTGCTCTTCCTGTACGGCAACCGCGTCGGCGCGATCCCCGACCGGCTGAGCCCCTCCCTGCGGCACCTCGCCGCCGGCGGCAACGGGCTGACCGGCGTGCCCGGCTCGCTCTGGAAGCTGACCGGCCTCGAATCCCTCAACCTCGCCGAGAACGCGCTCACCGAGGTCCCGGCCGCGATCGGCGGGCTGACCCGGCTGCGCATGCTGGACCTGGGGCACAACCGGCTCACCTCCGTCCCGCCCGAGCTGGGCGACCTGGACCTGACCGACTACCTCTACCTGAGCGACAACCTGTTCACCGAGGTGCCGGAGGCGATCGGGCGGCTGGACCGGCTGGCGTACCTCAACCTCACCGACAACCGGCTCACCCGGCTGCCCGAGTCGCTGGGGCGGATGGCCGCGCTGGTGGAGCTGCGGCTCTACGGCAACCGGCTGGAGTCGCTGCCCGGCGCCATCGGCGGCCTGGGCAGGCTGCGGGAGCTGCACGCGCAGGGCAACCGGCTGACCCGGCTGCCCGCGTCCATCGCCGAGCTGGGCGAGCTGCGCGTGCTCGACCTGCGCAACAACCACATCAGCGAGCTGCCGGACCGCCTGCCGCCCGGTCTGCGGCACCTCGACCTGCGCAACAACCGGCTGCGCGAGCTGCCCGCGAGCCTGCCCCCGCTGGACAAGCTCGACCTGCGGTGGAACAAGCTCGATGGGGAGCCCGAGGTGCTGCGCCGGCTGCGCGATCAGGGCTGCGTCATCCTGCGCTGATGGAATCGCTCCGGTTTTAGGCGAATTCAGGGTGAACCGGGGCGATAGGGGATGCGTACCTCCGCACATGACGACATTTCCACGTCTGGCCGCTTTCGCGCTGCTGGCCGGACTGGTCGCCGGATGCTCCTCAGGGGGCTGGGGCGACTACGTCGCAGCGGGCGAAACGCAGAAACCAGCGGCAATCCTCACCGTCGAACAACTCTCCGCCAAGGTCGGCTGCAAGCCGAAGATGCAGGTCGAGGCCTCCGACCTCCGCACCGGCTACTGCAAGACCAAGGCGGGCCAGTTCTTCGTCAACACGTTCGCCAGCGAGAAGCTCAAGGACGAGTGGATGGACCGGGCACCGGAGTACAACCCGCACCTGGTCGGCCCGCAGTGGACCGTCCTGGGCCCGCTCCCGGTGCTGGAGCAGCTGAAGGAGCCGCTCAGCGGCGACCTGCACCTGATGGACCACAGGGTCTCCCAGACGCCGGCGCCGCCGAAGTAACCAATCGGTATGGGGTGAACCGGGGCGGGTGGGCCCGCGTACCTTCGCACATGACGACACTCCCACGTCTGGCCGCTTTCGCGCTGCTGGCCGGACTGGTCGCCGGCTGCTCCTCAGGGAGCGGCGGCGGCTATGTCGCAGCAGCCGGAAAGCAGGGCAGCGCCGCCCCCCTCACCGTCGAGCAGCTCTCGGCCAAGGTCGGCTGCAAGCCGAAGATGCAGGTCAACGCCGCCGAGATCCGCACCGGCTACTGCAGGACCCCCGATGGCGAGTTCTTCGTCACGACGTTCAAGACGCAGGCGGGCAAGGACGCCTGGATGGACGCCGCCCCCGAGTACAACCCCCATCTGGTCGGCAACCTCTGGACCGTCCTGTCCAGCCGCAAGGTGCTCGACGTGCTCAAGGAGCGGCTCGGCGGCGACCTCCATCTCACCGATCACCGTACGAAGCAGATGAAGACCGTCGGCTAGCGGGCCCTGGCCAGCTCGTACTGGGCCCGGACCTCGGCCGCGGCCGCGACCCTGTCCAGGAACATCAGGCCGTCCATCCGGCAGTCGCAGGGGTTCTGCTCCCTGGTGTTCTGGGGGTAGCTGCCGCCGATCTTGATGCCTCGGGGGTCGGTCGCCGAGGTGAGGTCCGGCTCGGGGTCTCCTTGGACGCCCCACGGGTCGCCGGTCACCGAGTAGAACCCGTCGAGCGGGCGGCCGTTGCGGTAGAGCTTCATCGTCGCCGTGTCGAAGTCGTACGTCGCGGCGAGGAACACCCACTGGTCGCGCGGCAGCACCTCCTGCCAGGGCTTGTTCGCGGCGAACGTCTGGGAGGCGCCGCCGTCCACGCGCCGGGCGAGCGCCACGACCCGCAGCTCGCCGTTCACCGTGATGAGCTCCAGCAGGGCCCGGACGTCGTGCCCCTGGGAGTTGCCGCTGAGCACCCCGGCCAGGCCGATCGCGTTGAAGGAGTCGGCCGGGTCCGCGGTGTTGGAGTTGGGCGCCGGGCCGTCGCCCAGCATCTTGAACCAGCCCATGACGGTGACGCCCTTGACGGCGTTGAACGCGCGCAGCGTCGGCACGCCGTCCGCGCCGTAGACGCCGGCCTTCCAGTCGTCGTTGCCGGTCGCGGCCGGGTCGACCTGGCGGGTCTGCAGCGCGTACGTGCTGCCCCGGTAGGCCTTGTCGGCCACGCGCATGGCGGTGCCGCCGTTGACCAGCGTGATGTTCGTGCCCGACAGGCCCTGGTCCTGCTCCTGGGCCGGGTCGCCGGGCAGCGGGTGCTCGAAGTCGTACGCGGCCACGAGGTGATCGCGCAGGGTCGGCAGCACGTCCGGCGCGGTCCAGCCGGCCTTGGTGACCTTCCAGATCTTGCCGTTCGCCTTGGACAGCACGTAGAGCTCGCCCGCGCCGTCCCGGCCGAAGCGCAGGTCCACGCGGGTGCTCCCGGCCAGGTCCTGCATGGTCAGCTGCCTGCCGGACGCGTCCACCAGCCGGGGCTTGTGGATCGTGGCCCGGCGGCCGCTGCGCTCGTCCATCTCGGCGGCGACGGTGAAGAAGACCTGGCCGTCCACGATGTCGCCGAACAGGTACTTGCCGTACAGCAGCGGCAGCCGCTGCCCGCGGTAGACGAACCCGCCGGTGATCGCGTGGCCGCTGTCGGCGGTGCAGGGGTGCCCAGGCGGCGGGTCGTGGTCGTAGGCGGCCACCGGGTACGTGTAGCCGTACTGGGCGTCGTCGTCCGGCAGCGTGTAGAGGTGGCAGCGGTCGGTCTTGCTGTACGCGAACGAACCCTCGCGCTCGCTCCAGCCCAGGTTGTCGCCGGCGCCGATGTCGTAGACGGCCTCGATGGCGTGCTCGCCGATGTGGCCGAGGAACAGCCGGTTGCCGGCCTGCGGGTCCCAGCTGAAGCGGTGCGGGTCGCGCATGCCGTACGCGTAGATCTCGCCGAGCCTGCCGGCCTGGCCGGCGAACGGGTTCGCGGCGGGGATGCCGTACCTGCCGTTGGCGCCGTTCGTGCCGGCCGGGTCGATCCTGAGGATCTTGCCCTGCGGGATGGCCAGGTTCTGCGGGTCGTCGCTGGACGAGCCGCGCCCGCCGTCTCCCGCGGCGACATACAGCAGGCCGTAGTCCTTGTCGCCCCTGCGGGCCGTCGGGTTGAAGTCGATCTGCTGGATGCCGTGGATCTGGCCGCTGAACCCGAGCCGCAGCACCTCCCTGCGGGTGCCGGAGAAGACGTTCGCCTTCGGGTCGGTGGCCGTCCACTCGGTGATGACGCCGTGGAACCTGGTGCCGGGCTGCGGCGTCAGGTCGGGGGTCTTCGTGGTCAGCGCGGCGCCCCACTCGGTGTGGACGGTGTAGAACTTGCCGTTCCTGGCGAACTCGGGGTGGAAGGCGGCGAAGCCGAACCCGCTGCCCAGGCCGCGCCCGGAGACGAAATCGGGGGCGAAGGCGGCGCCGACGTCGAGGTATTCGCGTGGCCGGCCCTTGTCCAGGAAGTAGAGCTTGCCGTTGAGGTCGTTGACGAACAGGCGGCGCGAGCCGTCGGGGACCTCGCCCAGGTAGTTGATCCTGGCCCAGCGGACCAGGCGCGCGTCGGTCGGTTCGGGAATCGGCTCGCTCTTCGGGAACGAGGCGAACTCCTCCAGCGTCAGCGTCAGCCCCGAGGCGGCGGGCTTCTCGGGAATGGGGTCGTCGACGGGGGTCGGATCGGCCTGCGCGGCTGCCGGCGGCGCGCACAACGCGGTCGCCAGCACCACGGCGATCAGGCACCGGAGGGTTTTCGGCATACCTGCTCACCACCAGGGGGAGTCGGGGGGCTATTGGTCGGCGCTGTCGCAGGCCGGGGCGCCCTTGACGGTCATGTCGCGCATCCTGCCGATGTTGTCGAACGAGCCGAAGCCGACCCGGCCCGACGCGAACGTGCGGTCGGTGGCCGTGATCAGCGGCGTGGTGGCGCCGTCCATGTAGACCTCGATGCGGCCGGTCTCCACGCAGTGGGTCACGCGGACGCGGTGCCACTCCGCGTCGGTGACCGCGGGCGGCGCGCCCACCTGGCCGTTCCACTGGTCGTCGATGCGCAGGCGGTCGGCGTTGTTGACGACGAAGATCCCGTTGTGCGGGTAGATGGTGTTGTCCTGCGAGAGATGGACGTAGTAGAACTCCGTGTCCGACCGGTAGCCGAACACGATGATCACGTCGCGGTTGCTGACGCTGGTCGGGGTGTCCAGGCGGACCTGGGCGTCGATCCGCACCGAGCCGAACTCGGGGCCCGTCTTCAGCACCGCGTACTCGAAGGGCCGCCGCGGGCCCGGCCGGGCGACGCCGGCCTCGGCGAGAATGACCTGGTCACCGGGGAACCGCCACTTGGCGGGCGTCACGGGCGCCCAGTTGCGCCCGTCGTCGACGTGCCTCACCTTGGCGCGGCCGGGGCCGCAGTCCGGCGCTGCCGTGGCAGCGGCGGTGGTGCCGGTGGTGGTGCCGGCGGTGGCGGTGGCGGCCTGCGCGGGGATCGGTACGGCCAGCGCGAGCATGGCCGTCAGGACGAGAGTGCGAAAGGCTGACATCCGGGATCGATCCTCTCGCCGGGTGTGCTTCCGTAAGCGCTTCCGAAAGCGCTTTCGTTGACCTTCGAGCGGATCGTAACCCGGTGGATCAGGCTGTCAAGGGGCTCGGTGCAGCGCTGTCAAGGCGGCGGTGGGGCCGTGGAGGCGCGTACGACCAGCTCGTGCGAGGTGCGGCGGCGGCGCGGGCGCGAGGCGGGCGGCTTGAGAACTAGCTCAAGCGCTTGCTTGCCCATGCCGACCATGGGCAGCCGGATCGTCGTGAGCGCCGGATAGACGTCGCGCGCCACCGGCACGTCGTCGAACCCGGCCACCGAGATCTCCCCCGGCACCTTGCGCCCGTTGTTGAGCAGCCACGACAGCGCGCCCACCGCCATCGGGTCGTTCAGCGCGACCACCGCCGTCAGATCGGGGTGGGCCCGCATCAGCCGGGCCGCGGCCGCCGCGCCGCCCTCCCTGGTGAAGTCGCCGTGCACCACGGGGAACGAGCGCCAGTCGAGCCCGGCCGCGGCCAGCGCCGCCCGCAGCCCGGCCAGCCGGTCCTCCACCGTGGTCAGGTTGGCCGGGCCGCCGAGCACGCCGAGCCGGCGGTGGCCCAGGTCGAGCAGGTGGTGCATGAGAGTGGAGCCGCCGCCCGCGTTGTCGGGCAGCACGGCGTCCACCGGCAGGTGGTGGCGGCCGATGACGGCCACCCGGCCGCCCGCCGCCGTGAACGAGCGCACCTCGGCGGCGATGTCGGCCTCGGTCCCCGCCTCGACGTAGCCGGATCCGGCCAGCACGATCGAGGTCACGCGGTGGGCGCGCAACGCCCGGATCCTGGCCAGCTCGGCGCGCGGGTCGCGCTCGGTCTGGCTGATGAGCGCCATGTAGCCGCGGCTCTCGGTCTCGCGCAGCACGCCCCTGGCGATCTCGCCGAAGTAGGGGTCGCCGACGTCGTGCACGATCAGCCCGACCATGGACGCCTGCCCGCCGGCCAGGGCCCGAGCGTGGCTGTTGGGCACGTAGCCCACCTGGGACGCGACCGCCTGGACGTGGGCGGCGACCTCGGCGCTGACCCCGGTGCTGCCCGTCAGGGCCCGGGAGGCGGTCGCCAGTGAGACCCCCGCGGCCTTGGCCACGTCGACGAGGCGGGGCGGATAAGGTCGGTCGGCCATGGCTGCGAACCCCCCTTGTCCGGGGCTGAATCCCGTGTAATCGTAACCGAAAGCGCTTCCGTAAGCGCTTTCGCGGCACCTCTTCTGACGGGGGTCTCCTCGATGGCAAGAGTTCACAAGAGCCTGACGATCACGACGATCTGCGCCTTGGCCCTGACCGCCTGCGCCAAGACCGACGAGCCCGGGGCGGCCCAGCCCACGGGACAGCAGGGGCCGGTCAAGATCGGCATCTCCCTCCCGCTCACCGGCGACTTCGCCGAGCCCGGCAACGGCATCAAGGACGGCTACCAGGTCTGGGCCGACCGGGTGAACGCCAAGGGCGGCCTGCTGGGCAGGAAGGTCGAGCTGATCTTCCGCGACGACGCCTCCGACCCCAACCGGGTCAGCTCCGACTACGAGTCACTCATCACCCAGGACAAGGTCAACCTGGTCTTCGGGCCGTTCTCGTCGCGGCTGGTGATCCCCGCGGCGAAGGTCGCGGAGTCGTACAACATGCTGTTCGTCGAGCCGGCCGGGGCCGCCAAGGAGGTCTTCGAGCAGGGCTTCAAGCGGCTGTTCTACGCGGCGCCGGCGATCGCGAGCGACCACTACAACTATCTCGCCGAGTACCTGCTCAAGCTGCCGGCCGACAAGCGGCCGAAGACGGCGGCGTACGCGAGCCTGGACGACCCGTTCGCCCAGGGCACCGCGTACGGGCTGAGGGACAAGCTGGCCGCGGCCGGGATCAAGACGGTCGTGGACGAGGTCTACCCGCCCGAGACCACCGAGTTCTCGCCCATCGCCGCCAAGATCGCCGCGGCCAAGCCGGACATCGTGGTGGGCGGCACGCAGTTCGAGGACTCCGTGGGCCTGGTGCGCGCGCTGCAGGAGCTGAAGGTGCAGCCCAAGCTGGCGGCGTTCTCGACCGGGCCGACGGAGCCGGAGTTCGCCGCCGCGGTGAAGGGGGCGGCCGAGAACATCATCTCGCCGGTCGGCTGGTCGGCCACGGCCACCTTCACCGGCAACCAGGAGATGATCAAACGACACAAGGAGATGTTCAACGGCGAGGCGAACGAGGACACCGCCAACGGCTTCACCGTCGGCCAGGTCGTCGAGGCGGCCGTGAACGCGGTCAAGTGCGTCGACGCCACCAAGGAGTGCCAGGACAAACTGGCCGACCACATCAGGCAGGGCACGTTCGACACGGTCGTCGGAAAGCTCTCCTTCGACGACCAGGGCAGGCCCGAGCAGGCGCACATGATCCAGCAGTACGTCGACGGAAAGGTCGAGATCGTGCTCCCCGACCAGGCCAAGACGGCCGACCTCGTCTACCCGAAGAAGGAATGGTGAGTCTGCTCCTGCAAGGGCTGGCCCTGGGCGTGCTGACCGGCGGCCTCTACGCGCTGCTGGCCTCCGGTCTGTCGCTGTACTTCGGGGTGATGCGGGTGGTCATGGTGGCGCACCCGGCGTTCCTGTTCCTGGCCGCCTACCTGACCTACACCGTGCACACGACGCTCGGCGTGGACCCGTTCCTGGCGCTGCCCGTCACCGTGCCGCTCTTCTTCGTGCTGGGCGTGGCGGTGCAGCGGCTGCTCGTCGCACGGCTGGCCGCCGACAACCTGGCGATGATGTCGGTGCTGCTGACGTTCGGGATCGCGCTGACCATCGAAGGACTGCTCGGGACGATCTACACCGGGTCCTACAAGTCGGTCAGCATGGAGTACGCGACGAAGTCGCTGACGATCGGCGGCGTGCACCTGCCGTACGACCGGATCATCGCCTTCCTGGTCGCGGCGGTCACCCTCGCGGTGCTGTTCGCGGTGCTGGTCAAGAGCCGGTTCGGGCAGGCGCTGCGGGCCACCATCCAGCACCGGGAGGCGGCCCGGCTGGTCGGCATCCGGACCGAGCGGGTCGCCGGCTACGGCTTCGGCGTGGGCCTGGCCACCGCGGCCGTCGGCGGGACCGTGCTGGCGCTGATCACGCCGTTCTTCCCCGCCTCGCACTGGGTGTGGATCGGCAAGCTCATGGCCATCATCGTGGTCGGCGGGCTGGGGAGCGTGATCGGCGCGGCGCTGGCGGCCGTCATGCTCGGCGTGGTCGAGGGCCTCGTGCTGGTGACCGTGGACGCCACCTGGGCCACGATGATGTTCTACGTCTTCCTCTTCCTGACGCTGCTCGCGCGCCCCCAGGGGTTCTTCGGAGGCCGGCTTGCGCATCGCTTCTAGAGGGATCCCGCTGCTGCTCGCCTGCCTGGCGCTGGCCTACCCGTGGCTGGTCCCCAACTACTACCTCGTGTACGCGGGCGCGCTGACCGTCATGTACGCGGCCATGTCCACGTCCTGGAATCTGCTGGGCGGTTTCACCGGATACGTCTCCCTCGGCCACTCGGCGTTCTTCGGCCTCGGCGCGTACGGGACGGGCCTGCTCGTCGTGCGCCTGGGCGTGCCGTGGGTCCTGGCCCTGGTGGTGTCGGCCGTGATCGTGACGGCGTTCGCCGTGTTCGTCGGCGTCGCGGCCGTGCGGGTGCGCGGCGCGTCGTTCGTGATCGTGTCGATCGCGCTCGTGTCGATGATGAACCTCGTCGTGCAGGGCTGGCGCTCGCTCACCGGCGGCTCCACCGGGCTGCAGGTCCCCTCGCCCTTCCCCGACCTGCACCGGGGGCAGACGCACATCGTGTTCTTCTACCTGTTCCTGGCGCTGCTCGGGCTCGCGCTGCTGTCCTGGTGGTACGTCTCGCGCTCCCGGTTCGGCGCCGGCCTGCGGGCGATCAGGGAGGACGAGGACAAGGCCGAGTCCCTGGGAGTGCCGACGGGAGCGTACAAGGTGACGGCATTCGCCCTGTCCGCCCTCTTCGTCTCGCTGGCCGGCGGGCTCTACGCGGTCTGGTTCGGCAGCCTCGACCCGATCTTCGTCTTCTCCATCCTCATCGGGTCGTACATGGTGCTGATGAGCCTGCTCGGCGGGGTCAGGCACCTGTTCGGGCCGCTGCTCGGGGCGCTCATCGTGGCCCCGGCGGGGGAGTACTTCCTGATCGCGCTGGGCGAGACGCAGATCCACCTGACCGCGACGGGCCTGGTGCTCGTGCTGGTGGTGCTGTTCATGCCGGACGGCATCCTCGCCCGGCTCACCAGGAGGCGCGCCGGGCCCTCCATCCCGGACGAGACGGCCGAACAGCGGCTCCAGGGAGTGGCCGGATGAGTGACACAGCGACCTCGTTGCGCACCGAGGCACTGACCAAGTCGTTCGGCGGGGTGCTCGCCGTGGACGGCGCGAGCGTCGAGCTGCGGGAGGGCGGGATCAACGGCCTGATCGGGCCCAACGGCTCCGGCAAGACCACGTTCTTCAACATCGTCACCGGCATGATCAAGCCGGACTCCGGCCGGGTGCTCTACCGCGACCGCGACATCACCCGCCACTCGCCGCACCGCGTCGCGCACGCCGGGATCGGGCGCACCTTCCAGCTCTGCCGCGTCTTCCCGCGCCTGACCGTGCTGGAGAACATGCTGGTCGCCGTCCGCCGCACCCGCCTGCGCGAGCTGCTGGCCGGGCTGCGGGACCGGGGCGAGGTCGAGCGGGCCCGGCACTGGCTGCGGCGCATGGGCATCGAGCACCTGGAGGACGCCGAGGCCCGCGACCTGTCCTACGGCCAGCAGAAGCTGCTGGAGCTGGCCGCCGTCCTCATGGCCGAGCCCGAGCTGGTGCTGCTGGACGAGCCGGCGGGCGGGGTCAACCCGGCGCTGATCGACCGGATCGTCTCGCTCGTACGCGACCTCAACGCCGAGGGCCGCACGTTCCTCGTCGTCGAGCACAACATGGACATGGTGATGGGCATGTGCGACCACGTGATCGTCTTCGACCGGGGAGCGCCCATCGCGTCCGGGCCGCCCGCCGAGGTGCGGGACGACCCGCGCGTGCTGGAGGCGTACCTCGGTGTCTGAGACCGTTCTGTCGCTGGAGGACGTCGAGGCCGGGTACGGCAGGGCGGCGCCGGTGCTGCGCGGCCTGTCCGTCCCCGTGCGCGCCGGTGAGGTCGTCTGCCTGGTGGGGCCCAACGGCGCGGGCAAGTCCACCGCGCTCAAGGTCGCCAGCGGGCTGCTCCCGCCCCGGTCCGGGCGGGTCCTGCTGGCCGGTCAGGACGTGACGGGCCTGTCGCCGCAGCGGCTGCTCGGGCTCGGGCTGGCCCACGTGCTGCAGGGGCACAGCGTGTTCCGCGAGATGACCGTGGCCGAGAACGTGCGGCTCGGCGGCTTCACCGTGCGCGACTCCGCCAGGCTCCAGGCCAGGATCGAGGTGGTCAAGGAGCTGTTCCCCGTGGTGGGCGAGCGGTGGGGGAGCATGGCCGGGCTGCTGTCGGGCGGGCAGCAGAAGCAGGTGGAGTTCGCGCGGGCTCTCATGCTGGAGCCGTCCGTCGTGCTGCTGGACGAGCCGTCGATGGGGCTCGACCCGCGCAACACGCAGGTGGTCTTCGACCAGATCGACCTGATGCGGCGGACCGGCGTCGCCGTGCTGCTGGTGGAGCAGAACGCGCGCAGGGCGCTGGAGATGGCCGACGTCGGGTGCGTTCTCGACCTCGGCCGCGTCCACATCTCCGGCCCCGCCCGCGAGCTGGCCGGCGACCCCCGCCTCGGCCGCCTCTACCTCGGCGCTCCTCCGGTCGCCTAGCCGTGCGTGAGGAGGGTGCCCTCCACCCGGACCCGCTCGCGGAACACCCAGTACGTCCAGCCCTGGTAGACCAGCACGAACGGGAGCGCGATCAGGCCGATCCAGCTCAGCATGGTCAGCGTGTACGGGCCGGAGGCCGCCTCCGCCAGCGTCAGGCCGGGGAACGGGCGCAGGCGGAGCTCCATGAAGACCGCCAGGGTCGACAGCACGATCGCCCCGGCCGTCGCCGCGAAGGCCCAGCCCTCGCGGCGGCGCCAGATGAGCGCCGTGGCCGCCGCCAGCGCCGCCATGGCGGCCAGCGCGGGGAACGTGCCCAGGCCCGACAGGGCGGCCACGGCCACCGGGATGGCCACGCCGCTGGCGGCCATCGCCGCGACGCGGGCGCGGCGGCGTACCGGGCCCGTGGTCTTGAGCGCCAGGAAGACGGCGCCGTGCAGGACGCAGACCGCCAGCGAGAACGCGCCCCCCAGCAGGGCGGCCGGCACGCTGTCGAACAGCAGGTCGGCGAAGACCGCCCCCCACAGGAACGCCGGGAGCGCGCTGCCCACCACGATGCCCAGGTCGCACCAGCGCGGGTCGGTCACCTTGCCGCGCCACTCCAGGCCGACGCCGCGCACGATCAGGCCGACCAGGACGAGCGTCACCGGCAGGTAGAAGGAGCTGAACACGCCCGCGTACCAGGCGGGGAACGCGGCGAACATGGCGCCGACGGCGGTGATCAGCCACACCTCGTTGCCGTCCCACACCGGGCCGATGGTCTGCAGGCTCTGCCGCTGCTCGCCGGGGTTACGGCTCACGAGCGGCGCCAGCATCCCGACGCCGAAGTCGAAGCCCTCCAGCACGAAGTAGCCGGTCCAGAGGAAGGCGATGATGACGAACCACAACTCGATCATTGTCTGCTCCCTCAGTACATCAGCGACGGCTCGCGCCGCTCGGTGGCGGCGGGGGTGGGCGCCTGCTCCTCGACGCCCTTGCGGACATGCCTGGCCAGCAGGACGACCTCGGCTATGGCGAGCGCGCCGTACAGGAGCGTGAAGATCGTCAGGGACGTGGCCACCTCGGCCAGGCTCACGCCCGGCGACACGCTGGAGGCGGTGAGCAACTCGCCCGCGACCGTCCACGGCTGGCGGCCGATCTCGCTCAGCAGCCACCCGGAGATCACCGCGACCAGCGGCAGCGGCAGCGCCAGCAGCAGCGCCCGCGACAGCCACCTCGGGAACTCGCGCCGGCGCCGGGTCAGCCAGAGGCCCAGCACCGACAGGCCCACCGTGGCCATCCCGAACCCCATCATCACCCGGAACGACCAGAACACGACCGCCTGGTCCGGCCGGTAGTCGCCGGGGCCGAACTGCTGCTCGAAGCGGCGCTGCAGGTCCTCTGTGCCCTGGACGGTGGCCTCGGGGTCGTGGTCGGACAGGAAGCTGAGGAGCTTGGGGATCTCGATGCCGGGGACCACGGAGAACGCCGCGCCGGCCGTGTCGCGCTCCAGCCCTTCGGCGGAGGCCAGCTTCATGGGCTGCTGCTCGTACATCAGCCTGGCCGACATGTCGCCTGTGCCCGCCACGACGACGCCGGCGAGGGCCGTCATGACGAGGGCGGCGCGGGCGGCGCCGCGCCACATCGGGGCGCGCGTCCTGAGCAGCCAGTAGCCGCTCACGGCCAGCACGAAACCGCCCGCCACGATGAACGCCGACCCGATCACGTGGGGCACCTGCGCCACCGCCGTGGAGTTGGTCAGCACGGCCCACAGGTCGGTCATCCTGGCCTTGCCGTCAACGACCTCGTAGCCCACGGGGTGTTTCATCCAGGCGTTGGCCGCGAGGATGAAATATGCCGACAAGTTGGACCCGATGGCGGCCGCCCAGATGCACGCCAGATGCACCTTCTTCGGCAGCCGCTCCCAGCCGAAGATCCACAGGCCCAGGAACGTGGACTCCATGAAGAACGCCAGCAGCGCCTCCATGGCCAGCGGCGCGCCGAAGACGTCGCCGACGAACGTGGAGTACTCGCTCCAGTTCATCCCGAACTGGAACTCCTGCACGATGCCGGTGACCACGCCCATGGCGAAGTTGATCAGGAACAGCTTCCCGAAGAACTTCGTGAGCTTCAGGTAGTGCTCCTTGCCCGTGCGGTGCCAGGCCGTCTGCAGGCCCGCCACGAAGATCCCCAGACCGATGGTCAGGGGCACGAACAGAAAGTGGTACACGGTGGTGACCCCGAACTGCCACCGTGCCAGGTCAAGTGCGTCCATCTCCCCGCCGACTCCCTGAGCTCTACAGCCTGTAGTTCATCTACCTGAAGTAGTACTACAACTCGTAGAGCAACGCGATGCGACCTTGCTCACATCGCTCCCCGTTGGTTGTTTCCGCATCGAGAATCCCGCGCGGGCGGGGCCCGGCGCGTCCGCCGCCAGGGTGATCCGGGAGTACGCCTACCGGTCGACGGTCATGGCGGCCAGGTACGCCTGGAGGTTGCCCAGCTCGTATCCGCGACGCCTGATCTTGTCGACCAGGATGCGGAAGTCCCTGGCCAGGTTGGGGCGGAAGTGCAGGAGCAGGATGTCGCCCGGGCGCAGGCGCTTGTCGGGCACCTGGTAGGCGATCTTGCCGCCCGGCTGGACGGTGGCCGTCCACAGGAGGACCGCGTCGATGCCGCAGCTCTTGGCCGCCCTGAGCGTGCTGGTGTCGTAGTTGCCGAACGGCGGCCTGAACAGCGTGGGCCTGGCGCCCACCTGCTTCCTGATGACCTGGGAGGAGTCGCAGATCTCGCGGCGCTGGGCGTCCTGGGAGAGCAGGCGGAGGTTGGGGTGGGTGAGGGTGTGGTTCTCGATGGCGACGCCGGCGTTGCGGAGCTGCCGGAAATATCCCCATTTACCGGCACCTACATATTTCCCTGGGCCGCCGGCCGGGTCCGGGGTGCCCTTGGCCTCCACGGCGTCGCGCATGGCGAAGGCGGTGATGGGGATGTGCCGGTCGCGTACCTGCCTGACGAAGCCCGGGTCCTGCTCCCAGCCGTCGTCGATGGTCAGGAAGACGACCTTGCGCCTGGTGGGGATCGAGCTGATCACGGGCGGCAGGTCGCCGGTGCGCTCGACCGGGCGCACCTCGCCCCTGCGCGGTTGCTCGCCCGGCGGGCCGTGCCGGGTGGCCTTGGGCCTCACGGATGTGGACGTGCTCGGGGAGGGGGAGGCGGTGGTGCCGGGCCGGCGGACGCTCGCGGTCCCTGCGGGGGTGCACGCGGCGACGAGGGCCAGCACGCAGGCGACGGCGGCCGGACGGGACATGATCTTCAACGCGCGCATGGGGCCCCATCTTGCCAGGCATGATCCGCAAGGCGCGTGCTTCCTCTGGCAGGTGTTGCCCTTATCCACGGGGTCCCGGCTGCTTAGAGTGGCGGCATGAAGGTGGCGGGTAGTGCCGTGATCGGCGTTCAGAGGGACCGGGTGTGGGCCGCGCTCCAGGATCCGGCGGTGCTGGTGCGCACCATCCCGGGGTGCGAGCGCCTGGAGGAGACCGGGCCGGACACGTACCGGATGACCGTGAACGCGGGCGTCGCGTCCATCAAGGGCGTCTATCAGGGAGAGGTGGCGCTGGCCGACCCGCTGGCGCCCGAGAGCTTCACGCTCAAGGCTCGGGGGCAGGGGGCGCCGGGGACGGTGGACGCCACCGTCCTGGTACGGCTGAGCGAGGTCGAGGGCGGGACCCGGGTCGACTACGACGCCGACGCGGTGATCGGGGGGATGATCGGCGGGGTCGGGCAGCGCATGCTCGGCTCGGTGGCCAAGCGGACGGCGGGGGAGTTCTTCTCGGCGGTCGAGGATCACCTGCGCGCGCCGGCCGGTGCTGAGCTGCCTGCCCAGGTGGCCGTGGCGGATCAGGTGGGCCCGGAGCAGGTGGGCCCGGAGCAGGTGGGCCCGGAGCAGGTGGGCGCGGTGAGCCCGGTGGGCGGCTCCGTCTACGCGCGGCCCCCCAAGGAGCGCACGCAGACGCGGCCCTGGGTGATGCTGGCGTCGTTCGGGATGGGGGCGGGCATCGCGCTCACGGGCGTGGCGGTGGGCTGGCTGCTCGGACGAGCCTCCCGGCGCCCATAAGGACTCTCGCGGAAAAGGATCTCCAGGCGTAGCGTGGCTGGTATGCGGCAGGCACACGCGGAAGACGCAAGAACCGAGGCCAGACGAGTCGTTCGCAACCTGCTGGGCGACGAGCGCCCCACAGCCGAGACCCTGATGGCCGAAGCGCGCCCGGTGTTCGGGGACGAGCGGACCGAGCGGGCGCTGGAGCTGGCGCTCGGAGCCGCGCTCACCCGGCGCTCGGCCGAGCTGGCCGCCATCGCCGCGCTGCTCGTCGGCACGCGCGAGCTGGGCGAGGAGTGGTGGGGCCGGTCCAGGGGCGGCAAGCTGCCCGCCCCCGACGAGGTGGTGCGTACGGCGGTCGCGATCGAGCCGTGGACCGATCTGACCGCGCTCGAGATGCTGGCCGCCTGGATCTCCGACGACGCCGCCGACCAGATGTGGGGCAGGCCCGTCGCCGAGGTCGACCTCAACTCGTGGCAGGCCGAGGACCGCTTCCGGCTCCCGCCCGGGGCGAAGCCGGGGCAGCGGCTGGTCGTCCACTTCGACCCGGGCGGGCGGCTCGACGCGGTCGTCACCCGCCGGCCCGACGACGATCTCGGGTCGAACCTCGACTTCCACTCCCTGCGCTACTCCCGGCCCGCCGAGGCCCAGTGGAGCTGGGGGGTCGCGGCCGGGCTGGGGCCGCACCGGCTGCCCGGCGAGGACCCCGACCCGTACGCCCGCGAGGTCCCGCCGGCCGCCGTGGGCGTCCTGCGCGCCTGGGCGGTGCGGCACGGCGCCACCCGGGACCAGCTCGGCGAGCGGTGGGAGACGGTCGGCGACGTGGTGGCCGCCATCGAGCGCGTGGACTGGATGTGGCGCAGCGGGGAGTGGTTCGGGTGGTGGCGCGGCGCCTCGGCGCTCGTGGACGACTCGGCGTACCTCCCCTACCGCCTGGAGGAGCTGGCCGCCGGATAGGCGTGACGACGGAGGGCACGGCGTCGTGTGACAATCGAGACGTGTCGCGACGTCGCCTCGGTTACCTGCTCAAGCACGCCAACCTGCGCCTGGGGGAGCTGACGGGGCCGGCGCTGGAGCCGTACGAGATCGACGGGCGTGAGTTCGGCGTGCTGTCGGCGCTCCGCACGCCGGAGCCGCTCTCCCAGCTGGAGGCCGCCCAGCGGCTGGGCATCGACCGCACGACGATGGTCGCGCTGCTGGACGGGCTGGAGCGGAAGAAACTCGTCGGGCGCCGGCCGCATCCCGGCGACCGGCGCAAGAACATGGTGGAGCTGACCGGCCACGGGCGCGAGGTCCTGGAGGCGGCCACCCGCGCCGTGGGCGTGGCGGAGGAGGAGTTCCTCGCCGCCCTGCCGGAGGAGGACCGGCGGCTGTTCAGGGACCTGCTGGACCGCCTGCTGTGAGGACGGCCTGGTTCTCGTCCTCGCCGAGCCGGCCGGAGCGGTGGTGGCGGCGGCAGAGCACCTGGTAACGCACCGGCGAGGCGTCGGTGTCGCCGATCACGACCTGCTCGCCCGTACGCGCCATGCTCCCGCCCACCACCCTGGCGTTGAGCTGCCCGGGACGCCCGCACCAGCACAGCACCTCGACCTGCAGCCGGCACACCTCGTCCGCCAGCTCGAACAGCCGCTGCGCCGCCGGGAACATCACCGACCGGAAGTCCGAGGCCAGCCCGAACGCGTAGACGTCCACGCCATGGTCGTCCACCAGGTCCGCGAGCTGCTCGATCTGCTGGACGGTGTAGAAGCAGGCCTCGTCGCAGATGAGGTAGTCGATGCGGTCGTGGGCGGTGACCAGGCTCACGAGATCGAGGGAGTCCTCCACCTCGATGGCCTCCAACCCGAGCCCGATCCGGCTGGTGACCTTGGGGCCGCCGGAGCGGTCGTGTTTGGTCAGCACCAGGCCGCGCCTGCCCTGACGTCCGTGGTTGTAGTTCATCTGGAGCGCCAACGTGGACTTCCCGCAGTCCATGGGGCCGAAGTAGAACTTGAGTACGGCATCCCGGGCGCCAGACGGCACGGCAGACAAGGCAGACAGTTCAGTCACGGGGGGCCAGCTTAGTGGCTTGGCTTGTTCCATGACCTCGTGGGACATTTCTCCTCTGGAGTTCGCAGGAGGAACTGTGGTCACCCGCGAGCCGAACACGGGAGGGGTCGAGCTGAGGAGCCATGCATAGCGTTCGTATCGGAGTGGACACCGGAGGAACGTTCACCGACGTGGTCGCGGTGGACGAGGAGACCGGTGAGATCCGCACCACCAAGACCCCCTCGACGCCCGCCAACCCGGCGGACGGGTTCGTGGCGGGCATCGAGAAGCTCGGCGCGCTCGACATCGGGTCGATCGTCCACGGCACCACGGTGGCCACGAACCAACTGCTCGAGGACCGGATCTCCAACCTCGGGTTCATCACGACCGAGGGTTTCGAGTTCGTCCTGGAGATCGCCAGGCAGAGCGTGCCCGACGGCTACGGCAACTCCTACTTCTGGGTCAAACCGCCCAGGATCGTTCCCGTGCACCTGGTGAAGACCGTCGGGGGGCGGCTCGACCACCTGGGCCAGGAAGTGTGGCCGTTCTCGGAGGAGCAGGCCGTGGAGGTGGCCCGCTGGTTCCGGGCCAAGGGCGTCACCGCGATCGGGGTCTGCTTCCTGCACTCCTACGCCAACCCCGAGCACGAGCGCCGCATGCGCGAGGTGCTCTGGCGCGAGCACCCGGAGGCGGTGATCTCGCTGTCGAGCGACGTGCTGCGCGAGTACCGCGAGTACGAGCGCTCGGTCACCACGCTGGTGGACGCCGCCGTCAAGCCCGCCATGCGCGGCTACATCGCGAGCCTGTCCAACCGCCTCGGCAAGCCGTTCTCGGTCATGAAGTCCAACGGCGGCATCCTGTCGGCCCGCGAGGTCGTCAACCAGCCGATCACCACCGTCCTGTCGGGCCCGGCGGCGGGCGCGCTCGGCGCGGCGCTCATCGCCTCCACTGCGGGGCACCCGTCGGTGATCACGCTGGACGGCGGCGGCACCTCGACCGACGTGGCCGTGGTGATCGACGGCGAGCCCTCGATCACCACCGAGGGCTCCGTGGGCCGCTACCCGTGCAAGATCCCGATGATCGACATCATCACCGTCGGCGCGGGCGGCGGCTCGATCGCGTGGATCTCGCCCGAGGGCACGCTCAAGGTCGGCCCCAGGTCCGCGGGCGCCGACCCCGGCCCCATCTGCTACGGCAAGGGCGGGACGGAGGTGACGGTCACGGACGCGCACGTGTTCCTCGGCCGGATCCCGCCCCACCTGCTCGGCGGTGAGATCCCGCTGGACGCCGACGCCGCGCGCGGGGGCATCGAGGCGCTGGCCGACAAGCTCGGCCTCACCCCCGAGCGCACGGCGACGGGCATCCTGGAGATCAGCGCGTTCAACCAGAGCAACGCGATCAGGCAGCTCACCGTCAAGCGCGGGCTGGACGTGCGGGACTTCCCGCTGGTGACCTTCGGCGGGTCCGGGCCGCTGCTGGCGTGCCGGCTGATCGACATCCTCGGCCTGCCGTCCGTGATCGTCCCGCGCGACCCTGGGAACGTTTCAGCGTTCGGGCTGCTGACGGTGGACGTCAAGAACGACTACGTCCGCACGTACGTCACCCGCGAGCTCTCGCTCGGCAAGGCGGTCGAGATCTTCCACGACCTGGAGCATCAGGCGGGGGAGGCGCTCGACCGCGAGGGCTTCGACGACCCGGTCTACCTGCGCAGCGCCGACCTGCGCTACTACGGCCAGGCGTACGAGGTGCGCGTGCCGGCCCCGGCGGGCGAGATCGACGAGGACTGGCAGGCCGAGGTGATCGACCGCTTCCACGCGGCCCACGAGAAGCTGTACGGGTACGCGTACCGGGACGATCCCCGACACGGCGTCGAATGGGTGAACCTGCGCGTCTCCGGCATCGGCCCCATCACCCGCCCGGCCGTCCGCCGCCTGGACAAGGGCGGCGAGGGCGCCCCCTCGGTGCGTCCGGTGCATTTCGACGAGACCCGCGACACCGCGATCCACCAGCGCTCCGCCCTGGGTCCCGGCGCCACGGTCGCCGGGCCGGCCGTGATCGAGGAGTACGGCTCGACGATCCCGATCCACCCGGGCTTCACCGCGCAGGTGGACGAGTATGGAAATGTGGAGGTACGGCGTGACTGATCCGATCTTGGTGGAGATCGTCGAGGGCACGCTGGCCTCCGTCGAGAAGGAGGTCGAGACGGCCATCGCGCGCACGGCCCGCTCGCCGATGATCCGCGACGCTCACGACTTCCGCGCGGGCATCCACGACGTACGGCTGCGCAAGCTCACCGGCCGCTCCTACAGCGCGCTCGTCCAGCCGGTGGTGCGCGACTTCCCGGTCGAGACGATGAAGCCCGGCGACGTGTACTTCCACAACGACGTCTACCTCTCCGAGGGCGGCATCGGTCACCTGCCCGACCTGTGCGTGACCGTGCCCGTCTTCCACGAGGGCGCTGTCGTGGCGTTCGTGCAGGCGTTCGGCCACCACGACGACATCGGCGGGTCCGTGCCCGGCTCCATGCCCTCGCACGCCCGGTCGGTGTTCGAAGAGGGCCTGATGGTGCCGCCGATCAAGCTGTGGGACCAGGGCGTCCCCAACGAGGCCGCGCTGCGCATCATGACCCGCAACTCCCGCATGCCCGACTCGCTGGCCGGCGACCTCGACGCCGAGTGCTCGGCCTGCCTGATGGGGGCCCGGCGGCTGGGCGAGCTGTTCGACCGGTACGGCCGGCAGGCCGTCGAGGAGTGCTTCGACGCGATCATCTCCAAGACCACCGAGACGTTCCGCAGGGAGCTGCTGGCCAAGATCCCCGAGGGGACGTACGTGTGGGAGGACTACGCCGAGCACGACGGCGTGGACGAGCCCCGCCTGCACGCCCAGCGGATCACTTTGACGGTCGACCACGCGGAGGAATCTCCGCTGACGATCGACTTCACCGGCACGTCGCCGCAGGCCAAGGGGCCGATCAACCACGCGGGCGACTACGCCGACGGCGTCTTCCTGAAGAAGTGGCTGGCCCCGATCCTGCGCAACCTGGCCGACACGCCCGAGCGGATGGCCGAGCTGGACGTCAACGAGGGCGTCGTGCCCCTCATCAAGATGATCTTCCCGGAGAAGGGCACCCTGCTCACCCCGGTCTTCCCGGCCCCCACGAACGCCCGCACGTTCGTCATCCTGCGCCTGCTCGGCGTGCTCGCCGGCGTGCTGGCCAAGGCCACGGGCGGCCGCATGCCCGCCGACCAGGAGACCATCCGCTACACCGGCGTGTACGGGACGGACGCCGACGACCAGCCGTACCTGATGCGCGAGGTCCTGGGCGGCGGCTCGGGCGGCCGCTGGTACGCCGACGGCGAGGACACCATCCACGTGGTGCCCGACTCGCGCAACATCCCGGTGGAGTTCGCCGAGGCGCGCTGGCCGTTCCGGGTCGAGCGGCTGGCGCTGGCCTGCGACTCCGGCGGGCCCGGCATGTTCAGGGGCGGGCTGGGCTACGACAAGCACATCAGGATGCTCAGGGACGCCTCGTACATGTCGATCGCCGACCGCTCGATCCTGTCCTGCTGGGGCGTGAACGGCGGCCTCGCGGGGCGGCCGTTCCGCGTGGAGATCGCGGGCAAGGAGATGGAGGGGCTGGTCGACGACCATCCGGTGCAGGCCGGTGAGATGATCCGCATCCGTACGACCGGAGGCGGAGGCTGGGGCTCCCCCTACGACCGCGACCCCCGGGCGGTGGCGGCCGACGTCCGGGACGGGAAGGTGTCGATCGCGGGCGCGCTGGGGGACTACGGCGTGGTGCTGGACGGCGACCGCATCGACGAACAGGGCACCGCCGAGCTCCGCGCCCGCCTGCGCCCTCCGGGCGGCCGCTTCTTCGACCGTGGCCCCGGGTACGCGAAGCTGTCGGGCGGGCGCGCGTACGCCGAGGTGGACGAACTTTAGGGAGATCCCGTCGTGCGTATTGTCCTCGCCGGGCTGGCGACCAGCCACCCGTACACCGACGCCCGCACCCTGACCCGCCACGCGGAGCTGGTGGTGTGGGAGCAGGACCCCGAGCGGCTGCGGCGCTTCACCGACGAGCACCCGGCGGCGAAGGTGACCGGCAGCCTCGGCGAGGCGCTGGCCACCGGGCCCGACGGCGTGGTGCTGACCGTGCCCAACCCGCAGGTGCCCGAGGCGCTGGAGCGGGTCCTGGAGACCGGCGCGCCCTGCTTCGTGAACAAACCGGCCGCCGCCAGCCGGGCGCAGCTCGACGCGCTCGACCGGCTGGCGATCGGCGAGCGGGTGCTGTCGAGCTCGGTGCTGCGGTTCGCCCCCGCGTTCGCCGGGGTGCGGGTGGATCCCGGCGAGGTGCTGGCCGTGCGGGCCACCGTACGGCACGACGTGGGGTTGTGGGCCGACGGCTACAACGCCTGGCAGGACACGCCCGGCGAGGGTGGCGGGACCATGGTGACCATGGGCATCCACGGCGTCGAGCTGCTCGTCGCCCTGCTGGGGCCGGACGTGCGCCTGGTGGGCGCCGCCGGGGCCAAGCGGCACTACCAGGGCCTGCGCTCCGAGGACACCGGCGTGCTGGCCCTGCGGTGGGGGAGCGGCGTCACGGGCACGGTGGAGATCATCGGCGTCTCCGAGGGCGAGGACTACACCGTCACCGTGCACACGCGCGACGGCTCCGAGTCGATCGCGATCGAGAGCGGCGACGACCCGGTCAAGGGGCTCGGGTACGAGGGGACCATCGACGCGTTCCTCTCCATGGTGCGCGGCGCGCCCAGCCCGGTGCCGTGGGAGCAGACCAGGGCGATCCTCGACGTGCTGGTCACAGCCCGTGAGGTCGCCTGACCCATTGTGCGTACCCGTTGACAGCCGAAGTCTGTGCCAGTTACGGTCTGGACCGTAAATAACAGACGGAGGAGATGCCCGCGTGCGCACGACAGCGGAACTCGAGGAGCGGCTGGCGCGGCCCGGCGCCGGGCTGGTGGACGATCTCAGGGGGCTCGACGGCGACATCCTGATCCTGGGCGCCGGTGGCAAGCTGGGGCCGAGCCTGGTGCGGCTGGCGCTCAACGCCACGAACGGGGACCGGCGGATCATCGCGGTCTCGCGCTTCTCCGAGCCGGGGCTTGCCGAGTCGCTGGCCGAGGACGGCGCGACGGTGGTGGCCGCCGACGCGGCCGACGAGCGGGCGCTGCGCGACCTGCCCGACGCGCCGAACGTGGTCTTCCTGGTCGGCGCCAAGTTCGGGACGCAGGGGCGCGAGCACGCCACCTGGTTCACCAACGCGTACCTGCCCGGGAGGGTCGCCGACCGCTTCCGGCACAGCCGGATCGCCGCCCTGTCCACCGGGAACGTCTACCCGCTCGTCCCCGTCACGAGCGGCGGCAGCACGGAGGACTCCCCGACGGGACCCGTGGGCGACTACGCCATGAGCTGCCTGGGCCGCGAGCGGGTGCTCACGCACTTCTCCGAGACGTACGGCACGCCGATGTCGCTCGTCCGCCTCAACTACGCGGTCGAGCTGCGCTACGGCGTGCTCGTCGACCTGGCCCAGAAGGTCCTCGCCGGCGAGCCCGTCGACCTGTCGACGGGCCAGGTGAACGTGGTCTGGCAGGGCTACGCGAACGAGGTCACGCTCAGGTCGCTGGCCCTGGCCTCCACGCCGCCGTACCTCCTCAACGTGACCGGGCCCGAGCTGCTCTCGGTGCGCCGGATCGCCCAGGACCTCGGCGCGGCGCTGGGCAAGGAGCCCGTGTTCACGGGGGAGGAGGCGCCGACCGCGCTGCTGTCGAACGCGGGCCGCTGCCACCGCCTGTTCGGCTATCCCGAGCTCACGCCCGCCGAGCTCATCGAGCACACGGCGCGGTGGGTGACCGGCGGCGGGCCGCTGCTCGGCAAACCCACCAAGTTCGAACGCCGTGACGGCCGCTTCTGACCGGCTCCGGCACCCTGCCCGACGCCCTGCCCGCCGCTCTGCCCACTGCTCTGCCCGCCACCCTGCACGCCACTCCGCAGGCCACATCGACGACCAAGGGGGACCTCACGTGCTCAGCACGGCTCCACAGGCGCAGACGTCCGTTCGCGACCTGTTCAGGCGCGGCCTGGTGATCCCGGCGCACCCGCTCGCGCTCACCGAGGACAGGAAGCTGGACGAGCGCCGCCAGCGGGCGCTGACCCGCTACTACGTCGAGGCGGGCGCGGGCGGGCTGGCGGTGGGCGTGCACACGACGCAGTTCGCCATCCACGGCACCGGCCTGCTGCCGCCCGTGCTCGAACTGGCGGCCCGCACCGCCAAGGAGGTCGAGCGCGAGGTGGTGCTGGTGGCCGGGGCGACCGGGCCCACCGCCCAGGCGGTGGCCGAGGCGGAGCTGGCCCGGTCGCTCGGGTATCACATGGTGCTGCTCAGCCCGCACCGGGAGCTCGACGAGAACGCGCTCATCGACCGGGCCAGGGCGGTGGGCGAGGTGCTGCCGGTGATCGGCTTCTACCTGCAGCCCGCGGTGGGCGGGCGCACCCTGTCCCGCGATTTCTGGACGCGGCTGGCCGCCGTGGAGTCCGTGGTGGGCATCAAGGTCGCCCCCTTCGACCGGTATCGCACGCTGGACGTGCTGCACGGAGTCGTACGGGCGGGGCGGGCCGGGGAGGTGGCGCTCTACACGGGCAACGACGACCACATCCTGGCCGACCTCATCACGTCGCACCGGGTGGTCGTGGACGGGCGCGAGGTGGAGGTCGAGTTCGTCGGCGGGCTGCTCGGGCAGTGGGCGGTGTGGGTGCGGCGGGCCGTGGAACTGCTGGAGGAGGCCAAGCTCGCCCGGGGCGGCGACGACGCGGCGGTACGGCGGCTGCTCACGTTGGACGGGCACCTCACGGACGCCAACGCGGCCATCTTCGACTCGGCCAACGGGTTCCACGGGTGCATCCCGGGCATTCATGAGGTGCTGCGGCGGCAGGGACTGCTGGCGGGGCGGTGGTGCCTCGACCCGGAGGAGGAGCTTTCGCCGGGGCAGCTTGCGGAGATCGATCGGATCTGGGGCGCTTATCCGTGGCTCCGGGACGACGACTTCGTCTCGGCCGGGCTCGACCGCTGGCTCTCCTGACCCCATGCCCCTCCTCCCCGCCACCCCCACACCCACCACCCCTGCGCCCGGGGTGCGGGGGTCAGAGGGTCAGGCGGTAGAGGGTCAGGGGGCGGCCGCTGGAGCCGCTGGTGAGGTTGCCCGTGCGCTGCGCCAGGCCCGCGAGCTCCAGCCGGTGCAGCATGCGGCGGGCCGTGCGCTGCTGGACGCCCAGGCGGTCGGCGATCTCGCGGGTCGTCAGCGGCTCGTCCCCCGCCGCCGTCCGCGCCTCCAGGAGCCTCTCCAGCGTGGGCACCGACAGGCCGACGCGGCGGGCGATGACCGGCAGGTTCTGCGTCCCCGTGGGCGCCGGGGTGACCGACTCCAGGACGATGTCCGTGTCCGCCCGCAGCGACAGGACCGCGGCGACGTCGCCGATCCGGCGGGCCCTGGCCAGGGCGCGGCGGGCCAGGCTCTCGGCCTCCGCGGCGCTGCGGCCCAGGCCGAAGCCGACGCGTACGACGTCGTTCTGGCCGGCCAATCGCGCCAGCATGGGCAGCGCGGTGAAGCCGCCCGTGGCGTCGTGGAGCGGGCCGCGGGTCGTCACCAGCAGGTGCGTGCCGCCGCGGAAGGCCGCCAGGGTGCCGCCGAGTGCCGTGGCCTCGCGCAGCAGGCCCTCCTCGTTGGCCACCTCGACGAGCCCGATCGCGATCTGGGCGTCCTCCTGCGCCTGGCCCTCGGCGGTCAGCATGAGCTGGCGCAGCGCCACCCGTACCGAATGGACCGAGGGCACCAGGCGCAGCACGGGGCGCTCGTCGCGCAGGGCCTCGTGCACGGAGCTGAGGCAGGTGATCACCGCGTGCGCGGGCCCCTTCCGGTGGAAGGTGACGGCCTTCTTGGAGGTCATCTCCGGCCGGTACGGGAGCGTGCGCAGGTCGGCGGTGGGCAGCCCGGCCTCGGCGAACGTGGCCTGGACGTCGGCGGCCGACAGCGTGTCGATCGACAGCCGGGTGATGTCCTGGCCCTCGTGCTGGAGGCGTACGAGGGCGCTGAGCAGCGTCGCGCCCGAGTAGTCGACGAACGCCGCAGGACGGGTGAGCGCCTCGGCGTCGCGCGAGAGCATGTAGGGCACTATGCCGGTGAACAACCACCCCTCGACGGAGGCGGCGTGCGCCTCGACGATCGTGGGCGCCTGAGACTCGTGGTCGTAGTCGAGGCGCAGCGTGCTGACGCCCGGCTGCTCCTCGCAGACGGCCGCGACGTCGTCGACCAGGTCGTGCGGGCCGACGACCCCGATGACGATTCCCACCCACGCCTCCCTCTCGCTATTTTCGGTCAAGACCGCAATCATATCCTGTGAGGTGCCCGGTGAAGTTCCCGTCCATGGCGGAAGCGGACGGCCGTACGCTCGGCGACGAGGAGGTGGCCGCCGCCGAGCGGGTGATCCGCTCGGGCATGCTCAACTCCGTCTGGGGGACCGAGGCGCGGGCGCTGGAGCGCGAGATCGCCCGCGTCTACGGCACCCGCCACGCGATCACCTGCAGCTCCGGCACCGCGGCCCTCCACCTGTCGGTCGTCGCGGCCGCGCCGGACCCCGGAGACGAGGTCATCACGACGCCGATCACGGATTTCGGGACCGTGGCCCCCATCTTGGCGCAGAACGCCGTCCCTGTCTTCGCCGATGTGGATCCCTCCGACGGCAATCTCGATCCGGACTCGGTGGCCGCGCTCATCGGCCCCCGTACGAGGGCGATCATGGCGGTCCATCTGTTCGGCGCGCCGGCCAGGGTCGGCGAGCTGCGCGCGCTCGCCGACGAGCACGGCCTGACGCTCATCGAGGACTGCGCGCAGGCCTGGCTGACCGAGCTGCCCGGCGGCGGGCTCGCGGGCACGGTGGGCGAGGTCGGCTGCCTCAGCCTGCAGCAGTGGAAGCACATCACCTGCGGCGACGGCGGCGTGACGATCACCGACGACGACGAGCTGGCCAGGCGGATGCGGCTCTTCTCGGACAAGGGCTGGGACCGCGCGGCGGGCCGGTCGCACGCCGCCTTCGGGCTCAACTACCGCATGACCGAGCTCCAGGCCGCCGTGGCCCGCGCTCAGTTCGCCAAGCTGCCCGGTGTTCTCGCGGCCCGCCGCCGCACCGCCGGGCGGCTCCTGGACGCCCTGAAGGGCCTCCCAGGGGTACGCCTGCCGCGCCCGGACGGCCACGCCTGGTGGCTGTTCCCGGTCGTGTGCCCCGACGGCGACGCGCCCGAGCTGGCCGCGCACCTGGCCGCGGCCGGGATCCCCGCGCGGGCCGGTTACCTCGCCCAGCCGCTGAACAGGGCGCCCGTGTGGGAGGCTGCCATTTACGGCACATCCCGTTACCCGCTCGACGACTACCGGCCCAACCCCTGCCCGCAGGCCGAGCGCATGGTGGACCGTACGCTGCTGGTCATCGACTGGAACGAGAACTACACCCCCGCGCACGTCGACCTGATCGCCCACGAAATGACGAAATTTCGGGCTCGACCGTAGTTACGTTCATGTATCAGGGATTGACCCGGCCAAGATGCGCTCACTAGGTTTCGGTCAGGACCGGTATTAGCGAAAGGAAGCCGCCGATGAAGAAGGCAGCGGCAGTCGGCCTCGCGGCCGCCCTGAGCCTCGCGGCCGCCGGGTGCGGATCCAGCAGCGGCTCGGACAAGAGCACCGTGACCCTTTGGATGTATCCCGTCATCGGGGACCAGGCCAAGAACCTGGCGTTCTGGGGCAAGGTGGAGAAGGACTTCGAGGCCGCGAACCCCACGATCGACGTCAAGATCGACCAGCAGCCCTGGGAGGGCCGCCAGGAGAAGGTCACCACCGCACTGGTCTCGAAGAAGGGCTTCGACCTGGTGGTGCTCGGTCCCGACCAGATCCCCCAGTACGCCCAGCAGGGCACGGTCGAGCCGGTGGACGACATCGTCGCCCCGGCCAAGTCCTCCTACCTGCCCAGCTCCCTGGCCGCCCTGACCGTCAACGGCAAGCTGTACGGCGTCCCGATCTACCAGACGATCACCGCGCCCATCTACAACAAGAAGCTGTTCGCCGACGCGGGCGTCGAGAAGGTGCCGGAGACGCTGGCGGAGCTGAAGGAGGCCGCGCCCAAGCTGGCCGCCAAGAAGGTCGCCGTGCTGGACTACCCGGGCAAGCCCGGCGTCAGCCTGAACCAGAGCTTCTACCCGATCCTGTGGGCCAACGGCGGCTCGGTCTTCGCCGCCGACGGCAAGAGCGTCGCCTTCAACGGCCAGGAGGGCGTGGCCAGCCTGCAGTTCCTGCTCGACCTGAAGGCCGCGGGCGGCCTGCCGGAGAACACCGCGAGCAAGACAAACGACGTCGAGGGCGGCCCGCTGGCCGCCGGCAAGACCGCCATGTACCACGCGGCCACCGCCGGCATGGCCGACCAGCTCGGCACGGCCATCGGCGCCGACAACGTCGGCATCGGCCTGCCGCTCGAAGGGACCAAGCGGGTCGCGTTCGGCATCCCCGGCGCCCTTGTGCTGGCCAAGCACACCGAGAACAAGGACGCCGCCAAGAAGCTCGCCACCTACCTGGCCTCGCCCGAGGTGTCCGCCGGGCTGGCCAAGGAGTCGGGCTTCTTCCCCGCCCGCACGGACGTGACCGTGCCCGACCAGTCGGCGACGGCCAAGGAGTTCGCCAAGTCCCTGCAGTTCGCCTTCCCCGGCGACACCCACCCCAAGGCCCGTCAGGTGATGGGCGTGCTGGCGCCGCACATCCAGGCGGCGCTGCTCGGCAAGGAGGACGCCAAGACCGCGCTCGACGCGGCCGCCAAGGAGGCCGACCAGCTGCTCGGCACCGGCTGAGCCCGCACACCCGCCAGAAAGGAAACACCTGGTGCGTCAACGCCTGCGTGACCCGGTCACCGGCCTGCTGTTCGTGCTGCCCGTGCTCGTGCTCTTCCTGATCTTCCGGATCTTCCCGTCGCTGGGCGCGGCGGGGATGAGCCTGACGAACTGGAACATCGGCGGCGACTGGGAGTTCATCGGCGCGGACAACTACGCCCGGCTGCTCGACGACGTGAACTTCTGGTTGAGCCTGCGGGTCACGCTCGTGTACGTGGCGATCTACGTGCCGCTCACGCTGCTCGTGGCGCTCGGCACGGCGCTGCTGCTCAATCAGGTGGTCTTCATGCGCGGGCTGTTCCGCGGCATGCTGTTCCTGCCGTACGTCACCAGCTTCGTGCTGGCGGGCATCATCTGGCGCTGGATCTACGAGTTTGACGGGCTGATCAACGGCCTGCTGGCCAAGGCGGACCTCGGCCCGGTGGCGTTCCTGGAGCAGACGGCCGTGGTCCTGCCCGCGCTGGCCGTGGTGTCGGTGTGGAAGGGCTTCGGCTACTCGATGCTGATCCTGCTGGCCGGGCTGAAGTCGATCCCGTCCTCCTATCTTGAGGCGGCCAGGGTGGACGGGGCGAGCACGTGGCAGCGGTTCCGCAGGATCACGCTGCCGCTGCTCAAGCCCACGATCTTCTTCGTCGTGGTGATCGAGACGATCAGCGCGTTCCAGACCTTCGACACCGTGTACGTGATGACGGGCGGCGGCCCGGCCAGGGCCACCTACACGCTCATCTTCGGCATCTACGACCACGGCTTCCGGTCGTTCGACTTCGGCTACGCCGCCACGTGGGGCATGGTGCTGTTCGCGATCGTGCTGATCGTGTCGCTGGTCCAGCGCCGGTTCCTGGATCGGGGGAACTCTTGACGATCACCGCGTCCCGGCCCATCACCGAGGTGCGGGCGGCCCGCTCCGCCCGCCGCCGGTGGTGGCGGGGCAAGTGGCCGCTGGCCGCGCTGCTCGCGGTGCTGTCGGTGCTGACCGTCAGCCCGTTCGTGGCGATGTTCATCGTGGCGCTGTCGCCGGCGGGCCGGCCGACCGTGCCGGTGCGGTGGCCGGACTCGCTCACGCTCGACAACATCACGCGCGTGCTGGAGTCGTCCGGGTTCGTCACGTGGACGATCAACTCGCTGGTCTACGCCCTGGTCTCCGTGGTGATCATCCTGCTCACCTCGTCCATGGCCGGGTACGCGTTCGCCAAGAAGCGCTTCCCCGGCCGCGAGGCCATGTTCTGGACGTTCCTCGCCACCATGATGGTGCCGTTCCAGGCCACGCTCATCCCCACGTTCGTGCTGGTCAACAGCCTGGGCGGGGTGGACACGTTCTGGGGCCTGATCGTGCCCACGCTGGCGAACTCGCAGGCCGTCTTCCTGATGCGGCAGTTCATCCTGGGGCTGCCGGACGAGCTGTTCGACGCGGCCAAGGTCGACGGGGCCTCCGAGTGGCGGGTCTACTGGACGATCGTGGTGCCGCTGACCAAGCCGATCCTGGCGACGCTCGGCGTGTTCGTGTTCCTGTGGCACTGGAACGACTTCCTGTGGCCGCTGGTCGTCGGCCAGAGCGACGCCACCCGCACGCTGACCGTCGGGCTGACCACGCTGCGGACCGAGGAGCTGCAGTTGTCGATGCTCATGTCCTCGGCGGCCGTGTCGGTGCTGCCGTGCCTGCTGGTGTTCTTCCTGCTGCAGCGGTACCTGGTCAACAGCATCGCGATGACCGGCCTGAAATAGGGTCGTGCGGGTGGACATCGCTGCACGAAACCTTCGAGACCGTCTCGGCGGCGCGCTGATCGCCGCCGCGGCCACCCCCATGACCGCGTCCGGCGAGGTGGACCTCGACGTGGTCTCCCGCTACCTCTCCGGCCTGGTGCTCGACGGCGTCACCGGCCTGGCCGTGCTCGCCCACACGGGTCGCGGCCCGTACCTCGACCCGGACGTCCGCGCCGGCGTCATCGAGCGCGCGGTCGCTCTGGGCGTTCCGGTGCTGGTCGGCGTGGGCGGCGGAGCGGAGGATCCGGCGGCGCAGGCGCGGGTGGCGGCCGAGCTGGGCGCCGACGGCGTGCTCGTCTTCCCGTCCGACGGCGACCGGGTGGCGCTGCACGAGCAGGTGTGGCGGGCGGCCCGGCTGCCGATGATCGCCTTCGACCTCTACACCCGCCCGTGCCCCGCCGGCACGCTGCGCGAGCTCCTGGCGCATCCCGGCGTCGCGGGGCTGAAGACGGCCTTGCTGTCGGACGCGATGGGCTGCCAGCGGGCCATCGCGCTGACCAGGGAGGCCGGCAGGCTGGCGATCACGGGGGAGGACCGCATGTTCGGCCCGTCCCTGCTGTGGGGCGCCGAGGCGGCCCTGGTCGGCATCGCCGCGGCGGGCGTCGGGGTGACCGCCGCCGTCCTGGAGGCGTTCGCGGGCAAGGAGCTGCGCGTGTTCGAGGAGGCGTCCGGGCGGCTGGACCGGCTGGCGCGGGCCACGTTCACCGAGCCCATGGAGGGCTACGTGCAGCGCATGCTCTGGCTGGCCGCCGCCGAGGGCCGCGTGCCCGGGACGCACGCCCACGACCCGTACGGCCCGTCCCTCCCGGAGGAGGAGCGGGCCGTGGTGCTCGCCGCGTTCGGTTGATCAGCGGCCCGCGATGGCCACCCGGACGAGGTTGCGGGCGCGCACCGCGTACAGGGCCCGGCGGGAGGGGTCGAGCGCCAGCTTGGGCTCCCCGCCGAACCACTGCCCGGCCAGCCCCTCCACGATGGGCTTCGCGGTGAACGCGACCAGGTCGATCTTGTAGATCGAGCCGCCGTCCGTGCAGTACGCCACCCGGCCGGTGACGAACAGCTCGCCGCCCTTCGCCCCGACCTTGATCGTCCTGGTGACCTTCCTGTGCCGCGGGTCGAACTCGAACACCTCGCCCCCGCTCGCCATGCCGTACAGGGTGCCGTTCGCGCCGAGGGCGAGCGAGGAGATCATGCGGGCGCCGGGGACCGGCTCCAGCTGCCAGAGCAGCTTGCGCGTGCGCAGGTCGAACGCGGCCAGGCGGGCGGTCGTCGTGACCGGCGGCAGGCCGAGGCCCTCCTGGATCAGGGTGCCCAGGTAGGCGACGCCCTGCCGGGCGACGACCGAGTAGACGGTCTGGCGCTCCACCGCCGGCCGGTACGTCTCGTACGTGCCGGTCCTGGGCGAGTACAGGGAGAGCGCGCCGTTCATGTGGCCGGGCTCCGGCTGGGTCGGCATGACGATCAGGCCCGTCGTGACGTCGTAGGCGAGGTCGCGCGGGCGGTCCTGCTGGTTGCCCGTGCGGGCGATCAGCTCGGCCTCGGCCTTCCCGCGACGGTGCGCGTACAGGGCCGCCTGGGTGTAGACGCCCAGGTACGTGGTGTCGCCGACGGTGAGCAGCGTCTTCGGCTCGCCCGAGATGCCCAGCCGGGTCACCTTGCCGGTCGCGAGGTCGTGGACGTCCGCGCCGCCCTTGCCGCCGACGTAGACGCGCCGCCCGTCGGAGTGCACGGACATCGGTTCCTCGGGAGCCGCCTTGAAGCCGCGCTGCACGAGGTTGACGTAGTCGAGCGACCCGGTCGCCGGGTCGTAGACGAAGACCGCGCTGTCCTGGATGCCGTAGATCCGGCCCTTGTGGGCCAGGATGCGGTGGGTCAGGGCCTCGAAGTAGGGGACGCCGAGCACCTCCAGCTTCTCCGTGGCCAGGTGGTAGCGGTAGAACGTGCCGGAGGGGCGGCCGGCGAAGTAGACGTACCCGTCGTGGATCAGGACCGCGACGATGTACTTCTCGCCGGCGGCGGTGGCCTTGACGACCTTGTAATTCTGCGGCGCGGCCTTCTCCAGCACGACCAGCTCGGCCAGCGAGTTCATGCCGCCGGCCAGGTGGGTCTCCGACATCCCCATGCTGGAGACCCAGTCGCGGTCGGCCACGGCGGAGGGCAGGAGGTCGCGCTTCTCGCCGGTCCTGCGGTCGATCGCGATCAGGTGGGCGTTGGCGCCGATCCCGGCGTAGACGTAGGCGTCGTCGGCCTGGATGCTGCGGACGTACGCCTCGCCGGGGGCGGGCTGGCCCAGGTCGCGGCTCGTGCCGGTGGCCGGGTCGTACTCCCAGACGCGGCCGGGCTCCGACGTGCCCAGGTAGACCTTGCCGTCGGGGGAGGAGGCCATGGTCCAGATGTAGTGGTCGGGGTATTCGGCGACCTTGGTGACCTGGCCGGCGATGGTGTCGATCTTGTACAGGTCGGATCTCGCGTGGGTGCCGACGTAGATGTCGGTGCCGACCTTGCACATCGCCCAGATGCCCACGCCGGTGGGAATGTCGAAATGGGTCGTGACCGAATCCTGGGCGAGGTCGAACGCGCCGACGACGTTGGGTGACAGGCCGCGTGAGCCGGCGTAGAGCACCCCGCCGACGAACTCCCCGTTGCCCAGCGGGCTGGCCACGCTCGCCGGCCCCATGTCGGTGACCGTGCCCTCGGGCTGGGCTTTCCCGTGAGTGGAGGCGCGGGCTGGCGTGGCCGTGAACGTGGCGGCCGCCGTGGTCGCGGCGGCCGCCTGGAGGAAACGACGGCGGGGGATCATGCGCGGGCTCCCTTGGTGAAGTTTGGGCCGCACGCTATAACGGGCTAGGCCGTAATGTCCAGAGCGAAGAGCGCCGCGGCGTTGCGCCAGGCGATCCGCTCGGCCGTCGCGCCGGTGAGACCCGCCGCCGCGACCGCCCCGAACGCCGACGACGGGTCGATCAGCGTCGCGTCCGTGCCGAACAGGAGCTGCGCCGGGTCCACGGCCGCGACCACCTCCGCGATGCGCCCGGCGGGGAAGTGCGACCAGCAGGGCTCCAGGTAGAGGCGGTCGCAGGCGTTCGCGGCCTCGATGGCGTACCGGAACCCGTCGGCGCCCATGTGCCCGGCGATCACCCGCAGGTCCGGGATGTCCCGGCAGACCTCCGCCAGGGCGAGCACGGAGGTGCCCCAGGTGTGCACGAGCGCGGGCCGTCCGGTCGCGGCCACCAGCGTGAGCGCGTCGCGCAGCCGCGCGGAGCCGACCGGCGAACCCGTGTAATCGGTGTGGATCTTCACGCCGACGAACCGGCCGCCCGGCAGGTACGCCGCCAGGTCCGCCTCCGCCTCGCGCAGCCGGCGCGGGTTGACCGTGACGTAGCCGAGCAGGCGGTCCTGCGTCTCCAGGTAGGCGGCCAGGGCGCGGTTGCCGGCGGCGGCGTCGTAGATGACGGCCTCGGTGGCCGACACGATCGCCCGGTCGATGCCGTAGCGGTCCATGGTGGCGAGGTTGGCCTCGGCCACGTCCATGGTGAAGAACCACGGGCCCCAGTGGGCGTGCACGTCGATGATCATGACTGCGGCCTCCTCAGGAGCCTCTGCGCGTTGCCGCCCGCCACGGCGGCGATCTCCTCCGGCTTCAGGCCGCTGGTGGCCAGGCGCAGGAGGGGGACGAGCGGTTCGTAGTGGGGGGCGCGGGAGCCGTACAGGAGGCGGTCGGCGCCGAGTTCGGCGGCGGCGAGCTCCAGCGCGTCGGGGGAGTTGAGCAGGCGGGTGGAGGTGTGGAAGCCGGGCTCGTCCGCGGCCGCCACCAGGAAGTCGCCCAGGTGGTAGAAGTGCGTGTCGAGGAAGACCACGCCGGCCCCGAGCCCCGCGAAGGGCTGCCAGAACCTGCGCACGTCACCGCCGGTGAGCACCACCAGGCCGAGCCGCGCCGCCTGGCGCGCGACGTGCCTGACGGACGGGAAGCCCGCCTCGACCCCCTGCTCGTCGGGGAACAGCCGGACCGCCCCGACGCCCTCGCCCGCCAGCCGCTCCAGCTCGCGCGAGGCGCCGATCGGGTCGCGCAGGTCCACGGCCCCGACGGGGACGACCTCCGGGCCCGCCTGCGCGATCAGCTCGTCGTTGCCCGAGCGCACGTCGAACAGCGCGGACCGCAGGCTCGCCACCGCCGCCGCCCTGATCCGGTGCTCGCCCAGCAGCCGCAGCACCGGCTCCGGGGCGCCGGGCGGGCCGTCGCGGTCCGGGTAGGCCCCGAACAGCACGTCCACATCCAGCGCCACCTCCAGCCCGCCCACCGGCCGCCACGCGTCGAACGGAGTTCCGGACCCATCCTCAATCGCCATGCCGCACATCATGCCATTGACGAACTGTGCTTATAAAGTTACGGTCTGGCCCATAATTGCTCAGCAATGAACGTGAGGTGCGCCCATGCTCCGATCCCTCCTGGTCATTCTGTCGGCGCTCTTACCCGCGCTCCTCACCGGCCCGCTCGCCCGGGCGGCGGCGTCCTGCGACGCTCCGGCGGTGGAGCGGTTCGGCCCCGCGTCGGTCACCGGCGCCATCGTGGGCGCCACCGTGCTCGACGGGCACGCCTACGTGGTGACCCGCGGCCTGAAGCCGCCCGTGCTCGCCGACATCGACCTGGCCACCCGGAAGGTCGTCAGGAGCGTGACCCTGCCCGACGGCCCGGCCGCCGGCGAGCCGGAGGGCGCGTGGGCCACGGCCGTGTCCGGCGGCAAGATCTACGTCGGCACCTACCCGGTGCCCGACCTCTACAGCTTCGACCCGGCCACGGGCGCGGTGGAGCGCCTGGCGTCGTTCGGGAAGAACGGCGGCTTCGTCTGGAGCCTGGCCGCCGCGCCCGACGGCACCCTCTACGCGGGCACCTACCCGGACGGCCGGGTCCGGGAGTACGTGCCGGCCACGGGCGCGGTGCGCGACTTCGGCGTGCTGGCCCAGGGCGAGCGGTACGTGCGCGCGGTCGCCGCGGACGCCACCTACGTCTACGCGGGCCTGCTCGACAAGGCCAGGCTCGTCCGGATCACCCGGGCGGACGGCACGGTGAAGGAGCTGGCCGCCGCCCCGGCCGGCGTCGGCGCCATCGCCCTGCACGGCGACCGGGTGCTGGCCGCCGCCGGTGACACGCTGATCGACATCCGCTCGGACGGCACGGACGAGCGCCGGGCGACCCTGGCCGGTGGCACGATCGACATGCTGACCGTGGCCGGCTCCACGGGCGGGGACGACACCGTCTACGCCACCTCCCGGCCCGACGGCGCCGTCCACCGCTACCGCGCGGGCGAGACCGCCTTCACCAAGGTCGCCGAACCGCCGTCGCCCGGCGACGAGACCAGGCGGCTGCAGCAGCTCGACGACGACACGATGCTCGGCTTCTCCGGCAGCGGCGGCATGTGGTGGCTGGACCTGCGCACGGGCGAGTCCGAGTTCGTCGACCTGATCGACGCCGGTCTGCCCAGCGGCCCGGAGCGCCCCCAGAGCATGCTCCTGGTGCCGAACCGCGCCGTCTACATCGGCGGCCACTTCTCCATGGAGGTGCGTGACCTGCGCACGGGCGAGAAGCGCAGGTTCCGGATGCCCGGCGAGCCGAAGGACCTCGTGCGGAAGGGCGACAAGATCTACGCCGCGATGTACCCGAGCGGGCAGATCGTCTCCGTCGACCTGCGTACGGACCGGGTGCGCGGCGTCGCCTACCTGGGACACGGCCAGCAGCGCCCCTGGGACATCGAGTACGACCCCGCCACCGGCAAGCTCGTGGTCGCCAGCGCCCCGCTCGGCGCCAAGCTGAACGGCGCCCTGTCCGTGATCGACCCCCGCACCGGCCGCATCGACGTCTACGAGGGCGTCATCCCCGACCAGAGCCTCATGAGCCTGTCGGTCGACCCCCGCGGCGGCGTCGTCTACCTGGGCGGCGACGTGCTCGGCGGGGGCGGCACCCCGCCGGTCCGGACGTCCGCCTCGGTGGCCGCCTTCGACCTGCGCGCCCGCAAGGTGCTCTGGCAGGTGGACCCGGTGCCGGGACACCGTACGTTCCAGGACGTCAAGGCGCACGGCGGGCTGCTGTACGGCGTCTACAAGCGCGACTCGGGCACCTGGATCGCCATGGACCTGGCCACCAGGACGGTGGTGCGGCAGGGCAAGCTCTCCGGGTACGGCGAGCTGACCGTGCACCGGGGCAAGGTGTTCGCGTCCACGTTCTTCGGCGGCGGGAACGCCTACGAGCTGGGCGCCGAGGCCAAGCCGCTGGCCACCGGGCTCGGCGACGAGTGGTACACCAACCCGCAGCTGCGCTTCGAGCCCGGCTCCTGGCGGGCGTGGGCGCTCGTGGGCCGGGACCTGGCCAGGATCCGGCTCGACCCGCGCTGCCCGGCCTTGACCGTCACTCCGTAATCTAGCTAGGTTTCGGTCTGTGCCGAAATATGTGATCGATGCCCACCGGCTCATCGGCCCGGTGCCGTTCGACGACCTGCCGACGGACCCGCGGGACGAGATGAGCCGGCTGGGCATCGACCGGGCCTGCGTCACCCACACGCTCAGCCTCCACTCCGACCCGAAGGCGGGCAACGAGGCGCTGCTCGCGCTCGACGACCCCCGGCTCATCCCCGTGCCCGTCGTGGTGCCCGTTGTTGTTCCGGGGGCCGGGGAGCCGGACGGGCCGGAGGAGGTGGCGGCGTGGGGCGTACGGATGATCAGGCTCTGCCCGGAACGCCACCGTTTCGACCTCACGGGACCGTGGGCCCTGCGGTGGCTGGCCGAGATCGGGCTCCCCGTCGCGATCGACCTCGACGAGACCTCGCCCGCCCAGCTCCACCACCTCGCCGAACGCCTGCCCGGCCTGCCGGTGCTCGTGCTCAACTCCGGCTACCGCCGCCTGCGCGCGCTGGCCGAGCTGATGGCCGAGGCGCCGAACGTGCGGGCCGAGATCGGCACCGTCAACACCCAGGGCGGCGTCGAGTGGCTGGCGGCGCGGTTCGGGGCGGGGCGGCTGGCGTTCGGCACGGGCGCGCCGGTGTCCGACGACTGCGGCCCCCGCTTCCTGCTCGACCACCTCGACCTGCCCCCGGAGGACGTCGAGCGCATCGCCGCCGGGACGCTGGAGGCGCTGCTGTGATCCTCGACGCGCACGGCCACGTCGGCACCTGGCCCGACTTCCTCATCCCCCACCCCACCGCCGAACACCTCCTGGTCGCGATGGACCGGATCGGCGTCACCGCGATGGGCATCAGCCACCTGCTCGCCGTCGGCCCGGACGCGGTGCGCGGCAACGAGCTGGCCATGGAGATCGCCGAACGGTTCCCCGGCAGGTTCGGGGTCTGGCAGGTCTACAACCCGCACCACCGCACCCCGCTCGCCCGCGACGGCGTGTGGGGGGTCAAGCTCCACCCCGACGTGCACCAGTGCCGCCTGGACGACCCCCTGTACGAGCCGGTCTGGCGGCTCGGGCTGCCGGTCCTCGCGCACGGCCAGACGGACTCGCCCTGGAGCGACCCCGCCCAGTTCGCCGCCGTCGCCGCCCGGCATCCGCACGTGCCGCTGATCATGGGGCACACCGGGCTCTGGTCGTACGGGTTCGGCCGCGCGGCCCGGCTCGTGGCCGACCGCCCGAACGTGTACCTGGAGACGTGCGGTTCGAGGATGACCGGCCGCTGGATCGCCCGGCTGGCCGCCCTGGCGGGGGCCGAGCGGGTGCTGTTCGGGTCGGACGCCTGCTTCCTCGACCTGCGCACCGGCTACGGCCGCGTCGCCCTGGCCCCGCTCACCGACACCGACCGCGCCCTCGTCCAGGGCGCCAACCTGGCCCGCCTGCTCGGCCTCTCGTGAAGGGACGTCTCCCCGTGACGCTCGCCATCCACGGCGGCACGCCGGTCCGCTCGGCCCCCTGGCCCGCCTGGCCGCCGCCCCTCGACCCCGCCCAGCGCGAGCTCGTCACCAAGGTGCTCGAGAGCGGCCTGTGGGGAGCCACGCAGGGCGGTTCCGTGGTGGCGGACCTGACCGGCGCGTTCGCTCGCCGCTCCGGCGTCCCGTACGGCGTCGCGGTGGGCAACGCCACGCTCGGCCTGTTCGCCGCGCTCCGCGGCCTGGGCGTGGGCAAGGGGGACGAGGTGATCGTCCCGGCGTACACGTTCGTGGCCTCGGCCACCGCCGTGCTGCTGGCCGGCGCCGTCCCCGTCATCGCCGACGTGGACCCGGCGGATCTGCACCTGTCCCCGCGGGCCGTGCAGGACGCCGTGACCGGCCGGACCGCGGCGATCATGCCCGTGCACCTGGCGGGCAGCCCCGCCGCCATGGACCCGCTCAACGATCTGGCAGCCCGCCACGGCCTCGCGGTCGTCGAGGACGCCGCCCAGGCGCACGGCGCCACGTACCGGGACCGCCCCGTGGGCGGCCTGGGCGACGCGGGGGTCTACAGCTTCCAGGCGAGCAAGGCGATGACCGCCGGTGAGGGCGGCCTGATCGTCTGCCGCGACCAGGCCGTGCACGACCGCGTCTGGTCGGCCTGCAACGTCGGCCGCGCGCCCGGCGGGCGCTGGTACGGCCACCCGTCCGTCGGCTGGAACCTGCGCCTGACCGAGATCCAGGCGGCGCTCCTGCTGCCCTGGCTGGACCGCCTCGACGAGGAGATCGACCGCAGGAACGCCTTCTGCGCCGCCCTGGAGCGCGAGCTGGCCCACGTCCCCGGGGTGAGCGTGGTGCCGCGGCCGGAGGGCACCACGCGGGACTCGCGCCACCTGGTCATGTTGCGCCTCGACGCCGGCGTGGACCGGGAGTTCGTGCCGGCCGCCATGGCCGCGGAGGGGGTGCCGCTCGACGCCGGCTACCCGCCGCTCGGCACGATGGCCGCCCTCACCGCCGAGGGCGCCCGCGCCGAGCCCTGCCCGGCCGCGGAGGAGGCCGCCAGGACCGTGGTGTGGGTGCGCCAGGCCATGCTCATGGACGCGCCGGAGGCGGCCGGCGACATCGCCGAGGCCCTCGCGAAGGTGCTCACAGCAGGTGAGGGCCACTGAACTGTCGCCATTACGTTCAGTGGTGGAGCAACTACAGTATGTGATGCATGGCCGTGGAAAACGGCCCATCGGTACTGGAGGTGCATCCCCCGAATGCGCAGCATCCCCGCCAAGATCGCAGCCGTCCTCGCGGCAGTCGCGATGCTCGTCGTGACCGCCCCCGCGCCCGTCCAGGCGGCTCCGGCGGCCTACTTCGAGTTCACCGACATCACGGGAGAGCGGTTCGTCATCCAGCTCACCGACCCCGACAAGATCCAGCACGCCCGCGACCTGATCAACGGCACCACCGCGGACAGGCCGCACGTTCTCGGGCGCATCCTGCCGCGCACGGCCTACTACAACCCGAGGTGGAGCTACCACCTGCGGTCCGAGACGATCGACTTCTTCGACTACGCGATCGAGGTCTGCGACGCGACCATCCCCTACGTCGAAGACCATCTGGGCGAGGCCGGGGGGGCCTTCCTGCCCGGCTACGTGTGGTGCCCGTGGAGCTCGCGCCTCGAACGCGAACTGTCCGGGATCTAGTCGCACCGGCCCCTCGCGGGAGGACTCTCCCGCAAGGGGCCGCATTAGTTCCTTGGCCGTAATTGGTCATTGACGGCGAAACCATGCTCATCTTAGGTTTCGGCCATGACCTTAATTAAGCGCATGCTGGCATGCGGCATGGCGGCCACCCTCGCCGTGCTCGGCGCCGCCGCCCCCGCGACCGCGGCGGCGCCCCGCCTGGAGGATCTCGGCGTCCCCCTGGAGGACGTGCTGCTGATCGGCGGCACGGTGGCGCCGGGCCCCGGCGGGCGGACCGTGCTGTGGGGCGCCTCCTCGGGCACCCCCGCCCACCTCAACGCCGTCGACCCCGCCACCGGCGCCGAGGTGGCCAGGTACGACCTGCCGGGCGCGGGCGGCTCCTGGGCCGTGGAGGCGACCGGGGACGGCAGCGTGTACGCGGGCACGTACGGCGACGGCCGCCTCTACCGCTGGACGGACCAGGGCGGCGTGCGGGACCTCGGCCGGCCCCTGCCCTCGGAGAACTTCATCTGGTCCGTGGCCGCGGGCCAGGGCGCCACCGTCTACGGCGGCACCTCCCCGGGCGGCCGCCTGTTCGCCTACGACCCCGCGACCGGCGTGCGCGACTACGGCAAGCTCTCGCCCGCCCACGCCTACGTGCGCAGCGTCACCTACGCCGCGGGCAAGATCTACGCGGGCACCGAGGCCCCGGCCGCGGTCTTCGAGATCGACGCCGCCTCGGGCGCGACCAGGCAGCTCCCCACGCCCGACGGCCTCGACCCGGCGGGCAAGTGGGCCTACGACGTCAACGCGGCGGGCGGCTTCCTCTACGTCCGCTACGGCGGCGCGAGCCCGGGCCCGCTGCACGTCTGGGACATCGCCGCCGGCAAGTGGACCGGCGCGCTCGACGCCGTACACGGGCTGGACGTCTCGCCCCCGGCCGATGACGGCACGGTCTACCTGGTCAAGAGCGGCGAGCTGGTCCGCTACGACCCCCGTACCCAGGCCACGACGCCGACCGGGCTGCCCTTCACCGGCCGGGTGGCCAACACGCGCGGGATCGGCTGGGCCGAGCTGGGCCTGCCGGACTATCCGGGCAAGAGCGTCGTCGGCCTGCTGTGGCGCGGGCTGATGTTCCGCTACAACCCGCAGACCGGCGCGAAGTCGTTCGTGCAGACGGCGGTCAAGGGCGAGCCCATCGACGTGACCGCGCTCGCTGAGGGCCCCGACGGTCGCATGTACGCCGGCGGCTTCCTCAACGGCGGCTTCGCCGCCCTGGACCCGAAGACCGGTAAGAGAACCGAGTTCCACACGTTCTCCCAGAGCGAGGACATGATCGCCTACGACGGCAAGCTCTACATCGGCGCCTATCCCGAGGCCAGGGTCTACGCCTACGACCCGGCGCTGCCGTGGAACAGCACCGAATACTCGCCCAGCCCCGAACCCGGCCCGGCGCCGAACCCGGCGCGGCTGTTCGACTTCGCCGCCGACAAGCAGATCAGGCCGCGGGCGCTGGTGCCGGCCGGCCGCTACCTCGCCGCGGGCACCATGCCCGACCTCGGCCAGCTCGGCGGCGTGCTCGCCGTGTGGGATCCGCGGACCGGGACGCTCAAGCACGCCCAGCGCAACGTCGTCCAGGACCAGAGCATCGTCTCGCTCGCCTACCGCGACGGCGTGCTCTACGGCGGGACGTCCATCTACAGCGGCCAGTCGGCCACGCCGCCGACGCAGCCGGAGGCCAAGCTGTTCGCGTGGTCGGTGAAGCAGAACCGGCTGCTGTGGGAGATCGTCCCAGCGCCGGGCAAGCCGGCCGTCCCGGCGCTGACGTTCGACGACCGGGGCAGACTGTGGGGGATCGCGGGCGGCGAGGTGTTCGCGGTCAGCCCGGCCGCGCGCAAGGTGATCAGGCGCGTCACGCTGTCGGACAGCGCGAGCGCGAGCGGGCAGCTCGCGTTCGACCGGCGCGGCCACGTCCTGTACGGCGCGCACGCCGGCAAGGAGGTCTTCTCCCTCGACCCGCGGACCGGGCGGCACACCGTGCTGCGGCAGGGACCCGTGCACCAGCTCGCGGTGCACGGGTCCGGGGACGTCTACTTCGCCGAGGGGCCGCGTCTGTTCCGGCTGACCCGTCAGCAGACGCGGTAGGTGGAGAAGTTCTCGAAGCGTGACAGGTAGAGGTGGCCGTCGGGGCCGAGGATCAGGTTGGAGATCGGGCGGGCGATGAGCGCGAGCGCCATCGTCCCCGGATCGATCCGGTACGCCTTGCCCTGCACCTTGCCCCACAGGAAGCCCTTGTGGAAGACGAGGTTGGTGTCCAGCCAGACCTGCGTGGCGCTGGACCAGGGGTAGGTCTGGTGCCGCACGCTCCTGACGGTCTGCCCGGTGGCCGGGTCCAGCTCGAACAGGGTGTCCGGGGTCAGCCCCCACAGCCGCCCGGCGCCGTCGAAGGCGATCGAGCCGAGTGCCAGGTCACCGGGGACGGGGGTGGACTGCCACTTGAGCGAGTCCGTGGCGATGTCGTACGCGAACGCCACGGCATCGCCCTGCGGAGTGCTGGTGCCGCCGAAGGCCGAGGTGGCGCCGTACACGACCCCGTCGCGATAGGCCAGGCCGATGATGCTGTGACCGGGGATGATGTCCCTCCTGATCACGGTGTGCCCGGTGGCGGGGTCGAGCAGGCCGAGCGCCCCGCCGTGGGTGCCGGCCTTGGGCACCGTGCCGAACGCCAGCCGGTCGCCCGCCGAGATCATCGCGAAGGGCCGGTCTTGCTCCTGGCCGCCGAGGTCGAGCAGGAGCCTGGGCGCGGTCCCGTCGAACTCGTAGATCCGGGCGCCGGGGTAGACGCCGAGGTAGAGCTTGCCCTTGTGGGTGACGATGCCCTCGCTCTGGCCGACGTCCGGCCAGTTCTGCGCCTCGCCCGTGGCGGGGTCGTAGGCGGCCAGGCCACCGGTGAAGAAGCCGCCCGCGTAGACGCGGCCGTCGGGGCCCGTGCCGAGGGAGCGGATGGAGACGGGCTGGCCGGTCAGCGTGCCGTCGAGCAGCCGGCCCTGGCCGGTCCTGCGGTCGAACTGCCAGATGCGGCCGGTGGAGCTGGTGCCGACGAGGGTGTGGCCGAGCCAGCCGAGCGGGCGGGCCGCGCCCTCGCCGTACCCGGTGAAGTCCAGCCTGGTGATCCTTCGGGTCCTGAGGTCGTACTTCACGAGCTCGTCGTGCTGGAACAGGTAGAGGTCGTGGCCGCGCCTGCCGCCGCCGACGGTGAGGCTGTCGACGTCCTCCACGACGTCCTTCCACGCGCGCTTGCGCAGGTCGTACACGCCCATGGGGTTGGCGCCCGTGGAGGTGACGAAGCGGACCAGCAGGTAGCGGCCGGCCACGTCGACGTCGTAGGCGTAGCCGCTGCCCTCGACGGGCGGGTCGATGACCCGCTCGACCGTGCCGCCGGGGGTGAGCACGGCGACCTTCATGCTGCGCGCGCCGACGCCGGCGTACACGGTGCCGTCCCCGGCGACGGCCAGGTCCCTGACGTACTGGTCGCCCGGGACGGGGCTGCCCAGGTCGGTGTAGGCGCCGGTCGCGGTGTCGTAGCGGAAGAGCTTGCCCGTGGGCGAGGTGCCGCCGTAGACGGCCGAGCCGTCCGGGCTCGCGGCCACGGTCCAGACGAACGTCTCGGTCGCGATCGGGATGCCGAGCTCGCTCACCTGGTCGGTGGACGGGGTGTAGCGGAAGAGGCGGCCCATCGCCCCGGCGGTGGCGTTGTAGCTGCCGACGTACACCGAGTGGTCGGGGGCGACGGTGACGGCCCAGGAGCCGAGCGCGAGCGGGAGCGGGCGCTCGCCGATCAGGCGGCCGTCGCGGGCGTCCCTGATCCCGAGCAGCGCCGGGCCGGAGGCGCTGGAGGTGACCGAGTAGACGCGCGGGCCCTGCGGGTGGCGGGCGTCCAGCGCCGTGCCCGCGGTGGTGGCGCCGGTCAGCGGGAGCGTGCCGAGGCTCTGGAAACCGCACCCGGTGGGTGGGGCCGCGGCGGATTCGGCCTGGGCCGGAGCGGAGAGGGATAAGGCAACGAGGAGCGTTGCGAGGATGGTGCGCACGTACGACCTCCCAGATCTATATAACGGGCTTGACCGTAATTCGCCGAACGGCTCCGTGGCAAGATGGCGGGATGGGACCGGCGCGGATCATGGCGGTGCGGCACGGAGAGAGCGAGGCCAACCGCGCCCACCGGGAGGCCGGGTCCGCGCCGCTGGTCTACGAGCGCGGGGACGACGAGGTCACGCTGACGGACCTGGGCCGGGCGCAGGCCGCCGCGTTCGGGCGGTCGCTGGCGGGCCTGCCCGCCGCCGAGACCCCCGAGGTGGTGTGGTGCTCGCCCTACCTCCGCGCGCTGGTCACGTGGGGGGTGGCCCTGGAGGCGTGGGGCGCCGGGCCGCTCCCGGTCACCGTGGACGCGCGGCTCAGAGACCAAGAGCCGGGGGCGTTCGCGCGCTACAACCTGGCCGCGATCAGGCAGCGGTTCCCCGAGGAGATGGCGCGGCGGGAGGCCGAGGGCGCCTACGCCTTCCGGCCGCCCGGCGGAGAGTCCCTGGCCGACGTCGTGGTCCGGCTCCGTGACCTCCTCGCCGACCTGCGCGAGCACGCGGCCGGGCGGCGGGTGCTGATCGTCGCCCACGACTCGGTGGTGCTGGGCCTGCGGCACGTCCTCGCGGGCGGTCCGGACGCGGACCTGGCCGCCGTCCTGGAGTTCGCGCCCGTGCTGAACGCCTCCGTCTCCGTCTGGGACCGCTCCGGGCTCGTCCGCTTCAACGACGTCGGCCACCTCTGACCGATCCGGCGACGTCGCCCGTCCTCGGATCTTCAGCCGGCCCGGCGACGTCGCCCGTCCGCGGGTCTTCGACCGGTCTCGGCGGATCCTCAGCCGGTCTCGACGATCAGATCGGCCCGGTCCCGGGTCCGGTCCTCGGCGAACCACTTCTCCTCGGCCGCGAACCACTCCAGCCACCGCGGCTCCAACTCGGCCCCGTCCCGCTCCATGACCCGGGCGAAGCGCACCGCCCGCGGGGCGTCCACCCAGACGGTGAAGGCCGGCAGGCGGGCGATCGAGGCGCGGGCCGTGCCGACGCCCTCGACGATCAGGGCCGGCGCCAGCGGGACCGCCACGTGCTCGGCGTACTCGCCGCGCACCCAGTCGTACCTGCGGAAACCTCCGGGCAGGCCGTCGCGGAGCCGGACCAGCACCTGCGACTCCAGCGCGTGGAACCAGCCGCCGGGCCCCTCCTCCCACGGCACGGGGAAGTCGTCGCTGTGGATCACCTGGCACCCGAGCGCCGCCCCCAGCCGCCCCGCGAACGTCGTCTTGCCCGCCCCCGCCGGTCCGTCCACGGCCACCAGTCGGACGGGGCCGCACGAAGGCGGCAGGCTCATGATGCGATCGGCCAGGTGATTCACCTGACCCAGGGTAGAGGGGGTGGTAGGGCCAACTGAGAGAATGTTCTTTCGCCCCGAATGCAAGCAGGAGGTTGATCTTGCTCGGACCCCTCGGTGACATCGTCGTGCTCGATCTGTCCAGGGCCCTGGCCGGGCCGCACGCGGCGCAGATGCTGGGTGACCTGGGCGCCCGGGTGATCAAGGTGGAGCATCCGGACGGGGGTGACGAGTCGCGCGGATGGGGACCGCCGTTCGTTGGACCGGATCACGAAATTTCGACTTATTTCCTGGCAGCCAACCGCAACAAGCAGTCCGTCGCCGTCGACCTCAAGTCCGCCGACGGCAAGAGGCTCATCGAGCGCCTCGTACGCCAGAGCGACGTCCTCATCGAGAATTTCCGCACCGGCGTGCTCGACCGCCTGGGATTCTCCGTCGAGCGCCTCCACGAGCTCAACCCCCGCCTGGTCATCCTGTCGATCACCGGCTTCGGCCACGACGGCCCGGAGGGCGGCCGGCCCGGCTACGACCAGATCGCCCAGGGCGAGGCGGGCCTGATGTCGCTGACCGGCCCGTCGCCCGACGAGCCCTACCGCGTCGGCGCGTCCATCGCCGACCTGCTCGCCGGCATCCACGGCGCGTACGGCGTGGCCGGCGCCCTCTACGAGCGCGAGCGCACCGGCAAGGGCCGCGTCGTGCGCACCTCGCTGCTGGCCGCGATCACCGGCGTCCACGCCTACCACGGCACCGCCTGGACGGTCGGCGGCAAGGTGCCGGTCGCCGGCGGCAACCACCACGCCTCCATCGCCCCCTACGGCGCCTTCCGCTGCGCCGACGGCATGCTGCAGATCGCCGCGGCCAACGACGGCCAGTGGAAGAAGGTCGCCACGCTCCTCGGCATCGACCCCGACGCCGCGAGATACGCCACGAACAGGGACAGGTTCGCGCACCGGGACGAGCTGATCGCGGAGATGGAGAAGGCCCTGGCCGCCCACGACCGCGGCCACTGGCTGGCCAGGCTGGGCGAGGAGGGCGTGCCCGCGGGCGCGATCCGGACGCTCGACGAGGTCTACGCCTGGGACCAGACCCGCTCGCAGGGGCTGGTCGTCACGGTGGAGCACCCGGTGCTGGGCACGATCGAGCTGCCCGGGCCGCCGTTGCGCTTCGACGGGCTGGAGGGGTTCGAGCACACCGCGCCGCCCGCTCTCGGCCAGGACGGCGACGCCGTCCTCGCCTGGCTCGAAGACCGTGAACGATGATCCGCATTTCGCGGCACCGGACGGTCGCCTCGTGCGTCAACATTGCAACGCTGGCCGACATCTAGGGAGCGATAGTGAGCCGTCCGGACGCGCGCACACTGATTGACACGATCCTCGATCCGGGGTCGTGGAAATCGTGGGACGCGCCGCCCGCCGACCCCGCGCCGCCCGGCTCCCCCTACGCTGACGAGCTGGCCGCGGCCCGCGTCAAGTCCGGCTACGACGAGGCGGTCGTCACCGGCGAGGGGCTGCTCGGCGGACGCAGGGTCGCCGTCGTGGTGTGCGAGTTCTCGTTCATGGCGGGCTCGATCGGGGTGGCGTCGGCCGAGCGGTTCACGGCCGCCGTCGAGCGGGCCACCCGCGAGCGGCTGCCGCTGCTGGCCGCGCCCGCGTCGGGCGGCACGCGGATGCAGGAGGGCGCGCTCGCGTTCGTCCAGATGGTGAAGATCACCGCCGCGATCCAGCTGCACCGGAGCCAGGGCCTGCCCTACCTGGTCTACCTGCGGCATCCGACGACGGGCGGGGTGTTCGCTTCGTGGGGGTCGCTCGGGCACGTCACGGCGGCCGAGCCGGGGGCGCTGATCGGGTTCATGGGGCCGCGGGTGTTCGAGTCGCTGCACGGCTACCCGTTTCCCGAAGGCGTGCAGGTCTCCGAGAACCTCCACCGCAAGGGCCTGATCGACGCGGTGGTGCCGGCCCAGGAGGCGCGGGAGATCGCGATCAGGGCGCTCGGCGTGCTCGCCGACGACAGGTCGCGGGTGGTGGCGGGCACGCCGCCGGAGGAGGACCTGCGGCCGGTGGAGGCGTGGGAGGCGATCACCCGCTCGCGCCGCGACGACCGGCCCGGCGTGCGTACGCTGCTCAAGCTCGCCGCCACCGACGTGACCCCGCTCAGCGGCAGCGGGGAGGGCGAGAACGAGCCGGGGCTGCTGCTCGCGCTGGCCAGGTTCGGCACGGCGCCGGCGGTGGTGCTCGGCCAGGACCGGCGGGTCCAGCGGGCCAACTCGCCGCTCGGCCCGGCCGGACTCAGGGTGGCCAGGCGGGGCATGCGGCTGGCGGCCGAGCTGGGCCTGCCCCTGATCACCGTCATCGACACGGCCGGCGCCGACCTGTCGAAGGCGGCCGAGGAGGGCGGGCTGGCCGCCGAGATCGCCCGCTGCCTGGCCGAGCTCGTCATGCTCGACGCGCCGACCGTGTGCCTGCTGCTCGGCGAGGGGGCGGGCGGGGCGGCGCTGGCGCTGCTGCCCGCCGACCGGGTGCTCTGCGCCCAGCACGCCTGGCTGTCGCCGCTGCCGCCCGAGGGCGCCTCGGCCATCCTCTACCGCTCGGTGGATTTCGCGCCCGAGATCGCCCAGGCCCAGCACATCCGCGCCACCGACCTGCGCCGCGACGGCATCGTGGACCGGGTCATCCCGGAGGTGCCCGACGCCGCGTACGAGCCGAGGCAGTTCTGCGAGCGGGTGGGGCGGGCGCTGGAGTACGAGATCGCGAACCTGCTGGAGTTGAGCCCGGCGGACCGTTTCGCGGCCCGCCGGGCCCGCTTCCGCAACCTCGGTTAGGAGCGAGGGGCCGGCGTGGCCGTCGACCTGGCGCGCCGCTAGGGCAGCTCGTACCGCCACAGCTCCTTGCCGCCGGCGTCATAGCCCGTGAGGGCTACGGTTTCGTCGGTGCCTCCCTTGGGAGCGGGGGCCGCGAACAGCGTCACGTTCTGGCCCCACGCATCGGGGACGGCCTCGGCCGTCGCGGTGGCGCCGTCCTTCGTGCGGAGCTCCACCTTGGCCGTGCCCGCGGGCGCGTAGCCGTACCAGGCCGTTTTGAGGCTGATCCACTGGACCGGCTGCGCGGCGTCGAGCAGATCGCTCAGCCGCGCGCCGGGCAGCTGTCCGGGCAGCGCCGGCACGATCTCGCCGTTCTCCCAGAAGGCCGCGCAGCCCGGCACGAGGAGAGCGGTGATGCCCGCCGGCAGGGTCTGGGGGGCGGCCTCGGATCGCGCGGCCTGCCTCGCGCAGCTCTTGCTGTAATTCGGGACCTGCTTGTCCGGTTTGCCCTTCGCCTTCACGATGAAGCCCCCGACCTCGGTGTCGCGCGGGACGCTGACGTGCCAGACCGGATGCGGGGTGCCCGTGCCGCGCAGGAACGAGGCGCGGACCCGCCGCCCGTCGTGGAGCACCGCTTCGACCGACTCCCAGTCCGCGAGGGCCGGGCCGAAGTAGATGTCGGCGCCGGGGTCCGGTAGGTAGGTGGTCGCCTGCTGGAAGGGGTAGGAGCCCTGTAGGAAGGTGATGGAGCAGCCGCTCATACCCGAGTCGTTCGGCGCGGGTCCGCCGGTGAAGCAGAACTGGTTCGCCTCGTCGGACCTCTGGGTGAACCAGATGCGTACCGGGCGGCCGGAGCTTTCGGTGCCCGGGAGGGTCATCACCTCGCCGGCGACCTTGTCGGCCTCGTACATCGGCGTCCTGGCCGGCTCGTCGTGCTGCCAGATCTGCTTGCCCGCCGTGTCATAGGCGGTGATGTGGCGGCCCTCGGCCGGGTCGTCGGACGGGCTCGTGGCGGCGAACAGCGCGATGCCCAGGTTCCAGGGATCGGGCCTGGTCTCGACGCTCGCCGTGCGCCCGCTGTCGAACGAGACCTCGATCCTGGCGACGTCCCTGCGGGCGAAGCCGACGATCACGTCCCTCTGGGCGCTCATCGTCACCACCGAGTCCGCCTCGCCGAGTGACTGCGAGGCGAGTTCGGCGCCGTGCCGCCACCACGTCAGCTGCGTCCCGCCCTTCGACCGGGGCATCCGGTACGGCCGGACGGAGATGCCCTGGGACAGCTCCATGGGAGCGCTCATGGGCTGCCCGCCCGGCGCGGCCAAGCCGTCGCGGGACCACCACCCGAGTGCCTTGCCCTTGACGTCCGAGATCCGGATCCTGGACATGGGCTCCTGGGACGGATACGTCACGGTCCACAGCCGGTACGGGGCGCCGTCCAGGCTCCGCACCGTGCCGGGGAACTCCTGCCCGCCCTCCGTGACCCCGGCCACCGCGCCCACGTCCTGGCGGGCCAGCCCCCAGTCCATCGCGGTCGCCGCGCCGTCCCGCTCCGTGCTGCCGACGTACCAGGCGTCCACCTGCTGCCACTCGACGGCGTTGACGCAGGCCCCGTACGGCTCGCCGGCGGCCCGCTCGACGACGTAGCAGATCTCGGGATAGCCCAGCTTCCCCCTGGCGAACCAGATCCGCAGCGGCTTGCCCTCGGAGGGGTTGTCGACGACCGCCTCCTTGCCGAGGGGCGTGCGCTCCTTCATGAGCTGCTGGTAGATCCCGGTCGGGTCGATCGCGGTGTTCCTGCCCAAGCCCCCGTTGAGCAGGGCGGGAACGAACACGGACAGCAGCGCCACGGGCAGCGCGGCCAGCAGCCACCGCGCCGGCCGGCGCCGTGGCCGGCGCTGCGTGATGCGCGCCCAGGCGTGCGGGTCGGGCTCGTAGGTCTGGGCTCGGGCGTTGAGCGCGGCCCGCAGGCGCTCTTCCAGGTCGTTCACGCGTCCTCCTCCGTCAGCGCCTTGCCCAGGGCCGCCAGGGCCCGGCGTGCGTGGGTCTTGACCGATCCGGGCGAGACGCCCATGGCATCGGCGATCTCGCGCTCCGACAGGTCCAGCCAGTAACGCAGGACCAGGGCCTCGCGCTGGCGGCGCGGCAGCCGGTCCACGGCGGCCAGCAGCTCGCGGTGCTCCTCGGAGACGAGCACGGCGTGCTCGCTGCTGCGCGCCGGTTCGGGAGGGTCGGGGCGGCGCAGCCGGACGAGGTTGAGGTGGCGCAGACGGTTCCGGGTCAGGTTGCAGACGGTCGCACGCAGGTAGGCCAGAGCGGCCCCGTCGTCGCGCAACCGCCTTGTGTGCAGCCGGGCGAACGCCTCCTGGGCGATGTCCTCAGGGTCGTCCGCGCCGAGCAGCCCGGCCAGGCGTACCAGGGAGTGGTACTGGGCCGCGAACAGATCGGCGAACGACGGCTGCGCCATGGTCGCTGTTTCGGTCACGTCATAGAGACACCCGGAACGGCAGCCGGTTGACTAGGGGACCGGAATCCGTTCGACGCGGATCGAGAAGACCTCCTCGCGGGGCACCACGACCTCGTAGGCGCCGTGGTCGACCAGCCAGTAGCCCAGCGCCTCCGCCTTCATCCCGCTGTGCCCCGTGTAGGCGATGTGCAGCCCGTCCTCGTCCTCGTCGATCACGATGCACGGCTCGCCGCCGAACGCCCCCACCGTGCGGATCAGCACGAGCCACTCCAGCTGGGACCTGGCCGCCACCTTGCGCCAGTAGCCCGAGGCCGGCTCGAACCCGTCCAGCTCCACTTCGCTGAACAGCACCACCTGGCCGTTGTCGGGGCCCAGGGCGGCGGGCAGCGTGCGGCCGTCGAAGCGGGCCACGAAGCCGGAGGCGACCGGCATGATCTCCTCGCTGTGTCTGATGGGTCCCTCGCTCATGCCGTGGGCCGCCAGGTCAGCCCGTCGTACTCGGCGAAGGGCCGCTCGCCGTCGGCGGTGACATGGATGATCTCCGCCCCGGCCGGGATCGGCATCGGAACGGTGTGGAACTGCGGCACCACGTGATCCGACGATGTTGTGAAACCGTTGCCGGCGAACGGCGGCGCGTCGCTCCAGTCGCCACCCATGTGGGGCCCGTACGGGACCGCGTACGTGTCGACGTCGCGGGCGTACCAGCGCATCACGTAGAGCTCGGGCACCTCGCCGAACAGCTCGGATCCGTCGAAGGACAGGTCGAGCCCGTGATAGAGCGACTCAGGCGTGGTCAGCCTGACGCAGTCCTGCACGCGGTAAACATAACCCGAGATCACCGTGCGTTTGCCCGACAGGTATGGCACGAGCAGACGCGGCGGGACAACCTTCTGCATCTGCGTTCCGCTCACGGTACTACTTTACGATCGGTTGAACCTCAGAGAACCCGGTGTTGGAGGCACGGCAGGGTCTCCCTGGCCGTTGTCGTCCATTCGTGATCAATCCGCACGATCTGCACGCCGGGCGCGGTGCCCAGGTCGGCGCGGATCACGCCCAGGGGATCGACCAGCATGCTGCGGCCCACGCCGTACCCGTCGGACGACTCGGCCGGATTGGGCGCCTGGCCGACGGCGGCCGTCCACATCGTGTTCTCCAGCGCGCGGGCCCTGACCAGGGTGACCCAGTGGTCCTCCTTGAGCGGCCCGGAGCCCCATGCGGCGATCACCGCGAACAGCTCGGCGCCCTTGTCCACCAGCGCCCTGGCCAGCTCGGGGAACCGCACGTCGTAGCAGGTGATGAGGCCGATCCTGAGCCCCGCGAGCTCCACCACGGCCGGCTCCGCGCCGGGCGCGACCAGATCGGACTCCTTCGCGCCGAACGAGTCGAACAGGTGGATCTTCCGGTACGCCGCCCGCACCGCGCCCTGGGCGTCGATGGCCACGGCCGTGTTGCGCACGCGGCCCTCGCCCGCCTCGAAGACCCCGGCGATCACCGGCAGCCCGTGCTCCCTGGCCGCCTCCGCCAGACCCGACACGAACGGCCCGTCCAGCGGCTCGGCCAGGTCCGTGATGCGCCGGCCGTAGCGGGTGAGCGTGGCCTCGGGGAAGATCGCCAGGTCGGCCCCCTCGGCCCTGGCGATCGCCTCCTGGGCACGTTTGAGGTTCGTGGAGGGATCAGGAGACACCGGGATCTGGCAGAGGGCGATTTCGGTCACGGCCCGACTCTAGCCGGTTGGGCACCACTCGAAACCAGGTCAGGCACCGCCAGATCCACTCAAGTGGCCCGTACCTGAATCTGGCCAGCCACCACCTGCTGAGCAGCACCTGCGCGGCCACGGTCACCGCCGCCAGCGCCACCACCGACCAGCGCGTCGGGTCGGTGTTCAGCAGCGGGGTGGCCAGGACGATCACGACGGTGCCCATGACGTAGTTCGTCAGCGCCATCCTGCCCAGCGGCTCCAGCACCGCCGACAGCCATGGCCGCAGCGCGAGCAGCAGCCCCAGCACGTACGCCGCCGCGCCCGCCAGCGCGGCCGTGCTGTAGAGGATCCACCCGCCGTCGCTCACCCAGGCGGCCGTCAGCAGCACGGCGGCCAGCGCGCTGACCACGAACGAGGGCAGCAGCAGCGACCTGGGCGGGCTCAGCCGCCACACCCCCATGCCGATCAGGAACAGGCCGGGGATCAGCCACGACCCGCCGCCCACCTGGAGCCCCCACGCCAGCCCCGCCAGCCCGAGCAGCAGCACCGGCAGCCCGCCGGTCAGGAACGAGGCCGGCAGCAGCACCGCCGCGCCGTAGACGGCGTAGTCGGTCAGCACCTCGCCGTCGTAGAACGTGTGCTGGATCTGCCCGAGGCAGAACAGCCAGAACAGCCTGCTCAGCAGCGCCCAGCGGCTGTTGCCGCGCAGGAACAGCATGAAGCTGATGCCGAACAGCAGCGAGAAGATCGGGTAGAACCGGCTCTGGAACAGGCCCTCGATGACCAGGTCGACGCCGTTGCGCGTGGCTTTGGCGTTGTGCTGCCAGGTGTTGACCAGCATGATGCCGCCCACCGCGAAACCACGGAGGGCGTCGAGCTCACGGATGCGCGTCACAGGAACCAGGTCAACCACCATACGAGGAATCCGGCGCCGACGACGGCCGCCGAGATCTGCGGCCAGCGCCGGTCGCGCAGGAACGCGGCGGCGGTCAGCGCGGCCGCGGCGGCGGCGATCCAGGTGTAGGCGACGGCCGTGCCGGGCACGCCGACCGCCAGCGCGGTCTCGTTCCGTTCGGCCAGGGCGTACACGGACTGCCCGACCAGCCCGGCGAAGGCCACGCCCGCCAGCCCGCCGAACGCCGCCAGCGCCCGGCCCTTCAGCGCGGCCATGACCAGCTGGAGCAGGGAGACGAGCGCGAACAGCGCGAAGGGCGCGGCCAGCCAGGGCGACTTCGAGATCTGGTACGGGGCGCCGGTCACGTGCAGGCCGACCGGCTGCCGGGTGTCGTCGTCGACGCATGGCGAGGCCGAAGCGTCTTTGGGCGCTGCCAGGAATTCGACGATCTTGCGGCGGGCGCAGGGGCTCGTCAGGAAGACGGCGTGGGAGGCGCGGGGGAACTCCTCGAAGCGGGCGCCGGGGAGGGACTCGGCCGCGGCCTTGCTGGTCCTGGTGGGGGTGGTGGGGTCGTACTGGCCGCCCAGGACGTACACGGGGGCCTTGGTGGTGGCGTCGACGGGCTTGGACTTGGGGAGCTGCCAAGCATCACACACCGCCTTGTCCCCATTTATAGTGAAAAGTCGGGATTTTGTGGCGTATGTGTTGAACGGGACCTCGTCCTGGCACTGCACCGCGTGATACAGCCCGAACTCGTGCGACACCAGCCCCTCGCCCACCGCGTCGGCCAGCGCCCGCAGCAGCTCGTCGTGACCCGTCGCGAGCGCCCCGACCATGGCGGGCGCGACCGCCGCGAAGTCCGCCTCGTGCAGCGCCTCCGCCATGATCGTGGCCACGTCGTCGCCGCTGATCCGCGCCGTGAACGCCTTGCCGAGCAGCGGGTCGGTCGTCGTCACCTGCGCGGGCGTGGCGTTCAGCCGGGCCGTCATGGCCTCGAACGCGTCCTTCATGTTCAGCCGCGCCGCCGTGTCGGCCAGGTTCCGGTCGGCGTCGTCGTACCAGCCGACGCTCTCCGGCAGGTACGAGTCCAGCACCACCGACCGCACACCCTCAGGGTCCGCGGCGGCCACGTCCATCATGACCCGGGTGGAGTAGCTGACTCCGAACAGGTTCCAGGAGTCGTACCCCAGCTGCTCGCGTAACGCGACGACGTCGGCCGCGATCTCCTTCGTGTTGTACCCCCGCAGGTCGACGCCCTGCTCCTGGAGCCTCTTGCGGCAGCGGACGGCCGCCGCGCCCAGGTCGGCGGGCGGCCGCCGGAGCTGCCCGAGCAGCGCCTCCGCCGTCTCGGGGCACCCCAGGGCCGGCTCGGAGTACTTGCTGCCGCGCTGCTCGACCGCGACCACGTCACGATCGGGGAACATCTGGCTCAGGAATCCCGTGAGCTGCATGGACGCCGACCCCGGGCCGCCGCTCATGTAGACGACGGGGTCGGGCTTGCGATCCTTGGCGGTGGAGGCGTGGACGGCGTACCCCACCTTGATCTTCCGATCCGGCGCGTCCCTCCGCTCGGGAACCTCGAGAAAGGCGCAGGTCGTCCGGGGCGGCATGGCGACGGGGCAGGCACTCGGGCCGGCGTCCGCCGGCGTCACCGCGGGGGGCGCTGTTAAGGCGAGGGCGAGCACGACCCGAATGATCACGGGACGAGACTACCGACAAGGCGCCGGGCCGCCTCACGCCCTTCGCGACATCAGGGGGCGGAATGATGAGCGGATTTCCCGCCGGGCATAGCCTAAGTGCCGTGACCGAACCACTTGTTGCCAGGATGCGCGCCTTCGGCACGACGATTTTCGCGGAGATGAGCGCGCTCGCCGTCGAGACCGGATCCATCAACCTCGGCCAGGGCTTCCCCGACACCGACGGGCCCGCGGCGATGCTCGACCGCGCGGTCCAGGCGATCACGTCGGGCGCCAACCAGTATCCGCCGGGGCCGGGGATCCTGGAGCTGCGCCGGGCGATCTCGGAACACCGCTCCGCCCACTACGACCTCTCCTACGACCCGGCAGGCGAGATCCTGGTCACGGTGGGGGCCACCGAGGCCGTCGCGTCCGCGATCCTCGCCCTCTGCGAGCCGGGGGACGAGGTGATCGCCTTCGAGCCGTACTACGACTCGTACGCGGCCTCGATCGCGCTCGCCCAGGCCCGCCTGGTCGCCGTCACGATGCGGCCGGTGGAGGGGCGCTTCACGTTCGACCCCGACGAGCTGCGCGCCGCCGTCACCCCCCGCACCCGCGTCATCCTGGTCAACTCGCCGCACAACCCCACCGGCACCGTGTTCACCCGCGCCGAGCTGGAGGTCATCGCCGAGCTCTGCCAGGAGCGCGGGCTGATCGCGGTGACCGACGAGGTGTACGAGCACCTGACGTTCGACGGGGTCGAGCACATCCCGCTGGCCACGCTGCCCGGCATGCGCGAGCGCACGGTGATGATCTCGTCCGCGGGCAAGACGTTCTCGGTCACCGGCTGGAAGACCGGCTGGATCTGCGCCCCTGCCGCCCTGGTCACGGCGGTGCAGACGGTCAAGCAGTTCCTCACGTTCACGTCGAGCGCGCCGTGGCAGCTGGCGGTGGCGTACGGGCTGCGGCACGAGCTGGAGTGGGTGTCCGCGCTGCGCGCCGGCCTCCAGGACAAGCGCGACCGCCTCATGGAGGGCCTCTCGGCCGCCGGCTTCTCGGTCCTGCGGCCCTCCGGCACGTACTTCGTCCAGACGGACATCCGCCCGCTGGGCTTCACCGACGGCCTCGAACTCACCCGCCGCCTCCCTCAGCTCGCCGGCGTGGTGGCCATCCCGACCCAGGTCTTCTACGACCACGCCGACCGGGGGCGGCACTTCGTCCGGTTCGCCTTCTGCAAGAAGGACGAGGTCATCGACGAGGCCGTGACCCGCCTCAAACACCTCTCCACCTGACCCACTCTCGCCCGCCCACCGCCACCCGCCCGGCTCGCCGTCGCCCACTGATCGCCGACTGCGCCCGGCCGCGCGCAGTGGGCCGGGGGCGGTTCCGGGGTCAGCGGCGGCTGGTCTCGTCGCGCGGCTCATCCACCGGGGTGAGCGCCTCGGCGGGCTCGTCCGAGGGACCGGGGCCGGAGGAGCCGGAGTCCGAGGATTCAGAGTCCGAGAGGCCGGAGTCCGAGAGGCCGGAGTCCGTGGGGCTGGGCTTGTCCGAGGGGTCGTCGGCTGGGGTGAGCGTGTCGGCGGCGTCCTCGTCCAAGGGGGTGAGCGTGCCCGTGGCCGCCTCGTGCTCCATCCCGGTCGCCTGCAGCAGGTCGACGACCACAGAACGCAGCTGCGCGATGATCACGTGCGCCGAGAAGCCGAGCCCTTCTGGCCGCTCCCGGGCCGCCACCGCCAGCAGTGCCTGGCGCGCCAGCGTGGGCTCCCGGCCGGCGCCGAGCTCCAGTTGCAGCAGCAGCGCCGCCTCGGAGACCTCGCGCAGGGCCTCGGCCAAGGCGGTGGGCGGCGGGCTGGCCTCCCCGAGCGAGGCGAGGGTACGCCTGCTCAGCACCCGGGCGTTCCGCATCGCGAGATCCACCGGCACGGCGGCGGTCTCGTAGCGCGCCAGCCTGGCCTTCCTGTGCCAGTGCAGCGGCGAGATCATCGTGATCTCCTTGGCGGTCTCCAGCGCGTGCTCGAACTCCTCCACCGCCTCCTGCGTGTTCCGCGCCTCCTCCAACGCCTCCGCCGCCAGCTCCACGTCCCGCTTCTCGATCGCCTCCGCCGCCCGTTCCAGCACCGTGGACAGCGCGTCGAGCACCCCGGACAGGTGCTTGGCCGCGATCGTGAACGGGCTGGCGGGCAGCAACGCGACCGCCGCGATCCCGATGATGCCCCCGGTGAGCGCGTCCGCCATCCGGTCCAGCCCTCCGGCCCCGTCGCCGGGCACCAGGGTGGCCACCAGCACGGCCGACGACCCCGCCTGCGCGACGAACAGCGCCCCGCTGTTCAGCAGCACCGCGACGGTCATCGCCAGCGCCACCACGAGCGCGAGCTGCCACGCGCCCGAGCCGATCCAGGACACCAGCAGGTCGCCGACGCCCACCCCGAGGCTGACGCCGATCACCAGCTCGGCCACCCTGCGCAGCCGCTGCCCCAGCCCGACGCCCACGCAGATCAGCACCGAGATCGGCGCGAAGAACGGGCGGGGGTGGCCGAGCAGTTCCATGGCGATGATCCAGGCCAGTGCGGCACCTACCGCGCATTGCGCGATGGAGGGTGCCATGAGGCCGAACGTGCCCAGTCGTTCCTTCACATGATCGCTGAGCCTGGTTCGCACCCTTCTACCTTGGCGGATCTATATGACATTGAGGTCACGTTTGCCCCAGCTAAGTCCTTTTCGTTAGGTGTTGTGTTGATTTTTCGGGGGCTGGTGAAGCCCTGTGAGCCTGGGGATTCACCCGTGCCGGCCGGGTCAGGCGAGCCGGGCGTCTCGGTCCGGCCTACAGGGCCGTCGGTGGGGGGTGTCGTACCGGCCGGGTCCGAGTCTTCGTCGTCTGAGCCGGAGGGCAGATCCGCCTCGGCTGATCGGTCGTCGGGGTGGACGTCCAGCATCGGCAGGGTCGCGGCCGCTTCGTCCCGATCCATGCCGGTCGCCTGGAGGAGGTCCACGATGATGGACCGGAGCTGGGCGATCATCACGTCCGCCGAGAAGCCCCACCGCTCCGCCCCCTGCCGCGACGCGACCGCCAGGATCACCCGGGCGGCCCTTTCCGGCGATCGTTCGGCGGCCAGGTCGTCCCGGAGCATGAGCGTCGCGTCGGCCAGTTCGCGCAGCTCGCGTGGCAGCCAGGGCGGAGTGAGGCCGGGGCCGTCGAGGGCCACGATGGCCCGCCTGGCCAGCACCCTGGCGTTTCTGAGCGCGTGATCGAGCGGCACGGACGCCTTCTCGTACCCCTCAAGAGAGGTGCGGCGGTGGCGGTGGAGCGGCGAGATCGTGGCGATCTCCATGCTCGTCTCCAGCGCCTGCCTGAACTCCTCCACGGTCTTGTGGCTGCCACGCGCCTCCTCCAGCGCGTCGGTGGCCACGCGCGTGTCGCGCGTCTCGATGGCCTCGGCGATCTGCCGCAACACGTCGGCCAGCGCGCCGAACATCCCCTTCGCATGCCGCCTCGCCAGCGCCGACGGGCTGGTGGGCAACAGGGCGACCGCCGCGAGCCCCATGAGCCCGCCGACCAGGGCGTCGACCATCCTGTCGAACCCGCCGCTGCCGCTCGGCGGCAGGAGGGTGGCGACGAGCACGGCTGAGGAGCCCGCTTGGAGGACGATCAACGAGCCGCTGTCGAGCACCACCGCCACGGCCATGGCCAGCGCCACCACCAGCGCGATCTGCCAGGCGCCCGAGCCGATCCGCGACACCAGCAGGTCGCCCACGCCGACGCCCAGGCTGACCCCCACGACCAGCTCCACCACCCGCCGCAACCGCTGGCCCAGCCCCACGCCGATGCAGAGCACGACCGCGATGGGCGCGAAGAACGGGCGGCTGTGGCCCAGCAGATCCTTGGCCACGAGCCAGGCGGTCGCGGCTCCGACCGCGCACTGGCCGATCGACGGGGCCATCAGCCTCAGCCTGCCCAGACGCTGATGTACGTGCATGTCAACCACGCCCCTACCCTGGCCTGAATACGTGACACCAGGGTTACGGCGCGATGAGATGCGGCACATCGCACCCGGCCGGGCTGGTCCGTCAGCCGTCCAGGAACGCGTCCACCGCGTGCAGGAACCGGCTGCGGGCCGCGGTGTGGATCAGGTGCCCGACGTCGATCGTGACCAGCTTCGCCCCCGGGATCCGCGCCGCCACCTCCTCGGTGTTGACGTGGCTCAGCTCCCCGCCGCTCAGCACCAGCGTCGGTGCCGTGATCCTGCCGAGTCCCGCCAGCCAGGCGGGATCGGGGTCGACCAGCTGCGGCTCCGTCTCGTGCACCATGCGCCAGTCGAACCCGGTCGAATCGTCCTCGACGATCGGCGGGCGGTTCGGGAAGGGGAGCGGCGGCGGCGCGTCCTCGAGCACCAGCCGCTCGACCCGGTCCGGGTGGTTCATGGCCAGGTGGTACGCCACGATGCCGCCGAGCGAGTGCCCGACCAGCGTGGCCCGCCCGATGCCCAGGTGGTCGAGCAGCGCGACGACGTCCTCGGCCATCTCCGGCATCTCGTACGAGCCCGGATAGTCGCTGGCCCCGTGCCCGCGCAGGTCGAGGGCGATGACGTGGTGGCGCGCCGCGAAGTGCTGGGTGATGCCGTTCCAGTCGTTGTGGTCGGCGGTCCGGCCGTGGATCAGCAGGAGCGGGGGAGCGGTGGGGTCGCCTTCCTCCCGGTACACGAGCCTTATCCCGTTGACGTGTGCTTCGCGAATCACACCGGCGACCATACCGTCCGCTGAACGCCGGGTTCGGCCCCTCGCCCGGCGCACGTACGGGCCCGCCACCCCGTGGCGGTGAGCGCACCTTGACATCGTCGGCTGGGTTCATGGGCAGACATTGACCATGAACCCCGCTGACCGGCTCGGATAGCGTCGCGAAGGCGGGGAGGACCGGTAACGGAGAAGGGGCGTCATATGCCGGACCCGATTGAAGTACACAAGGTGCCGATCGAGAGCGTCACCGACGCCTCCGGGCTCAGCCGGCTCATCGCCGACGGGGTGATCGAGGCGCGCCGGGTGCTCGCCGTCGTCGGCAAGACCGAGGGCAACGGCGGCGTGAACGACTACACGCGCATCCTCGCCGACCGGGCCTTCCGCGAGGTGCTGGCGGAGCACGGGCACCCGGCGCCGGAGAGCGTGCCCCTGGTGTGGTCTGGCGGCACCGACGGCGTGCTCAGCCCGCACGCCACCATCTTCGCCACCACGGGCGACGCGCCCCCGTCCGACGAGCCGCGGCTGTCGGTGGGCGTCGCGATGAGCGAGGTGATCCTGCCCGAGGACATCGGCAGGCCCGCCATGGTGGAGAAGGTCGCGGCAGGCGTACGCGAGGCCATGAAGATCGCGGGCATCGACGACCCGCGCGACGTCCACTACGTGCAGACCAAGACGCCGCTGCTCACCCTGGCCACCATCACCGACGCCAAGAGCCGTGGCCAGGACACCGCCATCGAGGAGACCGGCCCCTCCATGGACCTGTCCAACTCGACCACCGCCCTCGGCATCGCCGTCGCCCTCGGCGAGATCGACATGCCGCGCGCCGACCAGATCCACAAGGACCTGTCGCTGTACTCGTCCGTGGCCTCGTGCTCGTCCGGGGTGGAGCTGGACCGGGCCCAGATCGTGCTGGTGGGGAACGTACGGGGGATCGGCGGCCGCTACCGCATCGGCCACAGCGTCATGAAGGACGCCCTGGACGCCGACGGCATCTGGGAGGCCATCAGGGACTCGGGGCTGCCGCTGCCGGAGCGCCCGCACCCGTCGGACCTCGGAGGGCGGCTGGTGAACGTGTTCATGAAGTGCGAGGCCGATCCGTCGGGACGGGTACGCGGACGGCGCAACATCATGCTGGACGACTCGGACGTGCACTGGCACCGGCAGATCAAGGCGACGGTGGGCGGGGTGGCGGCCTCGGTCACGGGCGACCCGGCGGTGTTCGTCTCGGTGGCGGCCGTCCACCAGGGGCCCTCGGGCGGCGGCCCGGTGGCGGCCATCTCCGACCTGGGATAGGAGCCCTCGGACCGGGCTCTCGGCTCGGGCTCTCGGGCCGGATATGGCCGGGCCGATGGCGCCGGTGCGCTACGGGCCAGGCTCGGGGGCAGGGGCGGGCGCGGGTAGTCTCGGGGGCTGTGCCGAGCATCCCGCGACCTCTTGATCCCAGCGACGACGGCAGCGCCGCGCCCGCCGTGGCCGCCGCCCTGGCCTCCTACCAGGCGGGCACGGCGGACGCCGCCGACGTGTTGAACGCCCTCAGCGGCGCCCGGCTGCTGGTGCCCGTCGTGGCGCTGCTGACCGAGAGCGAGGTCGGCGCGCACGGGCTGCGGCAGGAGAAGGAGAGCGAGATGGCGCTGCCCAAGCTCGTCGGGGCGGACGGCAGGCAGGCGGTGCTCGCGTTCACCGGCAGCGAGACGCTGGCCCGATGGCGGCCCGACGCCCGGCCGATCCAGGCCACGGCGCTGCAGGTGTGCCAGGCGGCGGTGCAGGAGAAGGCGGCGGCGGTCGTGGTGGACGTGGCCGGGCCGGTCCAGTTCGTGATCGAGGGGACGGTGCTGGAGGCGCTGGCGGCCGTCGAGTCGGGGACCGTCGATCGGCTCGGTGGCGTGACGGTGGCCCGGGTGGAGCCCGTCCGGCGCCGCCGGTGGTTCTCCAGAAAGGGCCGATAGCCCCGGCGGGGGATATCCGGTGGAGTGATCCGGCCCGCGTGGGCGGGGCGGCGCATTAGGGTCGGCTCGTGGTCGCACTCATGGCGCTCGCCGGGCTGATCTGCGGACGTCCCATCCGAGCGCTGGCCGACTCCTACGACGAGGGGCCGGTCCACTACGACCAGGGCGCGCTGATCCACCGCCCCGGCCCGGGCGTCGAACTGGTGACCGCCGCCGTGGCCGCGCTCGTCGCCTGGCGGTTCGGGCTGCCGTACGTGCCTTTCGCGGTGATCGGCACCGCCCTCGCGGTCGTCGACTGGCGTACCAGCCTGCTGCCCGACGCGATCACGCTCCCGGCGTACCCGATCATGGTCCTGGCCCTGGCGCCGACGGGAGAGCTGCCCAGGGCGCTGGCCGGCGGGGTGGCGCTGACGGCCGCGTACGGGCTGCTCTGGTTCGTCAGGCCGGAGGCGATGGGCCTGGGGGACGTCAAGCTGGCCGGGCTCATCGGGATGGCCGCCGCGGCGCTGGGCTGGCAGGCGTGGGTCGTCGCGGCCTTCTGCGGCCAGTTGCTCGGCGCCCTCTACGGGCTGGCGCTCCTGCTGTCCAGGCGCGGGACGAGGGACACCCAGTTCCCGTTCGGGCCGTTCATGCTGCTGGGCGCGTTCACGACACTCTGTCTCGGCTGGTGAACGCGGGACATCTCACTAGGCAGCACATGGAAGACTTGTACGCATGTTGCGCTGGTTGACCGCCGGAGAGTCCCACGGCCCCGAACTCGTCGCCATCCTCGAAGGCCTGCCGGCCGGGGTGGAGGTGACCACGGCCGCCATCGACGAGGCCCTGCGCCGCCGCAGGCTCGGTTATGGCCGGGGTGCCCGGATGAAGTTCGAGCAGGACCAGGTGACGATCGTGGGCGGCGTCCGCCACGGCCGCACGATGGGCAGCCCGGTCGCGATCCGCATCGGAAACACCGAGTGGCCCAAGTGGGAGAAGGTCATGGCGGCCGACCCGGTCGACCCGGCCGAGCTGGAGGGCCTCGCGCGTAACGCGCCCCGGTCCCGCCCGCGTCCCGGCCACGCCGACCTGGCGGGCATGCAGAAGTACGGGTTCGACGACGCCAGGCAGGTGCTCGACCGGGCCAGCGCCCGCGAGACCGCCGCCCGCGTCGCGCTCGGCGAGGTCGCCAGGCGCTTCCTCAAGCAGGCGCTGGGCGTCGACATCGTCAGCCACGTCACCGAGATCGGCGGCGCGAAGAGCCCGGCGGAGGTCCTGCCCGGGCCCGGCGACCTGGCCAGGATCGACGAGGACCCGGTGCGCTGCTCCGACGCCGAGGGCAGCGCCGCCATGATCGCCGTGATCGACAAGGCCCACAAGGACGGCGACACGCTCGGCGGCGTCGTCGAGGTCCTCGCGTACGGGCTGCCGCCCGGCCTGGGCAGCTACACCCACTGGGACCGCAGGCTCGACTCCAGGCTCGCGGGGGCGCTCATGGGCATCCAGGCGATCAAGGGCGTGGCGGTCGGCGACGGCTTCGAGACCGCGCGCAGGCCCGGCTCCCAAGCCCACGACGAGATCGAGTACACCACCGAAGACGGCGTGCGCCGCATCACCAACCGCGCGGGCGGCGTCGAGGGCGGCATGACGAACGGCGAGATCCTGCGCGTCAGCGCCGCCATGAAGCCGATCTCCACCGTGCCCAGGGCGCTGGCCACGATCGACGTCAAGACCGGCGAGGCGGCCAAGGCCCACCACGAGCGCTCCGACGTGTGCGCCGTCCCGGCCGCCGGCATCGTGGCGGAGGCCATGGTCGCGCTGGTGCTGGCCGACACGGCCCTGGAGAAGTTCGGCGGCGACTCCGTGGAGGAGGTCGCCCGCAACCTGTCCGGCTACCTGTCTTCGATGGTGATCAAATGAGCAGGGAGCGAGCCCGACGCAGTGAGCGGAGTGGAGGCCCGACGCAGGAGGGGCTCCGCGGAGCGAATGAGGAGCGGTGAGCGACCAATGAGCAGGGCTGTTTTGATCGGTCCCCCCGGGTCCGGTAAGACGACGCTGGGGCGGCTGCTCGCCGAGCGGCTCGGCGTCGGGTTCCGCGACACCGACACCGACGTGGAGGCCGTGGCGGGCAAGCCCGTCTCCGACATCTTCGTCGAGGACGGCGAGGCCCGCTTCCGCGAGCTGGAGCACGAGGCCGTGCGCCGCGCCCTGGCCGAGCACGACGGGATCCTGTCGCTCGGCGGCGGCGCCGTGCTCAACGAGGAGACGCAGGCCCTGCTGGCGGGCCACCACGTCGTCTACCTGCAGGTGGGGTTGGCGGACGCGGTCCAGCGGGTGGGGCTGGCCTCGGCCCGGCCGCTGCTCGTGCTCAGCCCGCGCAGCCAGCTGAAGAAGCTGATGGAGGAGCGGCGGCCGGTCTACGAGCGGTTGGCGGTGGCGACCGTGGTCACCGACAAGCGGGAGCCGGAGGAGCTCGCCGACGAGATCATCAAGGGGTTGCCCGCATGAGCGCCACGAGGATCCCCGTACGCGGGGACAGCCCGTACGACGTGGTGGTCGGCACCGGGGTGCTGGCCGAGCTGACCACGCTGTTCAAGCCCGGCGTGCGCACGGTCGCGGTCATCCACCCCGAGACGCTGCCGGAGATCTCCGGCCCGGTCGGCGAGGCGCTGCGCGAGGCCGGCTACGAGGTGGTCGAGCTGCCCGTGCCCGACGGCGAGCAGGCCAAGACCGTCGAGGTGGCCGCCGGGCTCTGGTCGGCGCTCGGCCGCCACGGCGTGACCCGCTCCGACGCCGTGGTGGGCGTGGGCGGGGGCGCGACGACCGACCTGGCGGGGTTCGTGGCCGGCACGTGGCTGCGCGGCGTACAGGTCGTGCTCGTGCCCACGACGCTGCTCGCCATGGTCGACGCGGCCGTCGGCGGCAAGAACGGCATCGACACGCCCGAGGGCAAGAACCTCGTGGGGACCTTCCTGCCGCCCGCCGGGGTGCTGTGCGAGCTGTCCACGCTGTCCAGCATGCCGAAGCGGGACTACGTGGCCGGCCTGGCCGAGATCATCAAGGGCGGGTTCATCGCCGATCCGGAGATCCTCAGGCTCGTCGAGGCGGACCCGGAGGCCGCCACGAGGCCCGACGGCCCCCACACCCGCGAGCTGATCGAGCGCAAGATCCAGGTCAAGGCCGACGTCGTGGGCGCCGACCTGCGCGAGGCGGGCCTGCGGGAGATCCTCAACTACGGCCACACCCTCGCCCACGCCATCGAACGCGAGGAGCGCTACGCCATCCGCCACGGCGAGGCCGTCGCCATCGGCATGGTCTACGCCGCCGAGCTGTCGAAGCTCGCCGGCCGCGCCGACCTGGTCGAACGCACCAGGTCCATCCTCACGAGCGTCGGCCTGCCCACCGCCTACCGCGCCGACGCCTGGAAGTCCCTGCGCGACCACATGCGGCTGGACAAGAAGAACCGCGGCGCCAAGCAACGGTTCGTCGTGCTCGACGGCCTGGCCGAGCCGGGCCGGCTCGAAGGCCCCTCGGAAGAGCTGCTCGAAGCCGCCTACAAGGAGATCTCCGCATGATCCTCGTGCTCAACGGGCCCAACCTGGGCAGGCTCGGCACCCGCGAGCCCGACATCTACGGCGCCGAGACGTTCGAGGACCTCGCCGCGCTCTGCCGCGACACCGGCAGGAAGCTCGGCGAGCACGTCGAGGTGCGCCAGACCAACGACGAGGCCGAGCTGATCGGCTGGATCCACGAGGCCGCCGACGGCCGCATCCCGGTCGTGCTCAACCCGGCCGCGTTCACCCACTACTCCTACGCCCTGCGCGACGCGATCGCCATGCGCACGGCACCGCTGGTCGAGGTGCACATCTCCAACCCGGCCACCAGGGAAGAGTTTCGCCACAACTCCGTCGTCGCCGGGGTGGCGACGGGCACCATCGCGGGCTTCGGGCTACAGTCGTACGTCCTTGCGCTGCACGCTATCGCGGAGATGAACACCACCTCATGAGGCACTACAAGTCCTTCGTCGCCCTCGGCGACAGCTTCACGGAAGGACTGAACGACCCCGGTCAGAACGGTCACTACCGTGGCTGGGCCGACCGGGTGGCCGAACGGCTCGCCGCCGACGAGCCCGGCTTCCGCTACGCCAACCTGGCCGTGCGCGGCAAGCTGCTCGACCAGATCGTCGCCGAGCAGGTGCCGGCGGCCGTCGACATGGCACCCGACCTGGTCAGCCTCTGCGCCGGGGGCAACGACCTGCTCAGGCCGGGCAGCGACCCCGACGTGATGGCCAAGAAGCTCGCCCGCGCCGTGCGCGACCTGCGGGCCGCGGGCTCGGACGTGCTGCTGTTCACGGGGGTGGACCCGCGCGACACGCCGCTGATGCGGCGCCTGCGCGGCCGCTTCGCGGTCTTCTACCTCCACGTGCGCTCCATCGCCGACCTCTACGGGTGCCGGCTGGTGGACCAGTGGTCGATGCAGGGGCTGCGCGACTGGCGGGCGTGGAGCGCGGACCGGCTGCACATGAACGAGGACGGGCACCGGCTGGTGGCGGCGCGGGCGCTGGACGTGCTGGGGGTGCCGTTCGAGGACTGGCGCAAGGACTGGCCGCCGCGCACGGTGGACCCGCGGGCACGGCGGCGCGAGGACGCCCAGTGGATCCGCGAGCATCTCGTCCCCTGGATGTCCCGCCGCCTCCGCGGCATCTCCTCCGGCGACGGGCTCCCACCCAAGCGCCCCGACCTCACTCCCTTTTAGGTTCTTCAGGGCTTGCTTGCTTTACGGCTGCGCACGGGCAGGCCACCCGCCGCACTTCGGCTACGAACGCCTGCCGCGCGGATGACCGTGTTCGCGGCAGGCGTTCCGGAGGGCGTGGGGTCAGGCCGAGGACTCCGCGGTGAGGCGCTTGAGGGCCGCGCGGGGGACGGCCGGGTCGGTGGTGCGCCAGAACGGGGGGAGAGAGCCCAGGAGGAAGCCGCTGTAGCGGGCCGTGGCGAGCCGGGGGTCGAGGACGGCGATGACGCCCTTGTCGTCCTGGGCGCGCAGGAGGCGGCCGGCGCCCTGGGCGAGGAGGAGGGCGGCGTGGTTGGCCGCGACCGCCATGAAGCCGTTGCCGCCCCTGGCCGCCACGTGGCGCTGCCGGGCCGACGTCAGCGGGTCGTCCGGGCGCGGGAACGGCACCCGGTCGATGATGACCAGCCGCAGCGACGGCCCAGGCACGTCCACGCCCTGCCACAGCGACAGCGTGCCGAACAGGCACGTGGGCTCGTCCTCGGCGAACTGCTTGACCAGCAGCATCGTCGAGTCGTCCCCCTGGCACAGCAGCGGCACGTCCAGCCGCTCGCGCAGCGCCTCCGTGGCCGCCTTGGCGGCGCGCATCGAGGAGAAGAGGCCCAGGGTGCGCCCCCCGGCCGCCTCGATCAGCTCGGTGATCTCGTCGAGGTACTGCTGCGGCAGCCCGTCGCGGCCGGGCTGGGGGAGGTGCTTGGCGACGTACAGGATGCCCGCGCGGGGATGGTCGAACGGCGAGCCGACGTCGATGCCCTGCCAGCCCTTGCCGTCGCCGAGCCCCCACTGCGCGGCCAGCGCGTCGAACGTGCCCCCCAGCGCCAGGGTGGCGGAGGTGAGGATCACCGTGCGCTCGCCGAACAGCTTGTCGCGCAGCATGCCGCTCACGGTCAGCGGCGCGACCCGCAGCGCGGGCGGGCGCCGGTCGGTGCCCGCGTCGAGCCAGACCACCTCGGCGCGGTCGGACTCCGAGGCGTGACCGTACGCCTCCAGCATGCGCACCGCCGTGTCGTGCACCTCGTCCAGCGCCGAGAAGGCCGCCTTGCGCTGCCCAGCCTTGTCCGGGTCGTCCTTGTCGGCGCCGCGCGGCCCCATGGCCGTGACGCAGCGCGCGGCCGAGTCGCGTACGAGCGCCAGCGTCAGGCCCAGCACCTGCGGCAGCTCGTCGATGCGCCCGGGCGGCGCGGCGGACAGCAGCGCCTTGAGGTCCTCGCCCGCCTCCAGGAGCTGGTCGGCGACCGCCTGCTCGATCAGCCTGCCCACCCGGCGCACCGCCAGCGACACGGTCAGCTCCGACAGCTCGCCGGTCACCACCGACGTCACCCGGTCGACCAGCTCGTGGGCCTCGTCCACGACCACGACCTCGTGCTCGGGCAGCACCGGCAGGTCGCCCATGGCGTCGATGGCCAGCAGCGCATGGTTGGTCACCACGACGTCGACCTCGCCCGCCCGCGCCCTGGCCAGCTCGGCGAAGCACTCGGCGCCGCTCGGGCAGCGGCCGGCCCCGAGGCACTCCTGCGCGCTCACGGAGTATTGCCGCCACGCCTGCTCGCTCACGCCGGGCACGAGCTCGTCGCGGTCGCCGGTCTCGGTCTCCTCGGCCCACTCCTGGATGCGCTGCACCATGCGGCCGGTCGCGCTCACCTCGCGGGGGTCGAAGAGCTGGTCCTGCTCGTCCTCCTCGGGCCAGCCCGCCGTCGCCTTGTAACGGCACAGGTAGTTGCGGCGGCCCTTCAGGATCGCGAACGTCGGCTCGTGCGGCAGCTCCTTGGCCAGCGTCTCGGCCAGCCGGGGCAGGTCGCGGTCGACGAGCTGGCGCTGCAGCGCGATCGTGGCCGTGGAGACCACGACGGGCGAGTCGCTGTCCATCGCGTGGCGGATCGACGGCACGAGGTACGCCAGCGACTTCCCGGTGCCCGTGCCGGCCTGGACCGCCAGGTGCTCCTCGTCGTCGATGGCCTGCTGAACGGCCTGGACCATGGTCAGCTGGCCCTGCCGTTCGCTCCCTCCGAGAGCGTTTACCGCGATCATGAGGAGTTCGTCCGCAGACGGAAGATGGGAGTCCGGCACGGCAGTAAACGCTACCCGCATTCCGGGGTCGCCGTGCCGAACGCGGTGTGATCGGCCAGATGCATCCCGGCGTTCCCGGACCCCCGCGGCGGAGCCCGTGGCACACTGGGCGACCGGGACTCCGACAGGTTAGGGAAGGTCTTCACACAGAGTGACCAGAGGGGTTCCCGGTGTAGGTGGGAAGGCCGGTTACAGAGGGTTTTCCGGGGTTGAGTGGACGGATAAAGGCTGGTTAAAGCAGTATGTCTGCCATGTCGGAAGTTGTCCCGTTGCCGTCGTTCGGCGAAGTGTTCTTCGATGCGCGAGGTCAGGAGCGGTGTCTCCGCGTCACGTGGCATGAGGGCACGCTGGTCCTCAGCCTCTGGCGGGGGGAGATGTGCACAGCGAGCTTCCGCATGCCGATGGAGGACGTCGGCCGCCTGCTCGACACTCTCGACGAGGGCTTCGCCGAGGCCGCGGGCGAGCAGCCCGCCGCCGTGCCCGCGCACGAGCCGGGCACCGAGGTCATGCCCGGCACCGGCCAGTACCAGCGGCCGGCCCAGCCCATCCAGCAACCGCCGCAGCACCAGCCCGACGAACGCCCCACGGCCGCCCTGTCGCCCAACGACGTCCTCGTGGCCAGGGGCGCCCCTCCGGCCCGCCAGGACAAGCTGGTGGCCTCGTACGGCGAGACGACGGCCCCCAGGGACTCCATGCCCCCGGCGTACGGCGAGCCTCCCAGGGAGAGCCCGGGCTACGGCGAGCGCGCGCCCTTCACCGGCCCGCAGTACGTGGAGACGACGGCCCCGCAGCAGCGGTACACCGGCGACCCGCTCAGCGGCCCGCAGCAGTACGCCGGTGACCCCTTCAGCGGTCCCCAGTACGCCGGCGATCCCCTCAGCGGTCCGCAGCAGTACGCCGGCGACCCCTTCAGCGGCCCGCAGCAGTACGCCGGCGAGCCGGCGCAGTACGGCAACCCGGCCGTCCAGCCCGACCCGTACTCCGGCCCGCAGTACATCGACAACGAGCCCGTCTACCAGATGCCCGGCGACCAGCGCCGCCCGGCGCCGCTGAGCACCGACCCGCTCGGCTTCCCCTCCCAGGCCGCCGCGCCCCACCAGCAGCACCAGCACCAGCAGGCGCAGTACCAGCAGCACCAACAGGCCCAGCACCGGCCCGACCAGTATCCGGGCGACCCCTACGCGGCAGACCCCTACCCGGCCGACCCTTACGCCGGGCGCTCCGACGCCTACCAGCAGCAGCCGCCGCCGCCGCAGGCCCCGGCCGCCGCGGGCCTGGGCACCCCCATGCACGGCATCCCGGGCGCGGGCCGGCCCCGTCCCGTCCCCCAGCCCGTCCACGACGACTACGCCGCCTACCAGCAGAATCCCGTGCCGAACCCGGTGGACCCGCTGATGTCCATGGGCCGGCCGGAGCAGCAGCAGCCCGACGCGCTGTCCCGCCCCTACGTCGGGGACCCCATGTTCTCCACGGGCGAGCGCCTGCGCCCCGACCAGCAGCCGGACTACTACGAGCGGAGCGACCGCAGGGAGTGGTGACACGCCGGGTCCGGCCGCCAGGTACGCTCCTCCCGAAGCGATCGGGCCGAGGCGGAAGGAGCACCGGTGGATCCGACCATTGGCCTGCAGTTGTTGCTGGTGGCAGGCGGCGCGATCGGCGTGGCGGCCGTGGCCCGGCGCAAGGGCTGGCCGGCGCCGTTGCTGCTGGTGGCCGCGGGCCTGCTGGTGTCACCGCTGGTGCCGGCGGTGCCGCTGCAGCCGGAGCTGGTGCTGTACGTGTTCCTGCCGCCGCTGCTCTACTCCGCCGCGTTCGACAGTTCCTACCTGCGCCTGCGTGACGTCAAGCGGGCGGTGGCCCTGCTGTCGGTCGGGCTGGTGCTGTTCACCACGGCCGTCGTCGGGCTGGTCGTCCACCTGCTGCTGCCGAACCTCCCGCTGGCGCTGGCGTTCGCGCTGGGCGCGATCATCGCCCCGCCCGACGCCGTGGCCGCCGTCGCGGTCGGCCGCCGGCTGGGCCTGCCGCGCAGGACGCTGACGATCCTGGTCGGCGAGAGCCTGTTCAACGACGCCACGGCGCTGACGCTGTACCGGGTCGCCATCGGGGCCGCGCTGGGCGGCGCCATGGACCTGTGGCACGGCCTCGGCCACTTCCTGCTCGCCGCGGCGGGCGGCGTGGCGATCGGGCTGGCGGTGGCGTTCGCGCTGGCCTGGCTGTTCAGGCACACGCGCGACTCTTTGGTCGAGAACACGCTGATGCTGCTGATCCCGTTCGCCACCTACCTCGCGGCGGAGAGCGTGGAGGCCTCGGGCGTGATCGCGGTCGTGATCGTCGGCCTCTACCTGGGCAACCGGATGCACCTGCAGGGGTTCGGCACCCGGCTGGTGTCCGACTCCGTGTGGAAGGTCACCGACTTCCTCCTGGAGACGATCGTGTTCGCCCTGATCGGGCTGCAGCTCACGACCGTCGTCCAGGGCATCTCCGGCTACGACCCCTGGGCGGTCGCGGGCTACGCCGCCGCCGTGCTGGCGGTGACGATCGTCAGCAGGTTCGTGTGGGTGTTCGCGGTGACGTACCTGACGAAGCTTTTCCGCAGGAGCAGCGCGCCCACCGGGCCGCAGGCGGTGGTCCTCGGCTGGGCGGGCATGCGCGGCGTGGTGTCGCTGGCGGCCGCCTTCGCCATCCCGCCGGGCATCCCGGCGCAGGACCGCGCGATGCTGCTGTTCCTGACGTTCACCACCGTGATCGGCACGCTGCTCATCCAGGGCACCACGTTCCCCGCGCTGATCAGGCGGCTGCGCGTGTCCAGCGACCGCGAGCAGTACGAAGACCGCCTGGCCGAGGCGGCGGCCCAGCAGGCCGCGCTGGAGGCCGGGCTGGAGGAGCTCACGCGGCTCGTCGACGAGCAGGACGAGCCCGACGAGATCCAGAAGCAGGTCATCGACCAGCTCAGGGAGAAGTCCTGGCGCCGCTCGCTGAGCGCCTGGGAGCGCCTGGGCGGCGGCACGGGGCAGGGTGGTGCGGAGACCCCCAGCGCCCTCTACCGCCGCCTGCGCCGTGACATGCTCCAGGCCGAGCGTCAGGTCTTCGTGCGCCTGCGCGACGAACGCCGCCTCGACGACGAGGTGATGCGCGACGTGATGGCGCAGCTCGACTTCGAGGAGGCGATCCTGGAGCGCTAGCCGGGAGGGGCCGCGCCGGTCAGCCCATCGCGCTGTCGACGAAGCACCAGCGCCAGTCCTCACCGCGTTCGTAGGACTGGATCACCGGGTGAGCCGTCTCGTGATAGTGCTGGGTGGCGTGCTTGGCCGGCGAGGAGTCGCAGCACCCGATGTGACCGCACTCCAGGCAGCGCCGGAGGTGCACCCAGCGGCCCCCGACGGCCAGGCACTCCTCGCAGCCCTCCGGCGTCTTCGCGGCCGGATCGTCCGCCTGGGAAAGATGCTCGCAAATTGCCATAAGAGAAATCCTAGAACCAGCGACACGATCAAATTTCCGCCGCCCCTCTTGTCGGCTGCCGGGCAAGCGTGGACATTGTGCTCATCGGGGGAGTGACATAGGCCACACCATCCCGGGGAGCTGGGCATGCTTGAGGTCCGCAACCTCGAAGTCGTCTACGACGACGTGATGCTCGTGCTGCGCGGCGTGAGCCTCAGCGTTCCGCCTGGGGCGATCGTGGCGCTGCTCGGCGCGAACGGCGCGGGCAAGACGACCCTGCTCCGTGCCGTGTCCGGGCTGCTCGACGTGCACGACGGCAAGATCACCAAGGGTTCGGTGACGCTGGAGGGCGAGCCCGTCCACCACCTCAAGCCCGCCCAGATCGTGCGGCGCGGGGTGAGCCAGGTGATGGAGGGCCGCCGCATCCTCGCCGAGCTGACCGTCGAGGAGAACCTCAAAGTCGGCGGCCACACGGCGGCCGAGTCCCACCTGGAGCGCGTCTACGGCCTGTTCCCGCTGCTGCGGGAGCGGCGCAAGAGCGTGTCCGGCTACCTGTCGGGCGGCGAGCAGCAGATGCTGGCCGTCGGCCGCGCGCTCATGGCCGGGCCGAAGTACCTGCTGCTCGACGAGCCCAGCCTGGGCCTGGCGCCGTCGCTGGTCGCCCAGGTGCGCGACCTCATCGTGGAGATCAACCGTCAGGGCACCACGGTCCTGCTGGTCGAGCAGAACGCCACGATGGCCCTGTCCATCGCCTCCCATGGCTACGTCATGGAGACCGGGAAGATCGTCATGGACAAGCCGTCCGGCGAACTGCTCGCCGACGAGGACATCAAGGAGTTCTACCTGGGGGCCGTCCGGTCCTTCCGCGAGGTCAAGCACTACAAGCGGAGGAAACGATGGCTCTCCTGACGTTCGAGGACGTGCACCTGAGCTTCGCCGGCGTCAAGGCCGTCGACGGCGTCTCGTTCGAGGTCCGGCAGGCCGAGCTGCTGGCGATCATCGGGCCGAACGGCGCGGGCAAGACCTCGATCTTCAACGTGCTCTCGGGGGTCTACCGGCCCCAGCGCGGCCGGGTCACGTTCCTGGGGGAGGACCTGCTGCTCAGGCGGCCGCACGAGATCGCCGCCATGGGCCTGGCCAGGACGTTCCAGAACGTCGAGCTGTTCCACAACCTGACCGTCCTGGACAACCTCATGCTCGGCCGCCACCACCACTTCCGCTACGGCGCCCTGGCCGCGCTGCTCTGGTACGGGCGGGCCAGGCGCGCCGAGCTGGCCGCCCGCGCCAAGGTCGAGGACATCATCGACTTCCTCGAACTCGAGGCCTGGCGGCGCCACCCCGTGCGGCTGCTGCCGTACGGGATCCAGAAACGGGTCGAGCTGGGCCGGGCGCTGGCCATGGAGCCCCGGCTGCTCCTGCTGGACGAGCCGGTGGCCGGCATGAACCTGGAGGAGACCGAGGACATGGCCAGATTCGTGCTGGACATCCGGGACGAGCTGGGCATCCCGGTCGTCCTCGTGGACCACGACATGGCCCTGGTCATGGACCTGGCCGACCGGGTGCTCGTGCTCGACTTCGGCCGCCCGGTCGCGCTCGGCACCCCGGCCGAGGTCCAGCGGGACCCGCGTGTCATCGAGGCGTACTTGGGAGGGGCCCGGTGAGCATCGTCACCAGGGTGCGGGACCGCGCTCGCAGCGCCCCCGGCGCGGTCGCCATGCGGCACAAGGACCGGGGCATCTGGCGGGAGGTCACCTGGGCCGCGTACTGGACGCAGGTCGACCTCGTCGCCCACGCCCTGCTCGCCCTGGGCGTCGAGCCCGGGGACCGCGTCGCCGTGCACTCCGAGAACCGCCCCGAGTGGCTCTACGGCGACCTCGGCACGGTCGCCGTCAGGGGCATCACCGTCGGCCTCTACCCCACGAACCCGCCCGCCGAGGTCGCCTACCTCCTCTCCGACTCCGGCGCGAAGATCCTCATCGCCGAGGACCAGGAGCAGGTGGACAAGGCGCTCAAGGTCCTCGGCGAATGTCCCGAGCTGCGCCGCATCGTCTACCTGGAGCCGCGCGGCATCCGCGGCCGCTACGACGACGACGTCCTGATGTCCTGGCCCGAGCTGCTGGCCCTCGGGGCCGAGCACCGCGCCGCGCACCCCGGCGCCGTGGAGCGCCGCATGGCCGAGGCCGAGCCCGGCGACGTGGTGACGCTCATCTACACCTCGGGCACCACGGGCCCGCCCAAGGGCGTCATGCTCACGATCGGGAACGTGGAGTTCGCCGTCAGCACGCTCGTCCTGGGCGGCGGCTTCACCTCCCCGCCGCCCTCCGAACGCGACCTGGCGCTGTCGTACCTGCCGCTGTGCCACGTGGCCGAGCGGGCGTTCACCGTGTGGTTCAACTCGGCCGCCGGCGTGCAGGTCAACTTCGCCGAGTCCATCGACACCGTGCAGGCCAACCTGCGCGAGGTGCAGCCGACGATCCTGTTCGGGGTGCCGCGGATCTGGGAGAAGGTCCTGGCCCAGGTCGACATCCGGCTGGAGTCGGCGTCCCCGGTCAAGCGGGCGGTGACGCGGTTCTGGCTGCGGGTGGCCGACCGGATCGGCGACGTGCTGGTGCGTTCGGGAGGCCGGCACACGTTCGGGACGCGGCTGGCGTACGGGGTGGGGTGGGTGTTCTGCTACCGCTCGCTGCGCGAGCGGCTCGGGATGCGGCGGGTCAGGTACGCGGCCTCGGGGGCCGCGCCGATCGCGCCCGGCGTGCTCAAGTTCTACATGGGGATCGGCATCCCCATGCACGAGGTGTACGGGATGAGCGAGAACACCGCGATCGCCACCGCCAACCGGCCCGGCAGGGTGCGCCTGGGCACGGTCGGCGAGCCGCACCCCGGCATCGAGCTGAAGATCGACGAGGCCACCGGCGAGATCATGACCCGGCATCCGGGGACCTTCGCCGGGTACTGGCGCAACCCGCGGGCCACCGCCGACGTGCTCGACGAGGACGGCTGGCTGCACACCGGGGACGTGGGCGAGTTCGTCGAGGGCAGGCACGTGCGGATCACCGACAGGATGAAGGACATCATCATCACGGCCGGCGGCAAGAACGTCGCGCCCAGCGAGATCGAGAACGCGCTGAAGGCGTCGCCGTACCTGAAGGAAGCCGTCGTGATCGGGGACCAGCGGCCGTGCCTGGTGGCGCTCATCGGGATCGAGCCGGACACGGTGGGGGAGTGGGCGCGGCGGCGCGGCCTGCCGTACACGACCTATCGGGATCTGTCGGAGAAGCCGGAGACGCGGGAGCTGGTCCAGGGGATCGTGGACGAGGTCAACACCCGCTTCGCCCGGGTCGAGCAGGTGCGGCGGTTCGCGTTCCTGCCCAAGGAGCTCGACCACGAGGACGGCGAGCTGACCGCCACCCAGAAGGTCAAGCGCGCCGCCGTCGCCAAGCTCTACGAGGACCTGGTGGAAGGGATGTACGCCCGGTGAAGGGGCTGCTCGAGACCGTGATCAGGGGCCTGGGGAACGGCTCGGTGTACGCGCTGCTCGCGCTCGGGTTCGTGATCATCTACAAGGCCACGCGGGTGATCAGCTTCGCGCAGCCCGCGCTGATGCTGGCCGGGGCCGTCGCGGTGAGCTACCTGGCCGAGGTGACCGGCTTCTACGCCGCCGTCCTGCTGGCCGCGCTGCTCATCGCCCTGGTCGCGCTCGGGATCGAGCGGGTCGCGATCAGGCCCATGGTGGGGCGGCCCGTGTTCGTCGTGGCGATCATCACGCTCGGCATCGACGTGGTGGTGCGGGTGGTGGTGAACGGCTTCATCGGCCGGGACGTGCGGCAGGTCGGCGACCCGTGGGGGTTCACACAGGTGTCGCTCGGGCCGCTGGTCGTGCAGCGGCGCTGGCTGGCCATGCTGCTGGTGACGGCGGTGCTGGTGGCGCTGCTGTTCGCGTTCTTCCGCTACACGAGGTACGGGCTGGCGATGCGCGCGGCGGCGTTCGACCAGGAGATCGCCCTGGCGCAGGGGGTCTCGGTGGGGGCCGTGTTCGCGCTGTCGTGGGCGCTGGCCGGGTTCCTGGCGGCCGTGGCCGGCATGTTCGTCGGGACCGGGCAGGGGATCGAGCAGCTCACCTGGGTGGTCGCGCTGAAGGCGCTGCCGGCGATCATCGTGGGCGGGCTCGACTCGCTCGGCGGGGCCGTCGTGGGCGGGCTGGTGGTCGGGGTCGTGGAGTCGCTGTTCCAGTCGTACCAGGGGGAGCTCGCGCCCTGGCTGGGACAGAACGTGGCGATCGTCTCGCCGTACATCGTGATGTTGATCGTCCTGCTGGTCAGGCCGTACGGCCTGTTCGGGACCCGGGAGGTCGAGCGCGTATGACCGGGACGCGATCCGCGGCGGCCTCCGCCGCCCCCGACATACCGACCGGACGGTCTCGGCGGGTGCGCGGGCGGCCACTGCTCTACACCTCCTACGCCCAGGACATGGCGCTGCTCGACACCCGGGCGAAACGGGTGTGGACCGGGCTGCTGGTGCTGCTCGCGTTCGGGCTGACGGTGCTGCTGCAGGACCGGTCGCTGGAGGTGCTGGCGGGCGCGTACGCGCTGGCCATCGGCGCCATCGGCCTCAACATCGTCACCGGCTACGCCGGGCAGGTCTCGCTCGGCCACGCGTTCTTCGTCGCCATCGGCGCCTACACCGCCGCCGCCCTGTCCGGGCCCGTGGACGGCGAGCGCCTCGGCCTCGGCCTCGCGGAGATCTGGATCTGGCTGCCCGCGGCCGGGCTCGTCGCCGCCGCGGCCGGGGTGCTGGTCGCGCCCCTGGCCACCCGCCTGCGCGGCCTCTACCTGGCCGTCGTCACGCTCGGGCTCGTCTTCCTCGGCGAGCACGTCTTCAAGGAGTGGCAGGACCTCACCGGCGGGCCGGGGGTCGGGCGCGAGGCGGCGGTCCCGCAACTCTTCGGCGTGCGCCTCGACCAGGACGGGCCGCTCGGCACCAAGGAGCAGTCCCTGTACGTGCTCATGCTGGCGCTGCTCGTCGTCTTCGCCCTGGCGGCCCGGAACCTGGCCCGCTCGCGCGTCGGCCGCGCCTTCGCCGCCATCCGTGACCGGGACATCGCGGCCGAGGTCATCGGGGTGCCGCTGGCCCGCTACAAGGTGCTGGCCTTCGGTGTGTCGTCGTTCTACGCGGGGTGCGCCGGGGGCCTGCTCTACACGATCTCCGGGTACGTCGAGCCGGGGTCGTTCAGCCTGCTGCTGTCCGTGCAGTTCATCGCGATGGTGCTGATCGGCGGCGTGGCCACGGTGTCGGGGTCGATCGCGGGGGCGCTGTTCATCTCGTTGCTGCAGCCGCTGACCAGGGCGCTGCCGGCGCTGGTGCCGTTCGTGAGCGCGGACACCACGCGGACGCCGAACGTGTTCCAGGTCGAGACCGTGCTGTACGGGCTGCTCATCGTGGTGTTCCTGATCTTCGAACCGCGGGGCCTGTTCGGCCTGTGGATTCGGGTCCGCAACTACTGGAAGTCCTGGCCTTTCTCCTACTAGAAGGTGATTTTTCATGAAGAGTCGCTATGCAGCGGGATTTATTGCGATAGTGGCCCTTCTGTCCGCGTGTGGCGTCTTCCGGGGGGACGACGAGGGCAGCAAGGGCGGCGCCCAGGCTCCAGGTGTCACCACCGCACCCTGCCCCACCGCGGTGGACGCCAAGAAGGGCTGCATCTATCTCGGCACGGTCTCCGACCTCACCTCCGGCCCCTTCGCCGCGCTGGCCGTGCCGATCACCGACGCCCAGAAGGCGTTCTGGGCCCGCGTCAACAAGGCCGGCGGCATCGGCGGCAAGTACGAGGTCGACGTCACCAAGTACGTACGGGACAACAAGTACAACCCGGAGGTGCACCGCCAGGTCTACAACGAGATCAAGGACCACGTGCTCGCGCTGGCCCAGACGCTCGGCTCGCCCACGACCGCCGCCATCATCGGTGACCTCAAGGCCAACAGCGTCGTCGCCGCCCCCGCGTCCTGGACCTCGGCCTGGGAGTTCGAGGACGTCATGATCGAGAGCGGCTCCAACTACTGCGTCGAGGCCATGAACTCCGTCGACTACGCGATGGACACGTACAAGCCGAAGTCGGTCATGGCCGTCCACCTGGCCGGCGACTACGGCGCGGACGCCGCCGCCGGCGCCAAGATCGCCGCCGAGCGCAACGGCCTGAAGTTCACCAACGTCGAGACCCCCTCGGGCGCCACCGAACAGGGCCGGGCCATCACCGAGATCACCAAGAACAAGCCCGACCTGGTCATCCTCACCACCGGCCCGGCCGACGCCGCCACGATCATCGGGCAGGCGGCCGCGGCCGGCTACAAGGGCCGCTTCATCGGCACCGGCCCCACCTGGAACCCGGCCCTGCTGAAGTCCCCCGCCGCCCCCGCACTCAAGGCCCTGTACGAGCAGTCGGCCCCGGGCAGGCCGTGGGGCGCCGACACGCCGGGCCACCAGGCGATGCGCGACGCGCTGCCGGGCGTGACGCCCAACGACGGGTACACCTCGGGCTGGGCCTGGGCGTACCCGATGAAGGCGGCCCTGGACGCGATGGTGGCCGGCGGGGACGTGAGCCGCAAGGGGCTGCTGGCGGCCGTCAAGACGCTGAAGACGGTGGACTACGAGGGCATGCTCCCGCCGGAGGCGGGCAACTACGCGGAGGCGTCGGGTGCCGCGGTGTTCAGGCAGACGTTGATCAACAAGGTCGACGAGACGGCGCCGACGGGCGTGACCATCGTCAAGGACTTCTTCACGGGCCCGACCGCCCAGGCGCACACCTTCGATAGCCCCTGCTTCAACAAGCTCTAGCGGGCGCGACACGCCCGGCGGGGCGGACGCGCGAAGGGCGGGCTCGTGAAGCACACACGAGCCCGCCCTTTCACGACGCGTCGGACGCTAGTTGGCGCTGACCTTGCGCTGGATGTCGATGAGGATGCTCATCATCTCGTTCTGGTTGCCCTGCAGTTCGTTGAACTTGGTCGTGAACTTGGTGTCCATGGAATCGAACCGGTTGTCGATCTCCTCGAGCTTCGTGTCGATCTTGACGTCGAGGGCAGTGACCTTGGTGTCGAGCGCCGAAACCCTCTCGTCGAGGACGATGACCTTGGCGTCCAGTAGGGTCACCTTCGCGTCGAGGGCCTTGACGTGGTTGGCCACCCCGTTGATCCGCTCGGTGAGCTGCTGGCCGAGCTCCGCCTGGTCGGCCCGGAGCCGGATGAACTCGCTGTCCAATTCGGTGCAGAGTTCCTTGAAGCTCATGTTGATCTCCCTTACCTTTGGGGTAAGGGACCGGGGATGTTAGGGATCTCCGGTCCCGCTTCTTTGCCAAGAGGATACCCCGTCAATCGGCGAGAACAAGCGGAATCGAATGAAGATTCCCCTGGTCAGAGGGCAAGTAGCGCCTTTGGTCCGGAATTATCCGCCCAAATCGGAGAGAATTGTTTTCAGGTTCGGCGCGGTTGCGAATGGGGTATCGAATTCGGCGCCTGACGGTCAGAGCCTGCCGAGGCCGCGGGCGAGGATGGTGGCGGTGCGGGCGATGGCCGTGTCGTCGCCGGATTCCCCCGCGGCGCGGTTGGTGTAAACGGCCATGATGATGGGAGCCGCGTCCTTCTTGGGCCAGATGACCGCGATGTCGTTCCCCCCGCCGAAAGCCGAGTTCGTACCGGTCTTGTCGCCGATCGTCCAGGTCTTCGGCAGGCCCGCGCGGATACGGGCGTCACCGGTCTTGGTCGCGATCAGCCAGGCGTTGAGCCGCTCCCGGTCCTTGGCGTCGAGCGCGTTCCCGGTCGTGACCGCGCGCAGGTCGCGGGCGATGGACGCGGGCGTCGTGATGTCGCGCTTCTCCTTGGGCGTCCAGTCGTTCAGCTCGGTCTCCCAGCGGTCCAGCCGGGAGATCGGGTCCTTCAGCGTGCGGAAGTACCGCGTCAGGCCGGCCGGTCCGCCGATCTGCTTGAGCACCATGTTGCCCGCGGTGTTGTCGCTGAGGGTGATGGTCGCCTCGCACAGCTGGTTGACGGTCAGGCCGTCCTCCACGTGCTTCTCGGTGGTGGGGGAGTTCGGCTTGAGGTCGTCGGCGGTCCAGCGGACGACCTTCTCCATCAGCCCGGGGTCGGTGGTGCGCGCCTTGTGCAGCGCGGCCGCGCAGGCCATGGCCTTGAACGTGGACAGCAGCGGGAAACGCTCGTTCGACCGGTACCCGATCGTCCTGCCCGTGGCGGTGTCGATCGCGTACGCGCCGATGCGCCCCTTGAACGACGCCTCCAGCGCGCGCAACTCCTTGCGCGCCTGGGCCTCGCCCGAGACGACCCGCACGGAGGCCGTGGCCGGGGCGGCGCTCGCCGGGAGGGCGCCGCCCGCCAGGAGGGAGATCGTCAAGGTGGTGGTTGCCGTGAGGCGGCGGTTTCGCATGTCTCGTCCTTGCGGTCGTCCGTCAGTGGGCAAGGAGCCAAGCAGAAGCGATCACCGCATGTCTAATAGCGATATCGCGAAGGGATCGATATCGGTTCACACATGGGTGCTGCTCAGAGCCAGGATTCCGGCGACGATCAGCCCGGCCGCGTGCAGGCACAACGCCGGCACGACCCCGGCCGCCTCGCCGAGCACCCCCGCCAGGCCCATGCCCGCCAGCGCGGTGGCCGCCTGGGCGCTGCCCAGGATGCCGAACACGGATCCCCGGCGGTCATCACCGGCGAGGTTCTGGGCCAGCGTCGTGAACCCCGCCATCGCCGCCGCCGCGGGCACCCCGGCCAGCCCGATCAGCACGAGCGCCGGCCACAGCGATGGCCACAGCGCGGGCCACAATCCGGGCCACAGTGCGGGTACTGCCAGCGGGTAGGTGAACAGGGCCAGGTCCGCGAGCCCGAAGACGACCGTCGCCCCGCCGAGCAGCACCTTCGGGGCCGCGCGGCCCGGGTGGAGCGCCACGACCAGCCCGCCGAGGATCCCGCCGACCGCCTGCACCGACAGGAACAGCCCGTAGGCGTCGCCCTCGCCGCCGAGAACGTCGCTCACGAAGGGCGCGGCGAGCGTGGCGAAGATCCCCTCGCCCAGCCCTGTGATCATCATGTACGCCACCAGCAGGCGGACGCCCGCGTCCCGGGAGGCCAGGCGGAGACCGGCGGCCCACTGCCCGCCCATGGTGGTGGCCCGGGCCGGGCGTCCGGGCGGCCGGAGCGTGGCCTGCAACCCCGCGGAGACCAGGAAGCTGGCCACGTCGATCAGGACGATCGCGGCCAGACCCCCGGCGCTGACGGCGAGCCCGCCCAGCATCGCGCCCAGCAGGCGGGCGACCTGGCCGGTCTGGCCGTGCAGGGCGTTGGCGCGCACGAGCTGCGACTCCGCCACGATCTGCGGCACGAGGGCCTTCTGCGCGGGAGCGAGCATCGTGCTCAGGACGCCGGTCCACAGGGCGACGGCGTACACGATCCACACCTGGTCCGGCCCGCGTACGGCGAGCAGGGGCAGCAGGCCGAGCGCGAGCAGCAGGTCGGTGACGACCAGCACCCGGCGGCGGTCCCAGCGGTCGGCCAGCACCCCGGCCACGGACCCGAGCACGACGTCGGGCAGCCGCGCGACCAGCAGCATGATCGCGGTGGACAGCGTGGAGCCGGTGAGGCGGTAGACGTGGAAGGCCAGCCCGGTGCTGATCACCCAGTCGCCGGTCTGCGAGATCAGCCCGGCGAGGAGCAGGCGGCGATAGTCCCGGTTGCGGCCCAGCAGCGCCCGAAGCCCCTCTCGGCCGCCGACTAACGGCGCGCCGCCCCCGTCAGTCACCGGAACCTGTGGGTGGCAGGGGGACGATCAGTTGTGTCATCAGCACGGGGCGGGCGGCGGCGGGGCGGGAGGCGGGGGCGTCGACGCGGGACATCAGGGGTTCGAGCAGCTCCGTCATGGCCGCGCCCAGCGCCGCCAGCTCCTCCGGCGTGACGTAGAGGTACCTGTTGTCCACGCCGCCCACCCCCCGCCACGCCTCCGGCTCGTCCCCGCGGCTTTGCTGCCACTCGGCCAGGCGCGTCAGCGCGCGCTCGGCGATCACCTGCTCCAGCAGGCTCCGGGCGGCCGCGTGCTCGGGCTCGGCGGCGTCGTCGTCCCACTCCTGGACGGTCTCGGTCGCCTTCCAGGGCCGCTCGCGCTCGTCGCGCGCCTCCGCCTGCTCCACGAAGCCGTACTTGGCCAGCTGCCGCAGGTGATAGGAGGCCAGCGCCTGGCTGATGCCCACCTCCCGCGCGGCGTCGGCGGCGGTCGTCGCGCCCGCCCTCAGCAGCAGCTCGTGCAGCGCCAGCCGCACCGGATGCGCGAACGCCCGCATCGCGGCCGGGTCGCTGAGCCGTCGCCGGTCGCCGGGTAGCGGCCCCTCGCCGAGCGACTGCCGCCCCGAAGATTCCAAAGACATGCTTGGAATCCTGGGCGGCGGTCGCCGACGATGTCAAGGAATCCTTTGGAATACGTTGGGTAGGGTCGATGTATGCGACTCCTCAAGAGCCGACTCGTGCCTCTGGCCGCCTTCGCCGTCTGTGTCTTCGCCGCCGGATGCGGTGAGGTCAACAGCACCATCGACAAGGCCCAAGCGTGCCTTGAAGCCCCGAAGATCGTCGCCGACCTCGGCGCGCAGCTCAAGACGCTCGCCGACGATCCCAAGGCCATGGACAAGGCCCTCGACGACGCCGCGACCAAGCTCAACGACGTGGCCGACAAGGCCGCCAACACCACGATCAAGGAAGCCTCCGACGACCTGGCCAAGACCCTGGGCGGCATCAACGTCAACGACGTCAACGACGCCGTGGACGCGACCCAGAAGGTCCTCACCGAGAGCGCGGCCTATGCCGAGAAGGTGGCCAAGGCCTGTACTGGCTGAATCCCGGCTTCTCTAGGGGAAATGGGGACGAATTACCGTTTCTTCTATGGAACCCGACCCGCGTTTCACCTTGGCCAATGAACGAACCTTCCTCACCTGGCTGAGCACGGCGCTGGCGCTCAGTGCGGGTGGGGTGGCGATGGCGGCGGTGCCGGAGCACGTGTTCGTCTCCTGGATCCGTACCGCGCTGGCCGTCGTGCTGGTGACGCTCTCGGCGCTCGCGGCGGGCATGGCGTATCCGCGCTGGCGCAACATCCAGCGCGCCCTGCGTCAGCAGGCGCCGCTGCCGCCGCCCGCGCTCGCGGCGGTCTTCGGCTACGGCGTGGCGGCCGTGGCGGTGATCGCCCTCATCCTGATCATCCTGGCCGCCTGAGCCTGAGGCCGGGACAGGTGGCACCGGAGAAGGAGATCTGGGACCAGGGGCTGCAGAGCGAGCGCACCCGGCTGGCCTGGGTGCGCACGGCCGTGGCGCTGGCCACCGGCGGGCTCGGCGCGGCCGGGTTGTCCCTCAGGCACGGCCTGCCCGTGCCCGCGATGGTGGCGTTCGCGCTGGCCGCGCTCTGCGGCGCCGTGCTGCTGATCAGGACAGGGGTACGGTTCCGCCGCGTGCAGGCGGCCCTGCACGGCGGCAGGCCCCTGGATCCGGGGCTCGACGTGCTGGTCGCCTGGCTCGGCACCCTGTGCGTGGTGGCCGGCGCCGTCACCTTTGTTTTCGCAATCCGGTAAGCGCGGTTGCCAGATCCGGAGAAGGGGGCACACACTCGGAGTGAGGGGGTGACCTCATTGGAGGAAGAACACAGGATCGTGCCTTTCGAGTGCCGGGGTTGCTGGCATGTTTGGGAAGAGGAATACCTCGTCAGGCGCATCGATGACCGTCACGGAAACGAGCGGGAGATCTGGCTGCGCGCCGGGCTCCCCGTGCTGCCGCCGTCCCCGGGGGGCGTCATGTGCCCGAGGTGCGGGAGCCAGCAGGCCACGACGTTCCCGGACGGTTACCTGTCCCGGCATCCGGAGCTGATCCCACCGGCGGAGCCCCCCGCGCCAGACGCGACTCCGCTGCTCAGCCCGGTCCGGAAGTCACTTTACGAACGACTAACCTGACACTTGGTGAGCATTTCGTAGCGCCAAGTGTCATAAAGGCGGTCTTGCGGGCGCGCGGAGTCGAGCGGACACTCAGGATCGAACGGCGATCAGAAGCCGGGGGGTGGTCCGAGTGACCGACGGGTTCGACACCCGCGAGACGTGGCCTTTCGAGTGCCTTCGCTGCTTATACGTCTGGGAAGAGGATTACGTCGTCCGACGCCTCACCGACGTGCACGGCAACGAGGTCGACATCTGGCTCAGCGCGGGAGTGACCGTGCCGCCGCCCTGGTCGGGCGCCTGCTGCCCGCACTGCGGCGCGTACCACGTGACCTCTTTCCCGAAGGGCTACTTAGCCCGGCATCCCGAACTCGTGCCCGCCCCCGACCCGGAGCCCGAGCCGGTCCTCGCCGCCGTGGCGGCGGAGCCGGGCAGGGTGTCCGCGCCGCGGACGCACCTGCCCGGCAGGTTGCTGATCGCGCTAGGGGTGCCGCTGGCGCTGTTCGTCGGGTACGAGCTGTACGTCAACGCCGTCGCAGCGGCACACCACTAGGCGGCTAGCTGAGGCTCTCCAGCCACGCCTGGTGCAGCCCGGCGTACCGGCCCGAGGCCGCGATGAGCCGGTCCGGCGGGCCGTCCTCGACGATCTCGCCCCGGTCCATCACCAGCACCCGGTCGGCGATCTCCACCGTCGAGAGCCGGTGCGCGATGATCAGCGCCGTCCGGTCGGCCAGGATCGTCCGCAGCGCGCGCTGCACCAGCCGCTCGCTCGGCACGTCGAGGCTGGAGGTGGCCTCGTCGAGGATCAGCACGGCGGGGTCGGCGAGGAACGCCCTGGCGAACGCGACGAGCTGGCGCTGTCCGGCGGACATCCGGCCGCCGCGCTTGCCGACCTCGGTGTCGTAGCCGTCGGGCAGGCTCGACACGAACTCGTGCGCCCCGATGGCCTTGGCCGCCTCACGCACCTCCCGGTCGGTGGCGTCGGGCCGGCCGAACCGGATGTTGTCGGCGACCGTGCCGCTGAACAGGAAGTTCTCCTGCGTCACCATGACCACGGCCTGGCGCAGCGCCGGCTCGTCCAGCGTGCGCAGGTCGACGCCGTCGAGCAGCACGCGGCCCTCGGTGGGGTCGTAGAAGCGGGAGATCAGCTTGGCCAGCGTCGTCTTGCCCGCGCCCGTCGCCCCGACCAGCGCCACGCTCTGCCCGGCCGGGATCGTCAGGTCGAGCCGGGGCAGGATCGGCATCTCCTCGACGTAGGCGAACCGGACGCCCTCGAAGCGCACCTTGCCGCGCGCCCTGCCGTCCGGCAGCCTGGCCGGCTCGCGCGGCTCGGGCACGGAGGGCTCCTCCTCCAGCACGCCCGACAGCTTCTCCAGCGCCGCACCGGCCGACTGCAGGGTGTTGTAGAACTGGCTGACCTCCTGCATCGGCTCGTAGAACTGACGCAGGTAGAGCAGGAAGGCGGCCAGCACGCCGACCTTGACCTCGCCCTGCACCGCCAGCCAGCCGCCGTACAGCAGCACGCCGCCGATCGTCAGGTTGCCGATCAGCTTGATGCCGGTCATGAACGTCGCGCCGAGCTGCATGCTGCGCGCGTTCGCACCCCGGTAGTCGTCGTTGAGCTGCTCGAAGATCTCCTGGTTGCGCGGCTCCCTGCGGAAGGCCTGCACCGCGCGGATGCCGGTCATCGACTCCACGAAGTGCACGATCACCAGGGCCACCGTCTCCCGCGTACGCCGGTAGACGATCGCCGACTGCTGCCGGAACCACCGGGTGAACAGCAGCAGGAACGGCAGCGGGACGAGCGCCAGCAGGCCCAGGTGCAGGTCCAGCACCAGCAGCAGCACGGCCGTGCCCGCCATGGTCAGCACGGCCTTGACCAGCGCGTCGAACCCCGACTGGAGCAGCTCGGCGATGGCCTCGATGTCCGAGGTCAGCCGCGAGATGACCCGCCCGGAGGTGTACTGCTCGTGGAAGCTCAGCGACAGGCGCTGGAAGTGGTCGAACACCCTCCTGCGCAGTTCGAGCAGGGTGCCCTGGCCGATCCGGCCCGACAGGGTCAGGAACGCCCGCCGCGTGAGCGCCTGCGTGATCGCCGCGGCCAGGATCACCCCGACCACGGTCAGCAGGACGGTGGGGCCGGCCCCGCTCGTGATCGGCGGGATGCCCTCGTCGATCCCGACGGAGACCAGGAAGGGGATCGAGAGCCCGGCCGCGTTGGAGACGACGATGATCGCGACCAGCAGCCCGATCTGCTTCCGGTACGGCCTGAGCAGGGTGCCGAGCAGCCGCCGGGAGCGCTCCCGGAGCAGGACGGACACCTTCTCCGGCAGCTCGTCCTGGTCTTCGGAGGACACGCCCCGCCAGGACGCCGTGGTGGTCGTGGTCATCGCAGCGCTCCTTCCGCGGCGTCGTCGAAGTCGGCGTCCTGGGCCAGCAGCTCGCGATATTCGGGCACCTCGGCCAGCAACTCGTGGTGCAGCCCGACGTGCGTGATCGTGCCGCCGCGCAGCAGCGCCACCTTGTCGGCCAGCAGCACGGTGGAGGCGCGGTGGGCGACCACGATGCCGGTCGCGTCGCGCAGCACGTGCCGCAGCGCCTCCTCGACGAGCGCCTCGGTCTCCACGTCGAGCGCGGAGAGCGTGTCGTCGAGCACGAGGACCCGCGGCCTGCTCAGCACGGCCCGCGCCAGGGCCAGGCGCTGCCGCTGGCCGCCGGACAGGGACAGGCCCTGCTCGCCGATGCGGGTGTCGAGGCCCCATGGCAGGTCGTAGACGAACATGGCCTGCGCGGTCTGGATGGCCTCGGCCAGTTCCTCTTCTGTGGCGTCGAGCCGGCCGAGCGTGAGGTTCTCCCGCACGCTCATCGAGAACAGCGTCGGCTCCTCGAACGCCGTGGCCACCACCGAGCGGAGGCTGGTCAGCTCCAGGTCGCGCACGTCGTGCCCGTCGATCGTGACGCGGCCCTCGGTGGGGTCGATCAGCCGCGGCACCAGGGCGGTCAGCGTGGTCTTGCCGGAGCCCGTCGCGCCGACGACGGCCACCGTCTCGCCGGGGCGCACGTCCAGCCAGACGTCGTGCAGCACCGGCTCCTCGGAGTCGTGGAAGCGGAACCCGACGCCCTCGAAGCGCAGGTGCCCGCGGGGCCGGTCGATGGACTCCGTGCCGCCCTCGATGGCGGGGACGGTGTCCATGACCTCCATGAGGCGGTCGGCGGAGGTCATGGCCTCCTGGGCCATGGCCAGGATGTAGCCCAGGCTCGCGATCGGCCAGACGAGCTGGAGCATCAGCGTGGTGAACGCGACCAGCGCGCCCAGCGTCAGCGAGCCCGTGCCGACGGCCAGCGCGCCCAGCAGCAGCACCAGGGCCAGCGTGATGTTGGGGATGATCTCGAGGAAGGCGAAGAACTTGGCCAGCAGCCTGGCCTTGTCCATGGAGGTGCCGTAGACCTTGAGCGCGCCCTCGTCGTAGCGGTCGAAGACGTAGTGGCGGCGGCCGAAGGCCTTGATCGTACGGATGCCGAGCGCGGACTCCTCGACGAGCGTGGCGAGGTCGCCCTGCTCGTCCTGCACCTGGCGGGAGGTCTTGATGTAGCGCTTCTCGAACCGCAGCGACAGCCACACGATCGGCACGGCCGAGGCGAGCACCAGCAGCCCGAGCGGCCAGTACTTGTTCAGCAGCAGCACGGTCACCGTGATCAGCTGCAGAATGTTCATGACCAGGAAGAGCATGCCGAAGCCGAGGAAGCGGCGGATGGTCGACAGGTCGGTCGTGGCCCGGGATAACAGCTGGCCGGACTGCCAGTCGCCGTGGAAGCCCATGGGCAGCCGCTGCAGGTGCTCGTAGAGGTCGTCGCGGATCGCGGTCTCCAGGCCGAGCACCGGTTTCACCTGGGCCCACCGCCGCAGGAGGATCAGCAGGGCCTCGACGACGCCGACGCCGATCGCGAGCAGCCCGAGGGGGAGCAGCGCGCCGGAGTCCCCGTGGGCCACGGGACCGTCGATGACCTTCTCACTGATGAGCGGGAGCGCGATGCCGGCCGCGATGCCGACGATCGCCGCCAGCCAGATGAACACCAATCTGACGACGTAGGGGCGGAGGTAGGACTTCATCCGCCACAGGGAGTTGGAGGAGAGCAGGGGACGTTGAGGTATGTGCGTATCGGGAGGCATCCCTTCTAGGCTAATACGAGGGTTCAACCGATTTTCAGTAGCCTCAAGAGTGCGGTTCTTGTACGTGACGTGCGGAAACAGTGAAAGATCTTGCACATTCGGCGGACTGTTACTTTTGTTGTGATCTGTTGGTGTATGTTCTTCGCCCTGCTCCGCGGCCGTCCACGATGGGGGATTCATGATCGTCGAATCGGAGATGCCGCACCTGCGCCGGTGCGTCGAGCTGGCCGCCAGGGCGCTTGAGGTGGGCGACGAGCCGTTCGGCTCGGTGCTGGTCTCCGCCGATGGGGCAGTGCTGGCCGAGGACCACAACCGGGTGGCCTCCGGCGACAACACCCAGCACCCGGAGTTCGCCCTGGCGCGCTGGTCGGCGGCGCACCTGACGCCCGGGGAGCGGGCGGCCGCCACCGTCTACACCTCCGGCGAGCACTGCCCGATGTGCGCCGCCGCCCACGCCTGGGTCGGGCTGGGCCGCGTCGTGTACGTGGCCTCGTCGGAGCAGCTCGCCGCGTGGCTGTCGGAGCTCGGCGTCCCGCAGCCGCCCGTACGCACGCTGCCGATCAACGAGGTCGCGCCCGGCGTGGTGGTCGAGGGCCCGGTGCCGGAGCTGGCCGAGGAGGTCCACGAACTGCACCGGCGCTTCCACGGCTGAGCACATATGCCGTTTTGCCTGGGGTTTGTACGGTCCGTGACAGAGTGTGGCCATGTTGTTCGGCCGCTCCATCAGGGCCCGGATGACGACGGCGGCGGTGGTGGTCTTCGGGGCCGTCGTCCTCCTGGGGGTGCTGACGATCTCGCTGACCTACCCCGTACGGGCGCGGGAGGACCTCGCCGAGCAGGCCGCCGACGCCAGCCGGCACCTGGCCCTCGCCATCGGTGAGCGTCGGTTGAGCGGCCCCATCCCGTCGCGGAACGGCGTCTTCATCTTCCAGGTCGTGGACTCCTCCGGCCAGGTGCTGGCCGCCAACACCGGGCTCGCCGGCCGGCCGCCCCTCACCCGGGCCCGGCCCACCGGAGGCGGCTCGCAGGTCCAGACCCGCGTGTGCCGTCCCGGCGGGTGCATGATCGTGGTGGGGACGAGCAACCCCACCAGCGCGTACGGCTCCGTCGTCGCCTACGCGGCCATGCGCGAGCCGTTCCTGCTGAGGTCGCCGTTCCTGCCCCTGGTGCTGTCGGCCTTCGGGGCGGCGCTGGTGGCGCTGATGGGATGGGGCGCCTGGTACGGGGTCGGCCGGGTGCTCGCCCCCGTGGAGCGGATCCGGACGGGGCTGGAACGCATCAGCGCCCACGACCTGGGCCGGCGCGTCGACGTCCCCGACACCGAGGACGAGGTCGCCGAGCTGGCCGCCACCGTCAACGCGACCCTGGAGCGGCTGGAGGACGCCGTGGACCGGCACCGGCGCTTCGTCTCCGACGCCTCCCACGAGCTGCGCACGCCGATCACCGGGCTCATGGTGCGGCTGGAGGCCGGGCTCGCGGACCTGGAGGAGAGCGAGTGGCGGGCGGCGATCAAGGACGCCCAGCGGCTGTCGGACATCGTCCACGACCTGCTCCTGATGGCCCGGCTGGACGCGGGGGTGCAGCCCGAGCACGAGCGGATCGAGCTGGGGCGGCTGGTCGAGGAGGAGATCGCGCGGCGGCCGTGCCGGCTGCCGCTCACGACCGACGTGGAACGGGGGATCTTCGTCCGCGGCAACCGGCTCCGGCTCGCCCGGCTGCTGACGAACCTGCTGTCCAACGCCGACCGGTACGGGGACTCCCGGATCTGGGTCTCCGTGCGCGGATGGGCGGATCAGGCCGTGGTGGAGGTGCTGGACGACGGGCCGGGGGTCCCCGCGGAGATGCGGGAGCGGGTGTTCGAGCGGTTCACCCGCCTCGATCACACCCGGTCGCGGGACACCGGTGGCACGGGGCTGGGGCTGCCGATCGCCCGTGACATCGCCAAGGCCCACGGCGGGACGCTGGAGATCGGGGACGGTCCCGGGTGCCGGATGATCCTGAGCCTGCCGCAGGGCCTCCCGCACTCCGCGCCCGGCGCGAAGAAGCTCTAGGACGACTCGCCGAGCTCGATGGTCTCGGCCACCTCGGCGTGCCGCTCGGCCTCCTCCTGGGCGAACCGATCCGCGTCCAGCTTGTCGGCGATGTCCTCGTCCTGGCGCATCAGGGCGTCCAGCGACTGGCCCGCCATCTCCAGCACGCCCATCTCCGCGTACGCCTCCTGCAGCCGCGGGCTCCACAGCCCGATGTCCTTGACGCACGGCACGATCCGGCTGAACAGTAGCGACCTGAACAGCCTCAGGTACTCGGAGTGGTCCGTGGCCTCCATGGCCTCGTCGACCTCGGCCTTCGACAGGCCCAGGTTCTCCCAGGTCTCCCGGCCGCGCAGCCGGTCGCGCATGAGGTAGCAGCCCTCGATGACGAAGTCCTCGCGCTCGCGCAGCTCGGTCTCCGACAGGCTCCGGTAGTAGTCACGCAGCGCCATCCGGCCGAAGGCCACGTGCCTGGCCTCGTCCTGCATCACGTACGCCAGGATCTGCCTGGGCAGGGGCTTGGTCGTGATGTCGCGCATCACCCCGAACGCCGCCAGCGCTAACCCCTCGATGAGCACCTGCATGCCGAGGTAGGGCATGTCCCAGCGGGAGTCGCTCAACGTGCTGTCGAGCAGGGCCTTGAGGTGCTCGTTGATCGGGTACGCCAGGCCCACCTTCTCCTGGAGGAAGCGCGCGTACGTCTCGGCGTGGCGCGCCTCGTCCATCGTCTGGGTGGCCGCGTAGAACTTCGAGTCGAGGTCGGGGACCGACTCCACGATCTTGGCCGAGCAGATCATCGCGCCCTGCTCGCCGTGCAGGAACTGGGAGAACTGCCATGCCGCGCCGTGCCGCCGCACCTCGTTGCGGGTCTGCTCGCTCATCCGCTCCCAGAGCGGGGTGCCGTGGATCGCGATGGTCTGGTCGGGGACGCCCAGGACGTCGTACGGATCGACGTCAAGGTCCCAGTCGATGCGCTTGGCCGAGTCCCACTGCTTGTCCTTGCCCTTCTGGTACAGGGCCAGCATGCGATCCCGGCCGTCGTCGTACTCCCAGGTGAATCGGCTCGCGCCGGCCATCTCGACGTTCCACGTGGAGAGCTCGGCGGGGATGGTGTAGAGATCGTGCGTCGACATGGAACCTCCCAAGGGGGTTACGTACACCGTACGTACGTCCGCATCCTGAGACTGGCACGTACACCGTACGTACGTCAATAGAATGAGGTATGCCCACGGAGCCCCTCTCGCGAGGCCGCATCGTCGCCACGGCCATCGACCTCATCGAGCGCGAGGGGGCCGACGCGGTCTCCATGCGGCGCATCGCGGCCGAGCTCGGCGTCGGCGTGATGTCCCTCTACAACCACGTGCCCAACAAGGAAGCCCTGCTCAACGGGGTGGCCGAGGCGGTGCTGAGCGGGATCGAGTTCACCGACGACCCCGGCGCGCACTGGACCGACCGGGTGCGCATGCAGGCGCGGGCGTTCCGCCAGATCGCCCACGACCACCCGCGCTCGACCATGGTGGTCGTCAGCCGCCAGCTCCACTCCACGGCGGGGCTGCTGCCGGTCGAGCGGGCGCTCGCGACGCTGCGCGGCGCCGGGTTCGACGGGGCGGAGGCGGTCAGGATGCTGCGGATGTTCATCGCGTACATCGTGGGCTCGCTGCTGCGGGAGGTGGGGGTGACGCCCACGTTCGCGCCCGTCCACGACCGGCTGGTCAAGGCCGAGAGCGTCGATCCCGCGCTGTTCCCCGAGGTCCACTCACTGGCGCCGCTGCTGGACCAGTGCGATCACGACGCGGAGTTCGAGTTCGGGCTGGAGCTGCTCATCCAGGCGATCGAGGTGCACGTGGCGCGCAGGGAGGGCACCCGGTGAGCCGCGGGTGCCCTCTCCTGTCTCCGGCTAGTACCAGTTGTGCGATCTCCAGTGTCCCCAGGCGCCGCACGGCCTGCCGTACCTCCCCTTGATGTAGGACAGTCCCCACCGGATCTGCGTCTCCGGGTTGGACTTCCAGTCGCGTCCGGCGCCGCGCATCTTGCCCGCGGGCAGTGCCTGCGGGATGCCGTACGCGCCGGACGAGCGGTTGGTCGCGTGATGGTTCCAGTTGCTCTCCCTGGTCCATAGGTTGTCCAGGCAGCGGAACTCCTGCAGGTTCCACGATCGCTGGACCACCTGGTCCAGCGCGATTCTCTTGTTCCTGTTCGGCGTGGCCACCGCGACCTTGGGCTGTGCCTTCGTCGTCCAGGTCCCGATCCGCACCACGGGCGGGCGGCTTTCGGCCCGGGCCGCGGGCGTTCCGGGCGCGGTGAACGTGGTGAACGCCGCGGCGGTGACGAGTGTGCCGCTGAGCGCGCGTTTGCTGTCCAAGTCGATCCTTGCTGTCGGGTCGCGTGCGGACGGGGCGCACCGTATCCGGCGCCCCTGCCGATCCGCGTCCATGGATCGGACGCGGAGGGTCCGCGCGGCCCTCCGGGAATCTGGCACCGCCCGATCCCGCTGGGCGGCCCGAAGGGCGCCGCGACGTGTCCTCTAGCACGATTCCTATTACGTTCGGTCACCGTGGGTCACACATCTCGACACGCGGTGGAGAGGTGTTTGCGCGAGCGTTGCGGAGAAAAGCCCCTCTCGCAGGCCCGCCCTTGCCCGCCCCGCCGTCCGCCTGAACGGCCCTTGCCGCAAACCGCGACCAACTATGGGGTTTGGCCGAGCGCGGCCCGCGGGTAAGCGCCGAGCGCGGCCCGCGGGTAAGCACGGCCTCCGGTCCCAGGAGGGCGAGAAACCGAATCACGTTCCGCAGGCGTAGGGTGCGACTCATGAGCCTCACTGACATCCAGCTCCGCACTCTCGACGACGCCCCCACCACCCTGGGGGAGCTGGCGGCCGGCAAGGCCGTCCTGGTCGTCAACGTGGCCTCCCGATGCGGCCTCACCCCGCAGTACGGCGCCCTGGTCAAGCTCCAGGAGCAGTACGGCCCGCGCGGCTTCACCGTGGTCGGCATGCCCTGCAACCAGTTCGCCGGCCAGGAGCCGGGCACGGCCGAGGAGATCCAGGAGTTCTGCTCGGCGACGTACGGGGTGGACTTCCCGCTCCTGGAGAAGGCCGACGTCAACGGCCCCGGCCGGCACCCGCTCTACGAGGAGCTGTCGCGGACCCTCGACGAGCAGGGCGAGGCGGGCGACGTGCAGTGGAACTTCGAGAAGTTCCTGGTGGACCGGGAGGGCAACGCCGTGGCCCGCTTCCGCCCCCGCACCACCCCCGACGACCCGGCGGTCACCGCGGCCATCGAGAAGCTCCTCTGAGGGCTCCGGCGGCGCGGCCCGGAGCCGCGCCGCCGGGCCGGAAAACCTTTCGACGCCCGGCGTGCCGTCGGCGAGGATGATCGGATGACGTCCGGGACGAGGGTCGCCGTGGTGACCGGGGTGAGCAGGCGGATCGGGATCGGCTACGCCATCGCGCGGGAGCTGCTGGCGACGGGCGCGAAGGTGTTCGCGCAGTCGTGGACCCCGCACGACGCCGAGCAGCCGTGGGGCAGCGACCCCGCGGGCATGGACGGCGTGCTGGAGTCGCTGGGCGGCGTCGGCGACCGGCTGCACCACGTGGAGGCCGATTTCGCGGACCCGGCGGCGCCGGCGTGGGTGATGGAGCAGGCGCTCGACAGGTTCGGGCACGTGGACGTGCTCGTGGCCAACCACGCCCGCAGCAACCGGCAGTCGCTGGAGGAGGTGACGGCCGCCGAGCTCGACCTGTCGTGGGCGGTGAACGCGCGGGCCGGCGTGCTGCTGACGCAGGCGTTCGCGGCCCAGCACGACGACCGGCGGCCCGGCGGCAGGGTGATCATGTTCACCTCGGGCCAGCATCTGGCGCCGATGCCGGGCGAGCTGCCGTACGCGATCAGCAAGGGCGCGATCCAGCAGATGACGCTCAGCCTGGCCGACGCGCTCGCGGACCGGGGCATCACCGTCAACACCGTCAATCCGGGCCCGGTCGACACGGGCTGGGCCGACCCCGAGCTCACCCGGCGGGTCGGCCGCTCGCTCCCGGCCGGGCGCTGGGGGCGGCCGGAGGAGGTGGCCCGGGTGGTGCGCTGGCTGGCCTCGGACGAGGCCGCCTGGATCACCGGGCAGGTGATCAACGTCGAGGGAGGGTTCCGCCGCTGGGTTCCGTAATCGTGTGATTTCTCTCAGTGATGGGTACTGGTCCAGGCATTGGCCTGACGTCCCGCAGGGAGCATGCGATGACGAACAATCCGTACGCCGGCTCGCCGTTCAGCTATGCCACCGAGCCGGCCGTGGGACCGTACTCGATCGTGGAGCTGATGCCCGGCGTCCGGAACCTGCTGGAGTACGCCGGGCTGGAGGCGGGCGAGCGCGTGCTGCTGCTCATGGAGCACACCGTCGACCCCGTCGTCGTCCAGGCCATCGCGGCGGCCGCGGCCTACCGGGGCGCCGACGTTCGCATCCTGTCCGTGCCGCCGTTCAGCCCCGGGGGGTGGGACCGGGAGGCGTCGCTGCACATCGAGACGGCCGCCTTCCGCGAGGCCGACCTGGTGATCAGCGGCACCTGGTGGGGCGAGGTGCACACCGCGCCGCTGTTCTTCGACCAGATCAAGTCGCGCTCCTCCCGCTTCCTGTCCCTGCACATGACGGCCACCGCGGGGGCGCTGCTCACCGGGGGGCGGCTGCCCGCCGAGGTCTTCTACGCGCTGCTGCGCCGGACGCTGCGGCAGGTGTCGGGCGCCCGGTCGATCAGGGTCACCTCCGCGCGGGGGACGGACGTGACGTTCTCGGGGCTGACGTTCGACCCGGACCCCGGCGCGATGCGGCCCGGCGACTGGCGGCCCTTCCCGTACGGGGGCGCCAACTTCTGGCCCACCGACACCGAGGGCGTCATCATGATCGAGGACAGCACGGTGACCGGCGTGCCCGAGGAGTCCCTGCGCATCACGCTGGAGGGCAACCTCGTCCGCAAGATCGAGGGCGGGGCCGCGGCCGAGCAGCTGCGGCGCTACGCGCCCGGCGGCTTCTACATGCGCCACGGCCTGCTCGGGCTGAACCCGAAGGTGCGGGTGGCCGGGGGGAGCCAGTTCGAGCGGGAGAAGCACGCCGGGGCCTTCTACTGCGGCATCGACGGCCTGACCGACGGGCTGCCGGTCACGACGGGCCCGGGTTTCGCGCACTGCGACTGCCAGGTCGACCGGCCCACCGTGCTGGTGGACGGGGAGCTGTTCGTCGAGAACGGGCGCCTGCTGATGCTCGACGAGCCGGAGATCAGGGAGGTCGCGGCGCGGTTCGGCCCGCCGGACGTGATCCTCGACGACAACCCGATCATGATCCTGCCCCGCCGCTACACCGGAGCCGGAGCCGGTGTCGGTGCCGGTGTCGCCTGACGGCGGGGGAGCCGTCTAGCGGCGGGGGCCGCAGCTGCCGCGGATGATGAGCTCGGTCGGCAGGACCACGCTGCGCGGCTTCCTGCCGCCGGCCCGGAGCACCAGCTCCGCCGCCCGGTAGCCCATGTCCCGGCCCGGCTGGGCGATCACCGTCAGGGGCGGGGAGCACAGCTCGGCCCAGGGCACGTCGTCGTACATCACCAGGGAGACGTCCCTGGGCACCCGCAGGTCCAGCTCCCTGGCCGCCAGCACCGCCGCCTCGCCCAGCACGTTGCCCCCGGCGACCACCGCCGACAGGTCGGGACGGCTCTGGAAGAGGCCGGAGGCGGCGGCGTAGGCGGAGTCGCGGCTGCCGGTGCCGAACACGACCAGTTCCTCGTCCACGGGCGCCCCCACGGCCTCCCTGAAGGCGTTGACCCGGCTGTCCTGGCCGGGGCCGCCGAGGAAGGCGATGCGCTTGTGGCCCAGGCCGCGCAGGTAGCGCACGGCCGTGCGGATGCCGGCCCGGTCGTCGGCCACCACGGCGGGGACGTCCAGCGGGCGGGCCGGGGCGGCGGCGGACAGGCCGTCCAGGGCCATGAGGTCGGCGACGGCCGCCGCCCGCACGTCCTCGGGGGAGGAGTGGACCGGCAGGCGGTCGGCGAAGACCACCGTCATGCCCGCGCGGAGCGCCGGGGACCAGGTGTCCGCGTCTCCCGACGGCACGGCGATCACGCGGTCCACGCTCTGCTCCAGGAGCATGCCGATGAGGTCGGCCTCCTGCTCGGGGTCGCCGCCCGTGGAGCCGATCACGACGGGCTCGCCGGCCGAGCGGGCGCAGGCGAGCACGCCCTCGGAAAGCTGGCCGTAGAAGGTGTCGGTCAGGTCGGGGACGAGCAGGCCCATGCCGCCCGTGCGGCGTTGGCGCAGGTTGCGGCCCAGGGCGCTGGGGCGGTAGTCGAGCTGGGCGGCGACGGCCAGGACGCGCTCCCGGGTCGCCGGGCTGGCCGACCCGCCGGACAGCACCCTGGACACGGTCGCGACGCCCACGCCGGCCGCCTCGGCCACATCCTTGATCGTCGCCCGCTTCTCCATGGAAACGATTCCATCATGGCTTCCGGAAAACGGGAAGACTTGCGTACCAACAATGGCTGGTCACACGGCAACCCTTGACACCGATGTCCGTTTCGGGTGAGATGCTTGAAAACGTATCCACGTGAGTGGGTCACGGTAACAACGTCCGGGCCACCCGCCCTGGAGCGCGAAGGAATGTCATGGCATCCATCATTCTGACGAACGTCGACAAGGTCTACGCCGGTGGCGTGAAGGCCGTGAACGGGCTCAACCTTGAGATCAAGGACGGCGAGTTCATGGTGCTGGTAGGCCCATCCGGTTGCGGTAAGTCGACCGCCCTCCGGATGATCGCGGGCCTCGAGGACATCAGCGGCGGCGAGATCTCCATCGGCGACAAGGTGGTCAACCACCTGCCGCCCAAGGACCGCGACATCGCGATGGTCTTCCAGAACTACGCGCTCTACCCCCACATGACGGTCGAGGAGAACCTCGCCTTCGGCCTCAAGCTCCGCAAGATGCCCAAGCCGGAGATCCAGAAGCGGGTCAACGACGCCGCCAAGATGCTCGGCCTCGAGACGTACCTCAAGCGCAAGCCGGCCGCCCTCTCCGGTGGTCAGCGCCAGCGTGTCGCCATGGGCCGCGCCATCGTGCGTGAGCCGCAGGCCTTCCTCATGGACGAGCCGCTGTCCAACCTGGACGCCAAGCTCCGCGTCTCCATGCGCGCCTCGCTCAACCAGATGCACGAGCGCCTCGGCGTCACCACCGTGTACGTCACCCACGACCAGGTCGAGGCCATGACCCTCGGCGACCGCGTCTGCGTGCTGCGCGACGGCCTGCTCCAGCAGGTCGACACCCCGCAGAACCTGTTCGACAAGCCGGTCAACCTGTTCGTGGCCGGGTTCATGGGCTCGCCCTCGATGAACTTCGTCACCGCCGAGCTCGTCCGCGACGGCGGCGCCGCGGTGACCTTCGCCGACATCAAGCTGTCGATCCCCGACTCGACCTTCACCGAGAAGCCGGGCCTCGACCAGTACGTGGGCAAGAAGATCATCCTCGGCATCCGCCCGTCCGACTTCGAGGACGCGGCCTCGGCCGGCAACCACGCCAACGGCTGGGCCACGCTGGCGGTCAAGGCGGAGGTCACCGAGGAGCTGGGCTCCGAGATCAACGTGCTGTTCCTGATCGACGCCCCGCCCGTCGAGCACAAGGACACCGTCGCCGCCGCCGACGCGGGTGACGACGAGGAGGCCGCGCTGCCGCTGTCGGGCGACAAGTCCCTGTGGACCGCCCGCGTCAACGCCCGCAGCCACGCCCGCCCCGGCCAGAACATCGACCTGGTCGTCGACACGCACAACCTGCACTTCTTCGACCCCGAGAGCGGCCTGTCGATCGGCCACGAGGCCAACCGCTAGCCGACTCCTGATTCCCGGCCGTGAGCCCCGCTCACGACCGCTCGGGCCCCCACCGCGACCCCCTCCCGCGGCGGGGGCCCGTTCCATTGCGCTTCGGTACGGCCTGCGTCGGTACGGCCTGCGTCGGTACGGGCTCAGCGGCCGATGCTCGCCGACACGCGGGCCTGCAGGCCGCGCGGCACCAGCTTGCCGACCGCGACGATGGCCTTGTAACGCAGGTCGGGCACGGACACCCGCTTGCCCAGCGCCAGGTCGCGCATGGCCTCCCGCACCACGTCGTCGGCCTTCAGCCACAGGAACCCGGGGATCCCCGAGACGTCCATCGCGGCCCGCTGGTGGAACTCGGTCCGCACGAAACCGGGGCAGAGTGCCATGATCTTGATGCGCGGGTTGCCCACGTCGTGCGCGGCGGACTCGCTGAAGTTCACCACCCATGCCTTGGACGCGCTGTACGTGCCCCGCGGGAAGAACGCCGCCACCGAGGCCACGTTGACGATCGCGCCCCGGTCGCGCTCCCGCATGCCGGGCAGCGCGGCCAGCGTCAGCCTCAGCACGGCCTCGCAGTGCACCTTGAGCATGCGCACCTCGTCCTCGACCGGCACCTCGGGGAATCTGCCCTGGTGGCCGAACCCGGCGTTGTTGACCAGCAGGTCGACCCCGCCGGCCAGCCTGGACTCCACCCTGGCCAGCCCCTCCTCGGTGCCGAGGTCGGCGGGCAGCACCTCGACGCTCACGCCGTACCTGAGCTTGAGCTGGTCAGCGCTCTCGGAGAGCCGTTGCTCGGCGCGGGACACCAGGACGAGCGAGAAGCCGTCGGCGGCCAGGCGCCGGGCGAAGGCGGCGCCGATGCCGGAGGTCGCGCCGGTGATCAATGCGGTAGGCATGCCTGAACCTTAATGCCGTGCGAGGATGGGCGTCGTGCGACTCGTGGCGGTCTCAACGGCCCTCGTCCTCGTGACCCTCACCGCGTGCGCGCGGGAGCCCGCGCCGGTCCCGCTCGCCCCCGCGGAGAGCGACCCCGCCGAGGGCGCTTCGACGGAGAGCGCCGCCCCGGCACCGGATCCCGCCGAGACGGAGCCCGCCGAGACCGGGCCCCCGCGGCGCGGGAAGCTGCGCTTCAAGGAGATCGCCAGGCTGGACAAGCCGGTGGCGTTCGCCGTGCGCGAGGGCGACGACCGCCTCTACGTCGCCGAGCAGACCGGCAGGTTACGCACCTCCGACGGCGACGTGGTGATCGACCTGTCCCGCGAGGTGAGCGGCGGCAACGAGCAGGGCCTGCTCGGCGTCGCCTTCCATCCCTCCGGCCGCTGGGTCTACCTCGACTGGACCGACGCGCGGGGCGACACCCACGTCACCGAATGGGCCTTCGACGGGTCCAAGGCCACGGCCAGGCGCGACGTGCTCACCCAGGACCAGCCCTACGCCAACCACAACGGCGGCCAACTGGCCTTCGGCCCCGACGGCCACCTCTACATCGCGCTCGGCGACGGCGGCAGCGCCGGCGACCCCCAGGGCAACGGCCAGAAGCTGACGACCCTGCTCGGCAAGATCCTGCGCATCGACCCGCGCGGCGGCCGGCCGTACCAGGTCCCGGAGGACAACCCGTTCGTCGGCGAGCAGGGCGCAAAGCCCGAAATATGGGCTTACGGGCTGCGCAACCCCTGGCGGTTCGGCTTCGACCGCGACACGGGAGACCTGTGGATCGGCGACGTCGGGCAGAACGCCTGGGAGGAGGTCGACCACCAGCCGGCCGGATCGCGGGGCGGCGAGAACTACGGCTGGAACGCCCGCGAGGGCAAGAGCCGCTATCGGGGCGCGAAGGGCCGCGACATGGTCGACCCGGTGATCACGTACTCCCTGGACGAGGGCGGAAACTGCTCCGTCATCGCCGGATACGTCTACCGCGGCGCGAAGATCCCCTGGCTGCGGGGCCGGTTCCTGTACGGCGACTTCTGCGCCGGCTGGATCAAGGCCGCGCGGGCCGACGAGCCGGCGGACGCGGCCGAGGTGGGGAAGGTCGAGCAGCTCTCGTCGTTCGGCGAGGGGCACGACGGCGAGCTGTACGCGCTCAGCCTGCGTGGTCCTCTCTACCGGATCGAGCCTGCCTGACCCGCTCGATCAGCCTCTCGACCTGGTCGTTGAGCTTGCTCCCCCGGGCCCAGCCCGCGTAGAGCGTGAGGAAGACGACCACCTCGCGCAGCTCGGTCTCGGTGAGCTCGCCCGAGTGCAGCGCGGCGTCGAGATGGACGTCCGCCTGCTCGTGGAGCCCCTGGCCGACGAGCAGCCCGAGAAGGAGCAGGCGGCGCTCCCGCACCGACAGGACCGTCCTCGACCAGACGTCGGCGAACTGTCGCTCCGCCGTCATGCCGAAGGAGTCGACGGTCTCCATTGCGGGTTCTGACATTGTGCGCTCCCGGGGCGGTCGGAAGGGATCCTCATATCTTCAGCTACTTCCCCAGTTGAACCAACGGGGGTTGCATGAACGTTGTAGGCACGCGAACCGCCCACCGGAGGCGACCGCCACGGAACGTTACGGACCATGCGCGCAGCCTTAATTGATCTGTAACAAGTAAAGCCAATGCACGGCCAAGATTTGGTCAAGATTTTTCACTGCGCTTCGGGCTCATTAGGCCTGAAAGCGGGCACAACAACTCCGTTGGTCCGTAAAGCGGAGGTAAGCCCTGGTGAAAAAGGCACGGGGTTTGATCGCGGTCGCGGTCGCGATCCTGATGCTGTCCGCGTGCGCCGGACAGCCCGAATTCCATTACGTACGCGACAAGGCGGGCACGACCTACTTCAAGGTGCCGTCCTCGTTCACGCAGCTCAATGCCTACCCCATCGAGCTGTACCTGTCCGGAGACCATCCGAACTCGGAGGCGGCCCTCATGCGGGCCCAGCGGGTGTGGTCGACCGCCTTCGACCAGTCCACGGAGCCGTCGGTCAACCACCTGCTCGGCTCGACGGAGCCGTTCGTCTACGCCACGGTGCACCAGCTCACGGAGGACCAGCGGGACGGGATCTCGCTGAACCGGCTGCGCGACTTCGTGCTGCCGGTGACCTCGCAGATGCGCGAGCTCTACCAGCAACAGGCCCTGGCGTCGGGGCAGCCGCCGATGTTCAAGAATTTCGCGCTCATCAACGACGAGGTCCTGACGATGGACAGCGGCGCCAGGGGAGTGCGGGTCCGCTTCGAATATCAGATCGGCGAGGACATCCAGATGTTCGACCAGACCGCCATCCTCGACGAGAAGGGCGCCACGGTCTCCGTCATGCTCATCGGCTGCCAATCCATCTGCTTCCGGAAACGCGCCGGCGAGTTCGACAAGATCGAGAGTACGTTCAAGCTGCTCCGGCTGCCTGGATGAGGGAGCACCATTGACCACGACCAATCACCATGAAGGGCTGCGTGCCCCCGGCAGCGGGCCCTCCGACCCCGAATCCGTGACCAGAAAGAAGATGCAGTTCTGGGACCGGAGCAAATTCCTCATCGTCCTGGTGGTCGCCTACCTCATCCTCACGTGGAAGGTGATGGCCGACTTCCAGGGCATCGTCGTGTTCCCCGAGGCCGCGCAGCGGATCGCGTACGAGTACCAGTGGATCTTCTGGCTGCTCGGCGCGGAGGTCGTGCGGCAACTGCATTTCCTCGTCAGCGAGCACTGGTCCGGCTACCACCGCTTCTGGAGCCACCGGGTGTTCGGCGGCTTCGAGCGCTGGACGCACCGGCGGTTCGACGACTGGACGAGATACCGCCTGTCGCGGGCGCTCAAGGTCACCTTCTTCATCGTGCTGACGGCCCTGGTGCTGGGGGCGGTGCTGGACGTCAGCCCGTTCGTCGCGCTGATGCAGGCGCCGGCGCTGCTCTGGAACGCGATGCCGTTCCTGATCCAGATCGTCTTCCTGTTCTTCGTGGTCATCATCCAGTTCGTGGGCCTGTTCTGGTTCCTGTCCAGGGGCGGCGTTGAGACGTACTTCCCCGACGACATCAAGACCCGCTTCCACGACGTGTGGGGGCAGGACCACGTGGTCGAGCGCGTCCGGGAGAACATCGTCTTCCTGGAGCGGCCCGACGAGATCGAGCGGCGCGGCGGGTACGTCCCCAGCGGCCTGCTGCTGTGGGGGCCGCCGGGCACCGGCAAGACCCTCATGGCCGAGGCCGTCGCGGGTGAGACCGGCAAGCCGTACGTGTTCGTGGATCCGGGCGCGTTCACGAACATGTTCATGGGCGTCGGCATCCTGAAGGTCAAGGCGCTGTTCAGGAAGCTGCGCAAGCTGGCGCTCCGGTACGGCGGCGTGATCGTCTTCTTCGACGAGGCCGACTCGCTCGGCAAGCGCGGCCGGCTCGCCCAGCAGGGTCCGCCCGGGCAGGGCGGCTTCTCCGGCCTGTCCGGCGTCCACGGCTGCCACGGGCTCAACTACCTGTCCGAGGAGACCCGCCAGGTGCTGGCCTTCCGCGCCAGGCGCGAGTCGCCCGACGAGCCGGAGCGGCGCAACCGCTTCTTCATGGGCGGCGGCATGAACGGCTCCGGCGACCCCGGCACGCTGCAGGCGCTGCTCACCGAGCTGTCCGGGCTCAAGAAGCCGCGCGGGTTCTTCAACCGGCTCGTCCGCAGGCTGCTCGGCATGCGGCCCAAGCCGCCGCCCAAGTACCGCATCCTCGTCATGATGGCCACCAACCGGCCCGACGCGCTCGACGAGGCGCTGCTGCGGCCCGGTCGCATCGACCGCATCTACAAGGTCGGCTACCCGTCCAAGGCCGGCCGGGTCCGCACGTACCAGGGCTATTTCGACAAGGTGTGGCACGAGCTCACCCCCGAGCAGGTCGACAAGCTGGCCACGATCACCCCGTACGCCACCGGCGCCACGATCAAGGACCTGGTCAACGAGTCGCTGATCACCGCCATCAGGGACGGGCGCGAGATCATCACCTGGTCGGACGTGCTGCGGGCCAAGCGCCTCAAGCAACTCGGCCCGCCCGAGGACGTCGAGTACATCGAGCGCGAGCGGCACGCCGTGGCCGTGCACGAGGCCTGCCACGCCGTCGTGGCGTACGTGACCCGCTTCCACCTCGAGATCGACATCGCCACCATCGAGAAGGGCGCCGACTACCTGGGCATGGTCGCCTCGATCAAGCCCGAGGACCAGTTCACCCGGTGGAAGTCCGAGCACGAGGCGGACATCATGGTCTCCCTGGCCTCGCTGGCCGGCGAGCGGATGTTCTTCGGCGAGGACAACTCCTCCGGCGTCTCCGGCGACCTGTACTCGGCCACGTACCTGACCGCCATGATGGAGTCGTACTGGGGCATGGGCTCCGGCGTCACCTCGCTGCCGGCGCTCCAGGAGCTGGAGATCATGGGCGGCAAGGCCGTGCGCAAGGCCGGCCCCGGCGGCGGCGGCTCGATCGGCATCACCGAAAGGGAGCCCGCCAGGAACCAGCCCGACCTGACCCCCGACGTGCTGGGGGAGCGGATCGAGTTCAACCTGGTGCGGCTGCTGGAGAAGACCGAGGAACTGCTGCAGGAGCACCGCAGGGAGGTGCTCAGCGTGGCGCACGCGCTGGAGACGCACAAGACGCTCAACGGCGACGACGTGGTGGCCATCATCCGCAGGGAGTCCGGGCCGCTCATGGACGGCACGATCTACGCCTCCGACGAGCTCTACCAGGAGCTGGAGGACTACCACCGCGACGCGGCCAGGGCCCACAAGGAGCACAGCCACATCGAGCGGGACCTGCCCGGGCCGGTGGAGGAGCCGGTGGAGCCGCAGCCGCTCGCCTACAGCGGCGCCGGCGTGAAGGCCGTCCAGCCGGCGCAGCCTCTGGTCCTTCAGGCGCCGCCGCCCGCCGTGCACGACGTGAACGGGGAGGCGGCCGACCGGCCCGAGTTCGTGCCGTGGGCGGCGGCCTCTCCGCCTCCCACGCCCGTGCCGATCGTGGTGGGGACGCCCGCCGCGGCTGCGGCCCCGCCCCCGGCGCGCCGGAGCGCGGGCCGGATCTGGCTGGTCGTCGCCAGCCTGCTCGGGCTCGTGGCGCTGTCCATCATCGCGGCGCTCGCGGTGACGGGCACGGTGGCGGGCGTCGGCACGAACGCGGCCACCTCGACCGTGGCCTCGCCGGGGCTGCTGCTCCTGCTGTTCGTCGTGGTGGTCGCGGTGATCGTGGGCGCCGGGCTCGCGCTCGTCGCGATCAAGGGGGTACGCGCCGCGCAGGCCAGGGCCGAGCGCGAACGTGACCAGGCCCACGCCCGCGCCCAGCTCCTGGCGGCGGCGATGGATCCCGACACGGCCATGCGGCTGCTCGGCTACGACGGGAACGGGAAGGACGGCCGTACCTGACGCGACGGCCCTGACCGGATGGCGTGGTGCCCAGGCGCCACGCCATCCGTCACCCGTGCATCCTTTACCTGCGGGCGGCCCGATTAACACGGCGTTCACATTCGGGCAAAAACCGGGAAACGGCCGTCCGTAAGACTCGGCGTGGCTGTGAAACACCCCGAGAAAAGGACCGCCGTGAGCTACAAGGCTGAGTACATCTGGATCGACGGCACCGAGCCCACGGCTCTGCTGCGCTCGAAGACGAAGATCCTCGCCGACGGGGCAGAGCCGCCGGTCTGGGGCTTCGACGGCTCCAGCACCAACCAGGCCGAGGGCCACTCGTCGGACCGCGTGCTCCGCCCGGTGTTCGTCTGCCCCGACCCGATTCGCGGCGGTGACAACGTCCTCGTCCTGTCCGAGGTCGAGGAGATCAACGGCGACGCGCACGTCAGCAACACGCGCGCCCTGCTCCGCCCGATCGCCGAGAAGTACGCCGCCCAGGAGTCCTGGTTCGGCATCGAGCAGGAGTACACCTTCTTCAAGGGCAGCCGCCCGCTCGGCTTCCCCGAGGGCGGCTTCCCCGCCCCGCAGGGCCCGTACTACTGCGGTGTCGGCGCCGACGCCATCTTCGGCCGCGAGATCGTCGAGCTGCACCTCGACCGCTGCCTCGCCGCCGGTCTGGCGATCTCCGGCATCAACGCCGAGGTCATGCCCGGCCAGTGGGAGTTCCAGGTGGGCCCGGCGGGTCCGCTCGAGGTCGCCGACCACCTGTGGGTGGCCCGCTGGCTGCTCTACCGCACGGCCGAGGAGTTCGGCGTGGAGGCCACCCTGGACGCCAAGCCCGCCCGCGGCGACTGGAACGGCGCCGGCGCGCACACCAACTTCTCGACCAAGTCCATGCGCGAGGGCTACGACGCCATCATCACCGCCTGCGAGGCGCTCGGTGAGGGCGACAAGCCGATGGAGCACATCACCCAGTACGGCGCGGGCGTCGAGAGCCGCCTGACCGGCGCCCACGAGACCGCCCCGTGGAACAAGTACAGCTACGGCGTGTCCGACCGCGGCGCGTCCGTGCGCATCCCGTGGCAGGTCGAGGTGGAGAAGAAGGGCTACATCGAGGACCGTCGCCCGAACGCCAACGTCGACCCGTACGTGGTCACCCGCCTGCTGGTGAACACCTGCTGCTCGGCCCTGGAGAAGGCCGGCCAGGTCTGACCCGCTGACAAAAGAACGGGCCCCTCGTCGCCGAGGGGCCCGTTCTCGTATCGAGACGAGATCGATCATGGCAGGCGGAAGGCCAGATCGGGCTCGATTTCTGCGACGTCCATCTGGGCCTTCTGCAGGCGGCCCGAATGGTCCCAGTTCATCGCCTGCCAGCGGGTGAACTGGTCGAGCACCCACATGCCGGACTGGCGGCTGCCGTTGCCGGACTTGCCGTTGCCGCCGAACGGGAGGTGGGCCTCGGCGCCCGAGGTCGAGTTGTTGACGCTGACCATGCCCGCCGAGATGCCCTCGCGGAAGCGGAAGGCGTGCTGCGGGTCGGTGGTGTAGATGGAGCTCGACAGGCCGTAGCCGGGCAGGTTGGCCAGTTCGACGGCCTCGTCGAGGGTGCTGAACGTGGTCACGCCGACGATCGGGCCGAACGTCTCCTCCAGGAAGAGGCGGTCGGTGGGCCGGACGCCGTCCACGATCACCGGGTGGTAGTAGAGGCCCCCACCGCTGTCGCCGTCGAAGTCGCGGTGCGGGCTGTCCTTCGTGATTTTCCCGATATTTCCGGACACGACCTTGTGGTGGGGCTGGATCCAGGTCAGGTACTCCTCGTACCGATCCGCGAACTTCTGGTCGAGCAGCGGGCCCGCCAGCACGTCCTCCTCGGGGTTGCCGATCCTGGCCTCGCGCACGGCCCGCGCGAACCGCTCCACGAACTCGTCGTGCACGCTCTCGTGCACGATCACCGTGCCCAGGCTGGTGCAGCGCTGACCGGCCGTGCCGAAGCCGGAGAACAGCGCGCCCTCCACGGCCAGGTCGAGATCGGCGTCCGGCATGATCACCATCGGGTTCTTGCCGCCCAGCTCCAGGCAGGCCGACTGCAGGTGCCGGCCGGTCAGCTCGCCGATCTTCCTGCCCACCTCGCTGGAGCCGGTGAACCCGACCTTCTGCACGCTCCCCTCGCCAAGGGCCTGTTCCAGACCCTCGAACGTCGCGGCGCCGTCGGCGAACACGATGTTCAGCACGCCGTCGGGCAGCCCGGCCGCCGCGAAGAGCTGGTAAAGGGCGTGCGCGGAGGCGGCGGCGTACTCGGCGGGCTTCCAGACGACGGCGTTGCCGCACAGCAGCGCCGGGACCAGGTACCACGAGGGGACGGCGACCGGGAAGTTGCCCGCGGTGACGACCGCCGCCACGCCGATCGGGTTCCGGAACGTGAACAGGTTCTTGTCCGGCATCTCCGACGGGACCGTCTGCCCGTACAGCCTGCGGCCCTCGCCCAGGAAGAAGTCGCACGTGTCGACGATCTCCCGCACCTCGCCGAGAGCCTCGGCGTACGGCTTGCCGATCTCCTCCGTCACCAGGCGGGCCAGCCGCTCGGTGTTGGCCTCGACCAGCCGGCCGATGGAGGCGATCACCCGGCCGCGCACGGGCGCGGGCACCTTGGCCCACTCGCGCTGGGCCTCCTTGGCGGTGCGGCAGGCGGCGGCGAACGTGCCGGCATCGGCCAGCCCGACGTGGGCCACGACCTCGCCGGGGCGGGAGGGGTTGGTCGACGGGTACGTGGTGGCGCTTCCCGTCTCCTTGCCACCCACGATGGAAACGATCTGACGGCTCACCGGTGTCCTCCTCATAGTTCCTTCGGTCAGACAATCATCTCGCCGGAAGAAACCCAAGGAGTCAGCCGCTCTCCCGGGCGAGTTCGCGCAACTCCGGCCCGAACCTCGGATGCGCGAGCGCGGCGGCGAACTGGGCCTTGAGGTAGTTGAGCGGCGAACCCGTGTCCCACCAGGTGCCGTCGATCACCTGCCCGTACACCGGGTGGTCCGCCGCGTGCCGGTGCAGGGCGTCGGTGAGGTAGATCTCGCCCTGCGGGTTCTCGTGCCACCTGCGCGTCTGCTCCTGGAGCTCCTCGATGACGCCCGGCGTGACGACGTAGCCGCCGATGGCGGCGTACCGCGAGGGGGCCTGCTCGGGGGACGGCTTCTCCACCAGCCCGGAGATCAGCAGGCGGCCGCCGCCGAGGTCCTCCTTGACGATCGGCACGCCGTAGCGCGACGCGTCCTCGACGGCCATCGGCATCAGGGCCAGCACGGGGGCGCGGGTGGCGTCGTACGCGGCCTTGAGCTGCTTGGCCCTGGGCACCTCGGCCACGAACACGTCGTCGGCCCACAGCACCATGAACGGCTCGTCGCCGATGACGCGGGCGGCGTTGAGCACGGGCGTGCCGTTGCCGTAGGGGCCGTTCTGGTACAGGTACGTGATGTGGGCCAGCGACGACAGCTCCGCCACCGCGTCGGCCAGCTCGTCCTTGCCGGCGGCGCGGAGCTGGAGCTCGAGGTCGGCGTCGGGGGCGAAGTGCCGCTGGATGAGGTCCTTGCGGGACGAGGTGACGATGGTGATCTCGTCGATGCCGGAGTCCACGAGCTCGCGGATGGTGTGCTCGATGACGGGCTTGTCGCCGATCGGCAGCATCTCCTTGGGCAGCGCCCTGGTCAGCGGCAGCAGCCGGGAGCCGAGGCCGGCCACGGGGATGACGGCTTTGTGGACCATGCGTCTCTCCTTGATCGTGCGGCTTGATCGTGCGGGGAGAGAGCCGACGTTACCCCAGCCGTTTTCGGCGGCGGCGAGTGGCCTGTCAAAGGCGCCTGATCTTGATCGTGCGGGGGAGCAGCCGCTCGTTCGCGACCCGCTGACCGGTCCTGAGGATCACGTCGAGGCCGGGGTGGCCGGTGAAGAGGCTGAGGTCGATCTCGTCGGCCGTGTCCAGGAGACGCAACGTCCGGAGCCGGGGCAACCGCGTGAGCGGGGTGAGGTCGGGCAACCGGTCGCAACGGTCCAGGCCCAGCGTGACCAGGTGCTCCTGGTCGCGGAGTGGGGTGAGATCCCCGCCTGGCATGGCTCCTATATACCGGCTTTGCTAAGCCGTGAAGTCGGCGAAATCGAAGCCCGGGGACACGATACAGCTCACCAGCACCGCCTCGTCGGCGGCCGGGCGGGCCGACTGCCACACGCCGCCGGGCACGATCGCCTGGGGCACCTGGCCCCGCTCCACGTCGGGCCCCAGCGTGAGCACGGAGTCGCCGATCGTCAGGCTCAGCGGGCCGCCGCGGTGCCACAGCCAGACCTCGTCCGACCTGACCATGTGCGGGACCGACTCCTCGCCCGGGTGCAGCAGGAAGTAGATGCCCGTGGCGCCGGCCCGCGGGCCGGGGTACCCGTCCGGGCGGAAGGTCACGGACGATCTCCACGTCTCCCTGAACCAGCCGCCCTCAGGGTGAGGGAGCAGGTCGAGGGCCGCCGCGACGGGCGGGCGCTCGACGAACGCCACCGGGGCGCCGGTCACGTCCCTGCGCAGGAAGCGGTTCCCGTCCAGGACGAGCTGCCCGTCGAGCGGGCTGGCCAGGGCCGCCGCCTCGTCGGGGACCTGGATGGGCGGGCCGTCGGGGTAGGTACGCAACTCCACCTGGGAGAGTTTATGCCGATAAATCGGGACAAGATGGGTGGTTCAATTCCGGTCGATGGGCATCTCGCGGACGGGGCGCGAAATGTCGGTGGAGGTGGCTAGTCTGCGGCAGGTGATCGAACGGTGGAGCCGTGATCAGGTGCTCGCCCTGGCCCCGGACGCGGCGTCGCGCTCGGCCGCGCAGAAGGTGGCGGCGCCTGGTAAATGGTCGGTGTGCGGCACGACGGGCACGGTCGTGTACGGCGAGTGCGAGGGCAGCGGCGCCAAGCCCTACCTCGCCTGCGTCGACCTGACCGAGCCCGCCTACCGGTGCAGTTGCCCGAGCCGGAAGTTCCCGTGCAAGCACGCGCTCGGGCTGCTGCTCCTGTGGGCGGCCGACGGGGTGCCCGCCGAGGAGGGCGCGCCGCAGTGGGTGACCGAGTGGGTGGAGGCGCGGGCCGAGCGGGCCGCCAAGGAGGCGGCCAAGATCGAGGCCGCCCGCGCGAAGAAGACCGCCGAGGTGTCCTCGGGTGAGGACGACGGCGGGGCTCCCGGCGCCGGGCGGTCCGGCGGATCGTCGCGGGCGGGCGCGGAGTCCGTCCGCCACGGGCGCGTCGCCGCCGGGCTGAGCGAGCTGGAGCGCTGGCTCGACGACCAGGTGCGGCAGGGGCTGGCCAGGGCCGCCGAGCACGAATGGGAGGGGCTGGCCAAGCGGCTCATCGACGCTCAGGCGCCCGGCGTCGCGGGGGTCGTGTCCAGGCTGGTCCGGGTCCGGGCGGGGGACGACTGGCCGGGGCGGCTGCTGGAGGAATACGCGCTGATCCACCTGCTCGCCGTCGCCTACCGGCGGCGGGCGGAGCTGCCCGGGCCGCTGGCCGAGACCGTGCTGAGCCGGGTCGGGTTTCCCGTCGCCAAGGAAGAGGTGCTGGCCGGGCCCGTGGTGCGGGACCGGTGGGACGTGCTGGGCAGGCGGGACGAGGAGCAGGACCGGCTGACCTCGCGGAAGGTCTGGCTGCGGGGGCGCCGCAGCGGGCGGGCGGCTCTCGTGCTGTCGTTCGCGCCGCAGGGGCAGCCGCTGGACGCCTCCCTGGTCACGGGGACGACGATCGAGGCCGATCTCACGTACTACCCGGGCGCCGCCCCCCTGCGGGCCCTGGTCGCCACCCGACACGGCACCCACGCGGACGGCATCGCCCGGGACGGCTCCGACGGGGATGCCGCCGCCCGGCAGGGCTCCGGCGCGGACGGCGCCGTGCGATACGGCTCAGACGCGGATGGTGTCGCCCCGGACGGGTCCGGCGGGGATGCCGCCGGCCGGCGGGGCTCCGGGGTGGGCGACGTCGCCGGAGCGGTGCTGCCCGGAGGGACGCCGCCCGGGGTGTCTCCGGAGGAGGCGCTCGACGAGGTGGCGAGGGCGCTGGGCGAGGACCCCTGGACCGAGTCCTGGCCGCTCGTGCTGGCCGGGGTGATCCCGGGGCGCGACTCGATCGGCGGACTGCCGCTGCATCGCGCGGCACGCGACCCGTGGCGGCTGATCGCCGTCTCCGGCGGGCGTCCGGTCACCGTGGCCGCCGAGTGGACGCCGCGCGGGCTGCGGCCCCTGACCACCTGGGACGACGAAGGAACGGCGGTGATCCTGTGACCGGTTGGGAGGAGCTCGCCTCGACGGCGCTCGTGGGGACGGATCGCAGGCCGTACCAGGGCGATCTGCTCGATGACGCGGCCGTGGAGGTGGCGCGCAGGAGAGCCGGGCGGAAGACCGGCGCCGGCGCACCACAGGAGGCTCAGGGCGCATCTTCCGAGGACCGGGGCGCGTCTGCCGGAGCTCAGGTTGCTCCTGGTGAGGAGCGGGCGGCCGTGGGGAGGCGGGCGGCGGAGCGGCTGGTGCGGATCATGGGGGGCGAGCACGAGCGGCTGCTGCCCGAATGGCTGGCCGCGGCCGCCGCCACCGGCCGGAGGGTGCCGCCGTACGTGCTGCCCGAGCTGCTGGACAGGGGACGGCGGGACCGCTCGATCCGGGTGCATCTGGGCGTTCTGGCCGGGCAGCGGGGTCGGTGGCTGGCCGGGCTCAATCCCGCCTGGGACTACCTCCTGGAGGAGCCGACCGGGGAGACCTGGGAGCTGGGCGGCGCCGCGGACCGGCGGGCGCACCTGCGCACGCTCAGGCAGGCCGATCCCGCGCAGGCCCGGCGGTTGCTGGAGAGCACGTGGGAGCGCGAGACGCCCGACGACCGGGCCGAGTTCGTGGAGGTGCTGGCCGACGGGCTGAGCATGGACGACGAGCCGTTCCTGGAGAGCGCGCTCGACGACCGCCGTCGCGAGGTCCGCCAGGCCGCCGCCAACCTCCTGACCCGCCTCCCCGGGTCGCGCATGTCCCAGCGCATGGCGGAACGGGCGCGGGCCTGCGTGACCGTCTCCCGGAAGGTCATCGCCGTCGAGGCCCCCCGAGCCTGCGACAAGGCCATGGAGCGCGACGGCATCCGCCCCAAGCCGCCCAGGGGCATCGGCGAGCGGGCCTGGTGGCTGCAGCAGATCCTGGCCCGCGCCCCGCTGTCGATCTGGGGTCACCCGCCCGCGACGCTGCTCACGATGAGGATCCCCGACTGGGACGCCGAGGTGAAGGCCGCCTGGGTGCGCGCCGCCGTGCTGCAGAAGGACCCGGAGTGGGCGCGGGCGATGTTCGGGTGGGACCCGATCGCCGACCTCCTGGAGTCGCTGCCGCCCGGCGAGCAGCAGGAACTCGCCGCCGATTTCGTGAAAAAGCATGACTTGGACAGCCAGTTGATCATGGTGTTGGGCGGAGTGTCGTCCCACTGGCGCGAGGGCCTGGCCACGGCCGTCCTCCGCAAGATCGTGAAGGTGGCCACCACGCAGCCGTGGAACCTCGGCGAGCTGGTCAAGCTGGCCGGCGAGCGCATCGACCCGGTGCTGTCCCCCCTGGCGCTGAGTTACTCGCCCGTGGAGTCCGTCCAGCAGGTGGCCGCCCTGCTGCGTTTCCGTGCCGACATGTACAAGGAGCTTCACCCATGACTGTTCTGCGTCCGCACGCGGAAGACCAGTACGCCGAGGAGCTGGCCTTCCTGGTCAAGGACGACGACCGGCCCAGACCGCCCGGCTGGAAGCTCTCCCCGTGGGCCGTGACCACGTACATTTTGGGCGACGGAGACCGCGTCACCCCCAAATACGTGGGCGCGCGGCGCATCGTCGAGGTCGCCGTCGCCACGCTGGCCACCGACCGGGCGCTGCTGCTGCTCGGCGTGCCCGGCACGGCGAAGACCTGGCTGTCCGAACACCTGGCCGCCGCCATCAGCGGCGACTCCACGCTGCTCGTGCAGGGCACCGCCGGCACCGCGGAGGAGGCCATCCGGTACGGCTGGAACTACGCCAGGCTGCTGGCCGAGGGCCCCTCGATCGAGGCGCTGACCCCGTCGCCCGTCATGCGCGCGATGGCCGAGGGCCGGGTCGCCCGCGTCGAGGAGCTCACCCGCATGCCGTCCGACGTGCAGGACGCGCTGATCACCGTGCTGTCGGAGAAGACGCTGCCGATCCCCGAGCTCAACCGCGAGGTGCAGGCCGAACGCGGCTTCAACGTGATCGCCACGGCCAACGACCGCGACCGGGGCGTCAACGAGCTGTCCAGCGCCCTGCGCCGCCGCTTCAACACGGTCGTGCTGCCGGTCCCGGCCACCGCCGAGGAGGAGGTGGACATCGTCGCCCGCCGCGTCGGCCAGCTCGGCCGGGCCCTGGAGCTGCCGGAGACGACGACGGGGCTGGCCGAGATCCGGCGGGTGGTCACGGTGTTCCGCGAGCTGCGCGCCGGCGTCACGGAGGACGGGCGCACCAAGGTCAAGTCACCCAGCGGCACCCTGTCCACGGCCGAGGCCATCTCGGTGCTGACCAGCGGCATCGCCCTCGCGGCCCACTTCGGCGACGGCGTGCTGCGGCCTTCCGACGTGGCGGCCGGGATCGTGGGGGCCGTGGTGCAGGAGCCGGTCTCGGACCGGGTGGTGTGGCGCGAATACCTCGAGACGGTGGTGCGCGAGCGCTCCGACTGGCGCGACTTCTACCGCGCCTGCCGCGAGGTGTCATGAGCGAGCGCAGCGAGCGACCCATTGGACACGGTCACGAAGTGCTCATGCGGCTGACGAAGGAGGACGCATGAGCATCCTCCCGGGCGGGACGGGCGTCTCGGTGCTCGGTGTGCGGCACCACGGGCCGGGCTCCGCGCGCGCCGTGCGGCAGGAGCTCGAACGCCTGCGCCCCGACGCCATCCTCATCGAGGGCCCGCCCGAGGCCGACCCGCTCGTCACGCTCGCGCCCGAGCTGGAGCCGCCCGTCGCGCTGCTGGCCCACGTGCCGGGGGCGCCCACGCGGGCCGCGTTCTGGCCGTTCGCCGCGTTCTCGCCCGAGTGGCAGGCCATCCTGTACGGCACGGCCGCCGGCATCCCGGTGCGCTTCTGCGACCTCCCGGCGGCCCATTCGCTGGCCGAAGACGAGGAGCGGGCCGAGGAACGGGACGAGGAACGGGCCGAGGACGAGGAGCGGGGCGCGACGCCCGGCCTGCGGGCCGACCCCATCGGCTCGCTCGCCGCGGCGGCCGGCTACGACGACCCCGAACGCTGGTGGGAGGACGTCGTCGAGCACCGCGGCGACACGCCCTTCGAGGTGATCGCCGAGGCCATGGCCGCCGTGCGCGAGGGTTACGAGCCGGACGGCCGGGAGGCCAGGCGCGAGGCGTACATGCGCAAGACCCTCCGCGAGGCGCTCAAGCAGGGCTACGGGCGGATCGCGGTGATCTGCGGAGCCTGGCACGTCCCGGCGCTGACGGGGCCGCTCCCGCCCGCCGCGAAGGACAACGCGATCCTGCGCGGGCTGCCCAAGGTGAAGGCCGAGCTCACCTGGGTGCCGTGGACGTACGGGCGGCTGGCCTCGTGGAGCGGCTACGGCGCGGGGATCACCTCGCCCGGCTGGTACCACCACCTGTTCGGCGCGCCCGACCGGCCCGTGGAGCGGTGGCTGACGGCGGCCGCCGCGGTGCTGCGCGAGGAGGGGCTGGCCGTGTCGTCCGCGCACGTCATCGAGTCCGTACGCCTCGCGCACAGCCTGGCCGCCCTGCGCGGCAGGCCCCTGGCCGGCCTCGGCGAGGTCACCGAGGCGGCCAGGGCCGTGCTGTGCGAGGGCGACGACCTGGCCGTCGAGCTGATCCAGCGGCACATGGTCGTCGGCGACCGGCTCGGCCAGGTCACCGACGGCACCCCGATGGTGCCGCTCCAGCGGGACCTGCGCGACCAGCAGCGGCGGCTGCGGCTCAAGCCGGAGGCGCTCGACCGCGAGATCGACCTCGACCTGCGCAAGCCGCTCGACCTCGACCGCAGCCACCTGCTCCACCGGCTGGGGCTGCTCGGCGTCGAATGGGGGACGCTGGGGGAGTCGCGCGGCAAGGGCACGTTCAGGGAGACGTGGGGCCTGCGGTGGCGGCCCGAGCACGACCTGGCGCTCATCGAGCAGGCCGCCCTGGGCACCACCGTGGCCGGGGCGGCGGCGCAGCGGGCCGCGGACCTGGCCGCGACGGACCGCACGGCCCTGGCGGACCTGACGTCGCTGGTCGAGCAGTGCCTGCTGGCCGACCTGCCGCAGGCGCTGCCCGAGGTGCTGGCGGCGCTGTCGGCCAGGGCGGCCCTGGACACCGACGTGACGCACCTGATGGCGGCGCTGCCCGCGATGGTGCGCGCCCACCGCTACGGCGATGTGCGCGGCACCTCGGCCGAAGGGTTGGCGGCGATCGTCCGCTCGATGCTGGAGCGGATCTGCGTCGGGTTGCCGGTCGCGGTGACGGGGCTGGACGACGACGCGGCGGCGGGCCTGCTCAAACACGTCGACGCCGTGCAGGCGGCCGTCGCCCTCCTCGAGACGGACGGCGCGGGCGAGGCGTCGCCGCGGAGCAGGTGGCTGGTCACCCTGCGGGGCGTCAGCGACCGGCAGGACCTGCACGGGCTCATCGAGGGTCGGCTGACCAGGATCCTGCTGGACGCGGGGGAGCTCGACGACCCGGGCGACCGCATGGCCAGGGCCATGTCCAGGGGACAGGTCCCGGCCAGGGCGGCGGCGTGGGTCGAGGGGTTCCTGGCGGGCGGCGGGCTGCTGCTGGTGCACGATCCGCGGCTGCTGAGCTTGGTGGACGGGTGGCTCACGGGGCTGTCCGGCGGGCAGTTCACCGACGTGCTGCCGCTGCTGCGCCGCACGTTCGGCGGGTTCGCCGCGCCCGAGCGCAGGGCGATCGGCGAACGCGTCCGCTCGGCCGGGAGCGCCGGGCGGGAAGGGGAGCAGGACGTGGACGGGCGGCGCGCGGCGGTGGCCGTCGCGACCGTGCTCGCGATCCTCGGAAAGGAGACCGGATGACCGACGACGAGCGCCTGCGCAGGTGGCGGCTGGTGCTGGGCGGCGGCGACGCCGACGGGACCGGGCTCGGGCTGGAGGGCCTGGACGCGCGGATGGACGCCGCGCTGTCGGCCGTCTACGACCAGGGCGGCAGGGAGGGCGGGCTCGGCGCGTCGGCGCCCCGCGTGGCCCGCTGGCTCGGCGACATCCGCACGTACTTCCCCTCCACGGTCGTCCAGGTCATGCAGAAGGACGCCATCGAGAAGCTCAACCTCACCAGGCTCCTCCTGGAGCCCGAGATGCTGGAGGCGGTCGAGCCGGACGTGCACCTCGTCGGCACGCTGCTCGCGCTCAACCGCGTCATGCCCGACCGGGCCCGCGAGTCGGCCAGGGCCGTGGTGCGCAAGGTGGTGGACGAGCTCGAACGCAGGCTGGTCCAGAAGACCAGGGCCGCCGTGACCGGCGCGCTCGACCGTTCGGCCAGGACGCACCGCCCCAAGCGGGTGGCCGACATCGACTGGGACCGGACGATCAGGGCGAATCTCAAGAACTACCTGCCGGAGAAGAACACGGTCGTCCCCTCGCGGCTCGTCGGCTATGCCCGCAGGCAGCGGTCGGTGCAGCGCGAGGTGCTGCTCTGCATCGACCAGAGCGGGTCGATGGCGGCCTCGGTGGTCTATTCGAGTGTGTTCGGCGCGGTGCTGGCGTCGATGCGGTCGCTCAAGACGTCGCTGGTGGTGTTCGACACGGCGGTGGTGGACCTCACCGACCAGTTGCACGACCCGGTGGAGCTGCTGTTCGGCACCCAGCTCGGGGGCGGCACCGACATCAACCGGGCTATCGCCTACTGCCAGGGCCTCATCACGCGGCCCACCGACTCGATCTTCATCCTGATCAGCGATCTCTACGAGGGCGGTGTGAGGGAGGAGATGCTGCGCCGGGTGGCCGCGATGACGCAGGCCGGCGTCCAGGTGATCGTGCTGCTGGCGCTCTCGGACGAGGGCGCGCCGTTCTACGACCACGAGAACGCCGCCGCGCTGGCCGCGATGGGCGTGCCCGCCTTCGCGTGCACGCCCGACGCCTTCCCCGACCTGATGGCGGCCGCGATCGAGCGTCGAGACATCGCCCAGTGGGCCGAGCGGCACATCGCCGTGTGAGAGGCGGTTGTACGTCGTCGCGGTCCTGAACGGCGCACTCGGCACCTTGTCGGGCGAACCTCGGGCCCGGTGGCGCTTGGAGGGCCTATGAGTCCTCCCGCCGCCGGTTCACGGTGCGTCCCGGCACGGGGCGTCAGTGGCCGGCCTCGCCCGGCCTGGCCTTGCGCGGCAGCAGGTACGACAGGGCGAACGTCAGGGCCAGCAGCCCGACCTCGACCCACACCGTGACCTGCATCGACGAGCCGAAGCTCCACTCGCGCGCGAGCAGGTTGAAGAAGAGCGTCCCGAGCACGGCGGTGCCGAGCGCGCCGCCGAGCTGCTGGATCGCGGTCAGGGTGCCGGAGGCGGACCCGGACTCGTGCGGCTCGACGCCGGCCAGCACGATGTCGAAGAACGGCGCCATGGTCAGGCCCATCCCGATGCCGACGAAGGCGAGCGCGGGGGCGAGCTGCCAGCCGCTGACGTCGACCCCGGCCAGGTGGATGGTCAGGGCGAGCCCGCCCGCGCCCGTGGCCATGACGGCGGTGCCGATCTGCAGCAGGGTGCGGCCCAGCCTCTCCTGCAGGCCGGACATCGCCAGCCCGAAGCCGACGACGCCGCCGAGCGCCTGCGGCAGCCCGGTGAGACCGGCCTCCAGCGGGGTGAAGCCGAGACCGAGCTGGGTGTAGAGGTTGAAGACGAGGCCGAGGCCCATCATGCCGGAGAAGAAGGCCAGGCCGGCCACCAGACCGCCGGTGAAGGCGCGCTTGCGGAAGAGACCGGGCGTGACCAGCGGGTCCTTGCCGGACCTGGCGCGGCGCGACTCGTACCGGCCGAAGATCGCGAACATGGCGATCGAGGCCGCCATCGACACGTACGTCCACGCGGGCCAGCCCAGCTCGCGGCCCTGGATGAGCGGGTAGATCAGCAGGAACGAGGCCAGGGAGACCAGCGCGACGCCGGCGAGGTCGAGCCTGGTGGCGTTCGAGAGGCGGTACTCGGGCAGGAAACGCACTGCGGCCAGCGCGGCGGCCAGGCCGAGCGGCAGGTTGATCAGGAAGATCATGCGCCAGCCCGTTCCGAAGAAGTCGGCGTCGACCAGCCACCCGGCCAGCACGGGACCGCCCACGGACGAGATGGTCATGACCGGGCCGAACATGCCGAAGGCCTTGCCCAGGTCCTGCGGCGGGAACATCTCCTTGATCAACCCCAGGCCCTGCGGGAGCATGACGGCCCCGAACAGGCCCTGCAGCACCCGGCTCGCGATCAGCATCTCCGGGCTGACCGCGACACCGCACAGCAGCGAGGCGGCGGTGAAGCCCAGCGCGCCGATCACGAACATGCGCTTCCTGCCGAACAGGTCGCCAAGACGCCCGCCGGTGATCAGACCGACGGCCATGGCCAGGGTGTATCCGGCGCCGAGCCACTGCACGACGCTGTCGCTGCCGCCCAGCTCCTTCTGGACCGTGGGGGCGGCGATCGTGGTGACGAGCGCGTCGAGCAGATCCATGACCTCGGCGGCCAGGATCACGAACAGTGCGACCCAGCGCCAGCGGTAGGGCTGGGTCTCGGTCGTCGCCGTTGAGGCGGTGACTGTCACGGGGGGCTCCTTAAAAACGGTGTTCTATTAACGAACGCTGTTCGCTACGAACACCGTTTTAGTGGCGAACGCTGTTCGTGTCAAGTACAGTGTTCGTATGATGGTTCGCATGTTGCGTCCTGGAAGCTGGTCCAGGCCTGCGGGTGAAAGTCCCGTCCGGGTAAGCATCGGAGCGCCCGGTAGCAGGCCCCGGCCCGTCA
>NZ_JBITJQ010000035.1:0-129328 GCF_044460125.1 Nonomuraea sp. NPDC050153
CGATCTCTACGTCACCAGCATCGACTCCTGACGCTGAGGCATGATCAGTCTCGGTCCGTCAACCCCGGAGAGACTTCCAGGCGGCACCACTTAGCTCCCCCACACCCACGCCGCCGCCGTTTCACGTGAAACACGCCACCTTTCCGGGTCGCGCGGCACAGAGGCTCCCATGTTTCACGTGAAACGCTCCCAGGGACTACTCAGACTCAAGGGCCGTCCCACGAGTGGATCCACCGAGACGGAGCCCTCTCAGCCGGACTGAGCGTCCCCTCGTTTCACGTGAAACATCGATCTGCCAAAGCAGGCCACCCCGCTGGTTTCACGTGAAACAGCGATCCGCGACAGGTCGGCGGTGACGGTTTCACGTGAAACAGCGTCAGTCTTCGGACTCCCGCATCGCGCGGACAGCCTCCGGCGCCATGGTGCCGATGATCCTCTCAAGGTCGTCGATCGTGGCGAACTCGACGACGATGCGCCCCTTCCGGCGTCCCAGATCCACCTTCACCTTGGTCTCGAAGTGATCCGAGAGACGGTCGGCGAGGTGGGTCAGCCCGGGGGCGATGGGCTTGGGCGCCTGGCGTTCGCGGGCGGGCTTCTTGGCCGCCTTGGCACTGCCCATCGCCACGATCTCCTCGACGGCCCGGACCGAGAGCAGCTCCGCGACGATCCGCTTGGCCAGTTCGATCTGCTCCTCAGGATCGCCGAGGCCGAGGAGAGCTCGAGCGTGACCGGCACTGATGACCCCGGCGGCCACCTTCTGCTGGACTTCGGGCGGGAGGTTCAGGAGGCGGAGGGTGTTGGTGATGTGGGAGCGGGAGCGGCCCACCTTCTGCGCCAGCTGATCGTGCGTCGCCTGGAAGTCGTCGAGGAGCTGTTGATAGGCGGCGGCCTCTTCGAGGGCGTTCAGCTGCTCGCGCTGAAGGTTCTCGATAAGGGCGTCCCGGAGGAGATCGGTGTCCTGGGTGTTGCGAACGATCGCCGGAACCGGATCCAGGCCGACCTGCTGGCACGCCCGCCAGCGCCGCTCCCCCATGATCAGCTCGTACTGACCGCCTCCGACGGACCGGACCACAATCGGCTGCAGGAGACCGACTTCCCGGATGGACGCCGCCAACTCCTCCAGGCGCTCCCCATCGAAGATCTCACGCGGCTGGCGTGGGTTGGGGACGATCGCGTCGAGCGCGACCTCCTTGAAGTACGCCCCAGCGATCGGCCTTGGGCCCGTCTCCCCCGTTGACCCGTTCGACGGGGGCGGAACCGTCCCCGTTCCGTCAACGATGGGACCGGTCGGGATGAGCGCCCCGAGCCCCTTGCCCAATCCCCGCCGCTGCTGACTCACTGCGTCTCCTCATCCACCCGGCCGATTCCGGTCACTCCAGGAGAGGTTACCGTCGTGCGCGCGGCGGGGCGCCCCCTCGCCACACACCGCCCGGTTCTATTTACACCGACTCGGTCACAAACCAACCCAACGACTGACTTGAGCCCATCCCGCGCTCACACGAGCGCGCTCACCCACGACCCGCCTTCATGCTCCCTCGGCATCTCCCTCCCGTGTTCGCCGGCACAGGGAACGCCCGCCAGCGAGATTCGCGCAGGAGCAGGGTAGATGATCGGCAAGCTGGGGCTCGTAGGACGAGAGGGATGGATGGAGCCACAGAGCTCGGTGGGCAGCACGCTCGATGGGCGACGCGCTCGATGGGCGACGCGCTCGATGGGCGACGCGCTCGATGGGCGACGCGCTCGATGGGCGACGCGCTCGATGGGCGACTTTGTGGGTGGGGTGAACGCATGGGTCGAGTGGATGCGCTGGCGCGTGGGTGGGGGCGAGGTGGCCGCCGGACCGCAAGGGGGAGGGTACCTGCGGCGGGGAAACGGTGGCGCAGGACCTGTGGCACAGCGGGCGGGTGGCGGGACTTCAGGACGTTGATGCGACTGTGGAGCGGCGGGACTGTCGGGTAGATGGGTCGGTGACCCTCTGAGACAGAAGCGCCGCGAGACGCCGAGATAGCAAGACGGCGACGCTGTCGTGAGGCCGGCCGTCTCTCTCGTCACATCGCCAGCTCGCCGCGCCACGCTCGCCGCGCCACGCTCGCCGCGCCACGCTCGCCGCATCGCGCCGTGGTCATCGCGCAGCGTCCTAATGTGCACGGCGATCGAGGCAGGGGCGCGGTGGGGGCAAGAGGAACTGGTGCGGCAGGAGGATCGTGAGCCCCTGACGCGGCGGCGCGGGACCGCGGCGCCGTGATCGAGCCGGTAACGCAGGAGGGCAGCGGAACGGCAGGGCGGCAAGGCAGTGGGACGGCGGAGCAGTAGGGCGGCGGGTTGGACAGCAGAACCGACCGCGTGCCGCCGCGCCGGCGTCTCGCTAGCCCACAGTCGCTCCCGGCATCTTGCGACCTGGCCGGCTCGCCGCATGCTGTCCCGCCGCATGCTGTCCCGCCGCATTCGCTTTCGCTATGTCAGTCGTCCCAGGGGCCGCCGCTCCCCTGTCTCGGGTGCCACGGGCGCGCCGTACCACCGAGACCATCGCACCCCCCGAGACCATCGGGCTGCCGAGATCATCGGGCCCCCGGAAGCACCATGCCCTGGAACCGTTGCTCCCCCGGCAACTGTCGCTCCCCCATCACGGCGTACTCCTGCCACGCTATGCCCCTCCAGGCCGCGCCCCCGTCACGCCGCGCCCCCGTCACGCCGCGATGGCCATGGCTTGCGTGTCCGTGCCGATTCGTCGTCTCAGGGGCGTTTGGGGCGCGATGGAGGCGACCTCCGCCACTCCGGAGAATCGCTCAAGTGGCTGTGGAGGGGCGTGTTTGGCATGGATTGGCCCGTTGGCTACTCGTGTCGAGGCGGGAGGAAGCGGAGCAGTGTGGAGCGGGTGGCGACCCGTTGGGGCGAGCCCGGCGGTGGGGGGTGTACGGCGGGATAGCGGTCTCTGCGGCGGAAGGAGAGCGCAGGGCCGGCTGAGGGCATGGCCGGCTGAGGGCGTGGCGGCCGCCGGGGAGGGCAGGGCGCCTGGTGTGCGGTCCTTGGTTGAGGAGGGTGGAGGGTTAGGCGACCGTGGTGCGGTGGGCGATCTCGCGGGCCGCGTCCATGTACGCCATCGCGCCGCTCGACCCCGGGTCGTACGTCATCACCGACTGCCCATAGCTGGGCGCCTCCGACAGGCGGACACTGCGGGGAATGACCGTGTTGAGCACCGTGTCGCCGAAGTGCGACCGGACCTCCTCCGCCACCTGAGAGGCCAGCCGGGTCCGCCCGTCGTACATCGTCAGGACGATGGTCGAGAGCTTCAGCGTGGGGTTCAGGTGCGCGCGGATCAGGTCGACGTTCCTGAGGAGCTGCCCGAGGCCCTCCAGGGCGTAGTACTCGCACTGGATCGGGATCATGACCTCTTCCGCCGCCACCAACGCGTTCACCGTCAGCAGGCCCAGCGACGGCGGGCAGTCGATCACGATGTAGTCCAGGTCGATCGCGTCATACGCCGCCAGCGCGCGCCGGAGGCGGGCCTCCCGGGCCACGAGCGAGACCAGCTCGATCTCCGCGCCGGCGAGGTCGATGGTGGCTGGGGCGCAATAGAGGTTCGGCATGTCGGGGACCTGCTTGACGATGTCCGCCATCGGGAGGTCGTCGACAAGAACCTGATAAACGTCCGGCACATCGCCGCGGTGCTCGGTGGCCAAGGCTGTGGAGGCGTTGCCCTGAGGGTCGAGGTCGACCACGAGGACGCGCTGGCCATGCATCGAGAGGGCAGCGGCAATGTTCACCGAGGTGGTGGTCTTGCCCACTCCCCCCTTCTGGTTCGCCACCGCGATCACCCTGGTCTTCGCCGGGCGCGGCCAGGTGCCGTCCCCGTCGCCGGGGGTCTGGGCGGCCGTCGGGGTTGCGGATGTTTCACGTGAAACCACTGAGCTGAGTGCCTCTCGTACCAACGGCGAATCACCGGGATTCAGGGGGGTCTGGGTCACGATGGCCATCCTTTCAACCAGTGGTGTGCCGGTGCCGGGAATTGACTGTCGCGACACGCCCATTTCGGGCCAGCCAACCCCGCTTGGACTCTCGGACGGACGGCTGTCCGGCCAGCCAAGACCGCTTGACGCGACTGGCACGACAGTCACCTCCTTCGTCGCCGCCTGGCTCGCTCCGGCGTGCGACCCGCTACCACCCGAACCAGTGTTGCAGGCGGCTCGACCTTACCGTGCCCGACGGTAACAAGCTCGGCCGTTCGTGCCCCGATGGCCCGCAATTGAGGCTCCGCCTCGGCGAGCTCCTCGGCGGCGCGCTCCCCCTTCATGGCGATCAGCTCGCCACCCTCGTGGAGCAGCGGCATCGCCCACTTCAGCAGACGGTCGAGCGGGGCCACCGCGCGGGCGCTGGCGACGTCGAACTCCCGCTTGCCCGCCAGCTCCTCCGCCCGGCCACGCAGCACCTCGACGTTGTCGAGCTTGAGCGTCTCGACGCACTCTTCCAGGAAGACAGTACGGCGAAGCAGCGGCTCCAGGAGCGTGACCTTGATGTCCTGCCGGACGATCGCCAGCACGAGCCCGGGAAGCCCGGCACCGGAGCCGATGTCCACCAGGTGCACGTCCGGGGGCACGGCCTCGGCCACGACCGCGCAGTTGAGCAGATGGCGATCCCAGATCCTGGGCACCTCACGCGGGCCCAGCAGCCCGCGGACCACGCCGGGCCCCGCCAGCAGCTGGGCGAACGCGTTCGCGCGTTCCCAAGCCTCCCCGGCGAAGACGTCCCGCGCTATGTCCGGCGGCGCCGGAAGCTCATCGCTCACTGGTAGGTGGCCCTTTCTGGGGCTGGTGGCCCTTGTTCGGTGGGAATCCGGATTGCGGGTGGTCTCTACCCAAGGCTAAAGGTGAGATCACAGTGGAAGACTAGCGGGCCGGTCTGAAGGCGACCTTTCAGCACGCCGCCGTCGGTGCGCCCCGGTCCGGATGGAGAACGTTAACAATGGGCATGCGCGCAAATATGCCGGTTGAGGCAGACGTACAGGGATAAAAGAGCATGAATGCGAAACGGCCGTCCACCACGCGTACGTGCGGGCAGACGGCCGGATCGGATGGCGTAACACCTCTCAGGCGGGCAGGACCACCACGTAGCGGTGTGGCTCTTCGCCCTCGGACTCGCTGCGGAGCCCGGCGGCCGCCACCGCGTCGTGGACGATCTTGCGCTCGAAGGGCGTCATCGCGTGCAGCGACTTGGGCTCGCTCCCGTCCCTGACCTGGTTGGCGACCTCGGTGCCGAGCTTGGTCAGCTCGGCCCTGCGGCGCTCGCGGTAGCCCCCGACGTCGAGCATCAGCCGGGAGCGCTCGCCGGTCTGCCGGTGCACGGCGAGGCGGGTCAGCTCCTGGAGCGCCTCCAGGACCTCTCCCGCGGGACCGACGAGCTCGTTGCCCTTGAGCCCCACGACGGAGACCATGGCGCGGTCGCCCTCCACGTCCATGTCGATATCGCCGTCGATGTCGGCGATGTCGAGAAGGCCCTCGACGTAGTCGGCAGCGATCTCGCCTTCCTGCTCCAGCGCGGATAGATCAGGAGCCTTCTCCTGCTCGGCCTCGGTCATGGCCGGCCTCTCCTTCATGTTCAAGACTTCTTGCTGCCGGTGCGCTTGCTGCGGGACTGGCGGCTCGGCTGCTGCCTAACGATCTTAGGCTCCGGCGGGGGCGGAGGCGCCTGCTCCTCGGGCGTGGTCTTGCGAAGCTTGGCGAACAGGCCAGGCTTGGTCTCGATGGGGAGCGCGTTGCCCTTGGCGTCGAACTGCGGCATCGGGTGCCGGCTGTAGAACCAGTGCTGCTGCCCCAGCGTCCACACGTTGGTGGTGACCCAGTAGAGGATCAGGCCCAGGGGGAAGTTCAGGCTGAAGAAGGCGAACAGCGGCGAGATGTACATCAGGATCTTCTGCTGCTGCGCCATGGGGTTGTCCGGCATCTGGGCCATCGAGCGGGTAACGCTCTGCCGGACGGTGAGGAACGTGGTGAGCGAGCTGATCGCCACGAAGATGGCGAGCACGACCTTGGTCTGTACGACCGTGGCGTCGAAGCCGACGATCTGCGCCTCGGACATGAAGAAGCTCGCGGGCAGCGGCGCACCGAAGATGTGGGCCGCCCTGGCGCTGTCGACCAGCTCCTGCGTCATGCCGTACTTCGCGTGGCCGTTCGCCATGTTCTGCAGCACCGTGAACATGGAGATGAAGATGGGGAACTGCGCGACGACAGGCAGGCAGCCACCGAGCGGGTTGGCGCCCGCTCCCTGGTAGAGCGCCATGACCTCTTGGTTCATGCGCTGCTTGTCGTTCTTGTAGCGCTTGCGCAGCTCCTGCACCTTGGGGGCGAGCTCCTGCATCTTCCGCGACGAGCGCATCTGCTTGAGGAAGAGCGGGAAGATCAGGATCCGCATGCAGACGGTCAGCGTGATGATCGTCAACGCCCACGTCAGGCCGCTGTCCGGGTTCAGGACCGTGCTGTACCCAGTGTGAATCCAGATAATGACATGGGCTACGGCTTCATACAGCCAGCTCAGCCAGGACAGCTCCACCGAGCTATCTCCCTTGCGTTTCGTGGGACCGGACCGGGCGTGGGGGCACCGGGTCTATACCTCCGGGATGGAATGGGTGGCACCGCCCGATGCGCCGGACAGTCAGCCATGTGCCGCGCAATGCTCCGTGCGTGGCGATCGCCTCGAGTCCATACGCACTGCACGATGGATAGAACCGGCAGCGCGGGCCGAGCATCGGGCTGATGAACGCCCGGTAGAACCGGATCGGGATGATCAGCGCCCGAGCGGCGAAGCTCGGCGTCACCCCTTGCGGCTGCTCCGTCATCTCTGTCCACCCGTCGAGGACTCGCGCCGCCTGAGCAAACGTTCCAGTGCGGAGTCGAGCTCGGCGGCCAGATGCTCGAATCGCGCGGACGCGGCCGGTGGATTGGCGCGTACCACCAGCAGGCTACCTCGCGGCAGCCGGTCAAGACGGTCCCGCATCAGGTGTCGGAGCCGTCGCTTGACCTTGTTCCGGGTCACAGCTCCGCCTACGGCCTTGCTCACCACGAAACCCACTCGAGGGGACTCTTCCCCTGAAGTGGCGAAATGCACAACCAGAGTCGGGCGACCTGCGCGTCTACCGCGCCTGACGGCCGCCTCGAACTCCTCCCCGCGCCGCATGCGGGATTGACGGGACAGCACCGTATATACGCCTAACGCCCGCCGGCTAGACGCACCGGCGGGCCACTGACGCGCGGAACGATCAGGCCGACAGCTTCTCGCGGCCCTTGCGGCGGCGAGCGGCGAGGATGGCACGACCGGCCCGGGTGCGCATCCGCAGCCGGAAGCCGTGGGTCTTCGCGCGGCGACGGTTGTTCGGCTGGAAAGTACGCTTGCTCACGGGTGGGCTCCAGGCTTGAAGGTGCGCCGCAAAGGCGCTGTACACACATGGATGGCCTGCCAGGGAAGCGAGGGCACGCGAAATAGCCGTCGCGTGACAAGCCGACCGTCGTACGTTACGGGGGAAGTACCCCTCAGGTCAAACTGGACGGGTTATCCACCTTTCCACAGGCGACTTTTCCACCGCCGCCCCGGCGTCCACAGTATGTGCACCCAGGTGCCACTAGGCTGTGGACAATGCCTTGAACACAGCTGTGCACATAGATACTGTCGGCCCTTCCGAACCTGCTAAAGGGCTGTGCACAACCTGTGGATCTCCTGTGGAGGGCCTGGGCACGAAGCCCGGCCGCCACGTTGTGGACGAACGGGCCGCCGATCACCGCGGGCGGCCGCGCATGTGGATAAACGATCGCGGGGGGCCGCGAGAGGAAGGAGGGGGAGCCGCACCATGAACGGTGTCGACCTCGGCACGGTATGGGCGAGGGCCCTGAGCAACTTCCTCAACGAGAACGTGCCGATCCAGCAGCGTACGTGGCTCGCGATGGTGCGCCCGATCGCGCTGGCGAACGACACGATCGTGCTCGGCGTCCCCAACGACTTCCTCAAGGACCTCATCGAGGGCAAACTGCGCCCGCTCGTGGCGCACGCGCTGTCACAGGAGCTCGGCCGGACCATGCGGCTGGCTGTGATGATCGACACAACGGCGCCCGAGCCGCCGTCCGTCGACTCTCATCAACAGCCTGTGACTCAGGGTTATCCCCAGAATGTGGAGAGTCAGCCGCGTTACCCACAGCCCGCGCCATCGCAGCACCAGCAGGCTTCGGAGCCTCCGCAGTTCTATTCTCCACAGCCTGAGCCGCCCCAGATATCCACCGAATATCCACAGCCAGGCTTCTCTTTTGAACAGGCGCAGTCGTACACACCGCCTGTGGAAAAGGAGCCGGAGCCGGCGCCGAACCGGTGGGAAGCGAAGAGCAACAAGCCCAGCGAACCGGCCAGGCTCAACCAGAAGTACACATTCGAGACATTCGTCATCGGGGCCAGCAACCGGTTCGCCCACGCGGCGGCCGTGGCGGTGGCCGAATCCCCCGCGAAGGCGTACAACCCGCTCTTCATCTACGGCGACTCGGGGCTGGGGAAGACGCACCTGCTGCACGCGATCGGGCACTACGCACAGAGCCTGTACGACGGCGCGCGGGTCAGGTACGTGAGCTCCGAGGAGTTCACCAACGACTTCATCAACAGCATCCGCGACCACAAGGCCGACGGCTTCCGCGGACGCTACCGGGCGATCGACATCCTGCTTGTGGACGACATCCAGTTCCTGGAGGGCAAGGAGCAGACCCAGGAGGAGTTCTTCCACACCTTCAACACGCTCCACAACGCCAACAAGCAGATCGTCATCTCCAGCGACCGTGCCCCCAAGCAGCTGACCACGCTGGAGGACCGGCTGCGCAACCGGTTCGAGTGGGGCCTGATCACCGATGTCCAGCCGCCCGAGCTGGAGACCCGGATCGCGATCCTCAGGAAGAAGGCCATCCAGGAGGGCCTGGCCGCGCCGCCCGAGGTGCTGGAGTACATCGCCAGCCGCATCTCCACCAACATCCGCGAGCTGGAGGGCGCCCTGATCAGGGTGACCGCGTTCGCCAGCCTCAACAGGCAGGGTGTGGATCTGCAGCTCGCCGAGGTGGTGCTCAAGGATCTGATCACCTCGGAGTCCGACACCGAGATCACCATCGCGGCGATCATGACCGAGACCGCCAACTACTTCGGCATCAGCATCGACGACCTGTGCGGCACCTCGCGCAGCCGCGCGCTCGTCAACGCCCGGCAGATCGCCATGTATCTGGCCCGCGAGCTGACCGAGCTGTCGCTGCCCAAGATCGGCCAGCAGTTCGGCCGCGACCACACCACGGTCATGCACGCCGAGCGGAAGATCCGCTCGCTCATCGCCGAGCGCCGGTCGATGTACAACCAGGTCAACGAGTTGACTTTGCGTATCAAGCGGACATCCCGCGGGGCCTGAACATCATGCACAGCCTGTGGAAAACACTGTGGATCTGCGGAAACGCCAAAACCCACCGGCTCTTCGCCACACAATGCCCGGAAAAATCCCCCACAGGGCCTGGGGACAACTCTGGGGACACCCTGGGGAGAACCTGGGGACTACTCGTGGATAACGTGTGGACGTCCTGTGAACAGGCGATCTGGGACTCCAGCCGTGTCCCTTTTACCCCGTGGACAACTTGTGGAAACCTCGTGGATAACCCGTGGACGAAGGCACCAAGATCTGGGGACAGCCTGTGTGCACAGAGTCTTCATCCCCAGGCGCGCGAGTTCTCCCCAGGCGTCACCCACACCCCCAGTGGATGAAAACAGGGCTGCTGACCAGCCAGAACGACGGTTGTCCACAGTTTCCACAGCCCCTAGTGTGATGACCTCTTATCTCTCTAACAAAGAAACTCAAGACCCATAGAGGGGTTCTCCCGGAGCTCAGGTGCGGGAGAGTGAACACTTGAATCAACGACGAACCCAGGAGGCCGATCACCGTGATGTTCCGAATCGAGCGAGACGTTCTCGCTGAGGCGGTGGCATGGACGGCACGCAGCCTCCCGGCGCGCCCGTCGGTGCCCGTGCTCGCCGGCATGCGTCTGGAGGTCACCGAGGCGCAGCAGCTGAAGTTGTCCGGATTCGACTACGAGGTCTCCGCCGAGGTGACGCTCGAACTCCAGACCGGTGAGGCAGGGGTCGTGCTGGTCTCGGGCAAGCTGCTCGCCGAGATCACCCGCGCGCTTCCTGCACAGCCTGTGGACTTCGTGGTGGACGGCGCCAAGGCGGTCGTCACCTGCGGCAGCGCTCGATTCACACTGCTGACCATGCCTGTGGAGGACTACCCGTCCCTCCCGGCCATGCCGCCGGCCGCTGGCCGGGTGGGCAGCGACGTGTTCGCCTCCGCCGTCGGCCAGGTCGCCGTCGCCGCGGGCCGGGACGACACGCTGCCGATGCTCACCGGCGTGCGGATGGAGATCGAGGGCGACACCGTGACGCTCGCCGCGACCGACCGCTACCGCCTTGCCGTACGCGAGCTGAAGTGGCAGCCGGGCCAGCCCGACTTCGCCGCCATCGCCATGATCCCCGGCAAGACCCTCGCCGACACCGCCAAGGCGCTCGGCACGACCGGCGCGGAGGTGGAGATCGCGCTCAGCTCGGCCGGCGGCACCGGCGAGGGCATGATCGGCTTCTCCAGCGCCGGACGGCGGACCACCACGCGGCTGCTGGACCCCGAGTTCCCCAAGTACCGGTCGCTGCTGCCGACGGAGTTCTCCGCCCGCGCGGACTTGTCCACAGGGTCGTTCGTGGAGGCGGTCAAGCGCGTCGCCCTGGTCGCCGAGCGCAACACCCCGGTGCGGCTGGCGTTCAAGAGCGGCGAGGTCGTGCTGGAGGCGGGCAGCGGCGACGAGGCCCAGGCCGTCGAGGCACTGCCTGTGGATTACGAGGGCGAGGACATGAACATCGCCTTCAACCACCAGTTCCTCCTCGAAGGACTGGGGGCCATCGACTCCGATGTCGCGCGACTTCAGATGACCACGTCGACGAAGCCCGCTATCCTCACCGGTGGCAAGCCTGTGGAGGACGGAGCCACCACGGACTACCGTTATCTGATCATGCCCATCCGCCTGTCAGGCTGATCCTGTCATCGGGGATGATGGAAGTCTGACAAGGGGGTAGGACAACATGCAGATCGGCATGGTCGGACTGGGCAAAATGGGCGGCAACATGGCCGAACGCCTGCGCCGCGGAGGCCACGACGTGGTCGGTTACGACCGCGATCCCGCGGTCAGCGACGTGGGCAGCCTCAAGGAGCTGGTCGAGCGCCTGCAGCAGCCGCGGGCGGTCTGGGTCATGGTCCCGGCCGGCAAGCCCACCCAGTCGACGGTCGACGATCTCCGTGAGCTGCTCGACCCCGGCGACATCGTCGTGGACGGCGGAAACTCCCACTATGTGGACGACCAGAAGCACGCCGCCGAGCTGGCCGGGAAGGGCATCGGCTTCGTCGACTGCGGCGTGAGCGGCGGCGTCTGGGGCCTCCAGAACGGCTACGCGCTCATGTGCGGCGGCGAGAAGGCCGATGTCGACCGGCTCATGCCGATCTTCGACACGCTCAAGCCCGAGGGCGAGGACGGCTTCGTGCACGCGGGCGACGTCGGCGCCGGGCACTTCGCGAAGATGGTCCACAACGGCATCGAGTACGGCATGATGCAGGCGTTCGCGGAGGGCTGGGAGCTGCTCGAAGCCTCCGACGTCGTCAAGGACGTCAAGGGCTCGTTCCAGAGCTGGCGCACCGGCACCGTGATCCGTTCCTGGCTGCTCGACCTGATGGTGCGGGCGCTGGACGACGACGAGCACCTCGAGCAGCTCCGAGGTTATGCACAGGACTCCGGCGAGGGCCGGTGGACGGTGCAGGCGGCTGTGGACCACGCGGTGCCGCTGCCGGTCATCACCGCCGCGCTGTTCGCCAGGTTCGCCTCGCGGCAGGACGACTCGCCCGCGATGAAGGTGGTCGCGGCGCTGCGCAACCAGTTCGGCGGCCACGCGACCACCTCCTCGGAGGGCAGCACCGGCAAGGGGGCCGACGCCCCGGGCGCCGACGTGATCCCGCCGCGCGAGACCGAGCGTCGGTGACCACAGGCATCCCTGAGGCGCACTAACCTCGTGGGGTGTATGTCGCCCACCTCTCGCTGACCGACTTCAGGTCGTACGCGTCCGTGGAGCTCGGCCTGGAGCCGGGCGTCACGGCGTTCGTGGGGCCCAACGGCCAGGGCAAGACCAACCTGGTCGAGGCCCTCGGCTACGTCGCGACGCACTCCAGCCATCGGGTGTCGAGCGACGCGCCGCTCGTGCGCAGGGGCGCCACGCGGGCGATCGTGCGCTGCGCCGTCCACAGGGAGGACCGCCGGGCGCTGGTCGAGCTGGAGATCAACCCGGGGCGGGCCAACCGGGCCAGGCTCAACCGCTCCCCCGTGTCCAGAGCCCGCGACGTCGTCGGCCTGCTGCGTACGGTGCTGTTCGCCCCCGAGGACCTGTCGCTGTCCAAGGGCGACCCGGCCGAGCGGCGCCGTTTCCTCGACGACCTGCTGGTGGCCAGGACGCCCAGGTTCGCCGGTGTCCGGGCCGACTACGACCGGGTGCTCAAGCAGCGCGGCGCGCTCCTGCGTACGGCCGCGCAGGCCCGCAAGGGCAGCAGGAGCGCCAGACGGGCCGAGAGTGACAGTGGGTTCTCCGCGGCCGGCGCGGGCGACGTGCTGAGCACTCTGGAGGTGTGGGACGCCCACCTCGCCAGGCACGGCGCGGAGCTGCTGGGGGCCCGGCTGGAGCTCGTCGAGGCGCTGCGCCCGCTGGTGGCCGGCTCCTACTCCGCGCTCGCCCCCGGGAGCGCCCCCGCGACGCTGGCCTACCGCAGCACGTTGTCCACAGGTGGGGATACCGACGAGGGTGTCCAGGACGACGAAGCCGCCGGTGAGCGGGGATCTTTCGATACACAGACGTTATCCACAGACTTGGGGAAAACCCTTGAACAACGGCTGCGAGAGCGGCTATTGGAGGTCCGCTCAGCGGAGCTCGAACGCGGCGTCACGCTCGTCGGCCCGCACCGCGACGACCTGATCCTCGGCCTGGGCGACCTGCCCGCCCGGGGCTACGCCAGCCATGGCGAGTCCTGGTCGTTCGCGCTGGCGCTGCGGCTGGCGGCGTACGACCTGCTGCGGGCCGACGGCGGCGACCCCGTGCTGATCCTCGACGACGTGTTCGCGGAGCTCGACAGCCAGCGCAGGCGGCGGCTGGCCGAGATCGTCGCGCCCGCCGAGCAGGTGCTCATCACCGCCGCCGTGCCGGACGACGTGCCCGCGGAGCTGGTGGGGGGCCGGTTCGACGTGGTGGAAGGGAGCGTGACCCGTGTCCGCTGACGACAATCCCGCGGCCAGGGGGGCCGCGATGGCCAGGGAGAAGCTCGCCCAGGCCAAGGCCGACGCCGCCAAGCGCGGCCAGCTCCCCCGGCGCGAGCCCAGGCGCAAGGCGGCGGGGCCGCGCAGGGAAGGCGGCGATCCACAGCTTTTCGGACGCGCCATCGCCGACCTCCTGGCCGATCGCGGCTGGGAGCGTTCGGCGGCGGTCGGCGGGGTGTTCGGGCGCTGGATCGACATCGTGGGCCCTGACCTGGCCGCGCACACCAAGCCCGAGTCGTTCGAGGACGGCGAGGTGCTGATCGCGGCCGACTCCACGGCCTGGGCGACGCAGGTGCGGCTGCTCGCCCGCACCCTCGTACGCAGGCTCAACGAGGAGCTCGGCGACGGCACGGTCACAAAGGTCAAGGTCAGAGGCCCGCAGAATGCGCCCCGGCCGACAGGCGGGTTGCGGGTGACCGGAAGCCGGGGCCCGGGCGACACCTATGGATAGCCGCGTCCGGCGGCCGCCCGCACCAGCTGCGGAGGGCCTCGGCCAGCGGCAGCGCTTTTGCCGCTGCGGTTAGCCCCATGGGGCGATCAGAAAGCCACAGACGCGATAAGCCCCCTTTCCGAAGGGGGGATGCTTACCAGGGGGCAAAACGAGCTAGGGGCCATCACAGCCGCGTTCCTTGCCACCTTCGGGCTCCGGACCCGGTAGACTGAAGTCGGATTCCGGACACGTCCGCTTGCGTGTCACCCCGGCGGTAAGCCGACTCTCCTGGGTGACCGCGCATCGGGGCACTCACGACGGTGACGGGCACGGTAGGGGCAGCTTTCGCAGGTCGATGGCCTCCCCCGCCGCGTGTCCGCGGCAGGAGGATTTCGCAGTTGTCCTACGACGCTAGCTCTATCACCGTACTCGAGGGGCTTGAGGCGGTTCGCAAGCGCCCGGGTATGTATATCGGGTCGACCGGTGAGCGCGGCCTGCACCACCTCGTCTACGAGATTGTGGACAACGCGGTGGACGAGGCCCTCGCCGGCTATGCCACCAGGATCGACATCACGCTCATGGCCGACAACGGCGTACGCGTGATCGACGACGGCCGCGGCATCCCCACGGGCATCCACCCTGTGGAAAAGCGCTCGGCCGTGGAGGTCGTGCTGACCACGCTCCACGCGGGCGGCAAGTTCGACAGCCAGTCCTACGCGGTCTCCGGCGGTCTGCACGGCGTCGGCTCGGCCGTCGTCAACGCGCTGTCCACAGCCATGGACGTCGAGGTCAAGCAGAACGGCCACTACTGGCGCCAGCGCTACGAGCACTCCAAACCCGTCGCGCCGCTGGCCAAGGGCGAGGAGACCGGCGAGACCGGCACCACGATCGCGTTCTGGCCGGACGCCGAGATCTTCGAGACCACCGCCTGGAACTATGAGACGCTCTCGCGCCGCTTCCAGGAGATGGCCTTCCTCAACAAGGGCCTGACGATCACGCTCACCGACGAGCGCCCCGACCACGTCAACGGCGAGGCGCACACCGTCACCTACTGCTACGAGGGCGGTCTGGCCGACTTCGTCCAGCACCTCAACACCAAGAAGGAGCCGGCGCACGCGTCGATCATCTCCTTCGAGGAGGAGGGCGACGGCATCGCGGTCGAGATCGCCATGCAGTGGAACAACTCCTACTCCGAGTCGGTCTACACCTTCGCCAACACGATCAACACGGCCGAGGGCGGCACCCACGAGGAGGGTTTCCGCGCCGCGCTGACGACGATCGTCAACCGCTACGCGCGCGAGCAGAAGTTCCTCAAGGAGGGCAAGGACGACAACCTCAGCGGTGAGGACGTCCGCGAGGGCCTGACCGCGATCATCTCGGTCAAGCTGTCCGACCCGCAGTTCGAGGGCCAGACCAAGACCAAGCTGGGCAACACCGAGGCCAAGTCGTTCGTGCAGAAGGCCTGCAACGACCACCTGCGCGACTGGTTCGAGCGCAACCCCGGCGAGGCCAAGGACATCATCAACAAGTCGCTGCAGGCCTCGCGCGCCCGCATCGCCGCCCGCCAGGCCCGCGACCTGACCAGGCGCAAGTCGCTGCTCGAGTCGGGCAGCGGCCTGCCGGGCAAGCTGGCCGACTGCCAGTGGAACGACCCGGAGAGGTGCGAGCTGTTCATCGTCGAGGGTGACTCGGCGGGCGGCTCGGCCAAGGGCGGCCGCGACTCGCGCTTCCAGGCGATCCTGCCCATCCGCGGCAAGATCCTCAACGTCGAGAAGGCGCGGATCGACAAGGTCCTGAAGAACAACGAGGTCCAGGCGCTGATCACCGCCCTGGGCACCGGCGTGCACGACGAGTTCGACATCGCCAAGCTGCGCTACCACAAGGTCATCCTCATGGCCGACGCCGACGTCGACGGCCAGCACATCAACACGCTGCTGCTGACGCTGCTGTTCCGGTTCATGAGGCCGCTGATCGAGGCCGGCCACGTCTACCTGTCGTGCCCGCCGCTGTACAAGATCAAGTGGGACCGCAAGGGCGAGGACGCCTCCTACGCGTACTCCGACGCCGAGCGCGACGCGGTCATCGCCGAGGGGATCGCGAACGGCAAGGCCGACCCGCGGCCGCGGGACAACGTCCAGCGCTTCAAGGGCCTCGGCGAGATGAACGCGGCCCAGCTCTGGGAGACCACGATGAACCCGGAGACCCGGCTGCTGCGCCTGGTCACGCTCGACGACGCGGCGCAGGCCGACGACCTGTTCAGCGTGCTCATGGGCGAGGACGTGGAAGCCCGGCGCGACTTCATCATCCGCAACGCGCGCGACGTCCGCTTCCTCGACGTTTAGCCAGAAAAAGGATCATCACCTGTGACGGACGTGAACACCACTCCCCCGGCTGAGCGCATCGAACCTGTGGACATCCAGTCCGAGATGCAGCGCAGTTACATGGACTACGCGATGTCGGTCATCGTGTCCAGGGCGCTGCCGGATGTCCGCGACGGTCTCAAACCGGTCCACCGGCGAGTGCTCTACGCGATGTACGACGGTGGCTACCGTCCCGACCGCGGCTACTTCAAGTGCGCCCGCGTCGTCGGTGACGTGATGGGCACCTACCACCCCCACGGCGACACCTCGATCTACGACGCGCTGGTCCGCCTGGCGCAGCCGTGGTCGCTGCGATACCCGCTGGTCGACGGGCAGGGCAACTTCGGCTCGCCCGGCAACGACCCGGCGGCGGCGATGCGCTACACCGAGTGCAAGCTCGCGCCCATCGCCATGGAGATGCTGCGCGACATCGACAAGGACACCGTCGACTTCCGCCCCAACTACGACGGCAAGTCGCAGGAGCCCGACGTCCTGCCGGCGCGCTTCCCGCAGCTGCTGGTCAACGGCTCGGGCGGCATCGCCGTCGGCATGGCCACCAACATCCCGCCGCACAACCTGCGCGAGGTCGCCTCGGCGGTCAAGTGGGCCCTGGAGAACCCCGAGGCCGGTGACGAGGAGCTGCTCGAGGCCTCGATCAGGCTGGTCAAGGGGCCCGACTTCCCCACCAAGGCGCTGATCGTCGGGCGGCGGGGCATCGAGGACGCCTACCGCACCGGGCGCGGCTCGATCACCATGCGGGCCGTGGTCGAGGTGGAGGAGGACAAGGGGCGGCAGGCGCTCGTCGTCACGGAGCTGCCGTACCAGGTCAACCCCGACAACCTCGCGCTCAAGATCGCCGAGCTGGTGCGCGAGGGCAAGCTGACCGGCATCGCCGACGTACGCGACGAGAGCTCCTCGCGGGTCGGGCAGCGCCTGGTGATCGTGCTCAAGCGCGACGCGGTCGCCAAGGTCGTCCTCAACAACCTGTACAAGCACACCCAGCTCCAGGACACCTTCGGCGCCAACATGCTGGCGCTGGTCGACGGGGTGCCGCGCACGCTGCGGCTCGACCAGTTCATCCGGCACTACGTCGCGCACCAGATCGAGGTCATCGTCCGCCGGACGCGCTACCTCCTGCGCAAGGCCGAGGAGCGCGCCCACATCCTGCGCGGCCTGCTGAAGGCCCTTGAGCGGCTCGACGACGTCATCGCTCTCATCCGGGCCTCGGAGTCCGCCTCGCACGCCCAGCAGGGCCTCATGGCGCTGCTGGAGATCGACGAGGTGCAGGCGCAGGCCATCCTCGACATGCAGCTGCGCAAGCTGGCCGCCCTGGAGCGGCAGGCCATCCAGGACGAGTACGACTCCCTGATGACGCAGATCGCCGAGTACAACGCGATCCTGGCCAGCGAGTCCCGCCAGCGCGAGATCATCAACGAGGAGCTCGCCGAGATCGTCGGCCGCTACGGCGACGACCGGCAGACCGAGATCATCGCCTACGACGGCGACATGTCGATCGAGGACCTCATCGCCGAGGACGAGATCGTCGTCACGATCACCCGGGGCGGCTACGCCAAGCGCACGCGTACCGACCTCTACCGGGCGCAGAAGCGCGGTGGCAAGGGTGTGCGCGGCGCCCAGCTGCGCCAGGACGACCTCGTCGACCACTTCTTCGTCACCACGACGCATCACTGGCTGCTGTTCTTCACGAACAAGGGCCGGGTCTACCGGGTCAAGGCGTACGAGCTGCCGGACGCCGGGCGCGACGCGCGTGGCATGCATCTCGCGAACCTTTTGGCGATGCAGCCCGACGAAACAGTTATGGAGGTTCTCGACCTACGCGACTACGACGTCGCGCCCTATCTCGTGCTCGCCACCCGCAGCGGGCTGGTCAAGAAGACCCGCCTGTCCGAGTACGACTCCCCCAGGTCCGGTGGCCTGATCGCGATCAACCTGCGGGACGACGACGAGGTCATCGGGGCCCGCCTGGTCTCCGAGAACGACGACCTGCTGCTGGTCTCCAAGGGTGCCCAGTCGATCAGGTTCACCGCTTCCGACGATGCGCTGCGGCCCATGGGGCGCGCGACCAGCGGTGTGATCGGCATGAGGTTCCTCGATGGTGACGAGCTTCTCGCCATGAATCGGCTCGCCGACGGTCAAGATGTGCTTATCGCCACGGAGGGTGGGTACGCAAAACGGACGCCAGTGGAGCAGTATCCAGTTCAAGGACGTGGCGGTAGGGGCGTGCTTACTGCGAAAATCGTGTCTTCCCGTGGCAAGCTGGTCGGTGCCGTCATGGTCAACCCAGAGGACGAGGTCTTCGCGATCACGTTCGCCGGCGGGGTGATCCGGACGAGTGCCGGTGAGATCAAGCAGTCCGGCCGCCAGACCATGGGAGTGCGATTGATGAATCTCGCTGAAGGCGACAGCGTGGTGGCCCTCGCCCGGAACGCTGAGTCGATGGAGACTTCGGTGGAGACTGAGGAAGACGGGGGAGGAGAGTAGTTCATGAGCGCCCAGGGTGGCACCGCCAGGACGAAGGCGGCTTCGGGTAACGGACAACAGCCGAAGAAGCCCACCGAAACCGAGATCTTCGGCGCGGTCGACGACGGCAAGGACACGTCGCCCGCGCAGGGCAAGCCAGGCCCGCCCAAGGAGGAGTCGCGGTCGACGGCCCCCGCGCCGTCACCCACGCCCACGCCTGGCCCCGTTCCCGGCCTTGGCTCCGGTCCTGGCCCTGGCGGCCCTGGCCCGGGCCCGGGTTCCGGTCCTGGACCGCAGCAGGCGCCTCCGGAGGGCAGCGACACGGTCCGCGTCCGTCCGTCGCTCGCCACCGAGGCCCCGCCCGCCCTCGAACTGCCCAAGAAGAAGTCGTCGAACTCCTCGGGGTCCCGGCTCCCCCGCAAGGCCCACCTGGTCCTGCGCCGTGTCGAGCCGTGGTCGGCCATGAAGTTCAGCTTCGTGGTGTCCCTGGTCTGCTTCGTGGTGCTGTTCGTGGCGGTGGCCGTCCTGTACGGCGTGCTGTCGGCCCTGGGCGTGTTCGACTCGCTGGTCGACCTGGTCAACCAGCTCGGCCAGGGGGAGCAGGGGCAGAGCTCCATCCCCATCAACATCGCCTCCTGGTTCGAGCCGGTGCGGATCCTCGGCTACACGGCGCTGATCGGCGCCGTGAACGTCGTACTGATCACGGCCCTGTCCACGTTGGGGGCGGTCATCTACAACATCGCCTCTGACCTGGTCGGGGGCGTCGAGGTGACCTTCAGCGAAGCCGAGTAGACGTGGCGCTCGCGCCGTCCTCATGGGCGGGGACGGCGCGAGCAGCACGCTGGAGGCGGTAAGCTTTTCCTCGTCCGAACAACCGGTTCGCCTCCGTCCTGCGGATGCGATAACGTTCGGTGTGCGCGGGGCTATAGCTCAGACGGTTAGAGCGCTTCCCTGATAAGGAAGAGGTCCCAGGTTCAAGTCCTGGTAGCCCCACCAGCGAAAACGCCCCGAAGCGATCAAGCTTCGGGGCGTTTTACTGCACCTGGTACTGCAACGGGCCTATTCGAACAGGTCGTTGACCATCTTGATCGCGTTTTCACGGCTCTCACCGTCGCCATGCGTGTAGATCTCCATCGTGACGGAAATCCGGCTGTGTCCGAGGATCTCCATCGCATCGCGCGGGGCGACACCCAGCTTCTTGAGTAGCGAGGCGGCGGTGTGCCTCAGATCGTGCACGCGAATGGGGCGGAGTTTCGCCGCCTTGACGATGCGGGCGAACGAGCGTGCGAGGTTACGGGGTTCGATCGGAAGTCCGGATCTCGTGGTGAATACCAGCCCGGTATCCGCCCAGTCATCCCCTGCCTGCTCTTTCATGATTTCTTGTCCGCGGCGCTGGATCTCCAGGGCTTCGCGGATGATGCCGAGGAGGGGAAGGGAACGCTTGCCCGCGTTCGTCTTCACCGGTCCGTGGTGCAGTTCCTTGCCCACCCTCACGAGCTGCCGCCGGATGTCCACATGCCCCTCGTCGAAGTCCACGTCTACCCAGCGGAGCCCGAGGGCTTCCCCGCGCCGCAGACCGTGCACCAGGAGCAGCACGAAGGCCGGGTAGAGTTGATCGGCGCGCGCAGCCTGGAGGAAGGCCCGTGCCTCGTCGGCCGTCCATGGCCGGTTGCGCTGGGGGTCCAGCGGGGGCAGCGTGGCCAGCCTCGCGACGTTGCGGGTAAGGATCTCCTCGCGTATCGCCCGCGTTAGAGCAGCGCTGAGGACGTTCCGCATGACGTGAATCGTCCCGATCGCATGATCTCCGTTGAGCATGCCGTTCAGGAACGTCTGGACATCGGCGACCGTGAGCCTGTCCAGCCTCTTACGGCCGAGGCGCGGCTTGAGGTACAGGCGAACGATCGTCTCGTATTTGGCGTAGGTCGTCTTGCGGATGGAGTGACGGGCAACCTCGTTCAGCCAATAGTCGAGGTACTCCCCCACCTTCCAAGCACGGTTGGCGACGGGAACGCCCTGGCGTGACTTGGACTTCATCTCATCGATCTTCGCCCGCGCCTCATCAGCGGTCTTGCCGTAGACCGTCTTGCGCTTCTCCGTGCCGTCCGTGGTGAGGACATAGACCTGTCCACACCATGTGCCGTCCGCGCGCTGGTACACCGTGCCCTCGTTGTTCGCACGCTTGCGACGGATCTTCTTCCGCGGCTGCTCGTCGGCAGCCCCGACTAGGGTCTTGGCGGTCATCATGCAGCTTCTTCCAGGAGGAGATCCACGAGATCGTTGAGTGCCGAAGCCGGTATCAGGCGACGCCGTCCGGCCTTGAAGGACTTGAGCTGACCTGTGCGAATGAACTTGTAGAGCGTCCAGCGGCTTACACGGAGCTGTGCCGCAGCCTCTTCGACCGAGAGAGCGAGACTGGTCATCACTCCCCCTTAAGCCGCTTCTGGAACTGCCGAAAGATCTTGTCCGTCTGCTTGGGCCTGGAGTTCGGCCATGTGGGCGCGCCATCGTTGCCGTTCGGCCACCGTGCGCAGGAGCCGCATCGCGAGCGGGGGCACGTTGGCGTCGCCGGCCGGAACCGGCTTCCAGACATAGCGGTGCGGGTCGGGTGCCTCGTCGGGCTGGCCGAGAGCTTCCAGGACCCAGGTGCGGCGGTCCTGCTTGTGTTCGGCCAGGGTCTTGTTCGACCATTTGCGCGAGACCAGCACGCGCCGGCCGGCGTAGCCGAGGTGGTCGGGCTTGTGTGCCTTGCCCCGACATCGCCCGGGCGTCATGCCGGATTCGGCGTTCTTGGGTTGGATCCCGTAACCCAGCCAGTTGGCGCACGTCGGCGAGCAGGGCTCGAATCGGAGTGCTTCGACCAGGCGCGCCGCGTGATCCTGAGATGCTTGGTCGTCCGGGTTGAGCTCTTCACCGAGGGACTTGGTCAGGTACTTGGACAGGTAGCGGATGCACTGGTCGGCGTCTGGAGTGCCCGACAGTACGCCCTGAACATTGACCTGGTCGCCGAAGCGGACCACGTGCAGGGGTTCGGCCGCCGGGTCGGCGTCGAGGTGGTCGAGCGCCTGGTCCCACGTCGGGAGCACTTCGCCCGTGTCCGGGTCGAGGTAGCCGACGCCGTTCTCCCAGACCGGCAGACGATCGCCCTCGAAGGCCACCCGATCGGCCGCAGGCCACCACACCTGGTGGTAGGTGGCCGCCGCGATCTGCTTGATCTCCGCGCGTGGCAGGGTGCCCCTGATGGCCATGTGCAGGTGCGGGGCGAGCCGCTTTTGAGGTTCGACGGTGGCGAAGTACTGCACGTCGTAGCCCGCCACGCGGCGGAGGTTCTGCACGAAGCGGTCCACCAGTTTGGAGAAGTGCAGGGCATCCCGAGCCGCCCGCCGGTAGTCGTAGGAGTCGGGATCGGCCGGAACGCCATCGCGGATCTTGCCGTAGGACGGCAGGGTGAGCGTGACGAACAGCGAGGGCCGGTAAACCTTGCCGTCCGAGCTGGTGAAGGTCCGTCCCAGTGTGGTTGCCGTCATCGTGCGCTTGGGCAGGTCCGGGGCATCCTGGCGCCTCCTGGTCGAGCGGTTGCGCTTGCCCGCCGCAGCGCCGAGCACGTTGCCGCGCATGCCCACCGCGTTGATCTCCGCATCCAGGCCGGTGATGATGGCGTCCAGCTCGGTGGTGTCCTGGGCCGCCTGCTCAGCCTGGTCACGTTGGGCTTGCATGTCGGCGCGGAATTCGATCAGCCAGCGCTGCTCATCGGTCGGCTCTTTCGGTGTGATGATCGGTTCAGCGTCCAGGTGCCAGCCCTCCCGGCATTGGGCCATCCGCAGGTGCCGGTTGCGCTTGGCGCACGGTGGACATGCGGTCTCCAGGTTGGCGCCGCACGGTACATCGATGATCTCGGTCTGTCCGGTGTGGGTGTCGAGCCGCTTGAGGGCGATCGGCCGGACGCAGACGCCGTGTTGGATGGCGACCTGTTCGGCCACCTCCCGGGCCAGAGGTTGCGCCATCCGCATGGCCCGGGGCGTAGCACGGTTGATCGCTTTGGTCGGCTGCTCCGTTCCCGTCATCGATCCCCCTCCGTTCCTTCGCCGATCTCGGGGAAGACGAGCGCCGACTGTCCGCACTCGCGGCATTCGACCAGCGCCCGTGTGGGGTCGAGCCAGAGGGCGTTGAGCGTCTTGCAGGTCGAGCAGCGCAGCCCGTCCAGGAAGTGTGCGACGGTGGTCATCGGACTTCACCGCCCGCCGGGGCGAACTCGGTCACCATGGCGCGGATGTCGGCGTCGGAGACGTAGGCCGCGCGTACCCGCACGGGATCCGGTGAGGTTTCTAGCCGGACATAGCCGACGCCAGCGCCCAGGACGGGGTTCGGGGAGATCTGATCGGCCAGCGCGCCACGGTCGCGGGCACCGTCGCCAAGCACCATGTCCACTTGCTCCGCCTCGTCCAGCCGGAGGGCGATCTTGTCGGGGAACAGGTTGCGGATCGTCATGACCTCCTTGCGGGGGTCCTGGAGAGCCGCCATGACGCCGACACCGACCGCCCGCCCTTGGGTCGTCAGGGTGGCCAGGGCAGCCGAGACGCGCCGTTTCAAGTCCCGGTCGGCCTGGTAGGCGGTCAGGAACGCGACCTCATCGACGATCACCAGGACGAACGGATCCTCGACCGTGGGAGTGTGCGAACGCTGGTGTCCGCCGAACCGGGCGGCCCGCTCCTGCATGACCTTGACCGCCTGCTCTAACAGCTCCGCACACTCTTCCGGGGTGGCGGCGTAGCGAGGGCCGAACAGGGCACGGCCAAAGGACAGCTCCATCAGCTTGGGATCGAGCGCCCACAGCTCGACCAGGCCCGCCCGGACGGCCGGAAGCAGGCCGCGGATGGCGGACCAGATGATCGAGCCTTTGCCTGCTCCGGTGGCACCGGCTATCAGCTTGTGTGTGCCGTGCACGTTGAGCAGCCATGGCCGCCCGTCCTCTTGGATGCCGATCTCGACCGGCCCCACAGTCGGCACGTCCGGGATCGGGATCGCTGGCAGGGGTGTGGCCAGCGGATCGCGCCGGGGGAAGGTCAACACCAGGCGACCGGCCTTTACGACCGAGACGCGGCAGGATGGCGCGCCGAAGCCGTGCGCCAGGAGTTCGATGCGGTCGGCCCAGTCCTTGACTGCCTGACCCTTCAGCATCCGCACGGTGACCTGGTCCGCCCAGGCTGTGCAGGTGACCTTGCCGAGCCGGGGCAGGTAATCACGGCCGCGCAGGTGCCTGCCGAGCCCGGAGACGATCATTACCGGTTGCCAGTGCCGCCGGTAGACCCAGATGAGCCGCCACCAGGCCAGCAGCCGCCTGCTGATTAGCCGGGCGAAAGAGACGCGATCGACCAGCGCCCAGGCGATGAGCCCCGTTGGCATGGGAGCGGACAGCAGCAGAGCGATGTGCCAGCCGTACAGCCAGCACAGCACGAACGGTATGGCCAGCACAGTCACGGCGATGGGGTGCCGCCACATCGTGCGGATAAGGCCGGCCACGAGCCGAGCGGCCAGGATGACGATGGTGATGATGGCCGGGGTGGTGACGACCGCGGGGCGGAAGACCACGGCGGTGTCCGGGGTGGTGGTGACCAGGTTGCGCGCCTCGTCACCGGGAAGCTTGCGGAACATATGCTTGGTGCCTCTCGTGATGTGGTGTCAGGGGAGAACCAAGGGGCCGCCGGAAGTTGGCGCTTCTGGCGGCCCCGCCTTACCAGTGGTCAGGCCGCCGTCTGGTCGCTGGTGGCCTGGTCAGGGGCCGACTGTTCGGCGTGCAAGCGCTCACAGTCGGCGAGGTAGGCCGTAGCCGCGTCGGCGATCTTCCGGGCGAGCATCACATCCTGGTCGGTGACCAGCCCAGCGCCAGTGGTGGAGATCGTCAGGCCCGCCTCGCTGGTCTCCAGGCACAGCACCGGCCGCACCTTCTCGACCAGCATCGTGTTCGCCCGCAGGTACGGCGTGTGGAACGAGATGTGGAGCTGCGGTCGCTCCGTGCCGTACATGGCCATGGACACGTAGGTGTAGGGGTCGCGGCTGCTCACTTGGTCACCGCCGCTCCGGCCGGAAGGCCACGGAACATGCGCTCGACCGAGGTAGCGAAACCGGCCGCCTGTTCGGCGAGCTGGCGGGCGAACTCCACGTCGGCCGCCGTGACCCGGGTCGCCGTCGAGGTGGTGACCAGTACCGAGGTGGCGCCGAAGTCGAGCATGAGCACTGGCGTGCGCAGCCGGTAGGGGCGGTTCTCGGCACGGGCACCGGCCGAGGTGTTGAGGTTGATCACGCTCGTGGGCCGCTTGCGGTTCCGCGTGCTCATCAGACCGCCGCCTCCTTGCTGACCGCGTGCTTGCTGACCTGGCGGGGAGCGCGCATCTCACGCGCCTTGATCGAGTACGCCAGCCGTCCCTGCTGGTTGACGTACGGGGTGACGGTCATGCCGTCGAACTCCACCGGCGTGAACGGCAGCCCGGACATCGCCGCCGGCGGGATCGGCTGTACCGGGGAGAGGACCTTGACCGCGACCGTCTTCTGCGACGCCTTCACGGTCGGGTCGGCGTCCATGACCGCGATCTGCCACACGAGCTCACCGGACAGCTTGTCGCGCGCCTGAACCTCCCGCCCGCTGCTGGAGGCTTCGAAGTCGCGCACCGGCTCGACTTCCCCGACCGCGTAGCAGCCAGCGGGGAAGACCTGGTCGAAGCTGACGGGGATGGGACCTTGCAGAGCCATTCGAGATTCCTTCTCGTCGTATTCTCAACAACTTGTCTTGTCGAGTACTTCGAATGTACCCAGCCATGACGGCTTGACAAGATGAGTTAACGAGAGAGTATCGATGTGATGCAGGTCACATGTCTAGAGGGCGTAAGAGTCCTCTAGCTCATGCAGTGATCCGGGCATCACCTGATCGACGACCAGCACCGCACGGCCGGATGCATCGAACACCGTGGCCACCACGCCCAGCACGGCCGACCCCTTGCCGATCTCCAGGATCTTGGCCTCATCTGCTGACGGATGGCGAGCGCTCAACCGCTCCACCACGTGCTGCAACCGCAGCCGCTTGACCGTCTGAAGATGCTGACGCAGTCCCACGCTCAAGACACTCGCCTGATCAAGTTCGGCCCCGTTGGCGATCTCGTGGTGAGCCCAGAAGGTGACCAGCTCAGTCGGCCGTTCACCGTCGTGGAAGAGCACACGCCGCATCATGACCGGCGCGTTGTCCTCCAGGTCGAGCAGGCGCGCTACCGGCCGGGGAGCCGACTGCCAGCCGGCCCGTACGACAGTGCCGCCCTCGTTGCTCTCGCTGCGGTCGAGCATGGCGCGGCTTGGCTTGCTGCCCGCGTCGCTGAGCGCGGGAGCCGCCTTTACGTACGAGCCCCTTCCGTGCTCGCGATCGATCACGTTGCGCAGTTGCAGCACTTGAAGCGCCCGCACGACGGTAGGACGGGAGACCCCGAACTCCTTGACGAGCTGCGTCTCGGACGGTAGCAGCGAACCCGGAGGGTAGGTACCGTCGGCGATCTTGCCAGTGATCGCTTGCACGATCTGGGCATACTTCGGGGGCTGGAACTCATCCATTGATGCCATGGCGACCGCCTAACAACTCGACTTGTCGTCAGAGTATCAAGCTGACATCAAGTATCTCCAGCCCTACGGTTCAGCTTGACGGCCAAGCAGCCGCGTGCGAACACGAGCATGCAAGTACAGGTGATATAGCGCAGTCGCGCTATATCCGTCACGCACGTCATCCACGTTCAGATCGAAATGGTCGAGGAATTCGACTCTCGTCAACCCCGTGCATCCCGCGTGATCCTCGCCCAACGATGCCGCTTCACGGGCCGTTCCATGAGCGTGACTCCACTTGTCTTGAGCCATGTCGATCACGACCCGCCCAGCGCGGCCCAGACCACCTTGCCGCCCGCCGACAGCCACCGATACCCCCAGCTCTCCGCCAGGTGATCCACCACCGACAGGCCCCGCCCGCCCAGCTCATCAGGTCCAGCCTTGATCAGTTTCGGCGGAGTGCGGGCCGAGTCCCACACCTCCAGGACCACGAGCTTGCCGGGTACGCACGTCTCGTACAGGCCCAAGCAGAACGACCTGGACCCGCAAGTCGGCGACGCCTCAGGAACCCAGCGAGGAACCGTGCCCAGGGGCTCAATGGGACCCATGGCCTTGATCGCGTTCGAGCTCAGCTCGGTAGCGATCAGCTCAGCGTCCTCCCCCAAATCCTCACGGCCCCACGTCGTTAGTACATCCCGTACGTAGTCACGGGCCAGCGACAGCGCGGCGGGATAGACGGGCAACCACAGATAGACCACTACGACCGCCTCACCAGTCGAGCAATCGTCTCGCCAGCCTCGCCCAGCGCGTCCGCGCTCACGGACCGGTCCGGGCCCCGCCCCCAGGTGTAGAACCATCCCTCAGCGCGCCAGGCAACGCGGACCTTCACATACTCCACAGCGCCCTGAAGGACCAGGGCGGGATCGCTGCCGACCTGGAGTTGCAAGGTGACGCTCAACCCCGCCAAGCGAAGGTTCCAGGCCAGCGGCACCAAGCGCTGAAACTGCGACTGCCACACCTGGGCACTCGTCACGGCTTGGACCGCACGAGCTTGTCCCCGACTACGCCTGGTCACGTGGCCTCCAGGTCAGAACCTGTGCCATCGCACGTCAGGCAGGTCTCCCTAGCTCGGATGGCGGCCAGCTTCCCACCCGCCGGTATCGCGACTAACCCGCGCCGAGGACTCACGTACTTCCAGCCCCGACCGTCGCAAGATCCACATGATCCTCGATCGTCCATGGTCAATCCCTGCCGTTGCTGTGGCTGCCTGGAAAGCCAGCACCTCTACTCGCCTAGAGGAGTTGCTCTGAAGCATTGTCAACTCGTCTAGAGGAGTCAGTCAAGCGCTATCGTGCGGGCAGTTCATACGAGAGCACGTAGGCGTCACTCGACATCACCGTGTCGCAGACTTCTACAGGGAGCCCTTCCACCGTGTACGCGGTGCGGATCAACTGGAACACGGGAACGCCTGGAGCGAGCTTGAGCGCCCGCACTTCATCGCGGAGAGGCATCCTCGCCTTCACGTCTTCCACGAAATGATCGAGCCGGTATCCCAACTCCTCCAGACGGGCGTAGATCCCGCCTGGCCCACTGTTCGGTTCCGCGATCTGCGTGTTCCGCGCGATCTCCGCCGGGATGTACGAGACGGCCGTCTCGACCGGTTGACCATTGATCAGGTAACGCCGGGATCGAGAGATCACGAGCTCGTCGGGGGAGATGGCCAGCCGTTCCGCGACGGCGACCGGAGGGCGTACCTCTTTGATCTCTATGGAGTCCACCGAGGGCTTTGCGCCGGCTCCTTCGGTCTCGGCGATGAACGCTGCCTTGCCCTGCTCTCGATGCCTCCGGGCGAAGCGGTCCGACGCCAAGCGGCGCACAGGAGGGCGCGAACGGACGAACACGCCGCGCCCGTGCTCCGCCACCGTCAGCCCTTCACCTTGAAGGACTTGCAGCGCATTCCGGATGGTCATCCGTGCAACCCCGTAATGTTGCATGAGCTGAGCTTCTGAGGGCACCTTGGCACCTTCAGGGAGCGAGCCGCGCTCGATGGCGTCACGAATGTGATCAGCTATCTGGCGGAAAACGGCCCGATCGCTGACGGGATCGAGGTCCGGCAACGAGAGCTCTGCCACGACCACTCCTCAACTCGTACATACGTGTTTGCGGGTTGAGGATAGCGACCAGGTACGCCGGAGGGAATCGATGAACCAGCCCCACAGACACTCCGTCAGCGTGGCAGGCGTGATCATCGACGATCAGGGACGCGCACTTCTGACCCAACGCCGAGACAACGGCCACTGGGAAGCGCCTGGCGGGATCCTGGAGCTGGACGAAGACATCATCTCGGGCTTGCTCCGCGAGATCCGCGAGGAAACCGGCCTGGAGGTCGAGCCCGTCACCCTGACCGGCGTCTACAAGAACATGGCACGAGGCATCGTCGCCCTGGTCTTTCGCTGCAAGGTCATCGGCGGAAAGCTCGTCGAGACCGACGAGGCTCGCGGCTTCAAGTGGGTCACGGCCGACGAGGTCCAATCCCTCGCATCCCAAGCGTTCGGCATCCGCGTACTCGACGCCATGCAAGGCAGCAGCATTCCAGCCATCCGTCACCACGACGGCGTTCACCTACTCCGACCCGAAGACCCGCGGCAGCCTCAGCAGTGACCTTGCCGAATTGTTCTTATATGGATCAAGGGCGGCGCTCCGCGCCGCCTCGCGGCCCTGCGTCCGCTCGGCGGCCGGGCGTGCGGCCTGGGGGCCGGTCCCGGCCGCCGGCGGCTCGGGCCGCGCGGTGTCGCTCCCAGCGGCTCCTAGCCAACACGACCAATGGCTTCGTCTCCCAGGATCGCGCGACAGAATGCGTTCACGCTCTTCTGACCACTGGAGGCATTCATGAGTACGTCCGACGTCACATCGTTGACCGGCTACGGCATCGTGCTGCGACACTGGACCGAGCACGACACGCCCGCGATGGTAGAACTCTTCGACACCCCCGACATTGGCCACCGCACGCCGCTCCCCTCTCCCTTCGACTTGGTCGCTGCGCGCGAGTACCTGCAGATGATTCAGAGAACTCAGGCCAGTGGCCAGCGCCTTCACTTGGCTATCACCGTCGATGGGCAACACCCGCGAGGCGAAGTCCTACTGAACCTGGAGACCGGCAGTATTGGCTACGGTCTCGGAGTTGCCTATCGGGGGCAAGGCTTGGTGAGCCGTGCAGTCCGGCTGATAACCGACTACGCCCATCAATCTCTGGCCATGCCGAACGTGTTCGCGCAGATCGAGCCTGATAACCACGCCAGTATCGCCGTCGTCCGCAGCGCCGGTTTCCAACTCACAGACGAAGCACCTGAACAGGTGACAGACAAGGGACGTACCTACGAACTTCTTACCTGGGTGCACACCGCTTGATGACATAGAGAGCAAGGAGCAAGGCCCTCCCAAGCGACGGCGGCGTTACCGCCTTCGACCCCAGAGCACAAAAGAAGTGCCTCCGGCGGGGGCGCTCCGGCTCCGGGATGATCGCCCCGCCAGGCGTCCAGGCCGTAGACGGCGGGGGTGGAAGCCTGATCATCCCGCCCACCATCGACCCGGGGCAAGCCGAGCAGACCAGGGCCACGGGTACCAGATCGTTCGTCCGGTGGGGCGCTCCATCTGGTACCCGTGGCCCTGGCCCGCTTCCCCTTCGGGCGGGTCGACGGCAGACGGGATGATCAGGGCGCACAGTGCGCGTCGCACGAGAAACACCAGGTCGCAGGCTGATCGCCGTGCAATTAGCGTGCAATTAAACAGGGTAACGAGGGGTCAACCACGGTCACTCATGACCAGGCTTCTGCCCAGCTCAGAGCCCTCACGTGCCGCGATCCTTGCAGTTCCCAAGCTGACAGCCCGCCCTCCGGTATCGCCCCTTGCGCGATCATTGAACGATGAGAGCACGAGTGAATGATTTCCGTTGGGTCGACCTTGATGTCGGGCGGAGCGTTGATGATCCAGCCCACGCCTGTGAACTCCTGGAGATGTATGTCGGCCCTTGGGGCGGTCCAGGAGCGGAACGGTTTCAGCTCACCGTCTGCACTCCATTGGCCCTTGTGGAGCAGTTGCAGCACCACCCCGTTCTCATCGGCCGGCACTGGCTCTTCGTCCCCGCACTTCACCCTGACAAGGTGACCAAGTGGCTGAGTGATCGAATTGCCGTGCTGGAAGCTCCGACGTGGAGTGAGCTCGCTGAGAAGATCGGCCGCATCGGAGAATGGGAGTTCGAGGACTACGCTGACTGAGCCCTGCACTGCAACGAGTACTGCAACAGGGGCACACAGCAGCTCACGTCCACACTCACACAGCACTGTTCAGGGCCGGGGCATAAGCCTCTGATCAAGGCATGGACAGTCCTGATAAGGAAGAGGTCCCAGGTTCAAGTCCTGGTAGCCCCACAGAGTTCAACCAGCTCAGAGGCTAGATCCCAAGATCGCGGATCTGGCCTCTTGATCGTTTGACCGCCATTTGGCCGTCGCGCCGAACCTCTCGACCGTATGGTGCCGTGTTCACGTAAGTTCTCCCCCGGCCGCCACAGTGGTCGGGGCCAAGCGCGCGCTGGACGACATGCTGACGCTGCAGTTGGCCTCGAGCGCGACCGGCCCGTTCAACCTGATCGTTGCAGCGGGCGCCCTCGCGAGCACGGTGCGGACAGCGTGGATGAGGTCATCGGTGCGGGTCCGCTCGAAACCGGCCCGGTTGAAGGTCCTCGTCGCTCGGCCGTCTCCTTCAGCTGTCTCGTCGGCGGGCCCGCCACAGTGCCGTCGCCGCGCCCACGAGCAGCAGCGCCACCCCGATGAACGCCTCGGCGCCGCCGTCGGGTGCGAGGTGCGCGGGGTGGGCCAGCAGGGTCGCCGTCATCGCAGGTCGAAGGTGGTTGCGACGGCCGGGGCCTCGGCGAGGTGGATGGTGTGGGTGGTTGCGATGTGCAACCAGGCGTTGCCGGTCCGCAGCGTCGTGACGGCCTTCGCAAGACCCCAGAACGCGACCTGCATGAACCATGCGAGGGACAAGGCGACCTGTGCGGGCGAATCCCACCCGAGGAACGCCTCGGTGATGTTGAGGGCGCCGTACGCGAGAGCGGACAGGACCGATCCGGTCACCCACGACCGCGCCAGGACCGACAGCCGCGGGGTCAGCAGCGACTGGGTCGTGATCATGATGGGCAGGAACGACCCGAGGGTGAACAGCACGAGGGTGAGCGCGTGCCCGGCGGCGGAGGTCGTGTAGTACTCCGGGGTGGCGACGAAGAAGATCGGCGGGAGCCCGACGAGGATGAAGTACGGAATCCACACCTTCGGCCGGCCGAACCGCAGCAGCATGCTGTCCGGGCGGTAGCCCAGCCGGTAACGGAAGAACCAGTACGGCAGTACCGCGAGGGTGACGAAGTTGAAGATCGCCCAGGTCAGGGTGGTTGCAGGGGTCTGCCCGTCCCAGACGGCCTGCGCGCCGGGGGCGAGCCCGACGAACGCGATGTGGGTGCGGATGTCGAACACGTTGCCGACCGCCAGGACTGCCGCCATCCAGGCCAGCAGGCCGGCGGTCTCCTTGCCGGGGTTGCGGAAGTCGGGGGCGTTGCGGTGATCGAGCGGTGCGCGGCGCCGCGCGAGGAGGAATAAGAACGCGATGCTGACGACGCCGCCGGCGATGCCGGAGAAGTACCCGATCGGCTCTTGGTCGCTGAGCGGCAGCACGGACCGGTCGGTCGTGAAGATGTAGACGGTGGCGGCCGCCCAGGCGGCCAGGAACAGCAGCAGCCATCGGTTGGTGAACAGGTCGCGGACGGCGGTCGGTGCCGACGTCGGTGCGGCGGTGGTCATGGGGGACTTCTCCCGAGTAGGTCGGACAGAATAGAGAACGATGTTCTCGTTGAGAGCATCGTTCTTTCTCTTCGCCTTGTCAAGAACAGTGTTCTCGTTTTGTGCGACCATGGCGGGATGACGACCGCTTCCACCGGCTTGCGGGCCCGCCGCCGACAGGAGTTGCTCGCCGCTATCCGGACCGCTGCCCTCGAGGAATTGCGCCGCTCCGGCGCCGCCGGCCTGTCCCTGCGCGCAGTCGCCCGCGACGTCGGGATCGCTGTTTCCGCCCTCTACCGCTATTTCCCGAGCCGCGACGAGCTGCTGACCGACCTGATCGTCGCTGCGTTCGACGAGCACGCCGACGCCGTCGAAGCCGGCGGTGCGCACGATGACGTGGGGGAGGCGCTGCGTGGGGTCTGGCACGCCTACCGGGCCTGGGCGCTGGCCCACCCAGCCGAGTTCGGGCTCGCCTATGGCACCCCGGTCCCCGGCTACCTCGCGCCGCCGGAAGACACTGTGCGTGCCGGGAGTCGCATCGGCCGGTTCGCCCTCGGGCTGCTCACCCGCGCCTACACCGAAGGCCGCCTCGACCCCGACACGCTGCACCGGCGCGCCGCCCGCCTGTCACCGGGCACCGCCGAACAGCTCGAGACCTGGTCCAGGCGGCACGAACAGCGGGTGCCGACGGAGGTCCTCGCCGTGTGGCTCGACCTGTTCGTGCACCTGCACGGCCTGGTGTCCATGGAGGTATTCGGCCTGCTGCGCCCAATCACCCCGGACGCCGCCCCCTACGCCGCCGAAGTCGTCGACACCGAGCTCGCCGCTCTGGTCAGACCTCGATGTTGATGGCCGGACGTTCGCTGCAGGGGACTCAGGTGTGGAGGGAGTGGAGAAATCGTTCGATGAGCTGTCGGCTTTCCTGTGCGGGGTCGCCGGCCCAGCGCAGAACGCCGTCGTTCGCCTTGAGCAGCAGCATCACGTCGTTCTCATCAGCGTCCTGGCGGAGGTCGCCGGCGGTCTTGGCCGCGTCGAGCAGTTGGCGTAGCGCTCTTCCGGCCTCGGTGCGGGAGCGGCCGACTGGGCTGTCCGCCGGGAAGTCGTGGAGGAAGACCGCGGTGAATGCCCGGTCCTCCAGTTGCAGGTGCGCGAGATGGTTGACGTGGTCGACGAGGCCCTGCCAGGGGTCGGGGTTGGCCAGCGCGGTGTGAACTGAGCTCTCGCATTCGGTCAGCCGGTCGGTGAAGACGTAGGCCAGGAGGTCTTCACGGGTCGGGAATCGCCGGTAGAGCGTGGCCGTGCCCACGCCCGCGCGCTTGGCGATCTCCTTCGTCGGAGCGTCGGCTCCGAGTTCGCGGAAGGCGGCGCGGGCGGCGCCGGCGATGCGGTCGCGGTTGCGTTCCGCGTCGGCGCGCAGGCTGCGCTGCGCTGCGTACTGATCGATCATGTCACCAACCCATAAGTGGGCACAGGTGCCCGGTTACGTGTTACGGTCTCTAAGTGGGCACCCTAGCCCAATTCCGTCGGCGGTGCCCTGGCCTGGGCGTCGAGGCGGACGCTCCCGCATGGATGAGAGGAAGGCTGACATGCGTGCGTTGATCACGACGAAGGACGGCTCGGTGGAGTTCGCCGAGGCACCGGAGCCCCGTCGCACGAACAGTGAACTGCTGGTGCGGGTGTCGGCGTCGACCGTCGCCAGAGGGGACCTGAACACGGCCCGGCTGTCCCCGCCCGGATCGCCCATAGGGCTGGACGTCGTCGGGACCGTCGTCGAGCCGGCCGTCGACGGCTCCGGCCCGAAGGTGGGCACAAGGGTCATGGGATACACATCCACGCGCGCCGGAGGCTGGGCCGAGCGCGCCGCGCTGGACAGCTCCCTCGTCGTCCCGGTCCCCGAGGCCCTTGCCGACAATGTGGCCGCAGCGCTGCCCAACAGTGGCCTCGCCGCTCTTGCGGGGCTGGAGGCGGGCGGTTTCCTGCTGGGGGCCCGGGTACTGGTGACCGGGGCCACCGGCGGTGTCGGTCGGCTCGCTGTGCAGCTGGCCCACCTGGCGGGGGCGAACGTCACCGGCCTGGTCAGCTCGCGGCAGCGGCATGAGCTGCTGCGGGATTTCGACTGGCTGACCACGGCCACGGCTGACGAGGCTGAAGGACCTTTCGATCTGGTCGTCGACCTGGTGGGCGGCGATGTCCTCAGCCGGGCGATGTCGCTCGTGGCCGAGGACGGCGTGCTGGCGTCACTGGCGCAGACCGTCCCGGAAACCGCGAGCGTGCCGTCCTTCTGGTTCGCGATGCACCCGGGAGCGAGGCTCGTGAGCGTCACCAACACCAGGGGACAGCGCGAAGCCGGCCGCGGTGTCAGGCGGCTGGAGCTGCTGGCGCAGCTCGCCGAGACGGGGCGCATCGATCCTCACGTCACCGGTGCGGCTTCGTGGGAAGAGGCCGCTGACCTGCTCGCAGCCCTGGGGGCGCGCGAGCTGGAGGGCCGGACGACCCTGCGCATCTCGTAACCGAGCGGCCTCCTCTTGGCCGGTTCCGGGCGGACGCATCCGGTACCCGTATCCACGAACGAGGACCGATGAAGTACTCCCTCCTCGACGTCGCCCAAGTAGGCCGGGAGGAGTCTCCCGACGACGCGCTGCGCGGTGCCGTTCCGCTCGCACGGGCCGCAGAGCGTTCCGGCCGCACGCACGCAAGCGGACGAGCTGATCCTCGCCCCCACAGCCAACGACCGCCCCGACCGCATCCGCGCGATCGAACTGGTCACTGCCCCGACGCCGCTCCACGCGTCCTGATCCCGCACGGCCGCCCCTCCACGCAACGCCCCGTCCTTTCCGCGCGCTGGGCAGACCCGGTGCAGCCGGAATCCAAGAACCGAGGAATGTGACCATGACCACCAGCTTCGCCCATTTCATGCACGCGGTCCGGCAGCTCGACTACGGCGGTCCCGAAGTACTGCAGGTCGCTGAGGTCGAGCGTCCTGTGCCTGGTCCCGATGAGGTACTCGTCCGGGTCCGGGCGGCCGGGATCAACCCCGCCGACTCGAAGATCCGCGCCGGGCTGCCCGGCCACCGGTCCCACCAACCGCCGTTCACGCCTGGACTGGAACTCGCCGGCGAGGTGGCGGCCGTCGGCAGCGAGGTGACCGGCCTCGGTCCCGGTGACACCGTGTACGGCTTCGTGTTTTCGCCACATGGCGCACAGGCGCAGTACACCGTCACCCGGACCGACCTCCTGGCGCCCGTCCCGTCCGGGGCGGATTTGATCCAGGCGGGAGGGCTGGCCATGGCCGGCCTGACGGCCTGGCAGGCCTTGGCGGCGGCCCAGGTCACCGCCGGGCAGCGGGTGCTGATCCACGCGGCGGCCGGTGGCGTCGGACACCTCGCCGTACAGATCGCCAAGGCACGCGGCGCGCACGTGATCGGCACCGCGCGCTCTGAGAAGCATGCCTTCCTGCGCCGGCTGGGCGCGGACGAGGTGATCGACTACACGTCGGCGGACTTCACCGCGGTGGTCCAGGACGGCGTCGACGTGGTCCTGGACCCGCTCGGCGACGACTACGGCCCCCGCTCGCTGACCCTCCTGCCTCCCGGCGGAACCTACATTGACGTGCGCCAGCCCAACCCGGACCGCGCCGAGGTACGCGCGAAGGCCCAAGAACACGGCATCCGCTTCGTCGACGTCACTGTCGCCCCGAACACGGCGGACCTGACGGACCTCGTGACGCTCGCGGCCCGCGGACAGCTGCGGGTCGCGGTCGAGCACACCCTTCCGCTCCCGGAAGTGGCCAAGGCACACGAACTCATCGAGACGGGCCGAGTGAAGGGCAAGATCGTGCTGGTTCCATGAACTCGGCAATGACTCCGATCAGGAGCACGGTCGCGGCTCAGCTTGTTCTGAATCCTCCGAATTGTTGTACTGAGTGGTGCTTCATCCAGTCTCGGCCTGCCAGCGCCGCCGGGTTTCATCTGGCCCGAGGTGCCGGAGAGAGGACAGCTCAAGCCCGCCCACTTCGACCTCGATGTCAACCAGGCCATGCTCAGCGAGTCGGGCCAGACAGGTCCGCGACGAGCCGGCCGTAGCTGTCCATCACCGTGGCCTGAGATGCAACGTCGCCTATGACGAGCTAATCGGGTCGTCGGCCCTTAGCTCGTCAGGTGTGCCGAGATCGCTGCCGACGGCTACGAAGGCTTCGCAGTGACTTGACCCACTGTGGGTGACATCGAGGAGGTCTTGCCGGCAAACGTTAAAGTGAGATCTTGTGCATTCGCTCATGCCGGAAGATTTACGTCAGATCGGCCCATATCGGCTTGTCGGTGTACTGGGGCGGGGCGGCCAGGGAACGGTTTACCTGGGCCAGGGGTCGTCCAACGAGCAGGTCGCGGTCAAGGTGTTACACGCTGGAGCCGCGGCGGATGAGAACGCACGCCGCCGGTTCCTGCGCGAAGCCGAGGCGGCTCGCCAGGTTGCTCCGTTCTGTACCGCGCGGGTGCTGGACACGGGCTTGGTGGGCGGCCGGCCGTACATCGTCAGTGAGCACATCCCAGGACCATCGCTCGACCTGCTGGTCAGGACCGAGGGTCCGCGTTCGGGCAGCGGGCTGGAGCGGCTCGCGGTGGCCACGCTCACCGCGCTGGCGGCCATCCATCGGGCCGGGATAGTCCACCGTGACTTCAAGCCGCACAATGTGATCATGGGTCCGGAAGGGCCCGTGGTGATCGATTTCGGGATCGCCAGGGTGACCGCCCAGACGGCCACGCACAGCGTGGTGGGCACCCCCGTCTACATGGCGCCGGAGCAGTTCGGCGGAGCGCCGGTCACCCCGGCGGCCGACCTGTTCAGCTGGGCGACCTCCATGATCTACGCGGCCACCGGGCAGCAGGCCTTCCGTGGAGACACCTTTCCCGTGATCATGCACGCCATTCTGACCCGCGACCCTGATCTGTCGTCCGTGCCGCAGGAATTGCGCCCGACGCTTGCGGCCTGCCTGGTCAAGGACCCTACGGCCCGGCCGAGCGCCGCCGCCCTACTGCGCCGTCTGACCGGCGACGAGCCTTCCGCCCCGCTCGCCCAGTGGCCTGCGGCGCACGCCGCGATGGGCATGCCGGAGGCCGAGCAGCTCATCCTCCGGCCGCATCCGTCGCCACAAGAGAGCGGGACTCCCCGGCCTCCGCCCGGCGGCGGCCGGTCGAAGAAGATCGGCCTGGCCGTCGGCGCTGGAGCAGTTGCTCTGGTGCTGGCTGTGGTGGGTGTACGGGCCGTGGTCAAGAACGAGATACGGGGAGCGCTGTCGAGCGGCCAGACCTCCACCTCCCAGCCCACCTCCGCCCGCTCCCCCCAGCCGAGCCCTTCTGACACACCTGCGCCGACGCCTTCGCGGACAGCTTCGGAAGAGCCGACCGAGGATCCGTTCAACCCCGCGGACCTCAACAAGGAAAGTACGGACCCGACCCCGATCACGGCCGACGCCCTGCTGCCGCTGTCCTTCACGAGTGCCGAGGGGGTGCGTTTCAGCCGTAAGGCGGCTGCGGTGGAAGACTGCCCGAGCCCGTGGCCCGACGCCAGGGTCAAGTCCGCCCTGCGCAAGGCACGCTGCGACGACATGGCCGTGGGCGCGTATGTCAGCTCGGGCGCTCCGAAGGGGCGCATCATGGTGACCGTCTGGGTCGTTCCGCTGAAGGACTCGGGCAGGGCCGGCACCGCCTACTCAAGGCTCAAGAACGTCTACGTGCAGGACTGGGGTATCCGGTGCCCCCTGTCGGGTCCAGGATCAACCGGTATCTGCTACACGTCGAACTGGTGGAACGTACAGCTGTACTCGTGGACCGGACAGAGCGGTCGATATGTGATCCGTACCCTGGCCGTCTACACGAACCTCACCAGAGACGCCGGCGCGACCAAGTGGCTCAAGGACGCCTCACGCGCGGCGTTCAAGGAGTCAGGCCCCATGGTCTACCAGGACGGACAGTGATCGGACGGCGTGGGGCCGGAACCCGGTCAGCGCCTCACGTCCCACCGGTGTCCGGAGAGCGCTGAAGGGAACCGTCCCCAGTCGGCCGAGGACGGATCGGCAGCGAACACCACCCCGGTAGCGGCGTCCGGGCTCTTGAGGCTGTCGACAGCCGACTCCGCTGCATCAGAGTATGAAGCCATGTCGGATCAGATCCCCGCCCACCTCGACGGCATCGGCTCAGGCTGGCATCCGCTGCTGCTACGCCTGCACGAGGAACTGCTGGCCGTCAGCCCCAGGTACGCCGTCCAGCAGGTCAAGGAGAAGTACGGCACCTTGCGCATCTACCCCCTCACCGGCCTGCTGCGCTACCTGCACCAAGGGGGCGACGGGTGGCCCGAACCACACGAGGCGGAGCGCTACAAGCAGGAGGACGACGCGGCGATGCTCCTCGTACGCGCCGCTGAACAGGAGTCGGCCAGGATCTGTGAGTACTGCGGTAACCCTGGCCGGGCCAGGGATCGCCCCTGGATCAAAACCCTGTGCGACGATTGCAACGCCTGTCGATAGGACTGAGCGATTCGCGGCAGCCGCGGTCGTTTCGGCCGGTACGAACGGGATCGCATGCGGCGGGGTGTCATCGCGCACCGGAGTGACCCGGGTGAGATCCCGCATCCTGGGAGCGAGCGCCTTGCCGATCAGCCGACGACCACGTCCAGGAAGATCGGCTTCTTGGCGGACAGCAGCTGGGTCCCGGTCTCGTCGGTCATCTTCCAGTAGATCTTGCATCTGCCGGGGGAGTCTGACGCGCGGACGCGGACCGCGATGTCGACGGGCTCGCCCGGCTGGACCACGCGGATCTCGACCCGTTTGGGGGCACGGCACGGGGTGTCGTTCAGCCGGGTGAGATAGCGTCCCCGCCACGGGATGGTGCCGGTGTTCCTGATCCGCCAGATCTTCGTGAACTCCTTCCCCGTCTTCACCACCGTGCCGTCCGGATGGGTGACGTCCTGCTCGAAGGCGGAATCGTCGTAGAGGGAGGAGGCTCGAGCCGAGGTGTCCGGCTTGGTGGGTGCGTCCTTTCCGGAGAGCGGGACGAGCCAGGTGAAGAGGGCGGCACCGGCGGCGGCAGCGGTCACGACCGCTGCGATCACGGCCGGCCTCCTGGCAAGGGGAGGCCGGGTTCGGCGTTCGGGGGGCTCTGCCATGCGGACCTCTGTCCCGATGTCGGCGGGTCCGGCGCGGGTTTCATCGGGACCCGTACGGCCTTCGGTGGTCTCGCCACGTACGGCGGCGCTCGCGGCCCGCTCCCAGTGGGCTCGCCACTCGCGCCTGGCCTCCTCGGCGTCCTGCCTCAGCCGGTCGACGGCGAGGACCCGGACGAACTCCCACGTCGTCTCCCAGGTCGGCAGCACCTGTCCCCGGGCGGCGGCTGCCAGCGAGGACTTGGAGGCCGCCGCGCCCATACGGGTCGACATCTCCGCGAAGGACGGGTCGCCCGCCTCCTCCTTGAGCTCCCACAGGCGGTACGCGAGGGCCGCCACCGGGCCCGCGGCCGGTTCCGGCCGGACCGGCTTTCGCCCGGGCCGAGCTCCCCTGCCCGTCCACTGCGGGTCAGGCTCGTCTTCCTGCGAGCCTGATGTCCCCGGTAATTCCGGCATCTTCACCTGCCCTCTCCGGCACCGTCATCCGGCCGTGTCGACGACCCCGGCATGGGCCTGTGACACCTGAGAGCAAATGAGATTACCTGAATTGTCCGAATAAGTCCGGAATTCTGCGGGTTACCTGGACGCCGTGGTCATTCACCCGCGCATGCCCGGAAGCCGTATTCCGCCGCGAAGGATCGCAATGCCTTCTCGTTCTCGTCCGGTTCCAGGGACTGTTCCACCGCCTTCCTCGCCTCGCCCTCCCTGCCCGCGCGCATCGCCGCCTCCGCGCGTCCGCTGAGTTCGCGCAGGCTCGCGACCAGCGCCCTGGCGGGCACGAAGAACCTGTTCCGCACCCGCGGGACGTCACCATCGGGTGGCGCGATCGCTTCTATCGCGGCGATGGTGCCGGTCATCGACTCCGACGCGCGGCGCAGCTCGTCCACCTCCTCGCGCAGGTTCGCGGGCGGCTCCTCGCGGAGATCCGACTGCCGGGACGCTTCCTCGCACACCGCGTCCACGGCGGCGATGTATTGCCTTTTGACGTCCTCGTACGGTTTCTCCTCCGCCGCCGAGACCGTCGCCCACAGCGCGAAGGCCAGGGCCGGCACGACCCCGCCGACGATCACGCGCCACGCCGGGACATGCCTTCTCTCACGCGATCTCATCCGCCGCCCACTCCTTCGGAAGAAGACGCCCTTGGCGCTCTCGCGAGCGCCAAGGGCCGAAGTCCGGCCGAGCCACGCCCCCGTCCCAGCCCGGGATCAACACCGGATCCGGCGCTCCTGCGACCGCTTGTACAGGGTGGCCACTTCGCTGCCACGCAGGACGGAGTAGAGATGCACCTTCGTCTGGTTGCGGTAGAGCTGACTGCCGCCGGAGCACTTCCACGAAGGGGTCGTCGTCACGGTGAACGCCGCCCTTCCCTTCTTCACCTCCGAGGTGGCCTTCGTCCGCCAGAAACCCAGCCCGCGATACTGCTGGAGGCTCGTCTTGACCACGGCCCGGCGGCCCCACTCGCCCTTCTCGCAATGAACCTGCCTGCTGGTCGTGATGTAGGCGCCGGTCCTGTACGGGGTCTTTATCCGCTGCCAGCCCTTGCAGCGGTCGTGGTACCCGATCCCCAGGAAGGACTTGGCCGACCAGCCCGGCGCCAGGACGGCCGAGCTGTCCGAGGCGGCGGTGACGCCCAGCCCCGCCTGCGCCGACGCGGACGACCCCGCCATAAGCCCGGCCGTCAGCCCGACGACGAGAGCCGCTCCGGTAATCCCTTTTCGTCCGATCATCGGATCTCCTTTCAAAGAAATCCTCTGCACTTTCCGACTCGGGAGTCCCCGAACAACCGCGCACAGCGATTCAGCGGAATATCCGAACGCCTGACAATGGCGTCGATCCCGAACACCGGCGCTGGGAACGGCACCACTCTGACCGCCGCTGCCCAGCACCGGCAAGCGATCTGCCCCGTCAAATCATCCAAACATTGTCCAGAGCTATTAGGACAATCGAATCCGCAGGTCAGGAACCTGTGGCAGGGATTCAACTTCCCGGCCTCGCACGATCAGCGCCCCTGCCGAGCCCGCCTCGGGGTGTCGCAGCAATTGCGGCACCCCAACAATTCGCATGGCGGCAGGGCGCCGGTTGTCACCCGGAATCGATCGGGTGCGCGCACCGCGGCGCGCGTCACCCGGCCGTGTGCGCGAGGATGGCGGCGGCCAATTCCTCGTGCACCTCGGGCGGCAGCGTGTGCCCCATGCCCGCCACGATCATCAGCCGCGCCCCTGGGATCTGCTCGGCGATGATCGCGCTGTGGCCCGGCTTGGCCGGCTCGTGGCTGCCCTCGATGACCAGTGTGGGCGCCTTCACCTGATGGAGCACGCCCACCGGCTCGAAGTCGGGCTTGGCCATGGCGGCCAGCCGGTGGTTGGCCACCGCCGGCAGGTCGCGGGCCCGGTCGTAGATCCGTTCCTGCAGGCGCCGCGCCGCGTCCTCGTCGAAGGGCAACCCGGTGCCGTGCAGCAGGCGCTGCTCGGCGATCATGCCGTCGATCCGCGCGCGCCGGTCCGCCGGTGGCGGGGACGCCATCAGCGTACGGTAGAAGGCCACGAACTCCGGCGCCGGCTCCGGCAGGCTCCCCTCGGGCTGCGGCTGTCCCATCAGGGCCCGCATGATCACCTGGCCCTCGCCGCCGCCGAGCGGGGAGGAGCCGATGACGGTCAGCGAGCGCACCCGCTCCGGCCGCTCCACGGCGACGAACTGGCCGAGCAGGCCGCCCGCCGAGTGGCAGACCAGGTGCGCGCTCTCCAGGCCGTGGGCGTCCATCACGCGGTAGACGTCGTTCTTGATGTCGTCCCACGTGTACGGCTCCGCCGCGAAGTCGACGGTGCCGGACATGCCGGTGTCGCGATGGTCGTACCGGATCGCCCGTCGGCCTCCGGCGGTCAGGCGGCCGACGAACTCGTCCGGCCACAGGATGCCCTGCGACATCGAACCCATGATCAGCAGGATCGGCGCGTCCGTGTCGGCGCCGAACTCTTCGCTCCAGATGTTCACGTTTTGCATGTCTCAGAGCATGTCGTCTTCGGCTACGGGCGCCTTCTGTAGAACTACTAGTCGCGCCAGATCCGTACGGGAGCCGATGCCCAGCTTCGGATAGATCTTGTACAGGTGATACTCGACCGTGCGCGGGCTCAGGAAGAGCTGGGCGGCTATCTGCTTGCTCGACAACCCGTCGGCGACCAGGCCCGCGATGCGCAGCTCCTGCGGGGTCAGCGCGTCGAGCACGGCCGCGGGCGGGGCCTGCCCGCTCTCGCCCGCCGCGCGCAACTCATCCTGCGCGCGCCGCGCCCACGGCCGGGCGCCCGCCTGCTCGAACGTCTCCCACGCCGTCCGCAGATGCGCCCGCGCCTCGCCCGGCCGATGCGCGCGACGCAGGCGCTCACCCAGCAGCAGGGCCGTTCTGGCCGCCTCGAACGGGTTGGTGTGCAGCCGCAGCGCCTCGCCGAAGGCGTCCTCGGACGACTCGACCAGGCCCCGGCAGCGGGCCAGCAGGGCGTGCGACTCGGCCGTCGCGGCGTGCGTCGACCACTGCTCGTACGCGGCCAGTGCCGCCCGTGCAGCCGCCTCGTCGCCCGCGCCCACAGCGGCCTCGACGCGGTCCGGCGCCATCCGCCACACCACGGTCGGATGCCCGGCGCCCGGTCCCGACGCGGCGACGGCCGCGAAACGGTCGTGCGCCGCCGCGTAGCGGCCCAGGCACAGATCGAGCATCGCCAGCGCGTACGCGGCCACTCCCGCGCGCAATCCCACCCGGTGCGGGATGGCGATGGCCAGCGCCTCGCGGGCCTGCCGTTCGCAGGGCTCCTCCTCGCCGCGCAGCGCCGCCAGCACCGCCAGGTTGGCCAGGTGCGCGGCCACCGTGTTCTCATACCCGGCCTCACGGGCCAGCGTCAGGCCCTCCTCGGAGACGGCCTGGCTGCGCGCCGGCCGCCCCGCGATGCGCTCGGCCGTCGCCACGAACTCCAGCACGACCGGCAGCTGCCCGCTCATCCCCGACACCCTGGCCACCCGCCCAGCCCGGCCGGCCATCTCGGCGGCCAGGTCCGCCTCGCCCAGGTAGCTGGCCGCGGCCGCCGCCCACAGGTACCCCGCCGCGTCCTCCAGCTCGCCGACCCGGGCCAGCGCCCGCCGCAGCAGGCCCGGCCCGATGGCGTCGCCGTCCAGCGTCAGGCCGATCCCGGCCACCGTGTCCCGCAGGAACCCCTCGGGGTGCGCCGCCGCTCTCCGGCCAAGTTCGACGATGGCCGCCGTGTCGCCGACGTACGAGGCCGCCTCCACGGCATCGGCCAGCATGTCCAGGCTGTCGCCCGCCGCCAGGATCCGTACGGCCTCGGCGGCGTTGCCCGAGTTGAGCTCGAACCGGCCCCGGAGCTGGGCGATCTCCATGGCGAGGGTGGCGTCCCCGTCGGCCTGTTCGCGCGCCTCGGCCAGCAGCGACTCCGCCTGTCCCGGGCGGCCGCCGAGCCAGGCCGCGACGGCGGCGTCCTTCAGGCGGACGGCACGGACGCGCGGCTCGGGGGTCAGCTCGGCGGCCCTGGCCAGGGCCGTGGCGGCGGTGCCGTACCCGGCGCGGTCGCGCGCCCGCTCCGCGGCGGCCACCAGCGCGGCGGCGACCCGCTCGTCCTGCCCCAGGGCGGCTCCGGCCAGGTGCCAGGCGCGACGGTCATCCGTGGTCAGTTCCGCCAGGATGGCGTGCACCCGGCGGACGTCGGCGGGAGCGGCCGCCTCGTGGATCGCGGATCGGATGAGCGGATGACGGAAGCGCACGCTCGTGCCCGACACCCCGGCCAGCCCGGACTCCTCCAACTCGGCCAACGCCACCCGCCCAGCCCCGGCCCCCGTGCTCTCACCGGGCCGTACCGCTTGCTCGGCGAACAGCCGGTCGGTGGCGCGCAGGACCTGGTCGAGGTCAGCCTCCACGGCGGCGACCAGGGCGACCAGCCGAGCAGGGACGGACAACGCGGCCACCCGATCGCCGAACAGCCGGGCACCACCGGGCAACGGGTCGGGCAGCGGTTCGCGCCCGGCGAGCTGCGCGGGCGTCAGGCGGGCCGGGATCTCGCCCAGGGCGAGCGGGTTCGCGCGGGTCAGCGTGACGAGCTCCCGTGCCACATGGGCGGGCAGCACACGGTAGCGGGACTCCAGCAGCTCGGCCGCCGCGGACTCGGGCAGGCCGCGCACGTCCACTGTCAGCGGCACCCCCTTGACCGGAACGTCCCCGCGCACGGCGAACAACATGGCGATCCGTTCCGTCCCCAGCCGCCTGGCAGCGAACAGCAACGCGTCGGCCGAGGCCTGGTCGACCCACTGGAAGTCGTCGACCACGCAAATCAGCCCGTCCGGCGCGGCGGCCTCGGCCAACAGCGAGAGCACACCGGCCCCCGCCAGGAACCGATCGCCGACGCTGCCCGCCGCGAGCCCCAGGGCCGCGCGCACGGCATCGCGCTGCGGCTCGGGCAGCGCGTCGAGCGAACCGGTCACCGGCCACAGCACCTGGTGCAGCGCCGCGAACGCGAGGTCGGACTCGGACTCGACGCCAGTGGCCCGCAACACCCGCATCGCACCACCTCGCGCGGCCGCCGCGTCGAGCAAGGCGGTCTTGCCCGCGCCTGCCTCGCCCCGCAACGCCACCGCGCCACCAGAACCGTCGCGAGCCCGCGCGATCACCTCGTCGAGTGCGCTGATTTCCGCAGATCTGCCGTAAAGCACAAGCACCCACTGTAGGAGGCCCCCACCTGCCCCGACCCCGCAGAGCCGCTTCTCACAAACCCTTCGCAACCCCGCCCGACCTCCGGCGGAGGCTTATCGTGCAATTCCGGCCGGACAGCCGGACCCCGAGAAAACATTCGCCGAGCGATGCAACATCTTCGCCCCTTCAGCCGTCTGGGACGTGACTACCGAAGGGACCACAAGTGGATGACGAACCCGGCTTCGACGACTTCGTGGCAGAGCAGACGGACGCGCTGCTCCGCTACGGATACGTCCTGACCGGAAACCCTCATGACGCCGCCGACCTGGTCCAGGAAGCTCTCGTACGGCTGTGCGGCGCCTGGCCGAGGGTGAGGCTCAAGGACAGCCCGCACAGCTACGCCCGAACCACGATGGCACGGTTACACATCAGCGTCTGGCGGCGGCGCAGGCGTGAACACCTCATCGGAGAGCCGCCGGAGCGGGTTCACCACGAAGTCTTCCCTCTCGACGAGGACCAGGGTCTCTGGGAGGAGCTGGCCGCGCTGCCCCGCAGACAGCGTGCCGTGCTGGTGCTGCGCTACTACGAACAGCTCAGCGACGCCGAGATCGCCAAGGTGCTCGGCATCTCCCCCGGAACCGTGCGCAGCCAGGCCTTCCGTGGCCTGGACAAGCTGCGTTCCTCCCTCTCCTCCGCACCGGTGACCCACAGGAGCATGCGATGACCGATCTGGAAGACAAGCTGAGCCGCGTCCTGTCTGGGGCGGCGCATCGTGCGCCGCAGGCGCCGGCCGGGCTGGCCGCGACGGTCAAGACGCGCCATCGCCGGCGGCGGGCGCGGACCGCCGCCGTGCGCGCGGCCGCGGCTGTGGTCCTGGTGGCAGGCGGGGTGGGCGCGGTGGTGAGCGCCATGGGCGCGTCGGCCGAGCCGCACCCCGCGGTCAGCGCGACCGGCGAGGCCGAGCCGTCGGCGGACAAGATTCCGCCACGCATCGAGAAGGTGTGGCCGCAGGCCGTGCACAAGATCCCGGCCAAGTTGCCCGACGGCCGCGCGTACTACCCGCAACTACTCCTCGACGATCAGACGCTGCTGGTCATGACGGGCGTCAGTGACGGAAAACGTCAGTTCCTGTGGAGCTACGACCTGGGCACCGGACAGCCCAGGCAGATCGCCGAGATCCCCTCGACGAAGGGATCGGCGATCTTCGCCGACGGCGTCGCCGCCGGTGGCGGCGACATCGTCTGGTGGGCGTCCTACAAGGAGGGGGATCGCCCGCGGGTCGCCCGGATCTGGACGGTGCCGGCCACCGGCGGCCGGCCTCGGCCGGTGACCGACGTCCCCCTCGGAAACGTCATGAAGCAGGGGCACATCAACGGGCTGACGGTGACGGGCTCGGACGTGGTCTTCGCCTACGAGAAGGGCGGGGTTTACCGGGTGCCGCTGAGCGGGGGCTCGCCGCAGCCGGTGAAGGGCGCCGAGCGGCACCACATCCTGCAATGGCCGTGGGTGGGCATCCACCGCGGAAAGGCGATCTTCCGCGAGCTGCTCAACGTCGAGACCGGTGAGCGGCGCGACGCCGTGGTCAAGGCCGACGAGGAGGTCAGGTGCGGCGTCGACCGATGCGTGGGCGTGGCAGTGCGATACAGGACCGTCAAGGTCAAACCCCCCCGCGACCGCTCCGGCAAGGAGATCAAGTGCGGTACTCGCCGGTGCCCGGACACGGCGCGGACCGGGACCATCCTGCGTAGGTTCGTCCGCGACCGCGACGGCTCCCACGAGCGCGAACTGCCAAGCGCCTTCCAGCCAGGCGACGACGCCGGCCTGGACCGCTTCTTCAGGATCACGTTGGACGGACCGGGAAACCAGGCCGTCCCGACGTTGTATGACGCCGACACCGGCAGGTCCGCCGATCTCGGCATACGGCCGGATGCGAACAGAAGCATGGCGATCCCCGACGGCGGCCTCGACCGCCTGATGACCTACCCGATCAAGAACGAGATGTACGTCCTGGACCTGGCCGCGATCAAGTAGCGGCGTGACCCCGGACGATGATGGGGGCTGGGCGTCGCCCTGTAGGCCACGAGCTCGGCGCCACCGGCCGACTCCGCAGGGTCGCCCTCTTCGGTGAACTCCACCGGCTGCCCGGCCCGGCGCGTCACCTCGCAGGCCGGTTGATCGTTCAGCCGGCGACTGCCGTCCGGAGACCCTCCCGATGTGCTCGATTCGTGGCGATCAGCTCGTTGCGTGCGTCCCGGGTGCGGATGAGGTCGGTGATGTGCTCGGAGATCCTGTCGCGCTCGCTGGTCGGCGAGCATGCGGTGCGTTCTGGCCTCGGTGGCGTCCCCTGACGTCAGGGGCGGTCCGGATGAGGTCCGTGCGCGAACCGTACGGTGATGGACAGGCCGCCTTCGGGGCGTGCGCTGGTGGTGAGGGTGGCGTGGTGCGCTTGCGTGACGGCGTTGACGATGGCGAGGCCGAGGCCGTAGCCGTCGCGGCGGCCGTGACGATCGGGTGCCAGTCTCTGGAAGGGGTGGAAGAGGCGCTGGATCTGGTTGTCGGGGATGACCGGCCCGCTGTTGGTGACTGTCAGGGCCACCTGCGTGCCGGAGGTCCGGGTGGTGACCTGTACGTGCCCGTCCGCGTGGTTGTGGCAGATGGCGTTGTCGATGAGGTTGGCGACGAGGCTTTCGATCAGTCTCGGGTCTCCGGCCGTCACCGCGGGCGCCAGGCGTTCGGCGAGGTCGATGCCCTTCTGTGCTGCCTGGTCGCGGCGGGAGGCGAGCACCTCTTCGACGACGTGGGCGAGGTCGAGGGGGTCCCAGCGGGTGACGCCGCGCTCGCTGGTGGCCAGGGCGAGCAGCGCTTGGACGAGCCGCTCCTGGTGTTCGCCCAGAGCGAGGGCCTCCTGGCAGACCGCGCGCAGGGTGTCGGTGTCGGCATCGGGGTCGGCGAGGGCGACTTCGAGGAGGGTACGCAGGCCGGCTAGCGGGGTGCGCAACTCGTGGGAGGCGTTGGCGACGAAGTGGCGCTGGGCGTCGAAGGAGGCCTGGAGGCGGGCGAACAGGTCGTCGAGGGTGTGGCCGAGCTCGGTCAGCTCGTCCGTGGGCTCGCCGAGGTCGAGGCGCCGGTGGAGGTCTCCGGCGGAGATGATTTTGGCGGTGGCGGTGATGGCGCGCAGCGGGTGCAGGAACCGGCCGGCGACGTACCAGCCGAGAGCCAGGGCGACGGGGATCAGAAGGACCAGGGCGACGGCGGATCCCGTGAGGAGTTGGGGCAGGCTGATCCCGGGCCCGGTGCCGGTGATCGCGCTCGATGAGGGGTGGTCCTTGGGGGTGGCCACCTGGATGCTGGCGAGCGGGACGGAGACGAAGACGACCACGAAGACCCCGGCGGCGTAGATGGCCGCCGCGTAGGCGAGCGCGAGCCGCGTCTGCAACGACCTTCTGGCGAGCTTTCCGGGGGTCATGAGGGTCCGATGCGGTAGCCGCCTTCGCGGATGGTCTCGATCACGGGCGGGTCGCCGAGCTTGGCCCGCAACCGGTGCATGGTGTGCTTGACGGCGCTGCTGAAGGGGTCGGCGGCCTCGTCCCAGACGCGTTCGAGCAGTTCCTCGGCGGAGATGACCAGGCCGGGTACGGCGAGCAGGCATTCGAGCAGGCCGAACTCCCTGGGGCTCAGGTCAAGGCGCCGGCCGGCCCGGGACGCGGTACGGCGGGCCGGATCGAGGGTGATGTCCCCGCAGGTCAGCGTCGGCGGCAGCGGCGGGGTGGCGCGCCGGGCCAGGGCACGGACGCGGGCGACCAGTTCGGCGAACGCGAACGGCTTGGGCAGGTAGTCGTCGGCGCCGAGGCTGAGCCCGTCGACGCGATCCTCGATCGTGCCGGAGGCGGTGAGCATCAGCACGCGGGTCTCGCAGCGGCCGTGGGCGAGCCGCCGGCAGATCTCGTCCCCGTGGACGCCGGGCAGGTCGCGGTCGAGGATCACCACGTCGTAGCGGGTGGCGGCCAGGCGGTCGAGGGCGGCGGTTCCGTCCAGGACGACGTCGACGGCCATGCCCTCGCGGCGCAGCCCGGTTCCGATGGAGCGGGCGAGGACCTCGAAGTCCTCGACGACGAGGACCCTCACCGCCGATCACCGCAGGTCGGCGTGCGGGTGGGGTGGCCGAACCGGCCGCCGGGTCGAGGTGCCATGCCCGCAACGATGCCAGATCCCCGGTTCCAGCCGGGTCGCAGCCGCTGCGACCGGGCCGGAACCGGGCGCCGCGTACAACCGTCGGCATGAGTTCATACACGCCCTACCGATCAAGCCGGCGGGACGGCTTCCCCCGGCTGCTGCGTGCGGAGTGGACCAGGTTCCGTTCCGCGCGGGGCTGGGTGCTCGCTTTGGCGGCGTCCGTGCTGGTCACCGTGTCGCTCGGACTGCTGGTCGCCGGGGGCGCGCGCACCACCTGCGTGACAGGGAAGGGGGAGGGCGCCTGCCCCGCGCCGTTGGTGGGGCCCGATGGCACGGCGGTGAAGGACAAGTACTACTTCGTGCACCAGCCGCTCAAGGGGAACGGCAGCATCACCGCCCGCGTATCGGACATGACCGGGCAGATCCGGCTGCCGGACGCCGTACCGGGGGTGCGCAACGTCAAGGAGGGAGTGGTGCCGTGGGCGAAGGCCGGGCTCCTCGTCAGGCAGAGCCTCAAGCAGGGCACACCGTACGCCGCCGTCATGCTCACCGGAGATCACGGCGTGCGGATGCAGTACAACTTCACCCACGACATGCCCGGCGGTCCTCACAACGGCCCGCAGTGGCTGCGGCTGACCAGGTCGGGCGACACCATCACCGGCTACGAGTCGGACGACGGCAAGACCTGGACCGAAGTCGGCACGGTCAAGCTGACCGGGCTGCCGGAGACGGTCGAGATCGGGCTGTTCGCCACCTCACCGGGCGCCTTGTGGGACATGGCGAAAGCCTTCGCCCAGGCCACCGCCACCTTCGACCAGATCGCGCTGCAGGGCGCGAACGGTTCGTGGCGCCGCGACGACGTCGGCGTCTCCATGGAGTCCGACGGCAGGACCCCGCATCACCCGGGCGGGGTGGTCGAGTCCGGCGACAAGCTCATCGTGACCGGGGGTGGTGACATCGGGCCCGCGACGGTGGAGGGCGGTATGCGCGCTGACCTCATGCTGATCGGCGGGGCTTTGGGGCTGATCCTGGTGCTCGTGGTGGCGGTCACGTTCGTCACGGCGGAACACCGGCGGGGGCCGATCGGGACCGGGTCGCCGGCCGAGCCGCATCCGGCGCGGTTGCCGGCCGAGCCGCATCCGGCGCGGTTGCTGGCGGCCAAGGCCGTGGTGGTCGGGGCGGTCGCGTTCGTGGCGGGGCTGGTGACCTCCGGGGTGGTGGTCCCCGTCGGCCTGGCGATGTTGCGGGCCAATCAGAACCCGATCCAGCCGCTCACCCTGGTCACCGAGCTGCGGGTGATCGTCGGTTTCGCGGCGCTGACCGCGGCCGCCGCCGTACTGGCTCTGGGCCTGGCCGCGCTGGTCAAGCGGGCCGCCGTCGCCATCGGGCTGGCCATCGCGCTGGTCGTCGTGCCCCAGCTGCTGGCGACTGCGGGTCTGGCGTCCTGGCTGCTGCTGATCACCCCTGCCGCCGGGTTCGCGATCACGCAGAGCGTCCCCGTGTTCGCGCATGTGGACGTGGGCCGGTCACTGATCGAGGGCTATTACCCGCTCCCGCCGTGGGCAGGTTTGGCGGTGACCTGTGGATATGCCGCCCTCGCTCTTGGGGTGGCGATTGTCGTGCATCGCAGGAAGGCCGCGCTCGCCTGATGGTGCGGAAACATCGGCCCGTACGGACTCCAGCAGGTCGGCCTCGATCTTGGCCAGGGACAACCTCCGGCAAAGGCGAACAGCAACGTGTCTCGAAGGTTTCCCCGGTGTCTTCAGGGGGCCGGTCGCAGGAGTTCGTCGATCACGCGTCGCACCTTGTCCGCGGTGCCGCCCGGCACCACGCCGAGTTCGGCCCCCGTAACCACCTCGCCCGGCACCAGATCCACCCATTCGTAGACCCGCCACCTCCCGTCGAGCAGCACGTCGCCCTCGGCCGTCGTGACGTGCCCGGGGAGGCGAACCCCTGCCTCCCCGGCCGCCAGATCCGGCCGAGCTCACCGCGCGCCGCGTACACGGCCGGCCCGACCGGCTCCCCCAGCCCGTACGCCCGCGCCACTGCCCGCATCGCCTCGTCCACGATCCCTCCCCACGGCACCCGGGCCATGGTGTCGTCACTCGGGACCACCGGCAACCCGGGAGGTGCGTGGCCGGGGCCTGCTGTCCGGCGGGCCAAGCCACTCGCGTTCAGCTCAGGGCATCACACCCACCAGGTGCTGGTGCACACGGCCGGGCTTCCACCGAGGCCGGGCTGCTTCGCGCACGCCTTGAACCCGTACTTTGCTCTGGCCCGGTGCGCGTCGGTGTAGGTCGTGTTCTTGATGGTCTCCCACCGGTCCTCCCACTTCTTCGTCGAAGGGTTGTACACCGACAGGTAGAGGTGGTTGCCGTTCGCGCTGGAATTCTTGGGGGCGCGAGCCCAGATATAGGTGTACGAGCTCCATTTCCCCGAACGAAGCTGCACCGTGAACTTCTTGTTGGCGACGGTGACCGTCTTCTCGTACAGGTTGCCCACCGACGTGGCGGACGTCGGCGCAGCCGTGCTCCAGTAGCTCTCCGCCGATGCCGGGGTTGCGCTCAGCAGAGTGATGCCGGCCATGGCCGCGGCGGTGACGCCGCGTGAAATCCAAGAGCGTTCCATGATCGCTTTCCGTGTCATCCGGGACGGACGCCTCAGCGGAGGCGCCCCTTCCTCGGGAACTGATTGCGTGCAAGGTCAGCTCAGCAGGGCCCGGTATGTTTCGGGTATGGAGGGCTGAGGCATCCCGGTGCCGGGACCCGTCACTCCCATTCTCCGATCGCCGCCACGGTGTGTCCGCCGGCACCCTTGCAGGTCCAGAGGGCTGCCCCGTTGGCCTGCTTCGGATGCAGTCCGAGAGAATGCGTCGGACAGGCCGGCCACGCCTGCCAATCCTGTTCGGTGATCACCGCCTGGGCGAGGTCGGCGATCAGCACAAGGGCGGCGACCGGATCGTGCTCCTCGTCGGCACGCAGTCCGAGGCTGGAGTACTGCCCCTTGTACTCGACGCGCAGATAGCCGTGGTCGTCCCACTCCGGGGTGCCGAAGCCGAGTCGTCCGGGGACTCCGGTCGCGTGCATGTCGTGCTGCACGGCGAGGACCGCGTTGTCCAGCACCTTGTTGATGGTCATATCCCCAAGTCTGCATCCTGCCGGGCATGGCGTGATCGCGGTTCTGTACGGGTGTCTTCGGTCGTCAGCAAGCCCTGCTGGGGACACAAGGTGGACTCTCCCATCGTGGGAGAGCCCACCATGATGGCGTGCGAGGCGAACTTCTCACGATCGGGCGTCGCGCCCGGCTGCGCCGATGACCCGAACGATCATCCCCATCCAGGAGAGCACGGCATGACGAAGGTGAAAGACGTCGATACCCGCGGCGCGCAACACTGCGAGACGACAGCTCTGGGGGTGCTGCTGCGGCACCAGGGAATCGATCTGTCCGAGCCCATGCTCTTCGGCCTCGGCTCCGGGCTGTCCTTCGTCTACTGGGACGCCAAGAACATGGGCTTCCCCTTCCTCGGAGGACGGGTCAAGCCTTTCGAGCTCACCAGAAACCTGGCCACCCGGCTCGGTCTGGAGCTCCTCGTACAGGAGACCACCTCCCCCCGCCGGGCATGGGAGAACGTGACAGCGCCCATCGACGCCGGCCACCCCGTCGGACTGCAGCTCGACAGCTACCACCTGGACTACTTCGGGTCGAAGGTGCACTTCGGCGGCCACGTCGTCGCCATGTACGGCTACGACGACCACGACGCCTACCTGGTGGACACCGACCAGCAAGGCGGAGCGGTGTCCACCAGCCTGACCGGGCTCGCCCAGGCCAGGGCCGCGCGCGGCCCGATGACCGCCAGGCACCGGTCCTTCACCCTCACCGCTCCGCGCACCCTGCCCTGCCGGCAGGACCAGATCGTTCCTGCCATCACCGCCTGCGCCGACGCCTTCCTCGCCCCGCCCATCGCCAACCTGGGGCACCGCGGAATCGAGAAGGCCGGCAAGCTGGTACGCACCTGGCTCCAGCGGACCGAGGACCCGCGGCGGGACCTGCCGCAGGCCGCCCTTCTGATGGAGAGGGGCGGCACCGGCGGCGCCCTGTTCCGCAACCTCTACCGCGACTTCCTCGCCGAATGCATCCAGCTGCTCGACAGCGGCCACCTGCGCACCGGCCACGAGCTGTACACAGAGGCGGCCGCCCTGTGGACGGAGGTCGCCGCGCTGATCACGAAAGCCGGTGAATCAGGCGACGCGCAGCCCCTCGTACAGGCGGGCGCCGTCCTGCGTGACCTTTCACGCATAGAGCGGGAGGCCATGCAGGCGCTGAGCCGCCTGGGGGAGTGAGACGCCTATGACTTTACGCGCCTTATAATGAATATATGATGCGTAAAACTCCGCTGAGAGAGAAGCTCGTGATCTTCGGGGCCAACGGCCCGACGGGGAGGCTCGCCACTGCCCAGGCGCTCGCCGAGGGCCACGCCGTCACCGCGGTCACCCGGCATCCGGAGGCGTTCCCCCTCAGCGATCCCGCGCTGCACGTGGCGAAGGCGGACGCCTTGGACCCCGAGGCGGTGGACCGGGCGGTGGCCGGGCACGAGGCGGTGATCTCGACGCTCGGCGTCCCCTACGGTTCCGAGGTTCCCACCACGTGCTCCCGGTCTGCCGAGAACATCGTCGCGGCCATGGCCGCGCACGGCATCCGGCGCCTGGTGTGCGTGACCTCGACCGGTGTCCCCATGAAGCCCCCGCCCGGCGAGACCCTTTTCTACCGCAAGGTGATCGTGCCCATGCTCCTCAGAATGGGCCGCCCGCTGTACGAGGATGCCGCCCGCATGGAAGAGATCGTCGCCCGGACCGACCTCGACTGGACCGTCATCCGCCCCTCCGGCCTGTTCGACGGCGACGCGGTCACCGGTTACACCGTCGGCCCGCCGCAGATGGTCGGCCGGTTCACCTCGCGCCGCGACCTGGCCGACGCGCTCATTCGCGAGGCCGTCGAGGATCGCAACGTCCGCTCCGTCGTCGAGGTCATCACCACCGAGGGGACGCCGAGCGTCTACCGCGTGTTCCTGAAGGAGGCGCTCCGCATCGGCAGCGCTTGATGGGCCCGGCGAGATCGACATCGCGGGCGCCGCACCGGACCGGCCGCGTCACTGCCCCACCCGGCCGTCGATGCGTTCGCGCAGCAGGTCGGCGTGTCCGCAGTGGCGGGCGTACTCCTCGATCCGGTGGACCCACAGCTCCCGGATCGCGATGCCGTCCCGGCCCACTCGCGTGCCCGGATCCGGGTAGTCGGCCAGCACCGCATCGGTTGCCGCCTGTTCGCGAGCGAGATCGGCGTACGCGGCGTCGACCAGCGCCTGCTCCGCGACGGCTCCCTCGAAGTCGGCGTCACGGGCTCCGTACAGCTTCGGTGCCGGGTCGCCGGGCAGAACCCAATTGCGCCAGTCGCGTTCCACCTCGGCAAGATGGCGGACCAGCCCCAGCAAGGACATGGTCGACGGCGGCACCGAACGGCGCGCCAGCTGCTCCGGGTCCAGCCCCTCGCACTTCAGCCGCAGGGTCAGCCGATAGTTCTTCAGGTAGTCCTGCAGCGTCGCCAACTCGCCGTCCGGGCTGACCCCGTCCATGGTGCGGGGATCCTCGTCGGGGTCCGCCCACATGTCGGGATAGACGCTGGCCTGGGTCCACCGCTCGGGCATGTCGCTCACCGGGCTCACTATTCTGAGCGGGGGCGCGGCACGCAAGCGAGTTTGTTCAGGCCCGTCGCTTCGTCAGCGGTCAGGCGGGGGCCGGCTGCTTGGGACGTGGGTCGCCCTTCACCCAGATGACGGAACCCGGCCTGCGGGCCTCGCGGCGGATCCTCGACACCGCGAACTTGCAGGTCACCTCCTTGATCGCCGCGCCCATGCGGCCGCCGACGTAGGCGTTCACCGCGGTGTCGTCCTTGCGGGCGAGCTGTCGTACGGCGGTGCGCCGGCCGAGGCTGACACACGCCCCCGAGAAGCCCAGGGTGATCGTCGCCGGTTCGGTCCCCGCGATGCGGCTCAGGACGGTGTTGGCGGCCTGTGCCCCGAGCGGCCCGGCGGCGTAGCAGCTCATCCGCAGCGGCCGGCCCGAAGGCGCGGCGGCGTCGCCCGCCGCGACGATGCGGTCGTCGTCGACGCTGGTCAGCGTCTCGTCGGTGAGCAGCCGGCCGAGCTCGTCGGTCCGCAGCCCACTCGCGGCCGCCAACCGCGGCACCCCGAAGCCGCCCGCCCAGATGGTCAGCGCGCTCGCGCGGACCGCGCCGTCGGCGAAGGCGACCGCATCCGGCTGCACCTCGCTCACCTCGGCGGCCTCGAGCACCGCGACACCGTGCCGGGACAGCCACTTGGCCACGGCTCGGCGGCCCGACGCGCCGAATGACGGCGCCAGGGTCCCGCCACAGGCCAGCGTGACCGTACGCCCTCGCTCGGCGAGCTCGGCGGCCGTCTCGATGCCGGTCAACCCGCCGCCGACCACCGTGACCGGAGCGTCGAGGGGCAACTCCGCCAACCTGGCACGCAGCCGCTGCGCGGACTCGAACTCGGCGAGGCCGAACGCGAATTCGGCCGCGCCGGGCACCGATGACGGTATCGCCCCGGTGCTGCCCACCGCGTAGATGACGTGGTCGTAGTCCAGCGCGCGGCCCGACGCCAGCCGTACCGTGCGGGCGGCGGTGTCGATCCGCGTGGCGCTGTCGACGACCAGCCGGATGCCCTCGCCGAGCAGCGTGCCGTAGTCCACCGCGGCCTCGCCGGTGCCGGCCACGAACTGGTGCAGCCTGACTCGTTCGACGAACTCCGGACGGGGATTGACCACGGTGATGCCGACGTCGGCGCGCATCCGCAGATGGTTGGCCGCGAGTGCTCCGGCGTAACCGCCGCCGATGACAACAACCTTGCTGGGGGTGGCGGGTGCGGGTGTGGACATGGTGAGGCTCCCTTCTCGATCTCAGGAGGTGTTCGAGGCCGGCGACCCGATGGGGACGATGGGCCGCCGCGCTGGTGTCTCGGTAGGCCGACGACACAGGCGCTGCGAATGTGAGGCGGCGCGGCGGCCGTACCGGCGACAGCAGGAAGAAGCCGGGGGCGGGGGACATGGTTTCCCGAGCTCAGCGGTAGTTTGCGACCTGGCGCCTCAGCAATCCGACGACCCGCCCTCACATTCCGAGATGTCGTCTCGTCGGTCTGGGTGACGGCAGCAGCGACAGAGGGAGCCGGCGGCACCATGACCACCCCATCCGAGCCAGGACACGATCAGCTCGACCCGGGCCTGAGCGCGATCATGAGCGAGCGGCGGCAGCTGATCAACCTCGCCTACCGGCTGCTCGGCTCCCTGGCCGAGGCCGAGGACGTCGTCCAGGAGACCTACGCCCGCTGGTACGCCATGACGCGGCGGCAACAGGAGGACATCGCCTCGCCCGGCGGCTGGCTGATGAGGGTCGCCAGCCGCATCTGCCTGGACCTGCTCGGCTCGGCCCGCGCCCGGCGCGAACGCTACGTGGGCGAATGGATCCCCGAGCCGCTGCCCGACCGTACGGAATGGATCAGCGGGCGATCCGGCGGCGACCCGGCCGAGCGGGTCACCCTCGACGAGTCGGTCAACATGGCCTTCCTGATCGTGCTGGAGTCGATGACCCCGGCCGAACGCGTCGCGTTCATCCTGCACGACGTCTTCGGCTACCCGTTCGCCGAAGTGGCCGAGATCGTCGGCCGTACCCCGGCGGCCTGCCGGCAACTGGCCTCCTCGGCCCGCCGCCGCATCGGCGCGGCGCGGACTCCCGCCGCTCCGACGGCCCGGCAGGCCGGCATCGTCAAGGACTTCAAGCAGGCCTGGGAGGCCAAGGACATCAACGCCCTCATCAGCCTGCTCGACCCCGACGCCACCGCGATCGTCGACGGCGGCGGACAGGTCAGCGCCGGGCTGCGCCCGATCGAGGGCCGCGAGCAGATCGCCCGCTACCTCCTCGCCCTCGCCGAATACGCGCCCGGCCTGACGCTGCTGGAGCGTACGGTCAACGGTCAGCCCGGTCTGGTGGCCCAGCGCGACGGCGTCACCGTGACGGTGGCGGCGTTCGACGTGCCGGGCGGCCGGATCAAGCACATCTGGGCGGTACGCAACCCCGACAAGCTCCGGCCGTGGACGGCGGCGCAGCATTAGGCCGCTCGCGCGCTTCGCCGGTCACCTTGCCGGGTGGAGCTCGCCGATCGGCTCGGGGTCGAGAATCGCGCTCGCGCCGCGGATGAGCTCGGCGCGCAGGTCGTCCACCGGCACGTCCGCGAACTGGCCGACGGGGTCGGTGGCGGCCGCGAACGCCTGGGCCGCGCGTACGCGGCGGCGCCAGTCGGGATCGGGCCCGGCGAGCAGCTCGATGGCCCGGTTCACGATGGTCACCATGCGTGACATGACCGCGGTCGTCTCGTCGCCGTAGACCGAGGCGTCGCGCAGGAGCAAGGTCATGGTCTCGCGGTGGGTGAGCATGACGTCCAGGCAGCCGCCCAACACGTGGTGCCGGATCTCGGCCAGGGTGGGGCGAGCGGCCGCGGCGTCGATCGTCGCCTCCAACTGGTCGATCGGCGGGCCGACCAGGTGGGCCAGGATCTCGCTCTTGCTGCGGAAATGGTGGTAGAGCGTCGGCTTGGTGATGCCGACCCGTTCCGCGATGTCGCGCATGGAGGCCGCGCGGTACGTCTGCGTGGTGAACAGCTCCCGTGCTGTCTCGATGATGCGGCCACGGGTGTCACCCGGCTCGTGACGAGACAACTCTGATCCTCCACATCGGGTGTTCGGGTCGGCACACCCTATCAGCCTACCTATCGGTCGGTCGGCTGCGTTCGTCAGAGGAGCGCGTCGTACACCGCCGCCGCCAGCCGCCTGGCGTTGGCGTCCGCGCCTTCGATGTAGCCGGACATGCGGTTGGGCACGTACGCGAAGGCCAGGTGATTCGCCGGATCGGCGAAGGCGGAGAAACGCGGTTCCGGCATCGTCAGAGCCTGCCCTCGTACAGGGCCGCGATCAGGCCGCGGACCCGGAAGTCGCCGCCTTCGAGCAGCTCCGAACCGCGGTTGGGGACGTACGCGAAGGCCAGGCCGCGCTCGGGGTCGGCGAAGGCGAACGAGCCGCTGGCGCCGCTGTGCCCGAACAGGCCGCCGATCTTCTCCGGCACCGGCCACATCGGGCCGCCGGGCAGCGCGAAGCCCAGCCCCCACGAGGTCCGCACCCGCAGGATCTCGTCGACGCCGTCGCCGTAGGAGTGCCGGGCCTGCTCCACGAGCTGAGGGCCGAGCAACCGGACGCCGTCCACCTCGCCGATCAGCGCGGCGTAGTAGCGCGCCAGCGACGGCGCGGAGGCCACACCGTCCATGGACGGGCTCTCCACCTGGTACGTGCTCGGGTCGTTCGTCGCGTCCCAGCCGATCACGACACTGCCGAACATCGACCGGTACGTCAGCGAGGCCGGATCGTTCAGCGCCTGGACCATGTCCGCCAGCTCGGGCACCTCCATGCCCAGCAGGACCTGTTCGGCGTCGGGGACCACCATGGTGGCCATCCGGGGCAGCTCGGCGTCGGGCACGCGGAGGTAGCAGTCGAGACCGAGCGGCCCGGCGATCTCGCGGGCGAAGAACTCGCCCAGACTCACGCCGGACATCCGCCGGACGATCTCGCCGGTCAGATGGCCGAACGTCACGCCGTGGTAGCCGTGCGCCGTGCCGGGCGGCCACTCGGGCGCGGCGGCGGCCAGGGTGTCGGCGATCGGCGTCCAGTCGCGCAGGTCCTCCCAGGTCACCGGTCTCGCCTCCATCGACGTCAGCCCGGCCCGGTGGCTGAGCAGCACGCGGACGGTGATCTCACCCTTCCCCTTCTGGGCGAACTCCGGCCAGTAACGTGCCACCGGCGCGTCCAGGTCCACCTGCCCGCGCTCGACCAGCAGCAGCAACGACCCGGCGGCGAAGGTCTTGGTGGTCGAGGCCAGAGGCGCGATCGTGTCGTGCCGCCACGGCTGCCCGGTGTCGGGGTCGGCGTCGCCGCCCCACAGGTCCACGACCGGCTCTCCGTCCCGGTAGACGACCAGCCCGGCACCCACCTCGGCGCCCTGGGCGAAGTTGCGCCGGAAGGCGTCCATCACCGGCTCGAAGCCTTCGGCGACGGTGCCGTGGACATCGGCGTTCTTCACAATGCTCCCCTCGACCGACCGGTCGGTCGGCTATGAAGCGGAGCCTATCTACCGGTCGGTCGGGACGCAACAGACGCGTGATCCATCGATCGGACGGCAAGGTGATCAACCTGTTCCGGAACCGCCGTGCCCGCTACCGCAGGCTCAGGCCGGACTCCAGGTGGGCCAGCGCTCTGTCGATCTCGGCGGGCCCGTCCAGGGCGGGGTCCTGCGCCCACTGCAGCCAGACCATGGTCACGACCCCGAGGACGGCGCCGGTGACGTTCCGGATCCGGGGGTCGTCGGCGTCGCAGCCGGCCCTGTCCGCCAGGTTCTCGGAGATCTCGCGGAGTGCGCCCGGGCTTCTGCGGAGGTTCGCCACCAGCAGCTCGGGGACGGTCACGGAGAAGACCTCTCGCGCGTGCCCTGCCGCGATCTCCTCGGCGGTCAGGGAGGCGAACGCCGTACGGAACGCGCCGCGCAGGACGGTGAGCGGTTCGCCCGGCGGCTGGACCTGGAGCGCGTCGAGGAGCGGCGGGAAGCGGTCGAGCGTGACCAGGTCCTCTTTTGTCGGGAAGTAGCGGAAGAACGTGGCGGGGGAGATCTCGGCGGCCTCGGCGATCTGGTCGACGGTGGTGGCGTTGTAGCCGCGCTCGCGGAACAGCCTGAACGCTTCGCGCAGGATCGTCTCCCTGGTCCTGGCCTTCTTGCGTTCGCGCAACCCGCCGCTCTCCATGGACGAACTTTACCCGGCCGGCCATCAGCGCGACCTCGACGTGTTCCGCCCCGCCGCGACCGTCCGCTGGGACGTGCCGCACCGCGAGTGGTTGCGGCGCGTCGACCTACGGCCAGACGGGCACCCTCGCGTTCTGGGATCTGCGCACGGGCAGGAGGCGTGGCTCTCGTGTTCTTACGCATGCGTCGAAGCCGGCCTTCCTTGGTGGTTCTGGCCGCGCGGAACGCCGGTGACGCCCGGTATGTTCAAGGCGGTTGTCAGGAGGAGTCCTTTACCTGGGAGGGCGGCGGCCGGACATGCGGGTGACGATGACGAGCGTCGCGGCACGCGCCGGCCGGCAGAACGAGGACTTCGTCGGCGCCTTGCCGACGGCGGCGGTGCTGATCGACGGCGCCGGCATCCCCGGCGGCGAATCGATCTGCCGCCACGGCGTGGCCTGGTACGCCGGCCGCCTCGGAGGCAGCCTGCTCGGCCTCCTGTCCCTTCAACGGGACCGCGGCCTTCCGGCCCTGCTCGCCGAGGCCATCGAGCAGGTGACGGACGAGCACCGGGACACCTGCGACGTCGCCGACCCCATCAGCCCGTCGGCGACCGTGGCCATCCTGCGCGTGTCCGGCGGCTTCGTCGAGCACCTGGTGCTCGGTGACTCGGTCCTCGTGCTCGACAGGGCGGACGATGCGCCGCTCGTCGTCTCCGACCCCCGGGAGGTGATCATCAGCCGGTCGTACCAGCCCGCGATCGAGGCCGCCGCCGAGGGGAGCGACGAGTACCGCCGGCTCCTCCGGGACCTGCGCGCCAACCGGAACCGGGCGGGCGGCTTCTGGGTGGCCAAGGACGACCCGCGGGCGGCCGACGAGGCGATCACCGAAAGCCGCCCGATCTCCGAGCTGACCGGTGCCGTCCTGCTCAGCAACGGCGCAAGTCGCATCGTGGACCGGTTCGGGCTCGCCGGCTGGCCGGAGGTCATGGCCGTCCTGGCGTCGAGCGGGCCCGCGGAGATCATCCGCCGTGTCCGGCAGGCGGAGGCGCGCCACGGGGTGGCGGCCGACGACGCGACGATCGCGCACTGCACCGACCTCGGCGGCTAGGCCCGATGGCCGACGACGGGTCCGCCGTCACATTAGCGGCCTCCCATATCGGATATCGACGTTTATTTCACTCATCCGCATTCGCCGTGGGCACGGAACGGGAATGCGAATGTCCTGATCTGTGAATATCTTCCGAAAGGCCCATGGCCAATGAATTAAATATCTCACTCGCCCGGCACGTCAGCCCGGCGCATACTCGGTTATAATACGAGCCAATTATCTCTGGACTTGTTTGTGGATTATGCTTGACATCGCCAGTCATGCGAATGACCATGCTGTTCTGTGACCTCTTTGCGGAGTGACATAACCGGGCCGCCCGCCGTCGAAGGCCGCAGCAAGCGGATCTGGCGGCGCGACGACGGCACGTGCGTGGTCGAGCTGATCCCCAGCCTGCGCAGTTACACCTTCGACCGCGACGAGCTCGTCCCGGCGACCGCGCGACTACGCCTGGACTTCTACGAGCGCGCGGCCCACGCGCTCCATGCGTCCGGCATTCGCACGGTGTTCAGGGAACGGCTCGGCGAGACCACCTATCTCGCCGACTACGTGCCGGCTCCGCCCTTCGAGGTGATCGTCAAAAACCGGTCCATCGGGTCGACCCTCCGAAAGTATCCCGGCCTCTTTCCCGAAGGCCATGTTTTCCATCCTCCGGTGGTGAAGTTCGACTTCCGGATCGATCCCGAGGACCAGCCCATCGGGGAAGACTACCTGCGCGCCTATGGAGTGGATGTCGAGGAGTTCCGCCGCATCGCCAGGGAATGCAATGACCGCCTCCGCGAGTGGCTGGAGCCGCTCGATCTCTGGGATTTCTGCGTGATCATCGGCTCCGGCGCGAACGGCGACCTCACCATCAACTCCGAGATCTCGCCCGACTGCATGCGGCTGCGCGATCACGAGGGCAACTCGCTGGACAAGGACCTGTTCCGGCAGGGCGCCGGCCACGAGCACATCGTCTCCGTCTGGACCGGCCTGGTCGGCAGGCTCCCGGCATGACGGAGGCGCAGAGCCCGGTCGCCATCGTGACGGGGGCGAACCGGGGCACCGGCCTGGCCATCGCCACCGAACTGCACGCGGGCGGCTGGGAAGTATGGGGGCTCAACCGCACCTCGGCCGGGAAGTCCTGGCTTCCTGAGGTCCGGTGCGACCTGGAGTCGGACGACGCGGTGACAGCCGCCGTCGAGACCGTCGCGCGCCGGCGGGGGCGCATCGATTCGCTCGTCGTCAATGCGGTGGCGCGGTCATTGGGCGGGATCGGCACGCTCAGCCTGCGCGACTGGCGCGCCGCGTTCGACGTCAACATCGTCTCCGTGCTGCCGCTGCTCCAGGCGGCGCTGCCGCACCTGCGCGCACACCACGGCAGCATCGTCCTGATGGGCAGCCACGCCGGGAGCCGATACTTCGAGGGAGGTGCGGCCTACTGCGCCAGCAAAGCGGCCCTGAAAGCGCTGGCCGAGGTGCTCCTCCTCGAAGAGCGGCCGAACGGGGTCCGCACCACGTTGATCAACCCCGGTGCGATCGCCAACGAGATCGGTGACGACTCACCGTTCAAACTGTCCATGTCCTCCGTCGCCCAGGCCGTCCGCTGGGTTGTCGAGGCACCCGCCGACACCGCCATCGGCGAGATCGAGTTGCGTCCGGCACACCTGCCCGACATGGCCGTGACCGGCTTGAGCAGGCTCCAAGCGGTCTGAAGCCGTCATCTCCTTGTCGAGCGAACCGCAACCGTTCCATCTCTCTGGGGAGGACTTCCCATGACATCCGTTGTCGAACGGGAATCTGCGGCTGCACGCGCCGGCGCCGGGCACGCATCGCGGGCGGGCGACCTGCCCGTGCTGCGCAGTGCCCAGGCCGACTGGCCGATGCCGCCCGTACGCACGGTCCTGATCACGCACCTGCTCGACACCGCGGTCCCGTACGTGCGGCTGCTGAGCCGGTCCACCGAGCTCGCCCAGGTCGTGCCGGTGCCTTACAGCGCCCGGCAGGAGGCGCTGTCGCTGCTGGACGATCTTCCGCTGAGCATGCCCGCCTCGATCGAGGAGGTCGGGGCCATGGCGGTCGCCGCCGCCCGGAGGGCCGCGCGGCAGGGCGACTCGCCCGTGATGATCCAGGAGGTCGGCGGATACTGCGCCGGCGCGGTCGGAGCTCTGGCCGGGGTGCCGCGCTTCCGCGGCATCGTGGAGGACACCAAGCAAGGTCAGTGGCAGTACGAACGCGCCGCGCCGCTCCCCCTGCCGGTCTTCACCATCGCCGACAGCCCGCTCAAGGCACTCGAAGACGTCCAGGTCGGGCGGTCGGTGGCCTACAGCGTCGAACGACTGCTGCGGCTGCGCTTCTACCGCCTCCTGAGCGAACGCCGCGTCCTCGTGCTCGGCTACGGCGGGATAGGCACGGCCCTGGCCGAGCACCTTCGGCGCACGGGGGTCCAGGTCGCCGTCTACGACCCCGACGACATCCGGATGTCGGCCGCCGTGGTGCACGGATTCCGCGTGGGCGCGCGCGAGGACCTGCTCTCCTGGGCCGAGGTGATCGTCGGCGTCTCGGGCCACCGTGCCCTCACCGCGGGCGACCTGCCACGGCTGCGCGACGGGGTCGTCCTGGCCAGCGGAAGCTCCAAGCAGGTCGAGTTCGACGTCGAGGGTATGCGCCGCGCCGCGTCCAGCCTGGTCGAGGTCGACGAGGTGCTTGAGCTGCGGGCGGCCGGCCGTACGGTCTATCTGCTCAACGACGGCAAGCCCGTGAACTTCATGGAGCAGAGCATCCTCGGATCCGTCCTCGACCTGGTCTACACGGAGCTGTACCTGTGCACGCGCGAGCTGGCCCGGCAGACCTGGGAGCCGGGCCTGCACCGCCTCAACCCGCAGATGCAGCGTGAGCTGGCGCAGCGCTGGCGTGAGGAGTACGGACAGCGGTGAACGCGATTCCCGAGAAGGTACGGGCCCGCGTGGTCGTCGACTTCGCGACCGCCGACCCGGCCCACGACATCGGCCACGTCGACCGGGTCGCCGCCTTGGCGGGGGAGATCGCGGCCCGGACGGGCGCCGACCCCCGCATCGCGCGGGTGGCCGCGTACGTTCACGACTACCACCGGGTGGAGGAGGCCAGACAGGACCGGCGGCCCATCCGCCCCGAGGACGCCTGCGGCGCGGTGCTGCGCGTGCTGGAGGAGTGCGGAGTGCCGCAAGAGTGGCATCCGCCCATCTTGCGGGCGGTCGAGCTGACCGGCCGCTACCGCTTCGCCGACGAGGAGCTCGACGATCGGTGCGCGGTCGCCGCGGCGGTGCACGACGCCGACAATCTCGACGCGATGGGAGCCATCGGCATCGGCCGTGCCTTCGCCTACGGCGGGTTGCTCGGCGAGCCGCTGTGGGACCCGGGAACGGCTCTCAAGGAGGTCTACCAGGAGGGCGAGACCTCATCGGTGCTGGCCCACCTCTACGAGAAGCTGATCCGGTTGGAGCAGGACATGCTCACCGAGCCCGCCCGCCGGCTGGCGGCCGACCGTGCGCTGCTGCTGCACCGGTTCGCCGCCGGGTTCCGATCCGAGTGGGACAGGGGGCAGGCCCCTGGCCCCGGGCCGCGGGTCCAGTGGGACGCGCGCACCCGGTTCCTGTCGGTGGAGGGGCCCCGCGGTGACGCCGACGAGCCGGTCGTCCGGGTCAGCTTCCGCGGGCAGGTCCGGCTGACCTTCGACGACCGGGGCCAGGTGGCGGCGGTCGACCTGCCGGACGCGCCGGCCGGTTCCGACGGCGCCTGGACCTGGATCGACCTGGCCGACGGCGGGCCGAGCCACCAGATCAGCGGTGCCGGGGACATCGAGGTGCAACTGCGAAAGAACCAACCGGTGGCGCTCCATCTGCACCTGTGGGGCGAGACGGGGGATTGAGTAATGAGTTACGCGAGCCTGCTCCAGGCCCCGTACGTGACACGGCTGCTGCTGGGGACGCTGGTCGGCAGGCTGCCCAGCGCGATGGCGGCGCTGGCGATCCCGCTGGTCCTGCGGGAGGTGGGCGCGAGCTACGACTACGTCGGCCTGGCTGCCGGAGGCTTCGCCATCGCCGCCGCCGGCGGCGGTCCGCTGCTCGGCCGGCTGGTGGACCGGGCCGGCCAGGTCCGCGTCCTGGTGCCGGCCGCGGTCGCGGCCGGCCTGGGCCTGATCGCGATCGCGCTGGCTCCCTCCGAGCCCGCGGTCGTCCTCGCGGGCGCCGTTCTCGCGGGGGCGGCCACCCCGCCGCTGGAGCCCTGCCTGAGGGTGCTGTGGCCCGATCTGGTGCCGGCCGCTCGGCTTGAGTCGGCCTACGCCATGGACTCGGCCTCCCAGGAGCTGGTCTTCGTCGGCGGTCCCCTGGTCGTGGCCGGCTGCGTGGCGGCCGACTCGCCGGTGGGAGCCCTGTGGGTGGGGGCGCTGCTGGGGCTGCTGGGAGTGCTCGTGGTCGCCACCGCATCGCCCACCCGCAGGTGGAAGGCGCCGGTCCGGTCGCCCGACTGGCTCGGGCCGCTGCGCAGCCGCGGTCTGGCCGTCCTGCTGGTGAGCCTGACCGGGGTCGGCGCCGCCATCGGCGGCCTCAACGTCCTGGTGGTCTTCTACGCGGAGCACCACGACATGGTGGGCGGGGCGCCCACGCTGCTGGCGTTGAACGCCCTCGGCGCGCTGATCGGCGGCCTCGGCTACGGGGCCGTGCGCTGGACCTCCTCGCCCCCGCGGCGCACGCTGCTGCTGACCGTCGGCCTGGCCGCCGCGTACGCGCTGCTGTGCCTGGTGCCGTCCCCGCCCTACATGGCCGCCATCATGATCCTCACCGGGCTCTTCCTCGCGCCCGTGCTGACGGCCGCGTTCGTGCTGGTCGGAAAGCTCGCGCCGGTCGGCACGGTCACCGAGGCGTTCGCCTGGCTGGTCACGTTGATGACGGCGGGAACCGCCCTGGGGTCGAGCGCGGCGGGGGTCATCCTGGAACACGCCACGGAGTCGCAGGCCGCTTCCGTCGGGGTGCTGAGCATCGCCGTGGGCGCCGTGGTCCTGGCGGCCGGGCAGCGCAGCCTCGTGGTCCGGGACGCCGACGCCGCGAGGGCCGCCGCGTGACCCGGATCCAGCTGGTCTGCACGGACCTGGACGGGGTCCTGCTCACCAGCGCCGGTGGCCTCAGCCCCGACACCAGGGCGGCGCTGGCCGAGGCCCGCGCCGCCGGTCTCCAGGTCATGGTCGCCACCGGGCGGCCCACCCGGGACGCCCTGGACTGGGCTCTGGAGGCCGGCATCCAGGGCCTGATCGCCTGCAGCAACGGCGCGGTGATGTGGGACACCCGCGCCGGCCGGGTGCTGTTCGACCACTGCTTCACCGCCGGCCAGGTCGAGCAGGTCTTCGCCTGGGCCGGACGGTCCGTCCGGGGCGCGGTCCTGGGCATCGACACGGAGCGCGAGCTCGTCCTGCAACCCGGCTTCGCGGACCTGGTGCCCGGCTGCTGGCCCCATGACGTGTCGGCCGACCTCATCGGCCGGGTCACCCGCGGCAACCGGGTGGTCAAGGTGCTCGTGGCTCACCCTGGGCTCTCGGCGCCCCAGCTCGCCGACGCGTTCGGGACGGTCACCGGAGTCCGGGCGACCTTCTCGACCATGCACTTCCTGGAGATCTCGCCGGAGCGCGCGAACAAGGGCGAGGCCCTGCGATGGGCGGCCGCGCACCGGAGAGTCCCCCTTGCCGCCACGGCCGCGGTGGGGGACATGCCCAACGACCTCCCCATGCTCAGGAAGGCCGGGCTGCCCGCGGCCGTCGCCAACGCGCACCCCGAGGTCAAGGCGGCCGCCCGGATCCTGCTCCCCAGCAACGACGACGATGGCGTGGCCTCCCTGATCCACGCCATCCTGCTCAGGAGAACGATCGGCTGACGAGACCGGAGGAGCTCATGGCGCGGATGGAGTGGGTGCTCGGCAGCTGCCGCCTGCTGGCCGAGACCGCCGAGGAATTCGCCCGGACCCGTCCGTTTGCCGGCCTGACGATCGGCGCGGCCATCCATCTGGAGCCGAAGACCGCCACCCTCCTCCTCACGCTGCGGCAGGGCGGGGCGCAGATCGTCGCCACCGGCAACCTGATGACCACCCAGCAGGAGACGGTGGCCGTGCTGAGGGACCAAGGCGTCAACGTCGTCGGCGAGCGCACCGGCGACCCGGAGATCCACGCGGCCCACCTGCGCGAGGTCCTCGCCTGCCGGCCGGATCTCATCCTCGACAACGGCGGGGAGCTGTTCGCCCGGTTCCTGGAGGAGCCGTACGATTCGCTGCTGGGCGGGACCGAGGAGACCACCTCGGGGCGGGCGAGACTGCTGCCGCTGCGCGACCGCATCGCGCGGCCGCTCCTGGTGATCAACGACAGCCCGATCAAGCAGTTCGCCGAGAACGAGCATGCGGTGGGCCAGAGCGTGCTCGAGTCCTTCATGCGCATCACCAACCGGGCCACGAACGGGCTCCGGGTCACGGTCGTCGGCTACGGACCCTGCGGACGCGGCGTCGCCGGCAACTTCGGCCGCGCCCGTGCCCTCGTCTCCGTGCTCGACACGGATCCGGTACGGCGGCTCAACGCGCTGCTCGACGGCTTCGCGGTGCCGGAGCGGGAGCGGGCGATCTCGTCCGCCGAGCTCGTCGTGACCGTCACCGGCGCCGCGCGCGTCCTCACCGGAGCCGACCTCCGCCTGCTGTCCGACGGCGCGATCCTGGCCAACGCCGGTCATGTCCCGTGGGAGATCGACATGGCCGACCTCCTGGGCCATCCCGACGTGGTCGGCTCCGCGGAGCCGACGGAAGGCGTCACGAGCCTCGTCCTCGGCGACGGGAGGCGCGTTCACGTGCTCACCGGCGGGCACATGGTCAACCTCTCCGGCCCGCGCCCGCTGGGAAACTCGGTGGAATCGATGGATCTCGGATTCACGCTCCAGGCACGCTGTCTGGAGTCCATCGCAGGCGGGCTCGTACCGGTCGATCAGTGCGTCGTCCCCGTCCCCCGTGACATCGACGCGAAGGTGGCGCACGCCTACGTGACCCTTGCCAACCGGATTGGCTAGGGCCATTGGTCCCGAAAGTGAAGGACTTTCGTCCCTGGCGGGGCGATCCGGGCGGCGAGAAGTTGTTATTAGGCCTGTGAGACGAGCGAGGGAGCCCGACCCGAGAGCCTCTTCGGGGGAGCGAAGGAAAGGCTGAGAGGCCGGAGAGTCGAAGGACGAACCGGCGACCCCTAGCCACCTGATCCGGACCATGCCGGCGAAGGGAGAGCGCCTCACAGGTCTTCGCCATGTGCTGCGACTCCCCCCAGCAGACTCCCCCCAGCAGACTCCCACGGCAGAGGGCCGACGGCCCTGGCGGCCGGGGACCTTCGACCCTGACCGGAACCGTCCCGGGCGTGATGCGCTGGAGGCGGAGGTGGGTGTCATGGCCGTTCTCTCGGTGAAGCACGCGCTCGGTGTGGCGCTGGAGGCGGCGCGCTGGGCGCCGTCCGTGCACAACACGCAGCCCTGGACGTTCTCGGTGTCCGGGGAGGAGATCAGCCTGCGGGCCGACCCGGACCGGAGGCTGCGCGCCGGCGACGCCTCGGGCCGGGAACTGCTGATCAGTTGCGGTGCTGCCCTGTTCAACATGCGTACGGCGATGCGGTGCGAGGGCTTCGAGCCGGAGGTGCGCACCCTGCCGGACCCGGACCGCCCGTCGTTGCTCGCCACGCTCAAGCCGGGCGGCGAGACGCATACCGACGAGGCGACCAAGGCTCTCGGCGGTGAGATCGAGTGCCGTCGCACCCACCGGGCGGGCTTCGCCGAGGTGCCGGTGCCGGACGAACTGGTCGAGCGGCTGGTCCGCGCGGCCATGGAGCACGGCGCCAAGCTGACGCCCATCCGCTCCCCGGAGGCGTTGCGGGTCGTCGCCTCGCTCACCCAGGCCGCGCAGGGCGTGCAGGCGCAGAACCGTCGCTTCACCCTGGAGATGATCCGCTGGGGGCAGCCGCCCGGCAGCAGCCGCAGGGACGGGGTTCCGGCGGAGGGCTACCCGCGTCAGGCCGTACGGACCGATCCGGACTTCCCGCAGCGTGACTACGCCTGGCAGCACGACTGGGGCAGCCAGGCCGACCAGCGAGCGGCGGCGTCCGTCGGGGTCGTGGCGCTGCTCACCACGCGGGGCGACAGCCGCCGGGAGTGGATCGACGCCGGGCAGGCGCTGCAGCACATCCTGCTGCACGCCTCCGCGTACGGGGTCAGCGCCGCCTTCCACACCCAGGCGCTGGAGATGGACCTGCTGCGCGAGTTCCTGCGGCACGAGCTCTGCTCGGACGAGTACCCGCAGATGATCATGCGGCTCGGCGTCACCTTCGACGACAAACCGTCGGTCCGCCGCAACCTGTCCGAGGTCGTGATGTGAGAACCGGCACCGCGGCCGACGCCACGGACGAGGGCCTGGCCGACGCGCTCGCTCAGCTCATGGGACGGAGTTCCTCGATCTCGCATCCCCGGTAATACTCCGACACCCGCTGTTCGGTGGTCTCGATGTAGTCGTGGAGGGCCTGGCGGGAGCGGGCGAGCGTGTCGATGTGCTCGTCCAGGCCGTGCAGGCGCGCTCGCAGGGTGTCCAGGAGCTCGGGGCAGGGCTCCAGGTCGGGGGCCGTGCCGGTGGCGCAGGGCAGCAGGTACGCGATCTCCTGGGTCGACAGCCCGGCTTCGAGCAGCCTCCGGATCTGGGCCACGGTCAGGACGGCGTCGTCGCCGTACTCGCGGTAGCCGTTGGCGCCGCGGCCGGGCTCCAGCAAGCCCTGGGCCTCGTAGTAACGCAGCTGATGCGTGTTAATCCCGGTCTGCCGGCTCAACTCGCCGATCAGCATGTCGCTCCCCCTTGACCTTCATACCGGTATGAACGTTGAGGATTCTGCCATGACCACCAACAACACTCCCGTGACCGTCATCGGCCTCGGACTGATGGGCCAGGCGCTGGCCGGGGCGTTCCTGCGCGACGGGCATCCCACGACCGTGTGGAACCGTACGGCGGCCAAGGCCGACCAGCTCGTGGCCCAGGGCGCGAAGCTCGCCGACTCGGTCGGCGACGCCGTCGCGGCCGGCTCGCTCGTGATCGTCTGCGTCACGGACTACGACGCCGCGCACCGGCTCCTCGACCCGCTGGGCGAGGCTTTCGACGGCCGGGCCCTGGTGAACCTGGGATCGGGTACGTCGTCGGGCGCCCGCGAGAGCGCCGAGTGGGCGGCGCGGCACGGCGCCGCGTACCTCGACGGCGCGATCATGGCCGTCCCCGCGGAGATCGGGGCGGACGCCGTTGTCACCTACAGCGGGCCGCGGTCGGTCTTCGAGCAGTACGAGCCGGTCCTCAGGAGCCTCGGTTCTGGAACGACGTACCTCGGCGACGACCACACCCTGTCGGCGCTGCACGAGATGGCCGTGCTGAGCCTGATGTGGAACGTCCTGAACGGCTTCCTGCAGGGCGCCGCCCTGCTCGGCGCGGCGGGGGTGGACGCCAGGGCGTTCGCCCCGCTCGCGAGCAAGGGCGTCGACATCGTGAACGGCTGGCTGGCGGCCTACGCCGAGCAGATCGACGACGGCGCGTACCCGGCCCTCGACTCCACCATCGACACCCACCTGGCCGCGATGGACCACCTCATCGACGAGAGCGAGTCCCTCGGCGTCAGCGCCGAGCTTCCGAGGTTCATCAAGGCCCTGACCGGCCGGGCCGTGGCCGACGGGCGCGGCGGCGACGGCTACGCGGCGATGATCGAGCAGTTCCGCAAGGTCTCATGAGCGCCGCACCGTACGACCCGCGCACGCTGCTCGCGGAGAGCCGGCTGGGCGTCCTCGCGACGATCAAGTCGGACGGCCGCCCCCAGCTCTCCCCCGTCATGCCCTTCTACGACCGGGAGGCCGAGATCGTCTACGTCTCGATGACCGAGGGGCGGGCCAAGACGGCGAACCTGCGCCGGGACCCGCGGGCCGCGCTGGAGGTCACCAGCCCCGACGGCTGGTCGTGGGCCACCGCCGAGGGCACGGTGACACTCACGGGACCGGGCGCCGACCCCCGGGGGCCCGAGGTCGAGGCCCTGGTGGACTACTACCGCCGTGCCGCGGGGGAGCACCCGGACTGGGAGGAGTACCGGTCGGTGATGGTGTCCGACCGCAGGGTGCTCATGACGATGGCGGTCGAGCACGTGTACGGCGCCAGGATCCGCTGACCGGCGGCCATCTCGCCGCTTCCATGACCTCGGCGGCATTGGGGCGCGCCCCTGCCCCACGCGCCCCTGCCCCAGCCGGTCCTGAACGGTGTGGGCTAATGGCCGGATCGCTCAGAAGGGAAGAAGACCGTGCTGATCAGGTGCGGGCTGCGGCCCGGCGCGGGCGCGTTGCCCGCCTTCGACAGGAGGACCTCGCGCAGCGCGTCGATCAGCTCGGTGAGCTCCTCCCGGGTGAGCCAGTACGTGCCCTGCCGGTAGCCCACGATGTCAGCGCTCGGGTCGGCTCCGTCCCGGTCGAGGTAGGTGTTGAACTCGGCGAGCAGCGCGGCCATGGCCGCGGCGAACCCCTGACGGTGATCGTCCACGGACATCGAAGCGGCCGCGTCCGCGTCGATCACCGTGCGCTCCCGGCGCAGCCGGTAGTGGCGCTCGACGGCGCCGTGCACGCGCTGCTCGTCGGCGACCTCCAGCACTCCCGCCTCGGCCAGCAGGCCTACGTGCCGGTACACGGTGGTCTTGGGCACGTCGGGGAGCCGGGCGCACAGCTCGGAGGTGGTCTGGGTACGCCCGCCGGACATGGCGTGCACGATGCGCAGCCGGACTGGATGAAGGAGCAGGTCAACGGTGTCCACGCTGCTATGTTCCCATATCTGGTACCGTTACCAAAGTTGGGAAAGCAACCCGAGGAGCGGGAATGACACCTTCGACGGAGCAGGTCCGGCTGAGTGACGAGGCGGTGATCCCGCTGTCCACGCTGGATCCGGCCGCTCCGCTGGACGACCTCGCGTGGCTGGACCAGGCGATCGGCGACGCGCGCGTGGTGATGATCGGCGAGAGCGCGCACTACAACCGCGAGTTCTACCGGCTCCGCCATCGCCTGCTGCGCTACCTGGTCGAGCGGCACGGGTTCAGCGCGTACGCGATGGAGTCGGGATTCGTCGAAGGATGGCTGGCCGACGGCTGGGTCCGGGGCGGCGGCGAGCGGCTCGGCGACGTGCTGGCGAACGGCATGACCTCGCTGATGGGGTTGTGGACGCCGATGCGCGACCATCTGGAGTGGATGCGGCAGCACAATCGCACCGCCGCGGACCCCGTCGGCTTCTACGGCATCGACCTGCCCGGCTCGATGGTGTCGTTGCTGCCCGGGTTGGACGCCGTGATCGCCTATCTCGCGCAGGCGGATCCGGAGTTCCAGGTCGACCAGGGCCTCCGCGAGACGGCCGCCGCCTTCGCGGCCACGTCCGCGTTCTCCGCGCCCGCGGCCGTCTCCGCCTACGGGAGCCTCCCGCCCGAACGCAGGGACGCGTTGACGGCCGGCCTCGCCGATCTCGCGGCACGAATGACGGGCCGCCGCCTGGACTACCGGCGGCGGACGACCGCCGAGGCGTACGAGCGGGCGCTGCGGTTCATGGACCTCACGGTCACCCTGGACGCGATGCTCCGCCAAATGGTCCGTGGCGATCACCAGGGGGTGATGACCTGCCGCGACGCCGCCATCGCGGACACGGTCGAGTGGATACTGCGCCGCGAGGACCGCATCGTCGTCGCCGCCCACAACGGCCACGTCCAGCGATGGCCGCACGCCATGCCCGGCGTGCCCGCGATGACCCCGATGGGCATGCACCTCGCCGATCGGCTGGGCGCGGGCTGCCTGGTCATCGGCACGACCTCGGGCGGCGGCCAGACCCTCAACACGGGGCCCGGCTTCCACACCGGCACGTTCTTCACGGACCTGGAGGAGCCACCCCAGCCCGGCAGCCTCGACGCGCTCATGGCCGCGACCTGCGCCGCCCCCTTCGCGACCGACCTGCGACGGCTGTCGCCGGCCGACACCGTCGCGGTCCAGGCCGTCACCCAGCAGCGTTACGGCGCCTACCACGCCGAGCAGAGCCCGCTGGACGCGTACGACATCGTCGTCCACCTCCCCCGCGTCACCGCCGCGGAACCCGACCGCGACGCCGTCGCCCACGCGCCCCACGACGTGCGGGAGTCGTTCTCCCAGTACAGGCCCTTGACCGACCCCATCGAGGCTCCCGCCCTCGTCCTCATCCCCTTGCGCCCGGAGCACGCCGACGAGATGGCCGTCGTGCTGGCGGACCCGCGGCTGCACGCGTTCACCGGCGGTGCCCCGCTGACCGCGCCGGAGCTGCGCGCCCGCTACGAGCGGCTGGTCGCCGGGCCGCCCGGGTGGCGCAACTGGGTGGTCTGGTCGCGGGAGGAAGAGCGGCTGGTCGGGTACGTGCAGGCCACGATCGACGGCCGGACCGCCGAGATCGCCTGGGTGATCGGCACGCCGTGGCAGGGCCGCGGCCTGGCCACCGCGTCCGCCCAGGCCCTGGTCGACCGGCTCGTGCGGGAGGGCATCGACACGATCGTCGCGCACATCCACCCCGACCACGCGGCCTCGGCCGCCGTCGCCACCGCGGCCGGTTTGCGTGCCACGGACCGGTGGCACGAGGGGGAGGTCCGCTGGGAACGTACCGTCTGATCCGTAAAGATCCCCTACCCTTGGGGGAACTTGATCCCAGGGTCTGACGTCGGGGTGTTGAATCGTGGTCACGCACGAAGAGATGGTCGAGGCTTTCGGTGACGAGGGCCTGTTGCTGATGGACGTCGAACAGTGCCGCGAGAAGGGGCTGTCGGAGGAGGACACCCGGATCCTCTCCGAGGTCGGGCTGCCGGTGCGCGCCGACCAGGCGTTCACCACGTTCGTCGCCGACGAACCGCGGGTGGGCTCGCTCGTCGTGTTCAGGACGCCGGGCGGGGACGTCAACGTCCTCACGCTCGGCGGCACGTCGGGAGACTCGGGCATGCGCTACTTCCTCGACATCCGCGCCGGCGTCGTCGGCCTGCTGTCGATGGACGAGACGCCGCAGGCGGAGCAGGTCAACAGCTCCCTCGCGAAGTTCGTCGAATTCCTCTACCGGCTCAGGCTGCGCCAGCAGGCGTTGAACGGCGAATCCGCGGACGACGGCCAGAGCTACACGGAGAAGTTGTGGCTCTCGCTCAAGGAGCTGGACCCGGACGCCTTCAGCGAAGCCGAAGCCTGGTGGTCGATGGTGATGGACACCCTGATGCGCCGGAACGTCATCTCCGAGACCCGCGCGTTCCTCGAACAGCGCCGTGCCGAGGTCGCCGGCACGCTGTCCAAGCTGGTCGAGTCCGAGGAGGCCGTCGTGCCGCGCGGCACGCAGCGCGAGGGCTTCGACCGGGCGCTGAGCCGGTTGGAGCACGAGGGCTGGCAGATCGTCGACGCCCAGCGCTTCGCGTCCGACACCGAGACCAGCGGCCTGCTGAGCCCGTGCGCCGACCACTTCACCCCGGAGGGCGTGCTGGCCGACGACGTGCCGCTCGCGTGGCGGGGCGGGCTGCCCTCCAACATCCAGGCGGCCTTCGCCCGTGAGGGTCTGGTGGTCTCCGTTCCCGGTCAGGCGGGTCAGGAGGACGACTATGACGCGCTGCTGGAGATGGACGAGGATGCGCTGGCCAGGCACAGCGAGGCCCTGATGGACTCGCTCATCGCCACGGTCCACGGCCGGAACAAGCCGGAGGAAGGGGTCGTGACCTGCCTGGCCGCCGACCGGTCGTCCGACCTGTGCAGGATCGCGGCGGCCTTCGACCGGCTGGCCGCGCACGGTTACCTCGCCGAGCCCGACCTCTGGCCGACCGCCTCCGGCGCCTGGCAGCAGGTCCACGAGGCGGCCGCCGAGGCCGGGCAGCCGCCCAGGGCCGTCTTCTGGACGACGCAGTCGCACACGGCGAGCTTCGACGCGTACGGCGACCTGGTGGATGAGCTGGTCCTGCAGTGGGTCGGCGACCGGGACCTGATCGCGGAGGCCCTGGCCGGCACCGGGCTCGCGGTCGAGGTTCCCGAACACGAGAGCACCGCGTTCCTCCTCCGCCCGGCCTCGAAGGCGTAGGGCGTTTCGAAGATTTTCGATGTGAGCCGGCGCGCGTCGCGGGGCTCTGTAGCGTGCTGCCGGTGGAGATCCAGAAGAGGGGAATGCTCGCCACCGGCGCGGCGATGATCACGGTGCTCGCGGGGGTGGCCGGCCCGGCTCGGGCGGGGGAGGACTACGGCCAGTACTCCCAGTTCGCCGAGCGCAGCGCCGGACAGTACTGGGCCGACGGGCAGGCGGCCGGGCAGTGGACCTGGAAGCCCCTGTCGTCCACGAGCTCGGAGGTCAGCTGGGGCGATCCGAAGAAGTGGCCGCCGGACTCCGCGGAGAAGTTCGCGCGCGACGGCGACTGGCTGATGCTGGACGGATGGCGGGGCAACGGCACGTACTACACGGTCAGGGTGACCAAGGAGCAGATCGGCGACGCCAAGTGCGGCGACCTGCGTACGTTCGCCACGTCGGGCCCGCAGCACTACGTGAAGTGGGACATTCCCCCACAGGGGTACTGCCTCAAGGCGTGGGGGACCATCACCGAGAAGTCGTCGGGGAAGGTCATCGACTTCGGCCACACCCAGATCTGGTCGCCGCCCGCGCCCTGCTCGAACCAGTACCTGAGCGGGAAGACCTGCATCAAGCAGTGGGAGTCCTGGTGGGACAACAAGGGCGCGCCGGGTAAGCCGATCACCCGGAAACTGGACCGCGACCAGTACATCGCCCGCGGTCTCGGCATGGCGTTCAAGATCCAGCAGTACTTCCCGAAGGCCTGGGTGGCCGAGGCGCGCTCGTACTGGAACTGGTGACCGTCGCGGGCCGGCTGAGAGGCGTTCATCCACAGGTGTGTGCGCAGGCCGGTGGACAGCCGGGCCGAGGGCGTCCCGAGCTGTGGTATGCAGCGCAAAGCCCTGGTTTTCCAGCGTTCACGCGTGCTGCGGCCCTCCCGGGGCGCCGGTCTCCGGCACCCCTGGTGAGGGCCCGTACGGGGGTGGTTATCCACAGGAGGATCGGGTTATCCACAACCGGCGGTCCTCGCGTACGAGCAGCAGGGCGAGGGCGGGGAGGGCCGCCAGAGCGGTCATCAGGATCACGGCCCCGGCCAGATCGCCCGCCACCAGCAACGGGGTGACCGCGGCGGCACCGACGGGCGGGGTGGCCTGCATCATCGTGCGGAAGACGCCGAAGACCCGGCCCCGCTGGGACGGCGGGATACGCTCCATGCGCAGCGACTGCGCCCAGACGGTCATGGGCGCGCTGAACATGCCGATGATCAGGAAGCCGGCGACCACCGGGATCCAGTCAGGGGCCCCCAGCACCGCCACGAACCCCGCCGCCGCCACCAGCTCCACCACGGCGATCGCGACCAGCCTGTCGATTCTCGGCCGCCAGGCCCCCGCCGCGAACCCGCCCAGGAGCTCACCGGCTGACAGCGCGGCCATGAGGAGCGCGAGGGCGGCGCCGTTGCCCGGAAGCTGCTCCTTGGCCAGCCATGGGGCGACCACCATGGTCAGCGCGCCCTCGGCGATGTTGAAGGCCATGAAGGCCAGCGTGGTGCCGATGAGGACCCTGTCGCGAAAGACCGGCTCGGGCCTGGCCCGGGGCTCCGGCTTCTCGTGCGGGCGCAGGGGGCGGCGGATCAGGGTCACGGCCACGGCGAAGCAGGCGTAGGTGGCGGCGTCCAGAGCCAGGATGTTCGCCGGGCCCACGGTGCTCAGGAGCGGGGCGGCCAGGGTGAAGCCGATGATGCCGGACAACGAGTAGCTCACGGATTCGAGGGCGTTGGCGGCGTCGCGTTCCCGCGGGCCGACCAGGTCGGGGATGGCGGCCGGGACCGCCGCCATGGGGACCATCTTCAGCAGGCCGTAGAGGGCGGCGACGAGGAACGGGAGCCAGGTGGGCACGGTCGAGACCGCTGCCGTGAGGGGGATGGACCCGACGGCGGCGCCGCGCAGCACGCTGTCGGCGATCAGCGCTGCCCGCTTGTCGAACCGATCGAGCAGCGGCCCCGCGACCAGGCCGCCGACCAGGACGGGGGCGGTGTAGCAGACGGCCAGGAGGCCCAGCTTCGCCGTTCCGCCGGGCTGGGCGAGGACGAGCCAGGACAGGGCCACGAACGTCATGCTGTCGCCCATCACGGAGACGGACGCGCCCAGCCAGAGGCTGCGGAAGTCACGCCTGTTCCTGAGGAGGGACAAGTAGGTCGACACGAACGATTCCTTAGGAGGGAGGCCAAGGCGTGCTCAGGTGCTGCATCGCGTACGAGCGCCAGGGGCGCCAACGGTCCGCGTCTTCGGCCGTCAGCCCGAGGCCGCGCAAGCCCTCCCGCACGGCCGGGTCGGTGGGGAGGAAGACGTCGGGGTCGCCGAGGGCTCGCATGCGGATCCGCGCCACGGCCTCCGCCTCCATGCCCGGCAGGGCCAGGAGCTCGCGTTCGATCTGGTCGCGATCGGCTTCGGGGCCGAGACGGAGGGTGCCGGAGGTCAACGCGCGGGCCAGGGAGGTGACCGGGGGCGGCGCGCCGGAGCTCGCCAGCGCCTCCATGCGCGGGAAGGCGTGGGTGACCTGGCCGGCCGGTGGATCGGGGAGCGGGGTGCCGTAGGTGCGGACCAGGTGGGCGAGCCGGGATCTGCCGGCGGGGGTTTCCTCGTTCAGGATCGCGCGGATCGCCATCTCGGCCGCGTCCACATGGCCGGGCACGCGCCTGCCGGGAGCCCGCGCCACCACGCCGGCGAGGAGCGGGTCGCGGGCCAGGTGGTCGGCGATGTCGCGGGGGTCGGCGTCCAGGTCCAGGAGGCGGCGGCAGCGGCGGGCCGCCGCCGCCAGGTCCTTCAGGTCCTCCAGGTGGAGCTCGCAGGAGACGTACGTGCTCGCGGGGCGCAGCGTGACGACGCCGAGGCCGTGCGGGAGGGCCAGGGAACGGCGGTAGTGGTGGGCGGTGGCGTCCTCCAGGCCCGGGATCGCACGGGCGGCCAGACAGGAGAACAGGGCCGGCAGGTCCAGGGGCGGGCGGTAGGCGAGGCGCAGCCGGACCGCGCCGGGCGGGCGGCCGGCGGCGGGCGTGCCCCGAAGGGCGGTGGGCGTGGTGCCGTAGACCTTGCGAACCGTGTCGTTGAACTGGCGGATCGAAGGGAAGCCGGCCGCGAACGCTATCTCGCTCGCGGGCAGGTCCGTGCTCTCCAGGAGCGTTCTGGCCGTGGCCGCCCGCTGGGCCCGGGCCAGGGCCTGCGGGCCCGCGCCCAGGTCGGCGGTGAGCTGGCGGTGCAGCTGGCGTTCGCTGTAACCGAGCCGGGCGGCCAGACCGGCCACTCCCTCGCGGTCCACGAGGCCGTCGGCGATGAGTTGCATCGCGCGGCCGACCACGTCCGCCCGAACGTTCCACTCGGGGGAGCCGGGGGCGGTGTCCGGGCGGCAGCGCTTGCAGGAGCGGAAGCCCGCCTCCAGGGCGGCCGCGGAGGACGGGTAGAAGCGGACGTTCTCGCGCTTGGGGAGGGCGGCCGGGCAGCTCGGGCGGCAGAAGACGCCGGTGGTCACGACGGCGACGAAGAACCGGCCGTCGAACCGGCCGTCGCGGCTTCTGAGCACGGAATACGCGTCTTCGTCTGTGAGCATGCGACTCACTCTTCCGGTTTCCCGGCCGCGCCCACTAGTGGAAATCGGACATCAAGGATCAGGGCGGCGGCGACGAGCTCTACCCGCCGGCGGGGCCGCGCTTCACCGTCCGCCGGACATCCGTCTGAGCTGCTGCGCCCGCGCGCCCGCGTCCCCCGGCAGGTCCCGCTCGGCGAGCCCGTCCGCGATCCGCTCGCGGAACTCGACCGGCCGGTGGTCGTCGTACTTGAACTTGGCCCGCACGTCCACCACCTCCAGCCGCAGCCCCCGGATCGCCGAGAACATCTTGCGGTACGGCCCCGCGTCCGCGGCCACCTCGCCGTGCCCGCCGTCGGGCTCGTGGTGGGCCAGCTGGCGGCGCAGGATCTCGGCCTTGCCCTCCTTGCCGTCCACGATCCGGGCCCGGCAGGTGAGCTGCGCCGCGGCGTAGTAGCTGGTCGGCACGCCGTTCTCCGGGGTGTCGGAGCGCCAGCCCGACGGGATGTAGGCGTAGTCGTCGTGCACGGTCACCACCACGGCCGGATTGGCCTCCAGGGCGGGCCAGATCGGGTTCGGCCTGGCCAGGTGGAGCACGATCTCGCTGCCGTCGAACAGGAAATGCGTCGGCACCACGACCGGTGGGCCGCCGTCCACGCCGTTCGCGGCGAGCTGCCCGAAGTCGCGCGTTCGCAGCCAGGTCCGCCATTCGTCGCCGTCGTGGGCCGCGTCCCAAGGATGAATGAGCACCTGTACCTCTTTGTATTAGTACATAATAGGTTTTGTGCCAGAAAAATACCTGATAGCGGGTGGGACTGCCAGCGAGATTGCGGCCGGGGTCGAGGCCGCCGTGTCGGAGGGGCGGCTGTCACCAGGCGCGATGCTCCCTCCGGTGCGCGAGCTGGCCTCCCTGACCGGGGTCAGCCCCAACACGGCGGCGGCGGCGTACCGGCTGCTGCGCGAGCGCGGCGTCATCGAGACCGCCGGGCGGCGCGGCACCCGGATCAGGCCGCGCCCGGCCAGCACGTTCCGGGAGGAGATCCGCATCGAGGTGCCTCCTGGCGCGCGCGACCTGTCCAAGGGCAACCCCGACCCGGCCCTGCTGCCGCCCCTGGGCGACGCCCTCGCCGCCGCGGCCCGCGCGCACGAGGAGCGGCCCGCCATGTACGGGACGGGCGACGACGAGGAGCTGATCGCGCTGGCCGGGGAGCGCATGCGCGCGGACGGCGTACCGACCGGCCCGCTGGCGATCACCTCGGGCACCCTCGACGCGGTCGAGCGCGTGCTGGCCGCTCAGCTGCGCCCCGGCGACGCGGTGGCCGTGGAGGATCCGGGCTGGACGGCCCTGCTCGACCTGGTCGGCGTCATGGGGCTGCGTCCCGTGCCGATGCGGGTGGACGACGAGGGCCCGCTGCCCGAGGAACTCGGCCGGGCTCTGCGGTCCGGGGTCCGAGCCGTCGTGATCACCGCCCGCGCCCAGAACCCGACCGGCGCCGCCGTCTCCTCCGAACGGGCCGGAGCCCTGCGCGAGGTGCTGGGGGCGTTCCCGGGGGTGCTGCTCATTGAGGACGACCACGGGTCGGGGTTCGTGGATCTCCCGCTGCACTCGTTGACGGGGGTCACGCAGCGCTGGGTCCTCACGCGTTCGACGGCCAAGGCGTTCGGGCCCGACCTGCGCGTCGCCCTCATCACCGGCGACCCGGTCACGCTCGGCCGGCTGCGCGGCCGCCAGCGCCTGGCCGCGGGCTGGGTCAGCCACCTGCTGCAACGCGCCGTCGCGTACCTCTGGCGTACGGACGCGGTGGACACGGCGGCGGTGGCGGCCTCGTACGCGCGGCGCAGGGACGGCCTGGTGACGGCACTGGCGGCGCGCGGCATCCCCGCGCACGGGCGCACCGGGCTCAACGTGTGGGTGCCCGTCCCGGACGAGACCACCGCGATCACCCGCCTGCTCGCCCGCGGCTGGGCCGTCGCCCCCGGAGCCCGCAACCGCCTCGCCACCCCACACGCGATCCGCCTCACCGTCTCGACCCTGGCCGCCGACGAGATAGACGGGCTCGCGGACGACCTCACTACCGCACTACGCCCGGTCTCAAACGGCCGGTACGGCTAGCAGCAGCCGGGATGGTGGTGTTAAAAGCCGCAAAATTTCATGTTTGTAGAGATTGATGAAGAGATCTTTCAGGGATATGTTCATGATCGACCCGCCCTCCCCCCACGGGCGGTGAGATGTCGAACACATGTCTCCATGAGGCTCATCGACATCGAAGGAACTGGGCGCCTGACCGTATCCCCCCATACGCACCCTGTTCAGAGAGGTGACCATGCCCACAACCATCAGGCCCGCGATCACTGCCCTGTTAGTCGCTCTCGCGACAGCGCTGATTCCCCAGTCCGCCTCGGCACAGGACGCCGGTGTCCTGGCCGTGACGCACAAGAGCCCGTTCAACTGCGGCAAGACCTTCTACGCCAACAACTGGACCCCCACCCACAACCCGTCGGGCTCCATCGACTGGCAGGACTACGGGGGCGACGACATCGACGGCGAAACGGTGCGAGCCACCGCCGCCGGCACCGCGTACTTCAGCGACGCGGGAAGCACGAGCTACGGCAAGTGGGTGGAGGTCCGCCACAGTGACGGCACCAGGACCCGCTACGCCCACCTGGCGAGCATGGTGAGGTCGGCCGGCAGCACGTTGAGCGTCAGCCAGGGCACCGTGATCGGGACCGTCGGTTCGACGGGCGGCTCGAACGCGCCGCACCTGCACTACGAACAGCGGACCTCCAGCGGTGCGGTGGACACCAGCCCGGTCGTGGAAGGCGTGACCGTGTCCCTGGGCCAGAAGAAGGCCATCACGAGCACCAACTCCTGCGGCGGCAACCCCTACACCCCGGAGGAGGTCTGCGGCAGCGGCTACTCGGTCATCGACTCGGCCGCGCTCACCGGTGGCCGCACGTATCTGCTCTACAACTCGAGCAACGGCTACAACTGCGTCGCGACGCTGAAGACGACCAACCTCGGCACCGCGTCGGCGATGTCGGCCTTCCTGGAGCCGGAAGGAGAAAGCCGGACGACCGACTCGGGTAGTTACGACTATTACGCGGGCCCGGTGCGGCGCGACGCGGCCTCGCAGTGCGTCAAGTGGGGCGGCTCGGTCGGCAGCAGCTCGTACACCAGCGGCTTCGAACACTGCGGCTAGGAGCACGACGCGAATGGCCACTTCCCGAACGAAGGGGAGTGGCCAAACGTCTTTCCGGGGCCGTTGTCCACCTGACCGCCGGCCGCCCCTGGCGACGGCGTGAGAGGTCAGGCCACGGGGTGCGGCGCGGTGCGGGCCCGGGTGGCCATCAGGTGGTCGATGAGCGCGAGCAGCACGTCGCGGGCCGCGCCCCGGTCGCGGGCGTCGCAGAGCACCAGCGGCACCTGCGGATCGAGGTCGAGCGCCTTGCGGATCTCCTCCTGCGTCCGGTCCTTGACGCCGTGGAAGCAGTTGACGCCGACGACGAACGGGATGCCGCGGCTCTCGAAGAAGTCGATCGAGGCGAAGCTGACGTCCAGCCGGCGGGTGTCGACCAGGACGACCGCGCCCATCGCCCCGTTGACGAGGTCGTTCCACATGAACCAGAAACGTTCCTGCCCGGGGGTGCCGAACAGGTAGAGCACCAGCTCGCTGTTGATGGTGATGCGGCCGAAGTCCAGCGCGACGGTGGTGGTGGACTTGCCGCTCACGCCTTCCAGGTCGTCGACGCCGACGCTGGCATGGGTCAGGTACTCCTCCGTACGCAGCGGGGCGACCTCGCTCACCGCGCCGACCAGGGTCGTCTTTCCGACGCCGAAACCACCGGCGATAAGGATCTTCACTGCCAGGGGAGCGGCGTCCCCGTGGTCAGAGCTTGCGTAAGCCATCCCTCACCGCCTCAAGAATTGTCACATCGGGAAGACCGCCCGCCTGGGCGAAGGCCAGCGGTGGCCGGGCCCGCATCTGACCGTTCTCGATCAGATCGCCAATGAGGATCTTGGTCACTGAAACCGGGAGGTTCAGCGCCGAGGCGACCTCGGCCACCGCCAGAGGCCGCTCGCACAGATCGAAGATGGTGCGGTGCTCCGGCTGCAGTCGCCGCCGACCGCGTCCGGTTTGTGGAGAGACGTGGGAAATCGAGGTCACCAGGGTGATCAGCGTGAGGTCGTCCCGCTCGGGGGCGGTCCGTCCGCCGGTGATCGTATAGGGGCGGACAAGGGGCTCGTCGGCGTCATCGTCGTCGAACCCCTCAGTCCAGTGTTTCATCCGCGTCTCCCCGCGTCGTCGGCCTGCGGGGTGCGTGCGCCGGTCCCCAGCTTCTGGCCGACCTGCTGGATCAGGGTGTGCATCGCGACGCTCATCAGCTCGGCGTCGACCTCCTGGGAGGCGACCACGGCCAGGTGGGTGCCGCGGCCCGCGGTCGTGATGAACAGCCACAGCTCGGCCATCTCGATGATGACCTGCTGGACCGGCCCGCCACTGAAGAGCTGCCCGACACCGCGCGCCAGGCTCTGCTGGCCGGTGGCGATCGCGGCGAGGCGCTCGGCGTCAGAGCGTTCGATGGTCCGGGACCGGCTGATCACCAGCCCGTCGTCGGACAGCACGATGGCGTGCCGGGTGCCCGCGACCTGATCGACCAGGCCGTCCAGGAGCCAGTCCAGGTCGCGGTTGGTGGCGGTGGTTCGCTGCGTCATCATCGATCTTCCGTCGTAGGGGAGCCGGGCTCGGGGGATCCGTCCGTCCCAGGCTGGAAGGCGTCGTCACCGGTACGGCGCCTCCGAGACTGCCTCTGGAACGCGCCGATTGTCGCACTGGATCGGCCGGGCTGATCGCGTAGGGCCCAGGTCTCCTGTTCGGCCTGCTCATCCCTGTCCGCCGGGACCTTGAGCTCGGTGACCAGGTTGGCCTGACGTACCCGCTGGGGCAGCGGTGGGCGGCCGGACGACGAGGGCGCGTCGTCCCGGTCCGGGATCCCGGAGGGCGCCGTCACGTAGGCCATCGCGCGGCCCCTGGAGCGCGTCGGCAACTGCCCGTCCCCGGGGGGAGCCACCGGCTCTTCCCGCGGGCGAGGCCGCGGGGCGGTCGCTTCCGGAGCCGGTGCCGGAGCCGGGGAGGGGGCCGGGGCCGGGGGCGCCTCTTCGGGCACCGTACGGGGGCGGTCGACGACCAGCGCATCCGGGATCAGCACGATGACACGGGTGCCGCCGAAGGCCGACGATCGCAGCTCCACCTGCAGGCCCAGGCTCGCGGCGAGGCGGGCGACCACGTACAGGCCGAGCCGCACGTCGTCGGCGTGGGTCATGACATCGAGCTGCGGCGGCGACTTCATCAGGGCGTTGGCGGCGGCGTACTCCTCGGGTTCCATGCCCAGGCCGCGGTCCTCGATCTCCACGGCGACGCCCCGGCTGACCGGTGCGGCCCGCACCTCGACGGGGGTCTGCGGCTTGGAGAAGGTGGTGGCGTTCTCCATGAGCTCCGCCAGGACGTGGACCAGCGGTCCCACCGCGCGCTCGGTCACCCAGGACCCGCCCTCGACGTCGATCGAGATCCGCCGGTAGTCCTGGACCTCCCCCTGCGCGGCGCGCAGCACGTTGAGCAGGTGCACCGGCTTGCGCCAGCGGCGCTGCGGCTGCCCGCCGCCGAGGATCACGAGGTTCTCCTCGTAGCGGCGCAGCCGGGCGGTGAGGTGGTCGAGGTCGAACAGGCCCTCCAGCACCTCGGGGTCCTCGTGCCGGCGTTCCAGCTCGTCGAGCTTCTTCAGCTGGAGGCCGATGAGGATCTGGGTACGGCGGGCGATGCGCTGGAGCATGCGCTGGAAGCCGCGGTGCTGCTCGGCCTGCCGCACGGCGGTGAAGACGGCGCTGCGGCTGGCCAGGTTCAGGGCCTGGCCCAGCTCGCCGAGCTCGTCGGGGGTGGGTTCGAGCATGTGGACTTCCGCGTCCACGTCCACCTCCTCGCCGCGCTCCAGCCGGGCGACCACCTTGGGCAGCCGCTCCTGGAGCTCCTGCGCGTCATGGCGCAGGTGGAGGATGCGGCGGCGAAGGATGGAGGTGAGCCGCCAGCTGGTGAAGATCACCAGACCCAGGGCGAGCAGGCCCACGCTGGTGATGCTGATGAAGATCACGAAGAGCATGTCGGCGTGGCCGTAGCCGATCTTGCTGACGTTGTCGAGCCGGAGGCGCAGGAGCTCGATCACCTGCGCGCTGACCGCGTCCACCGAGGAGCGCCACTCGGCGCTGTCCCCGCGCACTGTCACCTGGTTGCTCCCCGAGGGTGCCAGCCGCTCCTCCAGCGCGGTCATGGCCACCCACGCCTTGCCGGTCATCAGCGATTCGTAGCGGGTCTCGTCGCCTGTGAGGTTGGGGATCACCTGGGACTGCAGGAGGTGCTTCCTGGTGCCGATGGCGTTCGTGACGAGGTCGTACTCGTCCCTCGTCAGGCGCCCGTTCTTCCAGCCGCGGGCCAGGACGGCGTCCTCGCGGCCGATCATGTCGACGACCCAGAAGAGGTCGACCAGGGTCTGCGACTTGCTGTTGACCTGGCCCTCGTCGGTGTGGCTGAGGGCGGTCAACACGCGCAGGTCCGACTCCAGGACCCCGCTGTAGTAGTCGAACGCCTTCTGCGCGCTGGCCCAACCGGCGTCCACCGCCCGGCGCTGCTCGTCGAGGAGGTTGAGGCTGCGGTCCGTACGGGCGATGGCTTCGGTGAGCCCCTCCGGCCCCTTGCTGGTGTCCAGGGCCGTCAGCGGACTGAAGGCGTTCACGGCCTGGTCGGTCACCGCGCGCTGCTTGGCGAGCTTGCCGGGGGCGCTGCCGCCGGGGTCGGCCTGCGTCTCCGCGGTCAGCCGCCGTTCCTTGTCGAGGCTGAAGAACAGGTCGGCCGCGGGTGCGCCGACGGTCTTGGTGGCGAGATCCATCTGGACCTTCTCCGCCCGCCACTGGGAGGACAGCTGGAACATGCCCGAGGCCAGCAGCGGCGTGAAGGTCAGACTCGGTACGAACACGATGATGAGCAGCACGGTACGCAACGGCAGCCGGCGAACACCGGCCAGTCGTCGCGGCCCGGATGACTCGCTTCCGTCGCCCAGGGATTTCGTTCGCCGTCGCCCGAGCCTGCCCCATCCAGCCACGTGCAGGACACTCTCCTCACCGATCGGTGTGTCTACGACGACAATCACCCAAGTAGGCGATAGGTGCCTGATAGTAGCCATACGGCAGTTGGGCCGAAAGACCCGGCTTTGTCCCGCTGGTTTACCCGAAAGCTCCTGCTTCGCTGCCCCCGGGTACGTGCCGGGGGCGGCGGTCGGTTCACTTGTAGCCGGCGGCGACGATGGCGGCCTGCACCGAGTCAACGCTGACGTTTGCGCCGAAGCCGCCTGGCCACTGGTTGGTCACCGTGTAGGTGACCTGGCATCCGGTCGTGATCGCGGACGCGGCGTGCGTCCCGGCCGCGCCGACACCGGCCGTCAACAGCGCGGCGACGGCTGCGGCCGGCAGTCTCAACCGTCGGCGAAAAGAGGTGACATGTCGCACGGGTGTCTTCCCGTTCTCCGAGATGTGGCGTTATCCGCGGCGATGAGTACGCGGACGGTCGTGTCAGCGGGTCAGGGGTTGTGACGTCAGCGCTGACTTTCCGGCCGATCCCTGACGTGGCTACGTTCACGGTTTCGCTGCGTGCGAGCCGATCCGGCCGGGAGCCATCAGCCAACGAGCCCGGGCTCCGTCGCGCTCGCGGATCCGCGCTGAACTGGGGCTCGGCGGCGCGGGGAAGGCCGGTGACCCCGAACCTTTCATCACCTCGGCGAGCTGGGGCCTGTGTGACGGATGCGCTTAAACACAAAAATCGTGATTGCATAACACGCTTGGGCTTTGACGCGCTATTTGGGATTAAGGAGGTAACTGAGAATATCTGTATGGGTATGTCCGGTTCCATCTGAGTGTCCGCGAAGTGGCGGATGCCAGGTTCCGCACCGATCTATCCATGAACGGAAACGAGAGCACGTGAATACCAACAGTCGGCGGACGCGAGCGCCACACCGTGGCCTGCTCGCGGCAGTAGCTATTACCGGCGCGATCGCCGGTTCCATGCTCCTTCCAATGGGCCAGGGCACGGCCACGGCGAGCGCGGGCTTGCCCGCCGTCGATGCCGGCGGCCCGCCGCAGCCCACACCGCGCAAGGTGACACGCGTGGTGCAGCAGGCCGCGCCCAAGGTCGTCAGCCACGAGAAGCCGGTCTTCGTTCCCCGGCCCATCTGGCAGCGTCAGCACGTCAGGGTCATCGTGGACAACCACAACCGCAACCTCAACAGGTTCCGCAGGGAGCCCATGATCCGCCACCACCACCCAATCCACCACGACGTCAAGACCCCTGACTGGTCTGAGTCCGAGGACACCTCGTCGGCCGAGTGACGTCACGTCAGCTCGACGCCAGGTGAAACGGTGGACGATATCGGCGTCGGGGAACAATGGAGCAGCCAAGGGTGGATGACCGGGGCTCTGCCGCCCCGGGCGATGGCCTGCTCCATTGCTCCCGACGCGGATACGCTTCGATCGTGATCTTCCCTCCCAAGCTGAACAAAGGTGACGCCGTACGAGTGGTCGCGCCGGCCAGGTCCCGCGCGATGGTGATGGAGCACGACCACACCGGCATCATCGGGTCCCGGTTCGCCGAGCTCGGCCTGACGCTCTCGTACGGCAGCCATGTCGACGAGCGGGACGCGTTCGACTCCTCCAGCGTCGCCTCGCGGGTCGCCGATCTGCACGACGCCTTCGCGGACCCGTCGGTGGCGGCGATCCTGACGGTCATCGGCGGCTACAACTGCAACGAGCTCCTGCCGTTCCTCGACTGGGAGCTGATCCGCGCCAACCCGAAGATCCTGTGCGGATACTCCGACATCACCGCCCTGCAGAACGCCATCCTCGCCCGGACCGGGCTGGTCACCTACTCCGGCCCGCACTGGTCGACGTTCGGGATGCGGGATCACTTCGAGCAGACCCTGCGCTGGTTCACCTCGGTCATGTTCGACACCGCTCCGATCGCCCTGGCTCCGGCGGAGCGGTGGAGCGACGATCTCTGGTTCCTCGACCAGGACAAGCGCGAGCCGGTCCCCAACGACGGCTGGTGGCCGCTCCGGGCAGGCACCGCCGAGGGGCGCATCGTCGGCGGCAACCTGTGCACGCTGAACCTGCTGCAGGGCACCCCGAACATGCCGTCCCTCGACGGCGCGATACTGATCGTCGAGGACGACCTGGAGTCGCACCCGGCGACCTTCGCCCGCGACCTGACCTCACTGCTGCAGCTTCCCGACGCCCCGCGGATCCGAGGGCTGGCGATCGGACGGTTCCAGCACGCCAGCCGCATGTCCCGCCCGCTGCTGGCACAGATCGTCGCCACCCAGCCGGTGCTGAACGGCATTCCCGTCCTGGCCAACATCGACGTCGGCCACACCAACCCCCTGGCCACCATCCCGATCGGCGGTCAGGCCCGGCTCACCGTCACCGACACCGGGACGGACCTGACCCTGCTACGCCACTGACCGGAGGACGAGGACGGCCAGCGAGGCGGCGATCGGGAAGCGGAGGCCACCTCAAGAAGCTCATCCGGTAGCCGAAGGCGTCGTAGAGATGCACCTTGCGGTAGACGCCGAGCAGGTCGCCGCCCGCGTCCACGGCGAACACGGTGTTGCTGGGCTTGCCGTGCTCTCACCGTGGCGCAGGCACACCAGACCGCCATGGAGGGCTTGCGGCATGACGCGACACTGCATATCGTCCCGATGTATCAGGTCGATATATCGGGCGGACGGTTCGCCGCGGCCCGGCTGACGCGGGAGCTGCGATGAGGCGGATCGACTACGACACGGAGCAGTACCAGGACTACGCACGTGGCCGTGCGCTCACCGAGCAGCAGTCGCAGGTGTGGATCAGTGCCTTCGGAGCGGTGCTGCCCGAGCGGCGTCCGCTGGCGGGGCTGGACGTCGGCTCGGGAACAGGCAGGTTCACCCCCGCGCTGGCGCGAGCGTTCGGGCCGATCACCGGCGTCGAGCCGTCGGTCCGCATGCGCGAGATAGCGCAGGCGCAGTCCCTGGGTCCCGGTGTGCGGTATCTGGCAGGCTCCGCCGAGAGCCTGCCAGTGCCGTCCGGCAGTGCCGACTACGCTCTCATGTTCTTGTCCTGGCACCACGTCCAGGACAAGCCGCTGGCGGTCCGGGAGCTGGCCAGGGTGCTCAGGCCCGGCGGGCGCCTGCTGCTGCGCGCGAATTTCAGCGACCACCATCCCAGGCCGTGGTGGCTGGAGCACTTCCCTCGCGGCTTCGAGGTGGACGCCTCGCTGTTCCAGCCGCTGCACGAGGTCATCGCGATGTTCACGTCGGACGGCTGGCGCGTCGCCGGCTTCGGCACGGTCACCGAGCCGTCCGCCGGCACCCTCGGTGACATGCTCGAACGGCTGCGCCTGCGCACCCTTTCGTTCTTCGCTCAACTCAGTCCCGACGAGCTGGAGGCCGGCTTCCGCCGCCTGGAGCAGGCTGTCGCCGCGGATCCCGGCGCACCGGCACCCGTGTTCTCCGAAACGCTGCTCACGCTCGAACGGCGCCAGTGAGCCAACGGCGCCTCGTCGACCTGCGTTGCGACGCGGCGAAAGGGCCCGCGATTGGGCGCGTGGCGATCGAGGTGCGGGCGCGGACCGCCGCCGGGCTCGTGCCGGCACAAGCCGTACGGGCTGGAAACGGCCTCAGCCGCGCCTGAGACCTGACGCCTTCCTGCTCTGTACGGCCCGCAGCATGAGCATGACGCCCAGCAGCGCGACCCAGGCGCCGAGCGTGAACCTGGTGAGCAGGATGATCACGGTCAGCAGGACCTCGAACGTATGCCCCGTCCGCACTGGCATCAGGTCCACGAAGTGACCGACGGTCTCCACCGACAGCAGCAGGCCGCCGATCCCGCCGAGCACCGCGATGAGGGCGTTCAGCCGCCACAGCAGGAGTGCGGCCACCGCGATCACCACGCCCAGCAGGACGGCGGGGCCGATCGCGAGCAGCACCTCGGGCAGGTCGTCCTCGGTGTGCAGGACGAGCCCCCAGAACAGGAAGATCAAGGCCAGTGGGACCACGAGCGCCATGCTGATCGCCGAGGCCACACTGTGGCGCCACACCGCCACGCAGAAGGCGGGAACCGTCAGGATCAGGCAGCCCATGCTGATCAGGATCCAGGTCAGCGGGCTCAGGACGTGCCTGTAGGGCTCGAAGGCCGACCCTACGAGGAGGTCCAGCCCCTGGGCGAACAAGGTCAGAGAGAGCAGGGCCATCAAGACCAGCGCCACCGCGGGGGCGACCAACTGCGGGGCATGGGTGCGGGCCCGGCTCCCTGACGCCGGCGATCCCGGGTTGGCCAGGAACAACGTCCCGGACGGCGCGGGCGCCGGGCGGCCCGGCACGGGCGCGGTTCGCGATCCGGTCGCCGCCCCCGGCTCCTGTCCCGTCAGCAGGCCCAGCAGCTCTTCGGCGCCGGGCCGTACCTCTGGGTTCTTGGCCAGGCAGAGCGCGAGCAGCGGCCGCAACCCCTCCGGCACCTCGGACAGATCCGGCTCGGTGGTCAGGATGGAGTGCATCAGGGCGGGCATCGTGTCCCCTTTGAACGCCTGCTGCCCGGTAGCCGCGAACACCATCGTGCCGGCCCAGCTGAACAAGTCCACCGCCGGCCCGACCACCCCGCCCGCGAACTGCTCGGGCGCCATGAACGCGGGCGTCCCCATCACGCTGCTGGTGGCGGTCTGATCAAGCGCCCTGGCGATCCCGAAGTCGATCACAACCGGCCCCTCGGGACCCATGATCACATTGCTCGGCTTGAAGTCCCGGTGCACGATCCCGGCCCGGTGGATGGCGGCCAGCGCGGTCAAGGTGGTCACCGCCAGCCGTTCCAGCCCGCTGCCGAACCGCACCCCCTCGCCTCTCACCAGCCGCTCCAGCGAGGGCCCGGTGATGAACTCGCTCACGATGTATGGCCGGCCGTCGGCGACCCCGACATCCAGCACCCGAGCCGTGCAGAACGGCGCCACCCGCCGCGTCGCCTCCGCCTCCCGCATGAATCGCCGGTGCGTTTCCGCATCCTCCATCAGCGTGTGCAGCACCTTCACCGCCACCTTCGTCCCGGCGGCGTCCTGCCCTAAATACACCGACCCCTGCCCGCCTCTGCCGAGTACACCGCTCAGCTGGAAGGCGTTGATCTGAGCCGGATCCGCAGACGAGAGAGGCAGCACGAACTGACCATAGTGCGCCCTCCACTCCGCCACCACCGCCACCGGCGAGGCGCCGTCATGGCCGGGATCAAGGAGATTCGAATTCCTGACTTCCTGCGCGCAAACGGGAACCTCGCGCATCCTTGTATCCCAGGTGGAAAGCACCCTTCTTGCGTGAGCCATCAGGCTGCCTCACATCTCTGGCGGAAACCAGGCTTGAAGGTTCTCCGGGTTGATCGGCACTGAGATGTGTTCGTGCGTGATCAACCATTTGCCGTTTGACCGTCGGCAGCAAACGGTCGATCGTACCCATATCGCGCTCTGGAGTCCGTTCTTACGTGTTCCGGAATCCAGGTGGAGCATGTGCGCGAAGGCGACATCTCCACTCGTCGCGATGCTGAGGTCGCGCGTTTCCAAGCTGATGGGGCCATCGTATTCATCGAACCACCGCACAAAGTTACGGCGGACTTCGTCGTGTCCCGTGAACTGGAGCGGAGGGACTACATCGTAATAAACGATGTCGGCAGAGTAATGCGACAGGAGCCGATCGATGTCCTTTGCCTGGCTGGCATCGACTCGACTCTCCAAGAGCTCCATAACCTCGGATTCGTTCGAAGTCATCGCATCCTCCATTCAAGAAATCTGACTGCGGCCGGCTCGCCTGGAGACAGTCCCTGTGGTTTCGGTAGTTCGACCACGCAGCTAGCGGATCGGCTAGGCAGCGCGGCCGGCTTTGAGTGCGGCGGCGGTGTCGACGGCGCGCCGGGCCTGGTAGCGGACCGCTTCCAAGGCAACGTCATCGGGCGCGCCGTCGCCGGCCACGTGGGAGGTGCCGTAGGGGTTGCCTGACTTGAACTGGACGGGGTCGGTGTATCCGGGGGGCACGATGATGCCGCCCCAGTGGTAGAAGGTGTTCCCGAGCGCCAGGAGGGTGGATTCCTGTCCGCCGTGGGCGGTGTTGGAGGCGGTGAAAGCCGAGTACACCTTGTCCGCGAGCTTGCCGTGGTACCACAGGGGCCCGGTGGTGTCGATGAACGCTCTGAGCTGGCTGGCCGGGTTGCCGAAGCGGGTGGGGGTGCCGAACAGCACCATGTCGGCCCAGTCCAGGTCGTCGTGGCCGGCCTCGGTGACATCGGCGGTGTCCTGGAGGTGCTGGGCCCAGGCCGGATTGGCGCTGATCGCTTCCGGTGGGGCGGTTTCGGCGACCTTGCGCAGTCGCACCTGTGCGCCGGCCTTTTCCATGGCCTCGGCGGCGGCTTGCGCCAGGGCATGCAGGGTGCCGGTGGAGCTGTAGTAGATGACTGCGGCGTTGACGGGTTCCATGATCGGCTTTCCTTCTTCCCGCGTTCTGTCCGGTGATGCCGCTGGAGCCGGGCCGCGGCGGGGCTGGTGCGCCGCCTGGGCATGACGACCAGCGGAAAGGGTCGGTCTGACCAGTACGACAAGACAGCCCGGCACAATGTGAGGCGAGGCGTCGACCTCACATTCCGAGGGGTCGTCTTGTCGTACTGCTGACAGCACTTGCGGCAGAAGGAAGCCGGGACACCATGACCATCCAGCCCGGGGCAGGAGACAGCCTGCTCGATCCGAGCCTGAGCGCGATCATGGGCGAGCGACGTCAGCTGATCAACCTCGCATACCGGCTCCTCGGCTCCCTGTCCGAGGCCGAGGATGTCGTCCAAGAGACCTATGCCCGCTGGTACGCCATGTCCCGGCAGCAGCAGGAGGCCATCGAATCGGTTGGCGGCTGGCTGACGACGGTCGCCAGCCGCATCTGCCTGAACCTGCTCGGCTCGGCCCGGGTCCGGCGCGAGCACTACGTGGGCGAGTGGATCCCCGAGCCGCTCCCAGAGCCCACCGAATGGATCACCGGGCGACCGGGCGCCACCACCGTCGACCCGGCCGACCACGTCACCCTCGACGAGTCGATCAACATGGCCTTCCTCGTCGTGCTCGAGTCCATGACCCCGGCCGAACGCGTCGCGTTCATCCTGCACGACGTCTTCCGCTACTCCTTCGCCGAAGTAGCCGAGATCGTCGGCCGCACACAGGCGGCATGCCGCCAACTGGCCTCCTCGGCCCGCCGCCGCATCCGCGACTCGCAGCCCCCCGCCAACCCGACCGCCCACCAGGCCGGCATCGTCAGGAACTTCAAGCAAGCGTGGGAAGCCAAAGACATCGGCGCCCTCATCGGCCTCCTCGACCCCGACGCCACGGCGATCGGCGACGGCGGCGGCCTCGTCAGCGCCGTGCTTCGCCCGATCGAAGGCGGCGAGCAGGTCGCGCGCTTCCTGGTCGGGCTCGCGGACAGGGCACCCGACCTGGCGATCGTGGAGCGTACGGTCAACGGCCAGCCAGGTCTGGTGGCTCAGCACGATGGCGTCACCGTGGCGGTGTACGCGTTCGACGTCGCGGGTGACCGGATCAAGCACCTTTGGGCAGTAGGGAACCCCGAGAAACTCCGGCCCTGGACAACGGGATGACTCGCGTCTTTCGCATGACCAGAGACACGCCCGCGGGTTGACACATCATCACCCATCCGCGGACTCCTCCGGCAACCGGACCGTACGCGGGCTGGTCGCATCCTGCCGATGCCGGCGATCGGCTGACATCGTCGCCCAAAAGACGGCCCCGCCCGGTCGACGGTCATCCGCTACCCTGACTCGGATTGATCATTTCCGGGAGAAGGTGCCGTATGCGGGAACCCGCGGCAGCAGCGCCGTCCCCGGTGACGGCGGTGCTGCGCTTCGGCGCGGTTCTGGCCGCGTCCGGACCGGTGATCCTGACGACCTCCGGGATCGGCAGGCAGAGCGTCGGCTGGTTCTGTTCCGTGACGGACTCCGCTCCCTTTCCAGCGGAAGGTCCTTACGCGCTGGAGAACGTGCCGGGAGAGCTGCTGTTCTGGGGCGTTCTCCTGCTGCCGGTCGCCGTGGCCGGACTTCTCCTGCGTGGGTCACGCCGGGATACGCTCGCCGCTGTCGCCGCGGTCGGCACCGTGCTCGCGTTCGGGCTCGTCACCGCGTTTTTTCTGCCAGGCCCCGACCCATGCACCGGGCAGGAACGTGCGATCGTGCCGCCTTGGCCCTTGATCGTCTGCTATCCGGTGGCCGCGGGGGCGCTGCACCTGGCGGCTCGGTCACCCCTGCCTCAGAGACAGTCCGGGATCACCCTGTGGGCGGGCGCCGCCGGCGCGGCGGCGTGGGCGGCGCTGTTCCACCGCTGGACGATCACATACGACATGCGTGTGGCCGGTGTCGTCTACATGCAGACTCCGGAGTCCTCCTGGGACGACCTCGCCTGGTGGTCCGGTGAGGCCGACGGGATCGGCTTGCCGGTCGTTCTCGTCGCATTGGCGGCGGCCGCGAAAGTCACCGCTCCTTTCCGATGGGGACGATTGGCCGCCGCCGCGGCCGCGGTGGCCCTTCTCCTCTTCCCGCTGCTCGACGTCGCGACGTACATCAGCCGGTCCGGCAGCGACTTCGAGATGCCTTTCGCCGATTCGGTACGGTGGCCGCTGTTTCTCGCGGCCGCCCTCGTCACGTCGGCCACTCGGAGCCCTCGGGTGCGAATCTCCTGGGCCGGGACCGTCCGCCTGGCACGAAGCATCAAAGACGTGGTTCCCGGCCGGGCCAAAGAACTCGCCGTCGCCGCCGTGATCGCGGTTGCCGGCATCTGGCTGATCGTCTCGTCCTTCACACCGACGCGATAGGGGCACGGCAACTGATCGCAGGCGGCGGCACCCGCATCCAGCCTGCGGCCAAGCCGGCCCGCGTCGGCGTCTGGTTCCTGTGGGCGGATCACCAGCGCTCATGGCAGGACCTGCAGGGCAACGCACCCGTCGGGGGCATAGCCGCGTGCCCTGGCCTCGGAGATCATCGGGAGGAGGCGGCGCTTCGTCGCCCGGGGCACAGCGGCCTCACCCGCCGGCTGCCCTCACCAGGCTGGACTCTGCCCGACGGGATTCGGCCTGGCTGATCAGGCGCCGGCCCAACAGTTGCGCCGGCAACTCCACCCATCGCCAGGTCAGCGCACACAGACCGAGCAGCACCGCGTACACCGCCACCAGCAGCGTCAGACGCACTGCCACCGGTACGGCCGGCGGGTCCGGCAGGAAGAACTCCACGCTCTCCAGCAGCAGCGGATGCAACAGATAGATCGAGTAGGACACCAGGCCCAGCCAGGTCAGCCACGACGGCATCGTGCGGTGACGCAGTGCCATCCCGGCGGCGAACGTCAGCCAGGCCGCTGCGATCGCCAGCTGGGATGCCAACTCGGCGCGCGCCAGCCACAACCCCGCCAGCGGTATCAGCGCCACCCAGACGATGTGCCGGTGACCGAACTGGCCGGTCTCGACACGGTACAGCGCGGTGCCCGCGAACATGGTCGCCAAGATGAACAGCCCCTGCCACGGCCCGGGATAACTCTGGTTGACCGCCAACAGCAGGAGGATCGTTCCTGCGATGGCCACGGCGCCCACCTGCCGTACCCGCCTGCCGCCGCGCAGCACCGCGGCCAGCCCGGCAGCCAGCACGGCGGTCACGACGACCACGACCGTGAGCATGCGGCCCGCCCCACCGGCCGACAGGAGTGTCACCGGCAGCAACCCGGCGCCCAGCACCGCGGACGCCGCGAACGCGAGCGCGGCCGCAGTGCTGCGCCGGTGTACACCAAGGGTGAACATCGCCGTCAGCAAAAGGTAGAAGGCCATCTCGTAGGACAGTGTCCACAGCACATTGACCAAGTTCGGCACGTACAGCAGGTTCTGCAGCATGCTGGCGTGCGCCAGGGCCAGTGCCACCGGCCGACTGCCCCACCAGGTGTGCAAGCCGTCCCAGCCGACCGCCGTCAGCAGCGCCATGCCGGCCACGCAGACGAAGAACAGCGGCCACAACCGGAAGAACCGCGAGATCCAAAAGGCCCGCACGCTGCCCCGGCGCTCCAGTGACGCCGGCACGATGTAGCCACTGACCAGGAAGAACACCAACACGCCGTACCAGCCGGGATCGAAGACGGCCTTGATCGGCAGCCGCGCCTCCGGCCACAGCGGTTTGAGCGCATGCTCGAAGACCACCACCATCGCGGCCAGTCCGCGCAGCGCGTCCAACCAGGCTAGACGCCGGGTATGCGGCAAAGCCGAGTTGGCGGCTGCGAGGGGAGCAGAGAAGAGGCTCTGCGCCGCGATCGTCGACCGCCGTACCTTCAACGCCATCATCATCGACACCGGCACGCGCTCCTATCGACTCGCCCGATCACAGAACCAGCCCACCGATCTCGCCTGACCTCCGGCACAACCCGGCCCGGTCGTGACGGCCTGAACCGGCCTCACCCCGAAGCGCGGCCCGCGCGGACTCCAAGAGGGAGACAGCCAAGGCAGACCGGAAAGGGGCAACGCCCTGGCTGGAACAGGGCGCCGCCTCCTGCCGCGGGCTTAGTCCGGCAGGTCGTACCACTGGGGTTCGGGGTGCGGGCTGGGGACGGGGCCCGCGTCCTTCCCGGGGGTCACGTACAGGTCGACGGTGTCGGAGCTGTGGAAGCGGGTGGACGCCACGATCCAGTCGTCCTTGATCCGGCTCTTCGGCGCGGCCTCGTCGAACCACGAGATACCGCCGTCGTCCTCGTCCTTGTACTTCCAGACCAGCCGGTAGCCGGCCTTCAGCCCGCGCCTGTCCAGCTCGGCCCGTACGTCCGCGACCGTCTTGCCGTGGCTGGTGTAGCCGGACAGAGCCTCATCGCCCTCCGGGTCAACGGGGCCATCTCCGACGTACGGCTCGCCCGGCTTGGCGGGGCGGCCCACGCCGAAGACCACCCGTCCGGGGAAGTCGGCCGGCATCCACACCTTGGCGCAGAACACCGACGAGCACGGCGTGATCCCCTGCGTACCGATGCTGCCATGCCACTTGAAGCCGCCCGGGACGACGGGGCCAATGAGCTTCCCGATGTCGGACGGCGCCACCGGGACCACCTTGACCGTGACGTTCAGCCCCACCGCCCGGAACGCCTCCTCGAAGCGACGGCGGTCGGCCGTGGGATCGGTGATGTTCACGCTGAAGTGCTCGCCGGTCTTCTTGATGGAGACGGCGGCGTTGGCGTAGCTGGTCACCGGGCCGCTGACCAGACCGGTGCCGACGGCGACCGCCGTGGCTGTCGCCATGGTCGCGAGGCCCAGCACCAGCCCTCGGCGGACCTTGCGGCGGGGCCGTGTCACGGTGACCGGCTTCCGCTCCTCGGACATGATCGCGTGCATGAGTCCCTGCGCCTCCGGCGCGGACGCCTCTCCGGTGAGGTCCTCGTCACGGACGCGGGCGAGATCGGCGAGGTTCACAGCGAGCTCCCTTCCAGGGCGACGGCGCGAGGGTGGTCGATGCCGGCTTTCGCCAGGCCCCGAGCGAAACGCTTGCGGGCGCGGTAGAGCCTGATCCGTACCGCGTTGCGGGAGATGTTGAGCATGCGGGCGATCTGCCCATGGTCCAGCGCCTCCCAGGCGACCAAGGAGAGCAGCTCCCGGTCGTCGTCGGGCAGGGCCCGAAAAACCCTCCCCATCTGCGACATCTCGTCCTCCGGCGGGCGGGCCAGCGCGGGGGAGTCGGCGAGCCGCTCGCGCAGGGCCGCCGTACGCTGCTCGTGGCGCTGTTCGCCGCGCCGATGGTTGGCGAGCACCCGGCGCGCCACGCCGTACAGCCACAGCCTCGCCTCGTCGCCCTCGGGCAGCTCCTCGATGCGACGCCATGCGATGGTGAACGTCTCGGCCACCACGTCGGCGGCGTCCTCCGGGTGCTGGCAGCGGCGCAGGACGTACCCGAGTATGGGTTCGTAGGCGGATTCGTAGATCTCCACGAACCGGCTACGGGGATCGGCTCCCATCCGGTCTCCTTAACTGGATCATCTGTCATCTACGTCCATGTCCGGAATTTTGGGGGCATTTCCGGGAAGATCCCGAGGTTGGGAACGTCTCCCGGCCCCCGAAGAGCCCGGCGTACGCCGTTTCACGGCCCGCCGGTCGTGGCGTCTGGGCTTCCCCTCGCCCTTCCGGTTCACGCGACGGTCGACTCATAGGCAGCGCCCACCTGGGCAGCCTCGGCTTCTACGTCAAGCCGGATGAGAAGACCCCGGCCCGCACCACCGCCGAACACGACCCGGCGGCCCCCCACTGAGCGTCCCTCCAAGAGGGCGTCTGAAGTGCGACGTTTGTGATTGATTGCCGGTTACGTGTATCGCCAGGTTGGGATGGATTTGCCCGTTATGCGTCGGGCGAGGTTGTCGATGGACGCCAGGTGGGCACCGCAATGCGCTACGCCAAAGCAAGCCGGTAGCCAGTGGTCACCATGCCGAAGGAAGATCCGGTAAGCGTTGCAGGCGGCTGCGGCTCCATACAGGCCGGCCAGGGACCTCGCTCAGCACAATCCGTCGCCTGCCGGTCATCCGGTGTTCAGCGTTGGCATCCCGGGTGTCGTCATCCTCGGCGGGAGCAAAGCCCAGACCAGACCAAGATTAGAGACGGCGAAGACCGCAAAAGCTAGGTTGAAGGCGTGGAGCTTTTAGAGGAACGTGAGTGGGATGCCGGAGTGCATCGCACCGAGAGCCCAGCGCGGCGCGGCGAATGCACATGGGGAGCACCCTGCCCAAACCGAGCCACCCGGAGCGTCCTGGTGCGTGATGCCGGCGGAGAGAGTTGGTGGGCTGTGTGCGACCGGCACTTTGCTGACTCTCCGGTCTTTCGGTAGGCGGAACACAACGGCCTGTAGGCCGGGGAGCGGAAGGCGGGGCGGCATGAGCGACGTCGACATGAAACAGATTGCCGCGCTGTTGAGAGAGCGGAACGGTATCGATGAGAAGATCGCAGCGATTATTCAGCGTCCCATGACCGCGGGCCATCTGGGCGAATGGATCGTGGCGCAAGTCTTTGGAATCGAGTTGGAAACATCCGCCGTGACCGCCGCAGTCGACGGTCGGTTCACGTCTGGCCCATTGCGTGGTCAGACCGTCAACGTGAAGTGGTACCTCAAGCGCGAGGGCCTTCTGGATATTACGGTGCGGACGAAGCCGGACCACTACCTCGTCCTGACGGGGCCCGCGTCACCGGCGGCTTCGTCGCGAGGCGGCACCCGTCCTTGGTGTATCGAGTCGGTGTACTTGTTTGACGCTGGTCAATTGGTAGCGGAGCTCCGTGCGCGCGGCGTGAAGATCGGGACTGCCTCCAGTGTCCGAGCCGCGCAGTGGACAGCAGCTGAGATCTACCCGGAAGCAAATAACCCGCTACTTTTCGTAACCCCGGAGCAGGCGGAGTTGCTGCGACTTTTCGCACTTCGATGAGACCGCTGCATACGGAGTCAGTACTCCGATGCCGAGTACCCGCGGTACCGGCGAACGCCAGAGCGACCTCTCGTAGATTCGGGTTGACCTCCGATGCCCTCCGTGGCCACTTGCGGAAACCTGTCGATCAGGAGCCTGACCAGAAGTTACTGTTACGGCTGGCTCTCGTCGTTTCGCGCTGTTCTCGCTCATCCCACGGAACAGGGCAGGAGGTTGCTCATGGCGATCCCGAAGAAGGGTTGGCGGCTCATCACCGTTGACGGCGCCGGCGCTTGGCAACGGCTGGAATTCGCAGCAAGCAGGCAACGCCTTCGAGCTTGCACTCACTGATGATGACCTGACCGAGTTGATGAACGGCCAACCGCTTGCCTACGACGCCCCTTTCATGCGGAGCTAACTTCCTCGGTATCCAGCACGAGTCCGCTTATCAGGCGGACCAACCGCCCTGCTCATTCTGTTCAACACGAGGTCAGAGGGTGTGGACGGCTGCCGCCGGACACCGACGTTGTCGTCAGCGACATCGTCGACAGCATCACCCTGCACGGCGGCAGACCCGATGAACTCACCAGCAGGGTTTGCCGCAGCCGGTCGCCCGAACCCGTGCAGGGCCTATCGAAGGCAGCGGTCGTCACGCCTGTACCTGACGACCACTTGATCCGTAGGGAAGGGCAGACACCGCGTCGGCGAGCTGCTCACCTGCTGAAGCGGTGGATATGGGTCGATGCGATGAGATCGCGTGAGGCGGTGTCGCTGGACAGCACTCTGCCGATGCGCCTCAGCGCTGTTGCCTCCCAGCACACGCAGGAGAAGAGCCGCGCTGGTCCTCCGAGCTTCTCAGCCGGCAACGGACGGATACCGGGCTGTCGTAAGGTCGTCGGCGAGGTCCTCCACGGAAAGGTCAGCGTTCAGCGCGGTGACCACCGCCTGCGTCAGCGGACGGAGGGCATAGACGTGCCGCACCGCATCGAGATCCACGGGCACCTCGTAGTAGTCCTCCGCGAACCGCCGGAACCTCTCGGGGGACGGATCGACGAGCCGTGCGAACAGATACGCCGCCCCATCGGGATCGCTAACGCCGTCAGGGTAGTCAACCTCACCCACCCGCCACCGCTGATCGTCGGTCGCACGCCACAGGCAGGCGGTCACGACCGGCATGCCGTCCTCGTCGCAGAATGCGGGCTCCTGCACACAGTGGTGGAAGATTTCGGGGACGGAGTCGAGCACCCCTGGCCACGGTCCGTCGTTGCCGTAGGGGCTCATCACCGCCTCGTGAGCGAAGCCGCGGATGTACGTACCCGCGGTAGAGAAGACGATGGAGTATTCGTCTCCCGAGCCGTTGCGCATCGAGGCCATCTCCTCCCCAGGGCCCCAGCCCGTGTCGAAGGAGTGGTAGCGGCTGGACCATTCCGGGCTCAGGATGGCCTCCAGCACCGCCATGGACCGACACAGGTCACGGAGCTGCGGGATGTCGGGCAGCAGACGGGCCACATCGTGAGCAGTCATGAGCCTCATCCAATCGGATGCCAGCGACATCTCTTGCCTGTGTGGCTTGTGACGATTGGCCGTCCGGCACTCGGGACGACTCGGCCGCTGATTGAGAATTGCGAGCTCATCGCTGTGTAGGGATGCGTCGGCGAGGTCGTCCGCGGGACCGCAGGAACGACCGAGGAGATGATGACGGTCTGGGACACCCGGACGTCCCGCTGCGGACGACCCCTAGCTTGTCGGCATACGACCATTGCGCCGACGCTAATCGTCCTATCGCGCGGGCGCGCGCCGCTGCTCCGGCCGGCCCCATTGCGTCAGACGGAACCTCACCCTGTTATGACCAGCGCACTGAGCAATGGCCAGTCAGCACCTGCTGCGCGCGAACGAGGGTAGGGTGCCTACGGCTGGGGTTGCGGTCTTATGGCGTATGGCGCCCGATTCTGTCAGTAGGCGGGTACATTACTGCCCCGGTTTCGCTCCGCAGTCCATCACGACGTCGGGCGTTCTCCGCCGCCGAGGCTGGTGACTGCTCGGGGAAGGGAAGACCAGTGACCGCACGTCCTGAGCCTGTAGCCGTCGAGGCCGCCCGAGCCGAGATTGAGCGGGTCCTGTCAGTCGGTATCGACCTCGACCTTCTCGAGCAGGCGCTGACGCACCACTCCTACACGTACGAGAACGGCGGCCTACCCACCAACGAACGCCTGGAGTTCCTGGGCGACTCAGTGCTCGGCCTAATCGTCTCCGACATTCTCTACCGCAATTACCCCGGCCTGCCCGTAGGCCAGCTGGCCAAGCTGCGGGCTGCGCTGATCAACACGCGCGCGCTGGCCGACGTGGCCCGCGGCCTGGGCCTGGGCCGATTCCTGCGGCTCGGCAGGGACGAGGAGGGCGTCGGCGGGCGCGACAAGTCGTCGATCCTCGCCGACACGCTGGAGGCCCTGATCGGCGCGATCTACACCGAAAATGGACTCGACGAGGCCTTTCGAGTGGTGCGCCGGCTGTTGGAGGAGCGGATATCCGAGCTGTCCCATCCTGTTTGGAGATCTGCGGAGATATTGCGAATGCAGACTGCTATACGCGAAGCCCTTCACGATCATGTGAAGTATGGGGTGACCGCGACGCCCGAGCTACTCCCGGTCACCATCTACCTAGCGGACGAGACCGCCCGCGAAACGGTACAACAGGCAGTGGCCGAGCTCGTTGAGGCCTTCAGCCTCGAAGAGACAGGAAATATCGAGCCGGTACGTGGCTCCTGGATGAAGAGGCTGCTTCTCCGGAGCAGGACCGTTGCCACCTCAGAAACGGCCAAGGAGATCGGCATCGAGGTACGTAGAGCCGTGGAGCTGCACGGCATCCACCTGGCACAGGCAGAGGTCGATGAGAAGAAGGCTGCAGCAGCGAGCTCACTCATACAGGCGTTGGCCGATCAGCCCAAGGCCGCCATCATGATCGGATCCCTTCTGCTTCTGAAGGTCGGGGACGCTCTCACAGTCCGCGAACTGACACAACGCGAACTCGCTCATCTGGAACGCAATCCTGCTCTACTCCAAGAGCCAGCCGCATTATTGACGGCACTTCAACGCATTCCGCTTGAGTCTCTTCCGCCCATCGAGGGAACTCCTTGACCGCACTGCTACGCCTTCCGCAAACGCTGTCAGGCAGCTGCTACATCGCCGACCGGAGACGTACGGACACGTCCAACGCGACGCTGTAGTACTTCCGACCTTTCCCATGCTCCATGAGGGCGACCTACGCCAGGGTTCGCGGGCTGGTCGCGGACGGCAGCCGGAACAGCCGTCTTGCTGGTGTGCAGCCAATGAGAACAGGAGCCAGTCCAGAGGCCGAGGCATGCGTCGACTTCCTGTCCCAAGAGCAACCGTTCAGCTTGGGCTCGGTGCGGTACGGAGCCGTAGCTGTACTTCGCAGCTGTACAAGATCGAAAAGGCCACTTCCCGATCACGGGAAGTGGCCTTTGACCTGGAGTGGAGCTTAGGAGATTCGAACTCCTGACTTCCTGCTTGCAAATAGCTACGACGATCTCGGCTGACGTGCGGGACCGCAGGTTAAGGCGTTGATCGCCTTCCCCGTGACTCCCCGCTGCTGCCCTCGGTTTCCCGTCCGATCGGGCACGCAACGGGCACGGATCCGCGACAAGCCTCACACGCATATCCAGCAGTAGAGCAACTGATCTTCTTCCTTGGCGCGTCGTGCCAAACCAACGAATGCTTCGATGAGTGACAGCAGATACCCGTTGTCGGTGTTCCAGGTGCCGAACTCCTCGATTTCCGCCCATTGTCGCGCGAGTTCGGGCAGGCGTTCGTCATCCACATCCGCGAGAGTGTCGCGTACAGATGCCGACAGTTCCTCGATCCCCGGGCCGTCCAGGTAGGGAGAGTCCTCCGGCAGCACGTTCCACTCTTCCTCCGTCGTGGGCGCGCCTTCTGGCGGGGGGTAGATCTCCTCCATCTCGACAAGGTCGACTGACCAGGGGACACCTCGGATGAACCCGATGAGTTGGCCGAGAATCACCCCTGGGTCGATGAACTTCGCGTCCACCCCGTCAAAAGAGGGCTGGCCCGGTAGGACGCTGACTCCGGCGCGTCCGAGGTCTGGCCTCACTGTCGCTGCCTCGCGGTTCGCGGCTCGATAGTAGTCGTACAGGACGCCCATGTAGAGACTCCGGCCTCGCGTTCATCGGTGCTTGAGCGACGTCAGATCAAGGGATGTGCAAGGCGCTTAAACGCTTGGGGCAGTACCTCGGTTTCTTAGCCTCCACGCGCCATTAAAGGCCACTTCCATGGTAATCGGCCTTAATGGTCAGCCAGTCCGGCCGGGGGAAATCCGGTCGACAGGCAAGCCACAGTGCACTGTGATGGTCCAGCCGCCCGCCGCACGGCGCGGGCCGATCGTAGGAGTTGCTCTTGGCGACCGTTAGAACCGTGGACACCCGCCCCACGATCAATGCCGCACTGGTCAGGAGGCTGGTCGATACGCAGTTCCCCCAGTGGGCCGCGTTGCCTCTGGAGCTGCTTGATCCGGCCGGCTCGGACCATGTGATCTACCGGCTGGGCGAGCGGCTATCCGTCCGGCTGCCCCGCCACGCCGACGCCATCGGACAGGCCGAGAAGGAACTTGAGTGGCTGCCCCGGCTCGCCCCGCGACTGCCCCTGGCCATCCCGGTACCGGAAGAAGTGGGTGAGCCCGACTTCGGCTATCCGTGGCGGTGGGCGGTGTCCCGCTGGCTGGAGGGCGAGGTGGCGACCGTCGAGGCACTGGCCGACTCGTCCGCGGCCGCCGTCCAACTGGCGGAATTCCTGGCCGCCCTTCAGCAGTTCGGATTCGAGGACGTTCAGGCCATGGAGGCCCACGAGGACCTCACCGGCCAGCCGTTGGCCGACCGGGACCACGCGACGCGGGCCGCCATCGCAGAGGTCGGCGACGTATTCGACACCACTGCCATGACCGAACTGTGGAACGCGGCCCTGAACGCCCCAGGATGGAATCGACGGCCGGTCTGGTTCCACGGCGACTTCCACACCGGCAACCTGCTGACCGTCGACGGCCGTCTCAGCGCGGTCATCGACTTCGGCGGGCTCGGCATCGGCGATCCGGCCTGTGATCTGACCATCGCCTTCACCCTGATGTCGGCCGACAGCCGGGCCGTCTTCCGCGCCGCGCTCAATGTAGATGACGCCACCTGGGCTCGGGGTCGCGGCTGGGCCCTTGCCACCGGTCTGAACGCCTACACCACCTATGCCGCCGTCAACCCGAGGGTCGCCGCGCAGACCACCCGTCAGATCACCGAGGCCCTCATCGGCTAGAACAGACTTCGGTGGAAGGCGGAGCCACAGCTGCACTCTGCAGCTGTACAAGATCGAAAAGGCCACTTCCCGATCACGGGAAGCGGCCTTTGACCTGGGGTGGAGCCTAGGAGACTCGAACTCCTGACTTCCTGCTCGCAAACGGGAGCCGGTCAGCTCGTAGAGGGCTCGCAACGCTGGTCAGGCGGTAGATGAGGGCCGACAACGTCTGATCGGGTAAGGCGACGTTGCTGTATTCCGCTGCTGTACAGCACTCGCGTTGTCAAGCCTCGGGTCTGGCTTTCATGGCCGTCCTCGATCAGCGCCAGGGCGGCGATGAGTGCTGTGTCGACCGGATCGATCGGCGCGGCCCTGCCTGGCCCAATCGCGTCGAAGTCGGAATTACCAATCATGATTCCTGCGGGTTCTAGGAGTTCAGGGACCTGATAGGGGCGCAGTAGGTGCTGTTCTTCCAGTGGTGTCCATGTCTTGCAGGACTCACCATCGTGCTCCCAGCTCGCAATGGTGAGCAGGTGCGACATCTCGTGTCCACGGTCGCATAGGAGCGCTCCGACAGAATGGAATCCCTGTCCTGCAGGGTTGATTGCGGGTAACCAATACGGTCACGAAAAGCTCACCGGAGATCATCCGGGAGGGCCTTTAATCTGGACGCAGTAGGAGGAGTCGAGTCCTTATCTTCTGATCCGTAGCCAGGTCATGGTTGTACACAGGTCTCCGCGTCCATCTGCTCACCCAGCGTGCACCTCAGGCCGCAGGGGCCCCGAACCACGCTCGTCCAAGGTCATCCAGGCCCGTTGTTACAACCCCGCCAGCAAGATCACTTGGCTCCGCCACGGGACCCGATGGCAGGGTCCGACGAAGGAGGGCCTTGGCGGCGATCGCCCCGACCCGTACGCCGGATACCGAAGTCGGCGATCGTCACGGCCTCAACCCGCTCGTCGGCCCGACGAACAACACCCCCATTTGGAGAGCGGGGGTAAATCCGTCTGCTCGGGCGCCTTGAACCGGGCAAATAGCCTATGCGGTACGTGGGTCATTCAAGATCATCCCGCTTATGTCCCCGGCGCGGATCGCGAGAGCAATCACGTTATCCGGCGGCAGGCCGACCCGGAGCGTAGGGCCGTCAAGCCTGAGCGCGGGAAGTGGCGCGGCGGTCAATTGCCCAAGCATGGATCACCGGAACCACCGGGAGCCATGTCGTGATGTCCAACGCACCGCGCTTGGTCGTCTGGCCGAAAGTCGGACGGAAGCTCTCCGTCAGGGCTTTCTGTCGTATGGAAGGTCTTGGATGAGCGCTTGCGGTTGACGGGCAAGCGCAGCATCGCTGCTGCCGAATCCAGCCGGACGCCAGGTCGGCGCAATGACAGCGGCTCGTCGATCAGTCGGCCTGCTGCCGCTCAAGCCTGCGGGCCCGGGCCCGCCGCTCCGGGGTCGCCGGGTCCGCGGCCGCCCCTGCCAGGGGTGGGACCGCGGTGTGCCAGCCGGTGTGCAGCCGCTCCGCGACCTGCGCCAGCTTCTTGCTGCCCGGCGGGACGTCGATGTGGAAGTGTGAGATCTTCACCGGCGTGAGGTCGCCTCCCCAGCGCACCGTGCCCGCGCAGTCGAGCAGGATGTCTCGCACGATGACCTCCTGGTACGGCCGCAGCCCCTCCGTGCCCTTGAGCGGGTACGCCGTCGGGTACACGGCGACGGCGGTCCCGGACAGTTGGTTCGACTCGAAATCGGCGGCCACGGTGCGGTCGGTGGTGTGGGCGGTCAGGCCGCCGCCCTCCTCGGTGTCCACCGGGCCGATCTCGTAGTGCCATCGCCGTAGGACGTGCAGCAGCACCGTGGCGGCGGCGCCGTCACGCAGGGCCGCCGCGGCGAGCGACCCGTCGACGGCGTGGACGGAGATCTCGCCGTCGACGGGCCACCCGTTGGCCGAGACGTCACCCTTCCACTCCCAGCGGTCGGGGTCCCCTCTGGCCGCGGTGGCGGCGGCTAACGGAGGGGACACGTTGGTCGCGAGCATCAGCGCGCCAGCGCCGGTCGCGGCAGTGATGAAGCGACGTCGTGTGATCATCTGCAAGCCTTTCATGGCTAGTCGGCGGAGGAGACGCCGGGGTCGCCGCCATGGCGCCATACGTTGCGGTCCAGGCCCCATCCCGGTTGGAATTCGTACTCGTCGATCTGGTTGAACGACCAGTTGGCCGGCAGCGGGTAGCCGAGGTTCCCGGAGAATCCCCAGGACATCCCGGAGACGAACGACCACCGCGCGCCAGCCTCGTTGGACACGCGGATGCAGACGTTGCGGGAGCCGTAGACGCCGTGCGTGTAGCGGCCGCCGAGTGAGGCGAGGACGTCCCTGACCCCGAGGAAATACGGCACGATGTTGCTGGAGATTTCGGTGTCCAGCGCGTCGTAGTCGACTGCGAAATAGATGCAGGTGCCGGGCGGCAAACCGAATTCGCGCGCCTTGTCGTGAGCTTTCCGGCCCTGGTCGCAGCCCTTGTCGTAGGTGAAGTTGAACAACTGGGTTCCGTTGTACTGGAAGATCGGGAACATCTTCAGTCCGGCAGCGAAGATGTTCTGCGGCTCGCCCGGCTTGAGCGCTTTGCCGAGGTAGTAGGGGTCGCTCGGCGGGAGATGCTCGTCGAGGTAGCGGCCGACGATCTGGTAGCCCTTCTCCTTGAGCAGCCGGCCACGCTCCAGCGTGATCTCCGTGATGCAGTCGCAGCCGGTGGCCGGGCGCGTGGCGTCGCCGGCGGAGATGAGGAGCTGCGCCCACGTCTGGTAGTCGTTGGTGCCGGTCACGGGAATCTGCGAGAAGCGCTGGAACGATTTCAGCCAGTTCACGTGGCTGGACGTCTCCGCGTCGGTGCCGATGTCGTCGGGCGCGTAGTGGAGCTCTGGTCCGTCGCCGTAGGTGGGGGAGTTGAGGTAGCACGCGGATCGGAACAGGTAGCGGAAGTCGCCCGTGAGCGGGGTGGACCCCTTCGTCTTGAGGCCGTTCTGGGTGCCGGGGCCGAAGTAGCCGTTGATGTCGGCCGGTTTGATGCCCAGTTCGTACTGGATGGCCATCATCAGGCCCTTCTGCACCTCGCGCGAGTAGATCCCGTCACACGGCACGAGATTCATCGCCGGGATCGCCTCCTGCGCGACATACCGGTTGTTCAGGTGCCGCTGGATGGACTGGGTGGTGGCGGCTCCGCCGGAAACGAGGCGGAACTGGTCCATGGTGAGGAGCGCCCTGCTGATGCGTGCCCATAAGTCGCTGGTGATCGCGGCGCTGGACAGACCCATGTGGCCGATGAGCTCCTGGAGGGAATCGCGTGAAGACGGTTCCCAGGTGTAGGGCGGATACGTCGCCCAGTATCCCTTGCACCACAGAGCGAAGTTGTAGACCGTGATGATGTTCGAGTTGGTCTCCGTGTCCGGACGCAGCGGGTGGTCGCGCACTCCCGCGAGCGTGGCGGGCCCGAAATTCTGGACGGTCGGCGAGATGCCCAACTCGTGCTGGAGTGCCTGCGTCAGGGAGAGAACCGTCTCCCATCCGGTGCGCCCGGTCTCGCGGCACCTGATGTAACCCGGCGCCACGCCGTCATAGCGGCGGTTCACCCACTTCTGCGCCTCCCACACGTTCGGATCGACGAGCAGGCTCCCGCTCCATGGCACGGAGGGGTCTATGGAGGATCCGGTTATCGCGTACGGGGAGAGCTGCCCCGGACATTCGGTGTCGATGTTGTGGCGGTGCGGCAGGATGTGCCGGCCTGCCCGCCGGTCGATGGGCACCTCCTCGCGCAGGTAGGCGATGAGCGCCCGGAAGGATTGGAGCATGGCCTCGGTCGGGTGATTCATTGATCGCAGCAGCCCGCAGATCGAGTAGAACCCCGTGTTGTTGCCAAGCAGGCGATCCGGATCGTCGGGGTCAAGCGGATCGTCGGGATGCACGGGATCGTCTCGATCGCCGAGGGCATAGAGATCGACGTATGCGTTGCTATTGGCCGAACCCCGCTCGAGCGCCCTGCCCGCGTAGATGTTGCCGTGCGGGCAGATCAAGAAGTTGTAGTAAATATCGGGGTAGCCTTCAGCTCGGTTGCTGGTGAAGACGTCCGCGACGTCTGTCGCGCAGTCCTCTTCCGAATCGGGGTCTAACGACCAGGGGCCTCGATGGTGAATGAATACGCCGCCCCTCCACGGCTTCCACTCCTCCGGGGGACGGGCAGGCACCGGCGGCGCGAACGCCAGATCCCTGTCCGAATTGGTTACGTGAACGGCCCACGCGGAGCGGGGCAGGATGGTGACAGACATACAATGGATTCCTCGTTGAGGTGTGCTCGAGCTCTGGTCACTTTGCTGCTTCTCACCTGGGCCGCGACGTCGGTGAGTGCACGTGCGGCGAAGCGCGCCTTCCTCGGCATGTCCCCGTCCACGGACGGCTGGACTCGGCTCCGACACGGACACCGAGTTCAGGGGCTGCCCAGCCAGGGAGGGGGCTTCCGCTGCCGGCCGGGCAGCCGCACACTGCCTGTCCCCGGCCCCGTACCAGTCGGCGCATCAGGACTTGGTTACGCTGCTTGCGGGGCAGACGTCTCGGCTATTCCGGCCGGCGAGGTCGAGAAGAGCCCGGGGACAGGAGACTGATCGCTAGTACCAACCGGTGCACTGGGACTGTGGATAGTACGGAGACTTTCCGCATGCGCGGAACACGAGATTCGGATCCGCGCTGGTGTAGTGGGCAGGCGTGTAGTTGGGCTTTTCGGTGACGTAGGTGAACGGCCCGCACTGAATCCAGCCGTTGCCTCTGGTGCTGGAGACGTCAAACCAGAACTTGTAACCAACCTCGTAGCTGCCAGTGAGTCTTGCCCACCCCGCTCGCCTGTTGTTCTTCAGGGTCCCGAAGGAGAGTGCCACATAGCCTGCATGTCCGCTATTTTGAGCGTCGAGCCGGACCTCGGCTCCGATGGATTTGTTGGTCGCGCCGGCAGGCGAAGGCCAACTGGAGCAGTTGGCGGGAGAGGCCGAGGCCTGGCCCGTCGTAGCCATGGTGCCCGTGAGCACTAGACTCAGGACCACGAGCGCCTTGCCGACTCTGCCCCCGGTGCGTCGTATGGACATGATGTGAACCTCTTTCTTCGGTCCCCGTCGAATACGCCCGCCGGAAGCTCGTGATTGGTGTCGAGCTCTTCCGCGCAGGCGGCTGGTACAGCGACAGTTCACAGGTCCGGGGTACGTCGCGTCTGCATGATTCGATGAGGAGGAAAACATCGAGGTCGCGGCCGTGTACGTGGTTAGTTCGGCGGCTGAGTGCGAATGAGCTCGGTGCCGAGCGTGGTCGCCCGGTGCAGCATCAGGTTGGCCTGGCGGGTGCTGGTGATCAGCCCCGCCTGTCGCAGGACGTTCGCGTGCTTGCTGGCGTTGGCGGTGGATACCCCGGTAAGCCGGGCGAGTTCCGTCGTGGTGCAGCCCGGAGTGGCCACGATGCGGCGGAGCGTCTCGGCGCGGGTCTTGCCGAGCAACTCCACCAGGGGATCGTGGGCTGTTATCGGCGGTGGGCTCCAACGTCGGGCGGGATAGACCAGGACGGGAGGAAGCCCGTGGTCCACCAGCGCTACGGGAAGGGTCCGGCAGAAATAGGAGGGGATGAGTGTCAGGCCCCGTCCGCGAAGGTGTATCTCCCGGGAGTAGTGTGCGGCCCGCGCGGGATAGTCGGCTTCCAAGACGGGCGGTCGCCAGCGGATCATCGGAGGCAGGTGGTCGAGCATCTGCTCCACGCCGTCGTCGGCGAGATGCCTGGCCAGGGCGGAGCGTTCCTGGCCGATAGCGTGCTCCATCTGCTGCATGTGGGGGGCGAACGCTACCTGGCAGTAGCTGGCCGCCACGCGGCCGAGGTCGCGGATGGCGCGCGGATCGCCGCGGGCGAGGTCTTCCAGCCCTGGAGGCAGGCCATAGTAGGTCTGCAGGAGGTTCAGTTCGTGGCGGATCTGCCGCCGCGGCGTCTCGACCAGGGCCTCGACGCCCGGCTCGAGTCCCATCTGGGCTTCCGCCGGGGTGAGGAAGTCAGGGAAGTACGGTCCTGCCGGGGCGAGGGGGATCAGCACGTCGCGCACCTCTGTGAGCAGGCCGGTCGAGACGAGGTTGGCGCGGACCTGCCGGCGCCAGCTGCCCATTGCCGTGCCGCCGCCTCGGGCCTGGAGGAGGTGCAGGCTCAGCACCATCTCCCACATCGGGTCGGGACGAGATGCGATCCGGACGCGGACGAGATCCTCGGGAGTGAAGACGATCTTCAAGGTCCCCATGGGCATGGCGACAGAATCACCTAGGCAGATAGCAGATCGATCAATACGACATTGTGGCGGGCATTCCTTCTGGGTCGCGATACGTGGGACGAAGTGGCGGTCGATGCTGCGCTGGATGCGGTCTTATGCTGTCGGTGGCCATGCAAAGTGCGAATTCATTGGGACTGCCACGCGCCAATTCCTGGCCAGACGATCGGTTCCGGAGGTGGTGATGCGTTCTCGGATGTTGAGACGCGCGTGGGCTGGACCCGGCGCGGGGCCGCGGGTCAGTCTTCTCCGACCTATCTGACAGCGTCACCGCTGGTCACTGGCTTCCGTTCGTACGATGGGCAGATCTCTACATGCCGTCAGGAACTTCTCGAGATACCAGCCCAGATCGACGAACTCCGGCATGTGCGCGATGGTGCGGTAATCCAGCAGAGGGATCAGGGAGACCGACGTCCTTTCCTCGTGGAATAGCACGTTCGCGAAGGTCACCCCATCGGGCAGCCTGGTGGTTATGCCTACCGCCTCCCCGGTCTCATAGGAGGTGCGCATGTCGCGCTTCGCCTCCGCCAGGCCATCCGCGCCGAGATCGACGCCCTGTTCGCCCCGATCGTGATCTGGTAGAGGTCATAGAGGACGTCGCTCGTCTCGGTGCCCGCCTGATCATCCAGACCGCCGTCGAAGCAGAGGTGGACGCCTTCCTCAGTCGTGCTCGCCACCACCATCTCCACTCACAGCGGCGACGGAGAAGAGACGACGGTGCGGCCTGGTCACCGCAACGGGCACTGCCCGACAAGCGTCAAGACCACCAGCGCCCGGCCCAAGCTGCGCGGCACCACCGAGACGTTCGTCTCCCGCCTGTTCGGCACCGGCGTCACTCGCACCCACGCGCTGGAGACGCTGGTCATCGCCTCGTTCGTGCGCGGCCTGTCGGTGCGCGATGTCGAAGGCGCCCTCGCCGACGTGCTCGGGCCCGAGGCCGCCCCTGAGCAAGTCGACGGTCTCGACCATCTGCCAGGCCATCGTCACCGAGTACGACGTCTGGTGCCGGCGCGACCTGACGAACATCGAGCTGGACTACCTGTTCCTGGACGCCTCGCATTTCAAAATGCGTGATGGCAGCCGGGCCGAGCCGGTCCTGGCCGCCTGGGGCATCACCACCGCCGGCAAACCCGTCTTCGTCGGCCTGGCCGCCGCCGCGGCCGAGTCCACCGACACCTGGCACGATTTTCCGTCCGACCTGGTCGGGCGCGGCCTGCGCCCACCGCTGCCGATCGTTTCCGACGGCGCGCCCGGCCTCATCGCAGTAGCCGCGCAGGTCTTCGCGCTCTCGATGCGCCAAAGATGTGCGGCTTCACCATGACCAGCAAGGGCCTGCGTATTTTTCAGGATCTCCGCCGGGCCCTGCTGCATCCGCCCCACCCAGCTCCGCCCGACGACCCGGCCTTGGCACCCGTCACCGAGGCCGCCTAAGATCCACTCACGGCACCTACCTCGTCGAGCCTTTTACACCGCTCCGAGGCCGCGATCGGCGACGATCTCCGTCGGCGTCTCACCTGATGAGGAGACCTGAAAGCGCTGGGCTGCTGTTGGTGCTCCCACCAAGAAACGGCATCGTGTCTCCGGCGGGCTTCGTTTGCAAAGCCGGGCCGACGGAGCTGTCGATTTTCGACAGTACGACCTTCCAATATTAATTGGACCAGGTGTAACCGTTGGTGGTGACCTGGCCTCCGCCAGGCGTTTCGTCCACGGCGTGGGCGGGGCTGGCAAATGCGATGCCGGCGGCAATAATCGCCGCAGTGATGAGCACTTTTCGTGCTCTGACTTTTGAAGCCATGGGGCACCTCCGAACGCGAAATCCCAGGCGATCCTGGTTTCGCCAAGGCTCGTCGGAAGTGATCGTACACAAGCTGTCGGATGCTGACAAGAGCCTCAACTTACGGCATGTCCAATTATGTGTCGACATTACCCATATTAACAGTTGGGCGATTACCTGGAACGTTGAGAAATTTCGTCATGGCAGTACGCCAGGGCAGTCGCAACACGGTTGCGGGTGCACGAGCAGTCAGATTCAGGTCTCTCCGCAGCACGTCCCAGCCGTTCCGATGTCACACCGGGCGTAAGGTCGCCCTCATGGAGGCCGTCGTGATCTGGGGTTAAGCCCTGGAAGCGCGAGAATCACACCGCGGCCGCAGAAGGACATAGGGCTTCTGCGGCTGGCATGGCATGATCTCAGGCTGGGTCCATGCCCAGACGGCGAACGGTTGACTCCGTAGCTGTGTACATCTGGGAAGTAGCCTTGGCCTGCGATCGGCGAGATTGCCGCCGTCCGCGGGCTCTCAACGGCGGACACGGTAGCGGATGTGGGTCGACTCCTGCGTGTCGACGACCCGCACGATGTCCAGCTCGACGCGGGACGGGGCGGCCACCTCCACCGACGCCGTGCGCTTGGCCGTGAGCACAAGCCCGACATCGCCGCCTCGGCCCTGACCGAGGACGATTGCCCGCTCAGCGACCGGGCGCTGGAAGTGCTGCGGGCGTCTCGGACCGGGGCCTCGGTCGGGGAGATAGCCGCCCAGGTCCACCTGGCGCCAGGCACGGTACGCAACTACCTGCCGGCGGCCATGGCCAAACTCGGCGTCAGTTCCCGCCACGCCGCCGCCCACCGCGCCTGGGAAGAAGGCTGGATCTGAGGATCATTCGGTGGACTCGTCAGGGATGTAGGCAAGCCTGCCGGGGGTTGCTGACGGTGGAGGTGTCGCGGACTTGAACACCTGGTTGCGTCCACGGGTAGTGGCCTTTATCTGGGGTGGAGCCTAGGAGATTCGAACTCCTGACTTCCTGCTTGCAAACGGGAGCCGATCAAGCGGTACGAGCTTTCCCGCCCTGCTGGAGCGTGTGCGACCGGCTGTCTTCGTCGGTCACAGTCCGGTCGTATTGCTGTACTCCTCTGCTGTACGGCCCCGAGCCCTACCGCCAATTACGCCACCACGTCAGCCTCCGACCCACAGACCAGTCGGTGTTCGAAATGGGTGAGGGCGTGGGCTGCGGCGACGAGGTCGACGAATCTGCTGGAGCTGAGGCTGGTGTGTTTGATTGTTGTCCAGCATTCGGCGAGGAGGGCGAAGCCGCGTTTTCCGAGGTATTGGAGTGGAACGGATTCGAGTAGTGCATCGCGGCTACCCGAGTTCGTCCGGACGCCGATCGGACGGGGTGATGTCCGGGTGGTCGGATGGGCGGCCGTCGTTCAGCCGGTCGCGGCGGCCGGAACACCGTCGTCGAGGAACCAGCCGTACGGGCTCGGGGGCGTCCCCGCCGCCGTACGCGGAGCGTAGTGGTGGGTGTGCAGTGAGGCCACCAGCTCGCCCCGGCTGTGTGTTCCGGTCTTGGCGAAGACCGCCTTCAGATGGTCCTGTACCGTGAACGGCGAGATGCCGAGGACCGCCGCCATCTGGCGGGTGCTGCGCCCCTGCGCGGCCAGCGCCGTCACCTCGCGCTCGCGCGAGGTCAGATCGTAGGCTCTGGCGATGATCTGGCCGAGCACCATGGGACGTGCCCCTTCGATGATGAGGGCCACCTGGTCCACGGAACCCTCGATCGGCGAACCGTGCAGGACCACCCATCGTCCGCCGCGGGTCGGCAGGGCCGCTGTGGCCGGGCCGTTCCCGGCCTGGGCGGCGGCTACGACGGACCGGACGGCACTCGGTATCCGACCGCGATCGTCGATGGCCTCCAGCCACGTGCGCGCCTGGGTGCTGAGCGTCTCGACCTCGCCGCCGGAGCGTACGAGCAGCATTCCGGGAGGCTGTTCGATCCCCTCGGTGACTTCCAGGGCCGCACGGAGCAGGGTCAGCCGGAACAGATCCGCGATGGGAGAGACCGCTCCGGTCAGCGCCGCGAGTTCGGCCGGCGCGAACGGCGGGGACGGCGTGCACCGGTAGAGCGTCAGCGATCCCCAGCAGCCGTTGCGGGATCGGAGCATCACGCGGGCCTCGTCGCGGACCCCGAGCTCGCGCAGGAGGGGTTCGTAACGTGCCGCCTCGGTGATCCGGCCACCGGTGGCCTGGTGCAGGCCCGCGACAGGTACGGCGGCGTTCGCCAGCCGGGCATAACCGTTGAGGTCGGCGTCGCGGAACTCGAGATCGAAGATGATCCGCTCGCGCTCGGCGCCGCCTTCGAGCCCGATCCCGGTGACGAAGCAACTGGTCCACAGCAGGGTCGCCGGATCGACAGTGGAGATCGCCGCGATGTCGTACCCGATGGCCCGGCGCAGCAGCCGGTCGAGTTCCGTGCGCACCTCGGTGAGGTCGCCGCCCCGTACCGCGAGCCGGCGCAGTCCTTCGTGCAGGTCCATGTTCGAAGGATCGCCGGTACGTGGTCCGTCTCGCCACCCCCGTGTTTACGGGATACCGCTCACCGGCGGCCTCTTCCTAGGTTTTCGGCATCCGATCGAGACGAACCGTGAGGGAGCCGCACATGGAACGGGACGACCTGTTCACCCACATTCACAAGGCACTGCGCCGGGGCCTGTTCGAGGTCACGATGCAGGCGGGCGCCACCGACTGGACCGATGCCGCCGACGTCGAGCAGTTGGCGGCGCGGTGGCGGCCCCTGCTGGCGCTGCTGCAGTCGCACACCGAGCACGAGGAACGGCACATCCTGCGCATCCTCGACCCGTACGAGCACCAGGCCACCGAGGCGATCGCCGAGCAGCACGTGGACCAGGAGGAGTTGCTGCAGCATCTGGCCGAGGGCTTCGACGCGCTCGTCGTCCGGCCCGATCCAGCGGCCGGGCTCGGCTTCTACCGCGATCTGGCCAGATTCGTGGCGGCCTACCTCCCGCATCTACACGAGGAGGAGACCGTGGTGATGCCGCGCATCTGGGCACGCTGCACCGACGAGGAGATCGCCGCAGCGCGCGCGGCGTTCATGGCCGAGATGACACCGCAGATCCAGGCGATCAGTCTGGAACTGATGCTGCCGTCGCTCGACCGGCCGACCCGCGCCGGGCTCGTCAGGCGGATGGCCGACACAGCACCGCCCGAAGTGGTGGAGGGCGTCCTCGCCATCGGCGACCGTGTGCTCGGCGCCGACGACGCAGCCGCGCTCCATGCCCTCGTCTCGGCGGCACCGGCCGGCTGAGCGCCGAGGCAGAACCCATCGACATCGTCGGCCAGTACCACCATCCGCCCGAGAAGGCCGTGGTGCTCCGCACCGACGAGATATCTCAGATCCAAGCACCCGACAGGTCGCCGCCGGTGCGGCTGATGATGCTCGGCCTGCCCGAATGCCGCGCACACGACCTCGCGTTCCCATTAAGGAGCCGTGTTTCCCATGCGCAAGAACCACTTCGGCCGCAGCGCCGCGACCGTCCTGGCCGTGGTTGCCGGCGCCTGCCTGGTGCTGCCTGTCCCGACGCGCTGGCCGACTCGCCGCGTACTTCCACCAAATCGTTCCGTACCCAGGTCGCGCCCACGATCACACGCGAGCTCTACGCCCGCTGCAACAGCGTGGTCCCCTACGTCCAGTCGGTCGGGTTCTCCGTGAACCGGGTCCATGGGGGAACGCCGAGCTACCGCATCGTGGACGCGAACGTCACCGGCTACGCAGGCTGGAACGCCTTCAACTCCATCACCATCACCAACACCCACGCCGAATGGTTCACCTGGCCACCCAACTTCAACGACCTCAACTTCGACCTCACCGTCACCTGCACCTCGGACCCCAACGCCTCCTTCTCCGGACCGCCCTTCATGGCCCTGAAGAACCTGCCGCCCGACGGCACCCCGAACACCCTGCTCGTGACCTGCCCCGAAGACACCCCCGTCCTGAGCAGCGTCCGGCCCACCTACGACGCCACCGCCGTCACCATGACCAACGCCCAGCAGTTCGCTCCCGACCAGACACCCGGCTGGGCCACCACCGACTTCACCAACGCCACCACGAGCGCGAACACCAAGTCCGTGACCCTGGTGGCCACCTGCACCCAGGCGAGCGCCTGATCCGCGCGGTGCTGAGGCCGGGCATGACGCCGACCTCAGCACCGCTGCCTGCCTGGCCAGGCAGATCCTGCGGCGCAGGACACCGTGGCGTCTGTTCGCATGTGGCGCCGGAGTTCCGAGGGCGGATCGTGGACGCGCATCAGGCGCGATGGAAGGAGTCGCTCCGAGGCGGGCCGGGTGGGTCCGGCGCGCCTGCCAGTGCTGCAGAAGCAACGGCCTCGCTGCACTTCGGGATGAGTCCCAGTGAGGTGACTGCCGCGCTCGGGGGCATCACGACGCGCCCGCAGTACCGGGACGGTCTTGTGGAGATGGCCAAGTACCGGGAGGCCGGCCTGACGCTCTACTACGGCCCAGAGGAGAAGCTCAAGGCCGTTTCGGTTGACGCCCTTCGAGGGCGGCAGGTCTTCGCGGACTGGCACTGCCCTGGTCGGCCGTGTTCCCTCAGAGACAGAGCAATGGATGGAGAACCGTGCCGCCAGCTGCGACCCCCTATGAGGAACTCGGCCATACGAACACAGGCGAACCGGGCTCAATTTCCCTCGGTGCGGTGGTAGGCGTGCAGCGGGCAGGCGACTATCTGCTCACACGACCAGTCTTCCTACCGGCTGAGGCGATGGACGACCCGTCTCACTGGCTTTCTCTGGAGGCGTGGGCAATCCAGGATTAGCTGTCGCGATCCCGGCTCCGCCGAATCGGGTATCGAGGCGGCATGGACGGCGTGCATATGGTTGCGTGACCGACACCGATGCCTCGATATGCGCGAGATGACCAGCGACGTTGCTCGGTGAGCCAGGGTGAGGAACAAACCTTGGATCGTCGATCGCCCTCAGCCATGCACGGCGGAGGGCTTCGGCGTCCGCGGCGCAGGGGAACGGGGCGTGAGGGCGGTGCGGTGACTCGTGGATGAAGTACTCCGGTCGTTCCCGAACTGCCAGTGCCTGCATGTCGGGAGCGATGGAGGCTGGGTTACCCGAGAAGGCACGGACGGCCGCGACTTCGTACAGTCCTGCCGGCAGTGCCGTCCAGAAGTAGCGGCGCACCTGCGGATGGCGCCGGGCTCAGGTGCCCATGTCAGGGCCGGCCTGCGGCGCCTGCCCGCCCCTCCCGCACGATCGACACCGCACCTAAGCGCTCATGAATCAAGGCATAGGATGTGTTGTCCACGGAGCCCATGAGCTATTCGGAAGATCATCAGCACCCCAGGTCGTTGTCCTTGCCCACGCCGAAATTTGAATGCGCCCGTCGTTGAGCTGTGCGGCGGTCATGGCCAGGAGCGCCGGCCCGGACCATGAGCTCCATGATGACCAGGCTGCGTCTGGGTGAGTTGTCTTCTTGTGGAAGCTATGCAGCTCGCCGTTCTTGTTGGTGGTAAAAATAACCGGTCGCCCATCCGAGATGGAACTTGTTCCTAGAACGCTTACTGTCCGCACCGGGTCCGGGGCCGGAAATTCCTGCCATAGCGTCCATGCCGCATTGGGGTCGGTGGTGGCTTTCCACGTAGTGATGAGCTTTGGTCGTTGGCGCCGACGAGTTGTAGCCGTCCGTCGGTGAGGCGGAGAACTGTCAACACGCGTGGGCGCGACAGAGTGCCAGTCGTCATCTTCACAGGTGTGGTCCAGCCAGAGTTCACGTCGCTGGTAAGCTTCCACGTCGCCATCACGTGCAGCTGACCCTGCGGAGGTGGCGCGGTTGCTGCTGCGGTTGCTGCCCCGGCCTACCGCCGCGCCAGGGGCCAGATTCTCGGAATCATGGCATATCTACGCGAATCGGATCTTTCGGGAGCTACACGTCAGGATAATATCCATTTTAATGGTGGATATTTGGACATCAAGGACACTCCCTCTTTTCGCTCCTTGCTGATTATTTGCCCGCTTATAAACGTGCGTGCGTCTTTTATGATTGACGCTGGGGTATCTCCCTTATCGCACTATCGCAGCGGTGTGGGCCTATAAGAAAAAGAACAACTCCGGCATCCGCGCTACCGCGACACCATTCACGAGCTCGATCTGACACAGGTCAACGAGCCTCAGGAAATTACCTGACGTTCTCGCTCGGAACGCTCACCACGGAAAGGAATGCCCTATGCCATTCATCATGCGCAACGCACTCCCCAAACTGGCCGCAGGTACACTCGCCGCCGCCGTCCTCACCGCAGCAGTCATGACGCCCGCGGTCGCGGCATCCTCTGCCCCCAACCCGGCCGAGGCATACATCTCGAGCGTCAGTGCGAACGGAAACGGGTGCCCGCCCGGGACATGGGAGGCGGCGATCAGCCCCGACGGGAAGTCGTTCACCGTTACATTCAGCTCATACGAGACGCTCATCGAACCTGGTGGTGATACTTCGGATAAGGAATGCACGCTCTCGCTGAACGTGCATACGCCGCCGGGGACATCGCTTTCCACCGCCAAGTTCTCCTACCAGGGCTACGCGCTCATGGACCAAGCAGGGATGAGCGCGACGCAGAGCGCAAGCTACGACTTCCGCGGTGCTCCCGTCCCGGCTCAGTCGGTTCGCTCGCAGATCTCGGGGCCACACGACGACGCGTACCTCTTCTCCGACCAGATCTTGCTTCACGACGACGTGGCGTCGGCACAGGGCGCAACCCGCGCGCTAAACGGGGAAACGGGCCTAGTCCTCACCAACAACCCCGCAGAGACCGGCAGCGGCTTCTTCAACACCAGCAGTGTCGACGGGACGCTCCAAAACGGACCGGGCTGCACCATCGACCGGCGCACCGCCATCTCGGGGCAGACCATCCTCGGCACCTCGGGCGCCGATGTCATCTGCGGGTCACCGTTCGCCGACCGTATCGTCGCGCTGGGCGGCGACGACGTCATCCTCCCCTTCGCGGGCAACGACCGGGTCTCCGCCGGTGCCGGCAACGACACCGTCTTCGGCGGCAACGGCGACGACGACATCAGCGGCGACGACGGCAACGACACCCTCGACGGCGAAGCCGGCAACGACCGGATCGTCGGCGGGCCGGGCACCGACACCGCTAACGGCGGGCCGGGCACCGATTCCTGCATAGCCGAGACGACCACCTCCTGCTGAGTCACCCTGGCCGCGCCGGCTCCCGAAGTGAGGGGACCCAGGTCGGACACTTGCGGGCAGGAAGGAACCTGCGCGACCCGCCGGGCCAGCGTACGGGCCCCTCGCTCCCGGCCCGACCAAGGACACCGGGGCGAAAGCCGCGAATAATCGACAGCTGGGGGCCTTCGTAACCATGTCGTGACGCCCCAACCAGGGCGCCACGACATCGGCCGAGGATCGTGTGAAGGACTCCGACCACCACGAGAGCTGTGCCAATCCCAGCTGCTACGTTCGCAGTTGCGGTACCCAGCCATACACCAGCGACGGAACTCACGAAGAGGATGACAGCCCAGCGGAGCGGCAGTGGCGATGGCCCTTCCTGCGGAGGTTTTATCACTGAGCTCCTCAGGGCGTCGCATCCTAACTGACGGGATCGGGCATGAGAGCGGCTCCCTGTTCCCGCAGGGGGCCGTTCGCTTTCGCTCCAGGCCACCGCTCTCATTCGGTGCATCCTCTTGGGTCATTCAGGTCCGCGAGACCCCTCTAGCAGGGGCGGCCGTCTCTGAGCACGGAGATCGGCGCGAGGCCTCCACCCGGAGATCCTAATGATTGAGTCTATTTCTATCACTTTGATCACTCATATATCAAGAGAATCAACTTGCAATCGGGAAGCGCTGTAAACAGGCATTTCCAAGTAAGTTGTCACGCGGCGAGTTCTAGTGCCACCGCCTCGCCAACGCGACAGAGGATGACTGCAGATAGGCCGCCATCGATAGCGGTCACCCTGCCCTCAAGTGAACCAGCAGTGACGAGGCCCGCTTTGGCCCGCAACCACGGGTTTCATGGTCAACTTCTCTGCGACCAGAGTTGATCAGTGCGAGGCGTGGAGAAGACGCAAGAGACTCTTTAAGGCGTTCGACTATGGCTGCGCATGTAGCCCTGCGCGATCACGCCCGCCGCCTCATCATCACCTGCATGCAGCTCGGCACCGAACCGGACCTGGCCGAACTCCGCCTCGCCGACTGGGCTCACATGCTCGGCTTCCGCAGCCACTTCTCCACCCGCTCCCGCCACTACTCCACCACCCTCGGCGACATCCGCGCTGACCGCGAACACCACGCCCGCCTCAACGACATCACGACCGGCTGCCTCCCCCTCTTCGACGAAGACACCGTCCTCGTCATCAGCGAATGGGAGTACGCAGGCAAAGGCCACTCCCTCGGAGACCAACTCCTCGCCGCCGCCATCACCGGCACCCAGCTCGGAGGCATACATGACCTCTGAACTGCTCACAATCCCGCAGGCAATGGCCGCGCTGAAGGTCAGCCGCTGGACCGTCTACAACCTCATCCGCTCCGGCGAGCTGGGTTCGATCGTCGTCGGCACCCGCTGCCGTCGCATCCCCGTGACCGCCCTCAACGACTACGTAACCCGGCTCTGCGAGGAGGTCGCCTGATGCCCGTCAAGACCGAACTCGCCACACCCGAAGAGCCCAAGCGCCCTCGTAAAAGCCGTCGTAGTCGTGCCAACAACGAAGGTTCGATCTTCCCGTACAAGAACGGCTGGGCAGGCTACGTCTGGGTCACCACGCCCGAGGGCAAGAAGACCCGCAAGTGGGCCTACGGCAAGACCCGCGAGGAGACTCACGAGAAGTGGCTCAAACTGCACGAACTCGCCGGCAAGGGACCGGTGGTTACCAAGTCGCCGAAGCTCTCGGACTACCTCGCCTACTGGCTCACCAACGTCGTGGAACCCAACCTCGCCCCCAAGACCGCCGCGAACTACGAGATGTTCGCCCGGCTCTACATCACACCCGCCCTTGGCCCCAAGCGGCTCGACAAGCTGACCGTGCGAGACGTCCAAACCTGGGTGAACAAGCTACGGCGCTCGTGCCAATGCTGCGACCAGGGCAAAGACGCAGCCCGCCCGAAGATCCACAGCAACCCAAAGCGCCGTCAACACTGCTGCGCAGTCGGATCAATCTGCAAACATGCCAGGTCAGCGGAAGCGAAACCGGGCATGGCGAGTACGATGCGCGAATCCGTGAGCTGCCGTACAACTCCTGCTGGTCCTCCTACCTCCAAGTGAACGACTACATAGAGGACGAGTCGAGCGGCAGATTGATCAAAGCCGGCTGCAAGAGCGCGTTCAAGAAGAATCCGATCCTCAATTGGGCCTGCAAGCAGATGGCTGAGCCGTTCGATGAAGACCTCGCCCTCCGCTTCCGGGCCACGGTGGTCATCCACAGCTATCTCGGAAACGCAACCGGGACCGGCGTGGTGAGCGGAGCCGGAACCGGCATCAAGCCGACGGACATGAAGATGTTCATCCAGCTCGATGATTTCGCGCTCATCGGTGAAGACGGGCAGGTGATCAAACCTGGAAACCAGCTCAATGACCTGCCCATCACAACGAGACTATATATTCCGGATCCTCCTCTCACAGACGAGGGCTGCACCACCGGCGACGGCGAGAAGAAGAAGGACATTTCTACCTGGCAATCCAGCCCGTTCGATATCTTCAACATTCGAACGAACATTGATGATCCGGGCGTGGTCACCTGCGCGTTCCATCCCGAGGTCGTGTTCTACACCGAATCCGGGTCCGAGTGGTTGCGTCTGCCCCTCTTCAGCCAGAAGGTCATTGACGTCAGGGGTGAGTGGGTCGGCGTCGCACGCGAGGGTAACGGTGTGCCCGCGGGTTGGAAGCGGTGGATGCCCCACTTCCGCTGCGACAGCCTCGCGTTCGGCGCGGGCGACCCGCAGGTCGAGGATCGCGTCGGCGGCTGTATCAACACCAGGTCGAAACGCGTATTCGTTATGTCCACGAAGAGTGGCACGGAGTTTCCAGAGGTGGCCCTGCACATCAAGGATGCTCTCAACCCCGCGACGAACAAGAGTACTTACCCGCCTAAACGCCCAGGGGAGTTCGAGGTCCCGAATCCGCCGAAGAAGGCCATCCTTGGCACTGAGCAGCCCAAGCGCATCCCCGGGAACTGGGCGGCTCCTGTCGGGAGCGATGCGGGCGAACCGCTGCACAGGACCACCAGCGATGAAAAAAATACAGAAAACCGGCTCGTCTTCTCAAGACGCGCATTCGTTGCCGACCGCGGCAACGAGAAGGACTATCAATGGCCGGACGACCCGTCCAGTAACTACTGCAAATACTATCAATGGGAGGAGAAGTACACTGCCCCCGGGGCCAGGTGGAAGGACCTGAACTGCGACGAGTATCCATTCGCGGCCACCTTGGAGGGAGCCGCGAGCACTGAGTGGGACTTCTCGATTCGGGCGCTCAACGCAAAGCAAAACCGAGACCAGGGCAATGCGCTGAAAAGATTCTACGCCGAATTCCGAGTCGGCAATGAGAACTCTTTCTGGGTGATGATCGAGTAGTTATCGGCGCGACGCTTGGGTGCCGAGTCCGAGATCAATCTCAACCCGGCACTCAAGCGCGGCCACAGTCGGCAAGCTGCGCTCCAGGCTCCTACGGCCCACGACGGCCGCCAATCGACTGCCCATCCCCTCTACGTGATGCCCTGACCCACCATCGACCAGCACTCTGACGACTACATCTCCCGGCCCCGACTTGGCACGATCTAGCGCACCCCATCGGTGCCGACTTTGAGCTGGTCCGCTATCAGGTCCCAGAAACACGTGTAACGCCTGGCGCCGGCCAGCCATGGCGCGAGATACCAGGCTTCCCACTCACCTTCAGGAGTTTTGACGTGGGGGTTGAGGAGAACGACTCCATCGTCCCAATACCCGGCCAGAAGGGTGTCGGATACATACTCCCCTCTCATGTCGCCGGAGACCTGCTCGCGTCCGTAGACGAAGTAGAGCTCGTCGGGCACGCTCCATGAATTCTCGGGCTTGGGTTCCGACCAGCTCTCGGCGACCGAGGGGTCGACATCACGAAGCCAGCCGATTTCCTCGACACGCAGCAGGCAGCAGTCATCGTCGTTGCCCCACCCGTTGGCGAACAGGAGAAACTGCCGGTAACTCGCCGGCAGCTCCATGCCCAATCGCTCTTCGAGCCGGCGGACCTCTGCCTCGGCAGCCGGGGGACGCAGATCGCTGTCAGTATTCGATGCTGGGCGATCGGGGCCTTCGGCCGCCGGACGCCTTCCAGGGAAGCGTTCAGACCATGCGTATTGGGCACTCATGGTGAAGAAGATACCCGTCACGAGTGGCTTTCTGCGCTTGCAGCACACAGCAAACGGCGGCCCCTGGTGACCACCGGCGCCTGGGCCGTGTTCATGTTCACTTCAGGGAAGTTCCCGCTGTTCATCCATTGAGCTAATTCCATCCTGAAATCGCAGGTCATACCCCTTGTCTGAGTTCGCTTGGCGGTGTTCGGGCAGGTGGTGACGCCTGATCATGGCTCGTGATCGTCTGTCACCGGGTGATTCGCTGTGGGTCAGCACCAGTAGCGCGCGCAGCAGGCCGCCGAGACCTCAGGCACCCTCGACCAGCCCCTGACCAGCGCAACCATCCTTCAACTCCACCGCCTCGACATCGCCGACCACCCGGCCCGCCTCATCCGTACCGCCTGGGCACTCGGCAATCCGGCCGCGCACCCGGACCTCGCACACCTAAGGCTCCGCGACTAGGGCCCACATGCTCGGCTTCCGCGGCCACTTCTCCACCAAGAGCCGCGCCTACTCCACCACTCTCGGCGACCTACGTCAGGCCCGTGTCGACTGGACCCGTGCACGTCTGCCGTACGACCCGGAGACCGCCTTCGTCCTTGGCCACTGGCAGTACGCCGGACAAGGCTTCACACCTGGCGAATCCGCACTGGCCGCTTCCCTCGCACCAGAAGTCCGCCATGCCCGATGACACCCAGCTCTACCGCGTCCCGGACGCCATGCAGCGCTCGGGCCGCCTCCGATCGGTCAAGCAGGGCCGCTGCCGCCTGATCCCGGCCAGCTCCCTGGTCGAGTACATCACCGTATTGCAGCAGGAGTTGGCGCCCGAGCATCGGCGTGGGCACGGCTTGTTGTACGACGCGATCAATCACGGAAGCATCGAGATCAACCGGCTGCGGCAGACGCTGGCCGCCCTGCCGTTGCCGCGCGCGGCGGGCGGGCGGATCGTGCTGGCCGTCGATGTCAGCCCGTGGTTGCGTCCCGGCGCCCCCACCAGCGCGGACCGGTTGTTCTGCCACACCTACGGGCGCGGCAAGAACCAGCACGAGATGATCCCGGGCTGGCCGTACTCGGTGATCGCCGCGCTGGAGACCGGCCGCACCTCCTGGACCGCGGTGCTGGGCGCCGTCCGGCTGCGCCCGGACGACGATGAGGTCGCTGTCACCGCCGCCCAGGTGCGTGACCTGGTCATCCGGTTGATCGGCGCCGGGCACTGGAGCGAGGACGACCTCGCCATCCTCATCGTCTTCGACGCCGGCTACGACATCGCCCGCCTGGCCTTCCTGCTGGCCGATCTGCCCGTCGAAGTGCTCGGACGACTGCGCAGCGATCGTGTGCTGCTCCGAGCGGCGCCCTCGCGTCGGGAGTTTCTGCTGGCCAGCCCCGCCGGTGGCCGCCCGCCCAAGCACGGCGGCGAGTTCCGGCTCAAGGATGAATCCACCTGGGGCGAGCCGCAGCACCGCACCGCGACCCAGACCAGCTGCTACGGCAACGCCACCACCATGTGCTGGGATCGGCTGCACCACCGGCTGGGCCGCCGCTCGGCCTGGATCGACCACGTGGGCGACCTGCCCGTCATCGAGGGCACGCTGATCCGCCTGCAGGTCGAGTACCTGCCCGGCGAGCGTGCCCCCAAGCCGCTGTGGCTCTGGAGCTCGGCGATCAGCATCACCGCCGCGCACCTGGACCGGCTCTGGCAAGCATTCCTTCGCAGATTCGATCTTGAGCACACATTCAGAATGTTCAAGCAGACCCTCGGCTGGACCACGCCCAAGATCCGCAATCCGCACGCGGCCGACCTGTGGACCTGGCTGGTCATCGTCGCACACACCCAACTGCGCCTGGCCCGCCCGCTCGCGGTCGATCTTCGCCGCCCTTGGGAGCGCCCCTGCCCGGTTGAGCGGCTTACCCCGGCCCGTGTCCGCAGAGGGTTTCGCAACCTCCGCGGACGGCTGCCACTGCCCGCCAGTGCACCGAACCAGCCGTGCCCGGTCCCGGACGCCCGCGGGGATCAGCCAACCGGAGCCGCGCACCCCGCTACGAGCCAGGCAAGACCGTCACACGCGCCGCCACACTCGCTGAACGCCAGCGGCAGGCAGGTTAAACGTCAAGCTTAGACACGGTGGAGTCGATTCTCCTTGTCCTGCTGCTACTGATCATCGGGATCGAGATCCGCAGGTGGATAGGACGGCGCAAGGTGGTGCGCATCTACGTCGGCCTAGACCACATCACCCCTGTCGACGTTCAGGTCCGAGCCCACGACCTCATGGAGGCGGGCAAGTTCCGCGGCGCTGTAGAGCTGATCCGCAAGGAATCCCAGGTATCCCGGCGAACCGCGGTGGAAGTCGCACAGGTTCTGCGCGATGGTGGGGTCCTGCCGGGCTTCCCCGTGTTCGACGATGGCGACCTGTCCACCAGGGTTCGCAAGCTGATCGAAGCCGGCAACCGAAAAGAGGCCGTCTTCCTTGCGCGCAGCACCGAGGACATCAGCCAATCAGAAGCCGAGGCCTTCGTCGACTCCCTCTCACGAGAGCCGAACGCATAAATCAGAGTGAGTTGTCGCCGTAGCTGTACTTTGCAGCTGTTCAAGATCGAAAAGGCCACTTCCCGATCATGGGGAGTGGCCTTCGACCTGCTGTGGAGCCTAGGAGATTCGAACTCCTGACTTCCTGCTTGCAAATCGGCCTGACCTTCGAGGGCCACGGCCTCGACCTGAGCGACAGACAGTCCGCCAGTGGCCGTGACTGACCCCTATTGACCGCCCTTAATGGCACGCTAATGGCACGGCGATCAACCCGCGACCTGGTGTTCTTGCGCGACACGCGCACCCTACCCGCCTGATCCTCCCGTCTGCCGTCGTCCCGCCCGAAGGGGAAGCAGGCCCTGGTCTGCTCGGCTTGTCCCGGGTCGATGGTGGACGGGATGATCAGGCTTCCACCTCAGCCGCTTACGTCCCGCCCCTGCGAAGCGGCGATCATCCCGGAGCTGGAGTGCCCCCGCCGGAGGCATTGGGCGTCCAATAGGGAGGCCGGGTGATGCCGAGCTTTCGGGCGCTGAGGGGAGAGAGCGCCATGGGTGTGAGCCATCCTTGCCGGGTCATGACGACTTGGGCCGGCAATGGTGCGGATGGGTAGACCTCGATGCCGTGGGCCCAGTTGAGGAGTATGCCTTCGGTTCCATCGGTGTCGGCCAGGATGATGGAGATGGGTTGCTGATCGTCGGCCCAGGTGTTCCAGACGGCCCAGCCGTCCGCTGTCGGAGGTATCCCCAGCCGGGTGCAGATTTCTTCGTAGGTCCCCTCCATGTCCGGGGGGATCGCCTTCGGGCGGAGGAGAACGATCCCTGCGAGCTTCATAGGCGGGAGATCGTCTTCCAGGCAGCCGTCTCCGCTGAAGTGGTAGTGGCGGATCTGACGTGCCAGTTCGTTCACGACTCGGTGGAGAGCGGTGGCGGGTGTCGCCTCGCGGTCGTAGGTCAACCATCCTTCTTCGTTTGCGGCGTGTATGACATCGCGGGCGAGCAGTTCGATGTGACGCAGGTACTCCGTCTCACTGAGGCTGGCTGGAGGCATGAGGCCCAGTTTGCACCTGCTTGCGGATATGGCCCACGTGTTATTCGGTCGTTCCTGCGCGGGCTTCTAAACGACGGCCCGGGCCGCTGCCGCCCGGGACCGGCCCCCAGGCCGCACGCCCGGGCGGCGGGCGGCGGAGGGCCGTCGGCGGCGCGCAGCGCCGCCGCTTGATCTATATGAGCGCAATTCGGCAAAGGTTAGTAGCCGGAGCAACCAGAGAGAAACCGAACGCTGTGTGGGCAGAGGCTTGGACACCTCAGGGATCGACCGCTTTTCAGGCGGACCGATCATCCTGGTCGGGTAGCGGACACCAGCGGATGCTCCTATTGATGTCAAGCGGGGCGATCGTGATCGTTCTTGGTGATGATGCGGTAGAGCTCACGGGCGATGTAGCGCTTGAGGCAGCGGATGATTTCCTTCTTGGACAGGCCGTCTTGGGTGCGTCGTTCCATGTAGGCGCGGGTGCGCGGGTCCCAGCGCAGGCGGACCAGGGCGATGTGGTAGAGGGCGGCGTTGGCTTGGCGGTCGCCGCCGCGGTTGAGGCGGTGCCGGTGGGTCTTGCCGGACGATGCGGGGATCGGGGCGACGCCGCAGAGCATGGCGAAGGCGGCTTCCGAGCCGAGCCGGTCGTGGTTTTCCCCGGCGGTGACCAGGAGCTGGCCGGCGGTGTCGGGTCCGAGGCCGTGGACGGCGAGCAGGGCGGGGTTGATGGCGGCCACGAGGGGTTCCAGCAGCTCGTCGAGGTCGTTGATCTCGGTGGTGAGCTGCTGGTGGCGGCGGGCCAGGGAGCGCAGTGCGATCACTGTCGCGGTGGCCGGGTCGTGGGCCTGGGTGTGGTCGGGACGCAGGGCGGCGCAGGTCTCGATGAGCTTCTTGACGGACAGGTCGCGCAGCTGGGTGCGCAGGTCGTCGGGGGCGGTGACGATGAGGCCCTTCATCTGACGCTGGGCGTCCGCACGCTGGGCGACGGCCGAGCGGCGGGCGATCCGCAGGCAGCGCAGGGCTTCCACCCGGCCGTCGCGCTGCTTGGGCCTGCCGGTCCGGTCCCCGGCGAGCGCCGCCTTGGCCGCTTGGATCGCGTCGATCGGGTCGGACTTGCCCTGGAAACGGCGGGTCTTACGGTCGGGCCGGTCGACTTCGGCCAGGTTCATCCCCTGCCGACGCAGGTAACGGGCCAGTCCCGCGCCGTAGGCGCCCGTGCCCTCGATGCCCACGACCGTCACCGTGCCGAACGACCGCATCCAGGTCAGGAGCGCGGCGTATCCGGTGCTGTCGGCGGGGAACTGCTCGCTGCCCAGCACCCGGCCGACCTGGTCGATCACGGCTGCGGTGTGGGTGTCTTGGTGGGTGTCGACTCCGCCGGCGACTTCGTCGATCGCGGTGGTGTCGGGTGTAATGGAGGGCATCGTCGTCCTGTCGTTCTTGACCGGTGGGCAGGGCGGCACGCACCGGCCGGGCAGGGCGGACAAGACAGAGAAGGGGCCTCTGGCCAGGCTCCTATGAGGTCACAACGCCAGGTCCGGTGGGTGCAGGTGAGCGCCTCCCGGCCTGAGCCGACAGATCCCGTTGAAGACCCGAGGTCAGTCAGATACGGCAGCTGTAGATCGTTAATCTGAGTGGCGGGTGTCGGCGGTCATGTGACGGACACTGCTGTGACCTCGTTCCATCGTCGGTGGCAGGCGGC